>JBFWQR010000043.1:0-47821 GCA_050249335.1 Lautropia sp.
ATAGCTTGAGCATGACTACCGCAGATGCATCCGAGGGACCGGCCACGCCGGCACCCTCCGCGAGGAACAGCCGGCCGACCAACTGGGCGTGGCTTCTTGCTCCCGGCACGATCTTCCTGACCGTGCATTTCGTCGTTCCGCTGCTCGGCCTGCTGCTCTTCTCGGTCGAGGCCCCCGACTGGACGCTTTCGCATTTCCGCCGCATTGGCGACAACCCGGCCTACCTGGTCGTGTTCCAGACCACGCTGAAGATCAGCATCACGGTTACCGTGCTCTCATTCATCCTTGGCTATCCGATCGCTTACGCGCTTGCGACCGGCGGAAGAGCCCTCCGCGCATTCCTGCTGGTTGCGGTGATCCTGCCGTACTTCACGAGCGTGCTGGCGCGAACCTTCGCCTGGATCGTCTTGCTCGGGCGCAGCGGCGTTGTCAACGAGATCCTTCAGCAACTCGGTTTCCTCTCCCAGCCGGTGGCGCTGCTGTACAACAGGTTCAGCGTGATCATGGGGATGACGCACATCATCCTGCCGCTCATGATCCTGCCGATGCTCACCGTGATGTCCGGCATCGATCAGAAACTCGTTCGGGCGGCGCGCGCGAATGGCGCCAGCCCATTCGCCGCCTTCCTGACAGTGTTCCTCCCGCTGTCGCTGCCCGGTATCGTTGCCGGGCTGCTGCTTGTCTTCATCTACTGCCTGGGGTTCTATATCACGCCCGCCTTGCTTGGCGGCGTGTCTGACCTGATGATCACGATGGAGATCGGCTCGCAGGTGGTGGAGCAATTGAACTGGAACTTCGCTTCCGCTCTCTCTGTGGTGCTGCTGCTTGCCGTTCTGGTCATTCTTTGGATCGGGTCACGTTTCTTCCCGATCGAGCAACTGCTGGGATTCTCTGACGGCAGCGTTCGGAGCAAACGAAAGAGCCTGGGCGGGCAAGTGCTCATGCGCATCGGCGCTGCGGCCAATGCGCTCGACCGCTTCTTGCCTTCTGCGGGCGGGGCGACTGGCATCAAGGTTTTCGCTGCGTCCGTTGCGGTGCTGCTCTTGCTGCCGGTCGTGATCGTGGCGTATCTCTCCTTCAGCTCGTCACCGTACTTCGTGTTTCCGCCACCTGGGTACTCGCTGCGCAACTACGAGGCCTATTTCTCCGATCCGGTCTGGATCCGGGCGACCCTTGCCAGCATCCGCGTAGCCCTGATGGCTACCGTCATGGCGACGATCCTCGGCGCGACGATGGCGTTCGGCCTGTCCCGCGGCAGGATTCCTGGCCGAGGGGCGATGGTTGGCCTGGTTCTCTCGCCAATCATCCTGCCGACGGTTGTCGTCGCGGTAGCGACCTACTTCGTGCTGGTGAAGCTTCGGCTGCAGGGCACCGAGTTCGGCCTCGCGTTGGGCCACGCGGTGCACGCGATCCCTTACGTGGTGGTCATCGTGGTCGCCAACCTTCGCGACCTCAATCCCGTGTATGAGCGCGCAGCCCGAAGTCTGGGTGCCGGGCCGATTGCGACCTTTCGGACCATCGTTGCACCGCTTGTCATGCCGGCCTTCATCGTTGGTGGCTTCTTTGCATTCCTCACATCGTTCGATGACGTGGTGTACGTGCTCTTCCTTGGCATTGGAAAGATCACGACGCTGCCGATGCGGATGTGGGATGGGATCAAGCAGGACATCAGTCCTACGATTTCAGCCGTGGCCACGCTGCAGATGCTCGTGGCGGCAGTGGTGATCGTCATGAGCGTCCTGCTGCGTCGGGCCAAGAAGACATGACGACTGGAGCGTCTCCGGCTGCGAGGGGATGGTGCTCGTGCGGCAACGGGTGGCGAGGTGAGAAGTGATTCCTCTCGGAGAGATGGATTGTTGATGAAGACCAAGATGAGCAGCTTGGCGACGAGCACCGGCAGCATTACCTTGGAGAACCTCCACAAGCGCTATGGCAGCGCAGTGGCGGTAGATGAGGTAAACCTCTCCATCGCGCCAGGAGAGTTCATCTCTCTGTTGGGGCCAAGCGGCTCCGGTAAGACGACGACGCTGATGATGATCGCGGGATTCGAGATGCCGGACGGCGGACGGGTACTTGTGGATGGCAAGGACATCACTCGCCTGCCGTCCCACCGACGCGAACTGGGCGTCATCTTCCAGAACTACGCTCTCTTCCCTCATATGACAGTGGAGGAAAACGTTGCGTACCCGCTTCGCATGCGCCGTGTTCCCAAGTCGGAGATCGAGACGCGCGTGCAGAAGGTCCTCGACCAGGTGCACCTTGGTCAGCTCGCGCAGCGCTATCCGCACCAGATGTCGGGCGGCCAACAGCAGCGGGTGGCGATCGCTCGTGCCCTCGTTTTCGATCCGCCAGTGCTGCTCTTGGACGAACCGCTGGGGGCACTAGACAAGAAGCTGCGCGAACACTTGCGCAACGAGATCAAACTGCTGCACAAGGAGGTCGGCAAGACGATGATCTACGTCACGCACGACCAGGACGAGGCTCTTGCCATGTCTGACCGAGTGGCCGTGATGCACGAAGGCCGGATCCGGCAGGTGGCCCCGCCACAGGACATCTATCGCCGCCCGGCAGACCTGTTCGTCGCCGGCTTCGTGGGAGAGGTCAACCTGATCTCCGTCACGCTTGAGGCCGGCGTGGTGCGCGCAATCGGCGGCGAGCCCCTACCGGCTGCGCAAGGCGCAGTGAAGGAAGGCGAAGCCACGTTGTGCGTTCGTCCAGAACATCTACTTCTCGATTTTTCTCAGAACGCGACGTCGGGCGGCATCCGGGGGCAGGTCATCGACATGACGTTCATCGGAGATTCCACGGTTATCAACTTCCGCGCCGACTCCGGACTGGAACTCACGTCGAAGGTGCTGAATCTCACGAGGAGCGTGCGGCCCGGCATCGGTGATGCCTGCGTCGCTTCGTGGCTCCCGGACGACGCGACGATTCTGCTGAATTAGCAAGCTGCGGGAGCTTGCACGGCATCCCAAGTGCCCTGATCACTGGAACGCACGCTCGAACCATGCGTGAACTCGACCCCCTCGATGTGCAGCTCATCAAGCAGCTTGCAAAGAATGGTCGCATCTCGTACGTGGAGTTGGCGTCAAACGTCTCCCTCTCGCCTTCCGCCGTTGCGCGCAGACAAAGGGCGCTGGAAGAAGCGGGCGTTATCACGGGATACTCTGCCAATGTGTCCTCGAAAGCCATTGGCTTCAACACCACTGTTCTTGTGCGTGTGACGCTGACAAGGCAATCAGACGAGGTCTTGTCGAAGTTCGAACGGGCCGTGACGAGTTGCGAGAACGTGGTCCAGTGCTTCCTGATGTCGGGGGAGTTCGACTACCTGCTCGTCTTGAACGTCAAGGACGTTGAGGACTTCGAGAGGGTCCACAAGGCACACCTCTCTCGCCTGCCGGCCATCATGCGAATTGAATCCAGCTTTGCGATTCGCGAAATCCTCAAACGGCCGATACCGGCTTTGACGGATTCCGCCTGAGTCGGAACCAGCGGCTACGACTCCGAATCATGCCACCGGCCGAGCAGCCGCCGCGACAACGCGCCGAACAGCGCGAAGATCGCGATGCCGGTCGCCGAGACCAGCGCCAGCGCGGCGAACATCTTCGGGATTTCGGTCCGGAAGCTCGCCTCCAGGATCCGCGACGCGAGCCCGGTCTCGCGGCCGGCGGCACCGGCGGTGAACTCGGCGACGACCGCGCCGATCAGGCTGAGCCCGCCGGCGATCTTGAGGCCGGCGAGGAAATACGGCAGCGCGCTCGGCACCAGCAGCAGCGACAGTGTCTCCCAGCGGTTCGCTTGGTAGAGGCGGAACAGGTCGCGCAGGTTGCGGTCGGCGGCGCGCAGGCCGATCACGGTGTTCGACAGGATCGGGAAGAACGCGACCAGCCAGGCGCACAGCAGCAGCGCCGCAGTGGTCGAATCGACATAGATCAGGATCAGCGGCGCGATCGCGATGATCGGCGTCACCTGCAGCACGATCGCGATCGGGAACAGCGCCTGCTCGACCCGGCGCGACAGCGCGAACACCGCGGCAAGCAGCACGCCGCCGACGACCGCGAGCGCCAGCGCGCCGAACGTGATCTCGAGCGTATAGAGCCAGGACCAGGCGAGCGACACGCGGTGATCCCATAGCGTGCGCGCGATCAACGTCGGCGCCGGCAGGATGTAGTGCGGTATCGCGTGGATCCGGACGATCGCTTCCCAGCCGCCGAGCACGAGCGCGATGACCGCGAGCGGTGCCCAGGCGACCCGCCGGCCGCGCGGCGTCGTCATGCGGTCACGCGCGCGAGCGCCGCCGAGATCTCGGCGCACCAGGCGCCGAAGCGCGGCGACGTGCGGAACGACGCGTCGCGCGGATACGGCTCGTCGATCCGGAATTCGACGGCGACGCGCCCGGGTCGGGGCGTCATCACGACGACGCGGTCGGCCAGGTACACCGACTCGAACACGCTGTGCGTGA
This sequence comes from Lautropia sp., assembly GCA_050249335.1. Taxonomy (GTDB): domain Bacteria; phylum Pseudomonadota; class Gammaproteobacteria; order Burkholderiales; family Burkholderiaceae_E; genus Lautropia. Next base: position 4,463 of record JBFWQR010000043.1, read on the forward strand.
CGAACACGGTTGTGAAGCCGCGCTGCGCCCGCAGCGCCAGCGTGTCGTCGTTGAGCTTGAAGCGGGTGATCTCGTCGAGCGCGGCGAACGGCTCGTCGAGCAGCAGCAGCCGCGGCCGGGTCACCATTGCCCGCGCGATCGAGACGCGCATCCGCATGCCGCCGGACAGCTCGCGAGGGTAGGCACCGGCGAAACCGGCGAGGCCGACGGCGGCGAGCGCGGCGGCGACGCGATCGGCACGATCGACGTGATCGGCGCCGGCCGCGTCGGAAGCGCCGGCGATGTCGGCAACCTTGGCAACGTCGGTCGACCGCTCGCGCCGCCGGCTGGCGGCGAGCCGCAGCGGCAGCCGGACGTTGTCGGCGACGGTCGCCCACGGCATCAGCGTCGGATCCTGGAACACGAACGACGTGGTCGGCCGCGTGCCGTCGCGCCAGGTGACGCGGCCGCTCGTCGGCGTGTCGAGGCCGGCAACCAGCCGCAGCGCGGTCGACTTGCCGCAACCCGACGGACCGAGCAGGCTGACGAACTCGCCGCCGGCCACCGCCAGCTCGAACCCGCGCAGCGCTTCGGTGCCGGTGTCGAAGCGGCGGCCGACGCCGGCAAGCGCGAACAGCGACGGGGCCGTCATGTCGCCGCAGGATCGTCGACGCTGCCGTCGATCCCGCCACCGTTCCCGCCATCGGCCTTGCCGTCGATCTGCAGCGACGACGGCAGTTCGGCGATCGTGGCCAGTTGCGCGGCAAGCTTCGCGGCGACGTGGGCGAGGACGGCGCGGCCTTTCTCCGCGGTGGCCGCGGCCGCGTCGCCGACCGCACCGGCCGGGTTCAGGTCCTGCGTCTGCCAGCCCCAGCGCGCGACACCATCGGCAAGCGGTGGGTGGTCGCCAGCGATCCCGCGCAGCGTCGAATCGAACCGGCGGGCCTGCGCGAGGTCGACCCGCGCCGGCGCGATCGCGAGCATCAACGAGGTCTCGACGTCGCCGCCGTGAATTCCGTAGCGCAGTTCATCGACGGCGAACAGTCCGGCCGGCGGCGCAATGCGGAACCAGTCGATCGACCAGACCATCAGCCGCTCGCGGGCGCGCAGATCGTGATTGACGATCTGCATGAAACCGGACTGGCCGCCGTGGCCGTTCAGCAGCACCAGCCGCCGGACGCCGCTCGCGGCGACGCTGGCGCCGATTTCCATCCAGACGTCGAGCAGCGTCTTCGCCGACAGGCTCAGCGTGCCGGCGAAGGCCTGATGCTCGTTGCTCTTGCCGATCGCCAGCGTCGGCAGGAACAGCACCGGTGGTGCTGGCGGCGCCGGGGGCAGGCGGCCGATCGTCGCGGCGATCAGCGCGTCCAGGATCATCGTGTCGGTGCCGAGCGGCAGGTGCGGGCCGTGCTGCTCGGTGGCGGCGACCGGCAGCACCGCGACCGTGCGCTCGCGGTCGAGCGCGTCGATCTCGCGCGTCGTCAGTTCGGCCCAGAAGCGCTTCGGCATGGTCGTCCGGTTCCCGATCGGCCTCGATTCTCGCCGATGTCGCGCCCCCGCGGATCGGGTGATATGCTTTAGGTCTAAATCATTCCACGCCGTCCAGGAGGTCCCATGTTCCTTCGCAAACTGGTTGGTATCGCCATCGTCGCCTCGGCCGGCGTCGCCGCTCTGGCAACCGGTGCGGCCAGCGCGCAGATCAAGATCGGCGTCATCGTCTCGGCGACCGGCCCGACCGCGCTGGTCGGGATCCCGCAGCGCAACACCGTGCCGCTGCTGCCGAAGACGATGGGTGGGCAGCCGGTCGAATACACGGTGCTCGACGACGGCAGCGATACCACCGCGTCGGTCACCGCGGTGCGCAAGCTGATCAGCGAGCAGAACATCGACGTGCTGATCGGCCCGTCCGGCACGCCGAACGCGATGGCGGTGCTGCAGTTCATCGCCGAATCCGGCGTCCCGATGATGTCGCCGACCGGCGGCGCTTCGGTGGTGCTGCCGATGAACGACCAGAAGAAGTGGGTGTTCAAGACCACGCAGAACGACGACATCATCGCCGCCGCGCTGGTCGATCACATGGTCAAGGTCGGCGTCAAGACGGTCGGCCTGATCGGCACCGCCGATCCGTTCGGCGAGAACTGGGCCAAGGTGTTCGGCGAGCTGTCGGCGGCCAAGGGCATCAAGGTCGTCGCCAGCGAGAAGTTCAACCGTTCCGACACGTCCGTCACCGGCCAGAGCCTGAAGATCCTCGCCGCGCGCCCTGATGCGGTGCTGGTGACCGCGCCGGGCGGCCCGTCGGTGCTGCCGCACATCACGCTGATCGATCAGGGCTACAAGGGCCGCATGTACCAGACCCACGGCGCCGCGCTGCCGGACTTCCTGCGGCTCGGCGGCAAGAAGGTCGAGGGCACCGTGCTCGCCGCGAGCCTGATGCTGGTGCTGCCGGAGATGCCGGACTCGAACCCGTCGAAGAAGATGGCGACCAGCTACATCGAAGCCTACAAGCAGGCCCACGGCAGCGTGCCGGCCACGTTCGGCGCCAACGTCTACGACGCCGGCCTGCTGCTCGACCGCGCGGTGCCGATCGCGCTGCAGAAGGGCAAGCCGGGCACCAAGGAGTTCCGCGCTGCGTTGCGCGATGCGCTCGAACAGACCAAGGAGCTGGTCGCGACCCAGGGCGTCTACAACATGACGCCGGCCGACCACTCGGGCTTCGATCAGCGCGGCCGCGAGCTGATCACGGTCAAGGATGGTGGCTGGACGCTGCTCAAGTAGGGCGGCGGTCGGAGCGCGGTGCCGCCAGCGGCGAAGAACTGGACACCGTCCGGCACCCGGCGGAAGTTTCGCGCGAAGTCGTATATACTAGAAAGTATATACGAGATGCGACCATGCCGCGAATCGCGAAAATCTTCCAGTCCGGCAACTCCCAGGCGGTCCGGCTCCCGAAGGACTTCCGCTTCGACGTCGATGAGGTCGAGGTTTCGCGTGAAGGCGACGCCGTGATCCTGCGTCCGAAACCCGATGCTCCCCGGCGATGGTCGTCGTTGCGCGCAGCGATCGATCGAGGCTTCAGCCCTGATTTCATGGCGGCAGGTCGCGAACAGCCGGAAGCACAGCAACGTCCGGAGCTCGATCAGGCGTTTCGATGAGCGCTCCCGCCCGGCCGCCCGAGGGGGGTCGTCCATGAGCGCATGGATGCTCGACACCAACGCAGTCATCGCGCTGGTGTCCCGCAGATCGGAAGCGCTGCTGCGGCGGGTGGAAGCCCTGGAGCCCGGTTCGCTCGTCCTCTCGACGATCGTCGTTCATGAGTTGTACTTCGGTGCCTATCGCAGCCAGAAGGTCGAGTTCAATCTCGAGACACTGCGACTGCTCTTCGCCGATCTCGGGCTGCTCGATCTCGACCGAGAGGATGCACGGGTTGCCGGCGAGATCCGGGCCGAGCTGGCCCGGCAGGGAACGCCGATCGGCCCCTACGACGCCCTGATCGCGGGGCAGGCCAAGGCCCGGGGCCTGATCCTCGTGACCCGCAACACCGGAGAGTTCGCCCGCGTCGCAGGATTGCGCATCGAGAACTGGTTCCTGGATTGACGCCGGCGCGGCCGGTCGGATCGAGCGGCCACAGCCGGTCAACGGTCCAGCGCACCTCGACGACCCGGTCGTAACCGCCTGGGCGCTGCCGAAACGGGATCGGGCAGGGCGGCCGCGTCCTCGACCGACAGCCGGAACGGATCGCGGACGGTGACGGAGCCGAGCTTCATGCCGTCCTGCAGATCCTCGGTCAGCAGCAACGCGCAGTCCTCGATCTGGGCGGCGGCGACGATCAGGCAGTCCCACCAGTTCAACTGCCAGCACGACTGGACCTCACGGGCGCGGGCAAGCACGGCGCCGTCGATCGGGCAGGGGTTCCAGGCAAGGAAGGTCGTCACGTCCGCCCAGGCTGCGCTCGGCGCCAGTGGTGCCCGCAGCTTGTGGCAGACGTTCGTGTAGTACTCGGAGAGCACCTGCGTGCTCAGACGTCCGGTCCGAGTCTCCCACAGATGTTCGAGCCAGGCTGCGGCGAGCGGCTGCTTGCGCGGCTGGCCGGCATCGCGCCAGCAGATCAGCAGGTTCGTATCAACGAAGGCGAGCACGATCGTGCGTCTCGTCCCGGGTCGGATACCGCTCACCCTCGCGCGTGAGCGGAACCGGACGAATGGCCCGGAACCGTCGCAGTGCGGTCGCGTAGGCAGTGTCGCGCTCGCGCTGCTCCCGCAGCATCTCGCCGACGAGGCGCGAGACGCTGGTATCCCGCCTTGCGGCTTCGACACGGATCCAGGCGGCGGTTTCCTCGTCCAGCGTGATCGTGACGTTTCTCATCGCGGCGCCGAGTCGCGCCGGCGTCACTCGCGACAGGGTCGTCGCTGCATCCGTCCGGTTCGCATCACCGTATCGATCGGTCAGGCGCTCGGCCGCTATCCAGCGAGACGATCGCTGCCGCAAGCCCGTCGATGAAGGGGATGCCGAAGCGCTGCCCGAGCTCGTCGGCGCGACCGCTCAGCGCGCCCGAGCCGAGCAGGATGGAGCGGGCCCCGTCCTGCCCGATCGCACGCTCGATCGCGGCGAACAGGCGCGCTTCGGCCTGCGGCGTACGCGCGGCCGTTTCGGCGACGCCGGCGCCGGCCGCGCGCACGGTGCACAGATGGGAGACGCCGTAGGCGGCGGTCAGGCGCTCGATGCCGGCGACGGCGATTTCCACCGTGGTGACGATGGCGAAACGGCCGCCGGTCGCGCGCGCGCGGGCGATGCCGGCGCCGAGCAGGCTGACGACCGGAACCGGCACCAGCCGGCGCGCTGCTTCGACGCCGATGTCGTCGAAACAGGCGAGAACGTAGCCGTCGAAGCCCTCGTGCCGGCGCGCCTCGATCAGCGGGACGACGTGGCGCGCCGCCTCGGCGCGGTCCCGCGGCGTCTCGATCGAAAAAGGGCCGCTCGCGGGATTGAGCACCTCGACTTCGGTGCCGGCCGGCGTGGCTTGCAGGGCCGCCGTCCGGATCTGCGCGGTGATCTCGGTGTTGGTATTGGGATTGATGACCAGCAGGCGGCGGGGCCGCCTGCCCGCTCCCGGCGCGAGCGGCGTCGCCTCCGGAGGCGTCATCTCCGGCCCGCCATCAGATCGGGAAGCCACATCACGATGCCGGGGAAGATCATTACCAGCAGGGTGAAGGCGATCATCACGAAGACATACGGCAGCGCGCCCCACATCACGTCGCTGAACGACCCGCCGTCGCGGCGCACGCCCTGCACGACGAACAGGTTCATGCCGAGCGGCGGCGTGATCAGCGCGATCTCGCACATCAGCACGATGAAGATGCCGAACCAGATCGGGTCGACGCCGACCGCGACCACCATCGGCACGGCGATCGGCACCGTGAGCACGAGCATCGACATCGCGTCCATGAACATGCCGAGCACGACGTAGAACACCAGCAGCACGAGCAGCAACGAGATCCGGTCGAACCCGAAGGAATCGACCCAATGGGTCACGGCCTGGGCCGCGCCGGTCATCGAGATGGTGACGTTGAGCAGCAGCGCGCACATCAGCACGATCACGACCATGCCGGTGGTGCGGGCCGCGAGCAGCGAGCAGTTGACCAGCAGCTCGATGCTCATCCTGCCGCTGAGCGCCACGAAGACCAGCGACATGATCACGCCGATCGCCGCCGATTCGGTCGGCGTGGCGAGACCGCCGTAGATCGATCCCATCACGACGCCGAAGATGATCAGCGGCGGGACCAGGTATCTCGACAGCGCGAGCTTCTCGCGCAGCGGCATGTCGATCAGCTCGGCCGCCTGGCTGCCGGCATGGCGGTGGGCGATGAAGATGTACAGCGAGAAGCAGAAGGCGAGCAGCAGGCCCGGGACGAGGCCGGCAGCGAACAGCTGGCCCACCGAGGTGTTGGCGAGCGAGCCGTAGACCAGCAGGTTGATCGAGGGCGGAATCAGGATGCCGAGCGTGCCGCCGGCGGCCAGCGAGCCGAGCGCCGGCCGCATCGGATACTTGTACTGCTGCAGCGCCGGCAGCGCGATGGTCCCGACCGTCGCCGCGGTCGCGACCGAGGAGCCGGAGGTGGCCGAGAACAGCGTGCAGGTGGCGATGTTGGTGTGCAGCAGGCCGCCGGGCGTCCGGCCGAGCCAGACGGCGAGCGCGTCGTACATGCGGTCGGCGATGCCGCCGCGCAGCAGCAGCTCGCCGAGCAGCATGAACAGCGGGATCGCGAGGATGGCCGGGCTGTTCAGGCTCGACCAGATCACGCCGCCCATCATGTCGACCAGCGGCATGCCGAACATCAGGTAGCCGCCGAGCGCGCCGACGGCGATGATCGACACCGCCACCGGCATGCTGAGGAACATCAGCACCAGCATGATCGCGAAGCCGGCGAGGACCAGGACGATGCTCATCGCACGGCTCCTTCACGCTTCTTGAGGTCCTCGAGCTCGGCTTCGAGCTCCTCCTGCGCGGAGGACGGGCCGAACTGGCGGTTCAGCGCCGGCCAATCCCCGCGGGCGAGCAGCCGCAGCGCCCGCCAGGCGAGAATGAGCGCGACGACGGCGAACACCGTCATGGCGACCAGCCACACGGACTGCGGGTAGATCAGCGGCGTCGCCCACGGCGTCTGGGCGATCGAGCGGTAGTCCTGGGTGTCGACCACGGTCTGGATCGTGAAATACAGCAGGTAGGCCGCGAGCAGGCCCATCGTGATCGCGGCGAGCGCGTTCAGCACCGCCTGCACCGTCCGCGACAGGCGCATCTGCAGCAGGTTGATCCGGATATGCGAGCGTTCGATCAGCGCGACCGCGAAGCAGAGCGGGGCGCAGACGGCGATCGCGTAGCCGCCGAGCTCGTCGATTCCCGCCATCGAATGCGCGAAGAGCTTCCTGAGCAGGGTCTCGACGGTGACCGCGAGGGAGAGCAGGATCATCGTGGCGCCGAAGAGGATCCCCATGATCTTTGCCGAGGTTTTCATCGTCCCGGTCCTCGTGGCCTGCGCCTACAGACCGAGCTGCGCGCCGACGGTCTCCCGCCACTTCCGTTCGCAATCGGGCGCCACTGCATTGCACTGGGTCGCCCAGACCGGCAGCGAGACCTTGCCGACCGCGGCCGCGACGGTCGCCAGGTCTTCCTTGGAGACGGGCAGCGTCTTGAGCGCGTAGGACTTGCCGCGCTCGCACGGGCTCTGGCCGGAATTGCAGCGCATCGCATCCTCGTACAGGTCCTTCGAGAACGTCCAGATCTCTGCCACCAGCTCCTTGATGGCGCCGTCGAGCTTCTTCCGGGTGTCCTCGGGCAGCCGGTTCCAGGTCTTGAGATTGATCGCGTAGCCGTTGACGGCGAGCTGCAGCGCTACCGGCAGCACGGTGGTGGTCGCCTCCGGCCAGCCGCCGGAATTGGCCGAAGACGGACCCGTGATGGCGCAGTCGACCACGCCGCGCGCCAGCGACTGCTGAACCTCGCCGAACGGGATGGAGATGCCGGTCGCGCCGAGGCCGGCGACGAAGTTGGCCGCGCTCTGGTCGCCGACGCGGACTTTGGTACCGCGCAGGCTGGCGAGACCGGCGATCTGGGGTTTGCAGAAGATGACCTGCGGGCCCGCCGGCCACACTCCCAGCAGCTTGGCGTTGAACCGGCTCTGCAGCCGTCCGTCGACATAGCCGAAGAAGGCATCGATGTGCTTCTTGCCGGTCTCGAAGCTGGTGTTCATACCGACCAGGTCGAGCCCCAGCACCGAAGGCTCGTCGCGGCTGACCTGCGGGCCGCGGATCGAGACGATGTCGAACAGGCCGGAGCGCAGCACGCGCAGGCCGTCGGTGTCGGGAATGCCGGCCACGTCGATCGGCAGATATTCGACCGCGATGTCGAGCCCCGTGCGCTTGGCCAGCGCCTCGAAGAAAGGCTGTTCCTTCGTCTGTGCAATGAGTCCCGAACCGGCCGGCTGGCCGAGGACCTTGAGCTTGATCGTCTGGGCCTCTCCGGCGACGGTGAAGAGGAGACCGACGGCGACGATGGCGACGGCAACTGCAATGCGCTTGGACATGAGGGCTCCTTTTCGGTTCATGCCGCCGGTGCCCGGCCAGAAGGCGCGGACCGGCGGATAGCTGCGTTTCATTGGCGCCGGCCACGCCGTTTCCCAGGAATGGGGCGACGGGTGATCGGCGTCACAAGCAATGCACGTTTCGTACCATTGATATATGAAACTGTAATTTCTTATCCGTCAAGCCCTTATCGCTGCGCCGGCGCCGAGCGACGAATGTGCACTGCACAATGAGGGTGCGGCCGATCCCGGCAATGAACCAAACTGCAGCAGAAGCGAGGGCGGGGGCGGAGCGGCCTGGCTCGGCTAGCTAGGAGGCTGCCGGACGATGGCAAGGGGTCGCGCGGTGGACGACCACCTCTTACAGCTCGTCCAGGCTGTCGTTGAGCATCTCGATACCGCGCAGGCGGCTGCGCGCGCGGCCGCCGGCCAGCTCGATACAGCGCGTGACCAGCAGATGGCAGAGCGCCATGACCGAGACGTGGTTGAACAGCGGCCCCGGCGCCATGGTGTGACAGCGGAAGTGCCAGCGGGCGAGATGCTCCGGCTCCACCCCCTCGTCCGTGACGTAGAGCAGCGCCGCGCCGGTGCTGCCCGCATGCTCGAGGATCCGCTGGGTGACGGCTACGCGGCGGCGCAGGCCGAACATGACCACGCAATCCTGGCGGCGGATGCTGACCAGGTGCTCGCCCAGCGTCTCGCCGCTGCCGGGGATCGCGATCACGTCCTCGACCACCTGGGTGAGCTGCCAGCGCAGATAGGCGGCAAACGGGTGGCTGGCGCGGAAGCCGGCCACCCAGACCTTGCGCGCATCCAGCATGGCCTGCGCGACGTCGTCGAGCTCCGCCTGGGTGATGGCGGCAAAGGTACGGTCGAGATTGAGCTTGCCCTGCTCGACGTTCTGCGTCAGCGAGGCCTCGGCCGCGTCCGGGTCTCCGGCATGGGCCATGAACAGTCTCGAGCCGGTGCGCTGCTCGGCCCGGGCATGGCGTCTGGCTTCGTCATAGCTCTCGTAGCCCAGCCTTCTCACGAAGCGCGACACCGTGGCCTTGGACACGTTGGCGAATCGGGCGAGCTCCTGCGCATCGTAGCTGGCGAGCTCGCCCGGAAAGTCGCAAACGAACTCGCCCAGCCGGCGTTCGGCCGGGTGAAGATCCGGCAACGCCTTGCGGACGCGCGCCAGAAATGAACGCTCGAGGGGCTTTTTCAACGATCATTGTCCTGAAACCGCGATTTCACGGACTATGGCCATGTCCGCTCGATTCGGCAACTCTGTTCTTCCCGGCAACCCTGTTCTTCCCGGGGCGGCCGAGAGCTTCCGTCGCCCTCATACTCATCCATGCCGCCGCGCGTGCCAGGGCGTCACGCGTCCGCGTCGAAGACCAGCGTCCGCTCCGGCCAGCGCAGCGCGGCGAGCCTGCCCGCGAACCCGGCGCGGCGGCCGGTCCGGCGCTCTTTGAACCGGGCACCGACGCTGTAGTCGATGCAGATCGCGACCTCGGCGCCGGCCGCGTTGCGCTGCCAGCCGTCCGGTGCGTCGCCCTCGAACAGGTTCGGCTCGCCCTTGGACAGCGCGGCGTGGCCGGCCGGGTCCCAGCAGCGCCAGTAGTGTCCGAACACGACCGGCACCGGGTCGTCATAGTCTCGCCACCACGGCACGCGTTCGACGAAGCGCCACTTGCCGCCGGCGAAGAACGGGCGGGCCGTGACCCGTTCGACGCCCGAGGTCGCGATCCGGACCGGATTGCTCATCTGCCGGTGCTCGTCGTACGCGGCGAGCGCCGGGAGCAGCGGCGGGCGTTCGCCAGGGTTCGTCAGCGCGGCCGCATGGCGCAGGTACTCGTCGTCGCGGGCGGCCTTCAGCCGTGCACCGCTCGCCGACGCGAGCGCGCGCCGATCGAACCAGACGTGCGCGTCGAGCGCGGGATCCGTCCGGCCGCGACAGGCGGCGATCACGTCGTCGAGCCAGGCGGCATGCACGACGCGCAGGTCGGCGCGCTCGAGCGCGATCGGCAGCTGCGCCATGAACGCAGCGAGCGCGTCGGCTTCTCCGTCGCCGGCCGGCACCAGCACGCCGAACTCCGCTTCGAGCGCCGGGCTGGTTTCGCCGAAGAACCAGTGGTTGCCGTGCTTGCGCCGGCCGCGCAGCAGATTGAGCTCGTGGTTGCCGAGCAGGCACTGCGCGAGCTCGCGCTCGACCAGCCGCTGCACGAAGCGGACGACACCCGGGCTGTCCGGGCCTCGGTCGCAGAGGTCGCCGACGAATACCAGCCGGCGTCCGTGCCGGTGCTCGCCGTGCCGGTCGTAGCCCAGCCGCGCAAGCAGCGCGTGCAGCGCGTCGAGCTCGCCGTGGATGTCGCCGACGAGGTCGAGCGGGCCGGTGAACAGCGGTTCGACCAGCCCTTGGGTCACCCAGGCCTCCCGCCCGCAGCCGGGAAGGGCAGGTTCGACGGTCGGACTGGCCTCCGGCCGGTCGTTCCCGACGATGATCGGCCGATCAGGCTACGTCGGGTGTGTCCGGCGCGGAGGCTGCCTGCGGCCTGGTGCCGGACTCGCGGTCCCACGCCATGTCCGAACCCAGCCGGCGCAGCTCGGCCTTGCGCGGCCTCCCGGAAGGGGTCATCGGCAGTTGCGGCATGACCTGCACGTATCGCGGGTTGAGAAAGGCCGGCAGACGTTCGCCTGCCCAGGCGCTGATTTCCTGCGGCGTTACCGTCATGCCGGCCCTGGGCATCACGAACACCGCGACCTCTTCCTCGCCGCCCTGCTCGTCGGCAGGCAGACCCACCGCTGCGCACGACAGCACGGCTGGATGCGTCAGGATCGGCCGCTCCACTTCGAACGACGAAATGTTCTCGCCGCGTCGTCGCAGGCAGTCCTTGAACCGATCGACGAAATGGAACCAACCTTCCTCGTCCTGTACTAGCGCGTCACCGGTATGGAACCAGAGGTTGCGCCGCGCCGCCGCGGTCGCCTCGGGCATTCCGAAGTAACCGGAGTTGATGATCCAGGGCTCGCGCGGGCGAATCTGCAGCTCGCCGGCCTGCCCCCGAGGGACGGGTTCGTCGGTCTCCGGATCCGCTAGCTGGATGTCGAACCAGTCGGAGACAGCCAGACCCGTCGCACCGCGGGGACGTTCGACGCCGTACGGTACCATGATCGGAAGGCAGGTCTCCGTATGTCCGAAGCACTCGACGAATGCCTCGACGCCGAATCGCCTGCGGATCTCGGGCACGAGATCCCAGGGTGTCGGCGCGGAGAAGATGCAGCGCAGGCGGCTCAGGCGATCGGTCGGCGCGGGCGGCTGCTTCGCCACCCAGTCCATCATGACCCCGACGAAGTTCGTCACCGTTGCGCCGGATTCGGCCAACCGCCTGCTGAACTGGCTCGGGCTGAACTTGCGATAAAGCGTCATGCTGGCGCCGGCCAGCAACGTCGGATAGGTGGTCAGGAACTGCGCGTTGAAGTGAAACAGCGGGTTCGCCGTCATGTAGACGTCGTCCGCCGCGAGCCGCACCTGCTGCATGCCCTGCACGCTGCCGAAATAACACTGAGCGTGCGACATCATCACGCCCTTCGACGGGCCTGTCGTCCCGGAGGTGAAGATGATCGCCGCGAGATCGGAACGCGGCGCGGCGGGCGTTCGGGCGATCGGAGCGCTTGCCGTCAGCGTTTCGTACGGCTCCGCGCGCAACCCGCTCGATTGCAGGGCGCGGACGTCCTCGTCGGCGCGCTCGCCGACGACGAAAAAATGCAGCTCCATTGCTCGTATCGCGCTCGCGATGCCGAGGAACTGGCCGACATGATCGGTGTCGACCAGGACACAGCGAGGCTGCGTGACGGTCAGCGCGTGCATCAGTAGATCGCCGAAGTAGGCCGGATTGACCGGAACCTCCACGATGCCGGCCCGCGCAGCGCCGAACCATGCCTGGATATATTCGGCCGCGTTGTCCATGTCGATGACCATCCGGTCGCCGGGACGAAATCCGCGGGCGAGGAGGCCGCCAGCGATGCACGCTGCGATGCGGTCCATCTGCCGGTAGGTAAAGACGCCGCGACCGGGTTCGGTCAGGAACGGCTTGTCCCCGTAACGATCGGCCTGAATCGCGAGAATCGTCGCGAGCGTCCAATCCCTGCGGTCGGGAAACGGCAGCTCGAGCGGGCCGTAGGTCTGCATGGATTCCCGGCGGCGGTCAGCGGCGCAGCACGAGACCGGTGATGTCGAACTCCAGCACGGATTCCTCGCGCTGGTTGAAAAGCTCTACGTGCCGGACGACGACGCCTCGATCGGCCTTCTTCGTCTCGCGCATCGACGCGATCGTGAACCTGGCGGTGACCGTGTCGCCGACGAAGATCGGCTTGTGGAAGAGGACGCGGTCCATGCCGAGAAAGGCGATGCCGGTGCCTTCGAACACCAGGGTGCGGCTGATCAGTCCCAGCGCGATCGAGACCGCCAGCATGCCGTGCACCAGTCGCTGGCCGTAGACCGAGTGCCTGGCGTATTCCTCGTCCGTGTGCAGCGCGCTGTTGTCTCCGGTCATCCCCGCGAACAGAACCAGGTCCGACTCGGTAATCGTTCTGCCCAACGTCGTGAACGTCTGGCCGATGCTGAAGTCTTCGTAATGCAGAGGCATCGATGAGCCCGCTCGTCGAGTGGCAGGACCGCTACTTCGATCGGGCCGCGTCGTAGCGGTCGGCGATCGCCTTCATCCGGCCGAACACCTGCGGATTTCCCATCAGCTTGCAGATGACCAGGACCGAGTGCTCGATGCTGCTTTCGAGGTCGGTCGTCATCCAATGATGAATGATCTCCTTCTGCGCGGCGATGACCGCCGGGAACTTCTCCGCCATCTCGTTCGCCAGTTCCTCGACTCTCGCGACCAGCGCATCCGGGGGGACTGCCTCGGACACCAATCCAATCCGCGCTGCCTCCTTGCCGTCGATCGGCTGTCCGGTCAGGACGATCTGCTTGGCCCTGACGATGCCGACCGCCTGCGGAATGATCGCGCCCTCGAGCATCGCGGTGATTCCGATGTTGACCTGCGGCAGCATCAGCTTCGCGTCTTCCGCGGCGATCAGGAAATCCGCGCACAAGGCCATCTCCACCGCGCCGCCGACGCACCAGCCGTGAATCTGGAAGATCAGCACCTTCGGAAAGAGACGCATCTTCTGCATCTTCTCCCGCCATCCCTGGAGGAACGTGCCGGCCTTGCCCTCCAGGAACCAGTGATGGCCCTGGGTGACGTCCTCACCGGCGCAGAACGCCCGGCCCGCGCCCCGGACTACGACGACCCGGATGCCGTCGTCCTCCCTGGCCTCGTCGAGGCACCGATCGATCTCCGCCATCACGTCGAGATTCATCGGGTTCAACTTGGCGGGGTTGTTCAGCGTCAGGTAGAGGACCTTGCCGTCCTGTTCGACCAGTATCTTCTGGAAAGTCGCCTTCATTCTTCGGTTCCTGGTGCGATGATCGAGCGGTCTGGTTGCAGCGGGCGCGGGTTCGAGCGATCGGGTTTCAGCGACCTGGTTTCAGTTGACCCCGATCTTTGCCGCGCGGACGATCTTTCCCCATTTCTCGTATTCGTCCCGGTAGAACTGCACGAACGCCTGCTGGGACATCTGGATCGGCACCATGCCCATCTCGCGCAGCCGCTGGAGGATTTCCGGGCTCGACACGGTATCGCGGACCGCCCGGGAGAGGGCAGCGGCGACCGGCTCCGGCGTATCCGGCGGAGCGACCCAGCCGAGCCACGACGCACCGACCACCGGGAGTCCACGCTCCTTCATCGTCGGGACGTCCTTCAGCAGGTCGAAGCGCTCTTCCGACGGCGTCGCGTAGAGGTGAACCCGGTTGCGATACTGAAGGGCACCCTGCAGCGTCATCCAGCCGAGGTCGACGTCGCCACCCAGAATCGCCTGCGTGGCGGGCCCCGAGCCCTGGTACGCCACGTGGATCAGTTCGTTTCTCGATTCCCTGCCGAACGAGGCACCCAGGACGTGGGTGACGGATCCGAAGCCGGCGCTGGCGTAGGTCAGCTGTCTGGTCTTCATCAGGTCCAGCAGTTCCGCAAAGGTCGTTGCCGGAAGCCCGGACTTCCCGACCAGGACATACGGCGCCTGTGCGATGCCGCCCAGCGGCACGAACTTCGACGCATCGAAGGGCACCTTGGCGATCTGCGGGTTGACCGCCTGGGTGTCGACCGTCGCGAGCAAGAGCACAGACCCGTCGGCCGAAGCGCGATACACATGTTCCGCGCCGATCGTGCCGCTGGCGCCGCCCTTGTTCTCGACGACGACCGGCTGGCCCAGACGAGCCGAGACGCCGGGTGCCGTCAGGCGGCCGAGAATATCCGCGCCGCCGCCCGGAGGAAAGGGAACCACGAGCCGAATGGGTCGACTCGGCTTCCAGGCCTCCTCTGCCACGCCGGTCGATCCCCCGGCTATCGCGCCCGTGGTCAGCAGCCACTTCAGTGCCGTTCTCCGGTCTGTTTCCACGATGTCTCCTTGATGGTTGTCGCGCCGTGGCGCGCATCGAAGCCTGCTCGGTCGATCATTCCACCTTGATATTCGCGTCCCGGATGATGGCGCCCCACTTCCTGTATTCGTCCAGATAGAGCTTCTCGAACTCGGGCCGCGACAGGGTGATCGGCGCCATGCCCATTTCCCTCAGCCGGGTGTTCACGGCCGGGCTGGCGACAGCGTCGGACAGCGCCCGGGACAGCGTCGCGGCGACCGGCTCCGGGGTTCCGGGCGGCGCCACCCAGGCCATCCACGAACCGCCGGTCACGGCGAGTCCCTGTTCGGCGAACGTCGGGACTTCCTTCATCGAGTCCACCCGCTCCGGCGACGTGACGCCGTAGGCGCGCAGCTTGCCGCGATATTGAGGTGCGACCGCCAGCGGCACCATGGTCAGGTCGACCGAGCCGCCCAGCACGGCCAGTATCGCGGGGCCCGACCCCTGGAACGGAACGTGCAGCAGGTCGCGCCCGGCCTGCTTGCCGAACAGAACCGTCAGCACGTGCGGCGACCCGCCGTGCCCGGCGCTGGCATAGGTCAGGGTCCGGGTCTTCATCAGTTGCAGGAGCTCGGGCAGCGTCGGCGGCAGGTCGGCCCGCCCCATCAGGACGTAGCCCATCTGCGCGATGCCGCCCAGCGGAACGTACCGCGACGAGTCGAAGGTGACTTTGGCCACCTGCGGATACATTGCCTGCGAGTCCACCGTCGCGAGCAGGATCACGTGCCCGTCGGGATCTGCGCGGTAAACGTAGTCCGAACCGATCGAGCCGTTCGCGCCGCCCCGGTTTTCGACCACGATCGGGTGCTCGAGCCGCCCGGCGACCGCTTGCGCGACCAGGCGGCCGATGATGTCGGCGCCGCCGCCGGGCGGGTACGGCACCACCAGTCTGATCGGACGGGTCGGCTTCCAGTCCTGCGCGGCGACATCAGGCGCGTTGCCGAACAGGAAGAGGAAGGCGCACAGCAGACCCTGCAGTACCAGCGTGGCATTGAATTTCATCGATACACCTTGCGAGCGAGTCGAGTGCTGGTCGGATCGCAATGAGCACGATTCGCGCAGCGAACGTACAGTTTGATATCTGATTGTTTGATATCTAACAGATCGATTCAGTCTAAACGCTTTCATCGCCTCGTCTATCGGGGTTTACCCAGGCGATCGGGGGTGCCGCCCGGTCCGGACCTGGCTCGCCACCGGTCGCCCACCGACCGCAGGAAACCGAGAGCGCACGGCGCGCGTCCTGGGCGACCGACAGCGCTGTGATACGCTGGCCACTGCGTCGGCCGGTGCGCCGCGGACGACTTCATATGACGGCGGCAGAGCGGTTTCGCGCCGGCCACGAAGGAACAATCGAGTGTCATGAAAAGAAAGCCGAGCAACGAAACGGGCGCTCGCGGCAAGCGCGCCGGCGCGCCGTCGAGCGCCGATGCGACGCAGGGAAGGCTGGAGGAGGTGCTCGAGCGGCTTCACCGCAGACCCGGTTTTCTCCTCCGCCGCTGCATGCAGCACATCTCCGGCGTCTTCGAGCAGAATTGCGCCGATCTCGGACTGACCGCACGCCAGTACGACTATCTGTTCGTCCTGGACGTCGTCGGGGAGATCGGGCAGGGCGAAATCGGTGAGATGCTCGGGCTCGACCGGTCCACGAATACGCTGGTGCTGAAGATTCTCGAGCGGAAGAAGTGGGTCGCTCGAGAAGTCGTCGAAAGCGATGTCAGGCGCCGGGTGGTTCGCATTACGATGGCCGGTCGCGACGCATTCGCGCAAGGGCGCGCTGCCGCGGAGACCGCGGTCGCGTGCATCTCCGGAAGCCTGACCAAGAGCGAGTATCAGACGCTGATCACGCTGCTGAAGAGGATCATGCTCGCGAACGTGAACAGGCCGCTCGCCCGGACCGAAGCTATCAGTCGGCGCGCCTGATTCCGGCGCGATCGGAGCGCCGGGTCGATCGCTTTATCGCGATTCGCCCGCCCGTACGGGGTAAACCCTTATGGACGCGCCGGGCAGCGAATCTAGACTGGCGGCATGTCGTTTGATATCAAACAATCAGATGTCGTTCAGAATCGGAGCGACGACTTCGGGGCGACCGGTGCGTGCCCGCCGGCAGCGCTGGCCGGCATCCGGATCATCGATCTGTCACAGGTTGCGGCAGGGCCGTACGCGACGTCACTGCTCGGGGATTTCGGAGCAGACGTCATCAAGGTCGAGCCGCCAGCGGGGGAGCAGTTCCGCTGCGTAGACCGCCTGTACGGCCCGACCGACAGTGCCTACTTCTTCGGCGTCAATCGCAGCAAGCGGGCGATCGCGTTGGACCTCAAGACCGCGGAGGGGCGGGCGGTCATGGATCGCCTGCTCGAAAGCGCCGACGTTCTCGTCGTCTCGATGCGACCGAAGGCGATTGCCGGCCTGAATCTCGAATACGAGACGCTGCATGCGCGGTTCCCCCATCTCGTCTACTGCATGGTGACCGCGTTCGGCGAGTCCGGTCCCAGAGCCGGACAGCCGGGAATCGACATTCTCGTCCAGGCCATCGGCGGGCTCATGGGTACGACCGGGGAGCCGGGCCGTCCTCCGGTCAAGATCGGTCCGCCGATGACCGACTTCGCGACATCTTTCCTGGCCTGCTTCGGCATCCTCGCAGCGCTCAGAGCGAGGCAGGCGTCAGGCGTCGGCCAGAAGGTGAGCGTCAACCTGCTCGATACGGCCGTCGCGATGCTCGCCAATTTCGTGACCCCGTACCTCAAGACGCTCGTACCCGTCAGACCGGTCGGTGGCGGCCATCCGCAAATGGTGCCCTACCAGTCGTTCCTGGCCGCCGACGGCGAATGGGTGGTCGTCGCGTGCCTGACGGAGCAGTTCTGGCTCAACCTGTGCCGAGCGATCGGACGCGCCGAGCTGGCCGACGATCCGCGCTTCGCCAGGAACTCCGAGCGGGTGATGCACCGGGCCGAGATCAGCCGAATTCTCGAGGACGTCTTCCGTACCCGCTCGTCTGCCGAATGGGAGCGGCGACTGATCCGATACGACGTACCGGTCGCCCGGATCAATCGGTTCGAAGCGGTACTGCAGGATCCGCAAGTCATCCACAACGAGATGATCACGGAGTTGAATCATCCCCGGTACGGCAAGATTCCGGTCGTCGGAAACCCGGTGGACCTGAGCGCGACGCCGGGCCGCGCGCGCGGCTTCCCGCCGGGAATCGGCGAGCACACGGACGAAGTCCTGCGCGAGATCGGGCTCTCGCCGGAAGAGATCTCGTTGCTGCGAAAGAAAGGTTCCATTCGTTGAGCCATCGGGCCTGAAGGGTGTCCGAGCGGCTGGTGCCTGAAGGAGATCTCATGACTCTGCAGATCCGCAAGTTGTCTCATGCGCTCGGCGCCGAGATCGTCGGCGCCGACCTGCGCCGACCGCTCGACGAACGGATGTTCGATGAAGTCCACCGCGCGTTCCTGCAACACCACGTGATCCTGTTTCGCGGCCAGGAGCTGACCCGCAGCCAGTTCGTCGCGTTCGCCCGGCGCTGGGGCGAGACCGACGACATGTCGGTCGCGAGCCATTCGCGTGCGCAGGCCAAGGCGGATCAGGAGGCCCGGCAGATGGACCCGGAATTTCCCGAGATCTTTCTGAACACGAATCGGCCCAGGAACGGCTGGCTCAAGGGCTTCGGGGTCTACGCGGAAATCTGGCATGCGGACCGGATGCACACGACGACCCCGGGTATGGCTTCGATGCTGCGCAGCATCGAGATTCCAGACGTCGGCGGCGACACCCAGTTCTCGAATCTTCAGCTGGCCTACGAGACGCTGTCGGACGGCATGAAGCGGCTCCTCGACGGGCTGCACGGCATACACACCGGAGGAGAGCGGGCGGTCTTCGACGAAAGCGACCCCGAGCGTCTGGAGGAGCGGCGGCGCGCAAACCTGCCGGTTGCGCATCCGATCGTCAGGGTGCATCCGGAAACCGGCCGCAAGGGTCTCTATATCGCCGAAAAGGTCGCGCAGTTCGCCGACATGACTCAGGAAGAGAGCAGGCCGCTGCTGCGGTATCTGTGCGATCACGCGGTGCGCCCCCAGTTCGTCTATCGCCACCAATGGCAGAAGGACGATCTGTTGATCTGGGACAATCGCTGCACGCTGCACATGGCCGTCAACGACTACGACCGGAGCCAGCCGCGGATCATGGAAAGAATCTGCGTGAAGGGCCAACCCTCGGGCTACATCGTGGATACCCCACTGCCCTGAAGCCGTACCGGCGAGATCCATCGCGCGTTCGGCGCTCGAACTCCTGCCGGCTAGCGAGAAGCACGTCATGACCCGATACGCGAACTATCAACGACTCCAGGTACAGATCGAGAATGGTCTCGCCCGGGTGACGCTGAGCGGGGCCGATGCACGCAATACCATCGATCACACCGGCCATGTCGAGCTGCATACGATCTGGCACGACCTGATGACGGATGATGACGTCCGCGCCGTGCTGCTCACCGGCGCGGGCAAGTACTTCAGCGCGGGTGGCAACGTCAAAGCGATGCAGGGCGCCCGGCCGGGCGCGGACGTGATCGCCGAAGGCGAGATGCTCGAGCCTCGAACCGGCCGCCAGATCCTGGAGGCGTTACTGGGCTGCGACAAGCCGATCGTCTGTGCGATCAACGGAGATTGCATCGGGCTGGCCGCAACCGTTGCACTGTTCTGTGACATCACCGTGGCATCGCAGACCGCGCGCATCGCCGATCCGCATGTCAAGATCGGTCTGGTGGCCGGAGATGGCGGTGCGGTGATCTGGCCGATGCTGGTCGGGCCGAATCGCGCCAAGGAGTTCCTGATGCGCGGCAACCTCGTCACCGGTATCGATGCAGAACGGATGGGTCTGGTCAACTACGCGGTGCCGGCAGAAGCGGTGCTTTCGAAGGCCGAGGCGTTGGCGCGTGAGCTGGCGGAAGGCCCGCCCTGGGCGATCCGCTGGACCAAGCTGTCGGTCAACAAGTGGGTCAAGCATCAGCTGAATCTCGTCATGGACACGTCGTTCGCGCTCGAGATGGCTTCGTTCCGTACCGAAGACCATGCCGAGGCGGTGAACGCGTTCATAGAAAAGCGCAAGCCGAAATTCGTGGGGCGCTGACCCCGGCGCTCGGACCGCGTCCTTCGATCGCGTCGCGGATCGCCGCCGGGTCGCCGGCATGCTGGCGCGCGATCGCCCCCTGGTCGAGAGCCGACGAGACGGCGACGCGGCGCGGCCGGCGCCAGCCGTCGCAGCCCGGGCGAACGCGGTTGGTCGCATGGGGCTGTTCTGATCAGCTAATTCGATCGAATTAATTCGATTGACTTAATTGCACGGCGGCGGGATACTGTCCTCGATGAACGACGACAGTACTCGCCAGCGTCTGATCCTGGCCGCCGAACGCGCGTTTGCGGAGCAGGGCATCGATGGGGTTTCGCTGCGCGAGATCAATCGCGCGGCAGGCCAGCGCAATGCTTCAGCGCTGCACTATCACTTCGGCACGCGTGATGCGCTGCTGCGAGCCATCTTCGAGCACCGCATGGCCGGCATCAACCGGCGGCGCCTGCAGTTGCTGGGCGAGAGCGAGCGCAGCGGCCGCGCTACGGATTTGCGTGCACTCGTGGAGGTGATCGTGGCGCCGCTTGCCGAACAACTAGGCGCGGACGGCGGCGCCAGCCATTACGTGCGTTTCCTGGCCCAGGTGCATGGCCATCCCGAGATGGAACCCTCGGCTGTGAATGGAGGCGAGCACGAATCCGGCCTGCGGCGGGCACGACGCCTGATCCGTCTAGCGCTGGGTGGGTTGCCCGATGAAATCGTCAAGGAACGCATGCGCGCGATGACCGGTCAGATCCTGCAGGGCCTTGCCGACCTGGAGCGCATGCTGGCGAGCCGGTCGCGCGCGGCCGACGTGGCGCTCAGAGTCTCGAATCTGGTGGACGTCGTGGCGGCCGGGTTGTCCGCGCCCGTCTCGCCCACAACCGCTGCGCAGTTGAAACAGCACCGGCGCAGATCGGCGTGAACGAAGGAGGGACCATGGCCTTGCACATCGAACCGATCGCGCCCGCATTGGGCGCGGAGATCCATGGCCTCGACCTGCGCGAGCCGTTGGGTGCAGGCACGGTCGAGATTCTGCACGACGCCCTCATGCGTCATCAGGTGATCTTCTTGCGCGGCCAGGACATCACACCCGAGCAGCAGGTGCGGTTCGCCCGGCACTTCGGCGAACCGATGGTGCATCCGTTCATCGGGAACCTGCCGGAGTGGCCGCAGGTGAGCGTGATCGAACACGACGAACGCAAACGGCCCACCGAGAATCATTGGCACACCGATGTGTCGTTTGCAATCGAACCGGCAATGGGGTCGATCCTGCTTGCGCGGCACGTGCCGGCCAACGGCGGCGACACGATGTGGGCGAACATGTACGAAGCCTATGACACGCTGTCGGGTGCGATGCAGCGGTTCCTCGGTGAACATCGTGCGGTGCATGACTTCACGATGGCGTTCGGGCCGACCGTTGCGCGCCTGCAGGCGGACCCCGAGAAGATGAATCGCAAGCGCGCGGAGCATCCCCCCGTGGAGCACCCGATCGTGCGCACGCATCCGGTCACGGGCCGCAAGGCACTATATGTGAATTCGGCTTTCACGTCGCACGTGAAGGACATGACGGCTTCGGAAAGCGAGTCGCTGCTGGCGTTCCTGTATCGCCATCTGCAGACGCCGGAATTCACGTGCCGATTCCGCTGGCAACGACATTCGATGGCGTTCTGGGACAACCGCTGTACCCAACACTACGCACTCGCGGACTATTTCCCGCAACGGCGCCTGATGCACCGCATCGCCCTCAAGGGCGAGCGTCCCGTCTGAGCGTGCTTGCGGCGCCGGCGGGGTCCGTCCTCGCTCGGGTCCGGCTGCCGTCAGCCCGACGACGGCTGCTCGACCGCCGCTGCGATCGCGGCGACGCGGGCCTGTTCGATCGCGTCGCGGATCGCCGCCGGGTCGCCGGCGTGCCGGCGCGCGATCGCGCCCTGGTCGAGCGCCGATGAGACGGCGAGGGCATGACGAATTCTCGCATCCGCCGCAGCGCCGGCCGGCGAGTCGCCCGCCAGCACCGCGGCACCGCGCAGCAGATGGTCGACGCGCAGCGGCCGGCGCCAGCCGTCGCAGCGCATCAGCAGAGCATACAGATCGGCGGCCGGCGCGTCGGCGCGGGCCGGCAGCCAGCGGTGATCGATGCGCTCGGCGGCAAAGCGGCCGGCGGCATCGCGGCATTCGTTCGGCGCGCGCAGCCGTTCGCCGATCCGCGCGATGCGATCGACGACCGCATCACGATCGGTGCCGGCCGTCGCCGGTGTGCACAGCAACGCGAACCGGACCGCCAGCGGCTCGCCGCGGTCGGCGGCGCGGTCGAGCGTCGCCGGCCACTGCGGTAGTGTCGCCGCGGGCGTCGCGGCGGGCGGCGTTGCGAGTTCGGGCAGCAGCACGGCCAGCGCGTCGGCCGTGCGCAATACCTCGATCATCCGTGACGGCCGCCTTGCCATCAGCCCGCGCGAAATCTCCTGCCAGACCCGCTCGGCGACCAGCGCATCGACTTCGCCGCCTGCGGTCATCGCCCGCATCAGCTGCATCGTCTCGGGCGCGACGGTGAAATCGGCGAAGCGCGCCGCGAAGCGGGCGACGCGCAGGATCCGGACCGGATCCTCGGCGAATGCCGGGCCGACATGGCGCAGCACCCGGGCGTGCAGATCGCGTTCGCCGCCGAACGGGTCGATCAGCCGGCCGTCCTCGGCGCGCGCCATCGCATTGATGGTCAGGTCGCGCCGGGCCAGGTCTTCCTCGAGCGTGACGCCGGGCGCGAAGTGGACCGCGAAGCCCTTGTAGCCGGGGCCGGTCTTGCGTTCGGTGCGCGCCAGCGCGTACTCCTCGCGCGTCTGCGGATGCAGGAACACCGGGAAGTCCTTGCCGACCGGCAGGAACCCCTGCGCGATCATATCGTCGGGGGTCGCGCCGACGACGACCCAGTCCCGGTCGGCGACGGGCAGGCCGAGCAGTTCGTCCCGGACCGAGCCGCCGACGCGATAGATCCGCACAGGAGCCTCTACCCGGCTCAGTGCCGTCTGCGCTCGGCGTTGAACGGCGAATCGGTCGGCTTCAGGTAGCCGGGTGCGATCGCTTCGAGCGGCGTCGGCGTGATGCCGAGCAGCGGGTCGATCGGGCCGGATGCGACGCTGTCGATCGTCATCGACGCGAGGTTGTCGCGCGACATCAGCGTCGGCCCCGGCAATTTCTCGAGCACCAGCGCCTGCAGGTTGCCGAGCCGGGGCGGCAGCGTCACGACCGGCCGCGGATGGCCGCTGGCGGCGCCGGCGAACCGGGTCAGCTCAGCCAGCGTCAGCGTCTGCGGTCCGGCGAGCTCGAAGGTCTTGCCGATCGTCTCGATCGAGCCGATGCAGGTCTTGATCGCGTCGGCGACGTCGCCGACGTAGACCGGCTGGAAGCGTGCCTCCGGGTTCGCCACCGCCATCACCGGCAATACCCGCTGCAGCCGGGCGAAAGTGTTGAGCAGCCGGTCCTCGGGGCCGAAGATCACCGACGGGCGCAGGATGGTCCAGTCGAGCGTGGAGGCGCGCAGCAGCCGTTCGGCGGCGCTCTTCGAGCGCAGGTAGTGCGACGGCGGCGACTTCGGGTCGGTCGGGTCGACGCCGAGCGCGCTGACGTGGACGATCCGCGCGACGCGGTGCTGCGTCATCGCCACGATCAGCCGCTCCATCAGCGTGACATGGGCTCGTCCGAAATCGGGCCCGTACGGATCGTCGCCGGTGCCGGCGCGGCCGTGCAGGATGCCGATCAGATTGACGACGGCCTGCTGGCCGGCCACCAGCCGCGACAGCACCGCATCGTCGCCGACGTCGGCTTCGACGACATCGCACTTCGGCAGCAGGATCAGGTGCCGCGCCCGCTCGCGCCGCCGGCTCGGCACGGTGACCCGATAACCGGCCTCGTCGAGCCGCGGCACCAGATGCCGCCCGATGAAACCCGACCCGCCGAGAACCAGAACATTGCCTGCCGCCATTCCATCACTCCACAGCGCCGCGGCTGCCGCTCTTGCCCTAGGAGCCCTTCCCATACTCCTAGACCGGTACCGCTGCAAGTGGAACCAGTGTCGCACACCTTGCGGGCGTCGCGGATCCGGCTTCGCCGGTCCGCTGAAGCCGCCCCCAGTGGCGGGGGCCAACGGCGGCGTCTATGGAAGCGCGGTCACTCCGGCGGCCTTCGGCTCGATCGTACCAAGCCGCGCCTTCAACGACTGCGGCTGGCCGGACAGCAGTGCCGCGTAGTCGGTGGCGTTGGACAGCACGTTCTTCACGTAGCCGCGGGTTTCGGTGAACGGGATGATCTCGGCGAAGATCGCGCCTTCCACCGGCGCGCCGAGCGCGCTGCGCCAGTTCCGCGCGCGGACCGGGCCGGCGTTGTAGCCGGCCGACGCCAGCACCGCCGAGCCGTCGTGGTCGTCCAGCGTCGCCTTCAGGTAGAAGCTGCCGAACTCGAGGTTGGTCTGCAGCTCGTTCAGGTCCTTGTGGCTGTAGTCTTTGCGGCCCATCTTCTTCGCGACCCAGCGGGCCGTCGCCGGCATCAGCTGCATCAGGCCCGAGGCGCCGACGTGCGAGCGGGCGTCGACGATGAAGCGGGATTCCTGGCGGATCAACCCGTAGACCCAGGCGGCGTCGAGGTTCTGGCTGCGGGTGATCGGCAGCAGCCGTTCGGCGTACGGGGTCGGGAACCGCAGCGCATAGTCGGCGTCGCTGCGGATCCGTTCGTCGGTGTTGATCGCGCGGTCGAGCAGCTGGCGCTGCATCGCCCAGGTGGCGGCAGCGCGCAGCGTCTGCTCGGACTGGCCGCGCAGCTGCCAGTTCCATTCGCGGTTGCCTTCGAAGCGCAGGCCGATCGCGTAGAACGCCTCGGCGCGGGCGAAGCCGGCATTGCCGTCGAACGACCTGACCAGCGCCGCGGGCGGCGGTTCCGGCCGCGGCGGCACGGCCAGCGGACGGCCGAGCTCTTCGGCGGCGAGCTTGCCGTAGAAATCGAAACGCGCGGTCAGCGATTCGAACAGCCGGTTCGCCTCGGCCTTGTGGCCGAGCGCCTGCTGGGCACGGCCGAGCCAGTAGACCCAGGCGGCTTCGGAGCGCTCCTGGTCGCCCATGGCGTTGATCGTGGTCCGCAGCAGCGCCCAATCCTGCTGGCGCAGCGCGGCCCGCGCCAGCCAGACGCGGGTCTCGTCGCTGACCCGGGCGCCGGTGGCCTCGCGCGCCCAGGCGTACGCCTCCGGTGCCAGCCGGCGCATGCCGGCGGCGGCGATCTGCGACCAGACGAAGCGGCGCTCGTCGGCCGACAGTGCGGCGGCCTGCGGCAGCCGGGCGGCCGCGTCGGCCGGATCGCTGCGGGCCAGCCGGACCAGCGCGACCAGTTGCAGCTCCCGCGGCAGCGCGGTCTTCAGCGCGGCGGCCGGCTTGGCGAGCGCGAACTCGAGCTCGCGCTCGTTGCTGCCGGCGGCGATCTGCCGATACGCCTGACGGATGTCGGCGGGCGCGTTGGCTTCGAGCGCCAGCAGCAGCCGCTGCCGCAGCTCCGCCGGCTGCAGCTGGTTGGCGGCGGCCAGCGCGTCGACCAGATCGCTGCAGGCGCGGTTCAGCACCACCGGCCGCTGCACCAGGGCCCGCGCCTGCTGAGCGGCCTTCGGCGCCAGCTTGCGGCCGATCGGCAGCTTCGCGAGCGCCGACATCTGCGCGTAGCAGTCCGGCGCCGATTCGTCGCGCAGGCTCCATTTCGGGTACTCGGCGTCGAACTGCGACCAGTCGCCACGCCGGCCGAGCGCGAGCAGCCAGTCGCGGCGCAGCAGGTCGCCAGCGATGGTGTCGGGGTAGCGTGCCAGGAACGCCCGGACCGCCTGGTCGGCCTCGCCGGTCAGCGCTTCCAGCCGCTTGCCGCCGAGCAGGATCCGCAGCCGCCAGTAGTCGACGTAGACGGCCAGCGGATGGTCACGCGGGATCGGCTGGACCACCCGGTCGAAGCGGTCGAGGTCGCCGTCGGTCATCGCCTTGCGGGCCGCGACGAAGGCGTCGTCGACCGCTGCCACGCGCGGCAGCGGCGGTATGATCGGCTCGCGCGGGGCCGCCGCCGGTACCGCATCGCGGGCCGGCGCATTGGTGGCGGGCGCATCGGTCGCCGGTGCGTCGGTCGCGGGTGCGTCGGCCGGCGGCGCATCCGCGCCGGGCTCGGGGACCGCGGCGGCATCCGAGGTCGCCGGGTCCGGAACGGCAGTAATGTTGGCGAGCAGCGGCGCCCCGCCGGCCGGGCCGCCCGGACGCGACTGCGCCTGGACCGACCAACCCGCCATCAGCAGCGCTGCGCCGAGCGCGCAGGCCGGTACGACATCTACAATCTTCATATGAACGACGAGTCCGAATCCAGAATAGCACGCACCCAGCTGCGCCAGCGCCTGCTTCAGCAACGTGCCGGCATCGATGCGACGACGCGTCGCAACCACGACGCCGCGATCGTCGAGCGGCTGCACCGCAACGCGGTCGTGCAGGCGAGCCGGGTGCTCGCGCTCTACTGGCCGATCCAGGGCGAGCCCGATCTCGCCGCGCTGGTGGCGCCGCTGCGCGCGCTCGGCAAGCGGCTGGCGCTGCCGGTGGTCGGCGGGCCGAATCGCGGCCTGCTGTTCTGTGCCTGGGACGCGGATACGGAGCTGGTGATCGGCCACTACGGCATCGCGAATCCGCGCGAGAGGATTCCGCTGCTGCCCGACGGGCTGGTGATTCCCTGCGTCGGTTTTCGTCTGCATGCTGGTCGCCTCTATCGGCTCGGCTTCGGGGCCGGCTACTACGACCGGACGCTGGCGCATCGTCCGGTCCCGTCGGTCGGCGTCGGCTACGACGTCGCCGAGACGGCCGACTTCACGCCGAACCCGAGCGACGAGCCGTTGTCGTCCATGGTCACGCCTTCGCGCGAGATCACTTCCATCGCTTCGCCCTGATTGAAGCGCCGGACCCAGTCACCGAACTGCTCGGCCGGCATCGCCCGCGAATACAGGAAGCCCTGCACCCGGTCGCAGCCGAACTCGCGCAGCAGGTGGACCGCCGCCGGGTTGTCGACGCCTTCGGCGAGCGCGCGCAGGTTGAACGCGTGCGCCAGGTCGATCAACGCCTTGACGATCTGCTGATCGCCGCGGTCGTTGACCAGGTTCTGGATGAAGACCCGGTCGATTTTCAGCTCGTGCACCGGGAACTGCCGCAGGTAGGCGAACGACGAGTAGCCGGTGCCGAAGTCGTCGATCGACAGCTCGCAGCCGATGTTGCGCAGCGCGCGCATGCACTCGATGGTCGCGGTCTCGTTGCGCGCGATCGAATCCTCGGTCAGCTCGAACAGCAGCCGCTCGGGCGACTGGCTCCAGGTCTCGCACGATTGCGCCACCTGGGCCGCGAAGCCCGGATCGTTGGCGGTCTTGGCCGACAGGTTGATGCCGATGCTGAGGTCGAGCCCGTTGGCCTGCCACAGCATCTGATGGCGCAGCACCGTGTTGATGACGAACTGGGTCAGCTGGCCGATCATGCCGCGGTCGTCGCAGATCGACGCGATCAGCGCCGGCGTCACCTGCAGCGGATGTTCGCGCGGCCAGCGGATCAGCGCCTCGGCCGCGAGGCACTGGTTCGACGCCAGATCGATCTGCGGCTGGAAATGGACTTCGAGCTCGTTGGCGTAGAGGTTGCGGCGCAGCGCCAGCTCGATCTCGGCGAGCCGCGCCGCGCTGTCGTCGGCGCCGATCCGGCGGACATCGAAGCGGGTGTCGCTGTCGGTCGCGAGCAGCCGGCCGTCCCAGGCGCCCTGCAGCAGGCCGCCCATGCCGACCGCGTCGCTCTGGCTCCAGGCGCCGCCGATCACCGGCTGCAGCTGCGCCGAAGTGGTCTTGCCGTCCGGCAGGTCGAGCACGATCGGCGGGTAGAGCGCTTCGCGGAACGCGGTCGCGATGGTCGCCGCGACCGATTCGTTGGCGACGTCGGCGAGCAGCACCCACAGTTCGTCGTGCGAGGCGACCGCATAGCGATCCTCCGGCCGCAGCCGCTGCTCGATCCGCTCGAGCACCGCCGACAGCACCAGCCCGGCGTGCGGATCGCGCGCCAGCGCCTGCAGGTGATCGGAACGGTTCAGCCGGACTGCCAGCAGCAGCGGGCGGCCGGCGAACTTGCGGGCGAGCAGCTGCTGGCCGAAGGCGAGCAGCTCGTTCGGCGTCAGGCGATGCTTAGGTGAGGATTCCATTCTGCTTGGCGATCTCGTCGATGTAGTAGTCGCGCAACTTGAAACCGAACGCACCGGCCGGCAGCCCGCGGACGATCCGGGTCGGCCGTTCGCTCTTGGCTTTCTTCGATTCCTTGTACAGGTCGCGCTCGACCGGCTGGGCCAGCGGCGACTTGTCTTCCTTCGACAGCACCAGCACCTTCGGCTCGAGCCGGCGCTCCCGGTTGTGGGCGACCACGACGCCGATCTCGCCGCTCGACAGTTCGACCATGCTGCCGACCGGGAACACCCCGACCGCCTGGACGAACTGCTCGACCAGCGGCTCGTGGAACGACTTGCCGCTCCACTCGTAGAGGTTCATCAGCGCGTCCTGCGGCGCCGACGCGTTGGCGTAGGCGCGCGGCGTGATCAGCGCCGCGAACGAATCGGCGATCGCGGCCATCTTGCCGTAGATGCTGATCTTGGCGCCGGCCAGCCCCTTCGGATAGCCCGAGCCGTCCATCCGCTCGTGATGCTGGGCGATGCCGGTCAGCACCGGATCCGGCAGCTTCGGGCCGTTGCCGAGCACCGTCATCGCCAGGTTCACATGCTCCTTGACCAGGCCGTACTCGGACGGCGACAGCAGCCCCGGCTTCTCGAGGATCGCGCGCGGCACCTTGATCTTGCCGACATCGGCGAGCATGCCGATCTGGCCGAGATAGGCGAGCTCCTGGCGCGGGAAGCCCAGGTGACGACCGAGCGCGACCAGGTACAACGCGACCTTGACGCCGTGGTTGTAGGTCTTGATGTCCTCTTCCTTCAGCCGCGCGATCCACATCAGCGCGTCCGGGTTGTCGAGCATGCTCTCGACCATGCTGTCGACCGCGCCGGCGACCGCCTGCAGCTCGGGCGCCTTGCCGTTGCGGATATCGGCGACCACTTCGCTGAGCACCGATTCGCTCTTGCTGAAGGCTCGCCGTGCGCGAGGCAGCTCCGCGCTCATCGAATGCCGTTCCTTGTGGATCGTCGCCGACACGCCGGCCGGCAGCAGATCGCCGGGGTTCGCCGCGGCGCTGCGCCTGGCCGGTGCGATCGAGCGCCCGCGCCCGCCGAGGTTCAGCATCCAGCCGAACATCCGCTCGAACAGCGAGTCGGACGGGTCCTCGGCATTGGCCGTCTGCTTGACCAGCCGGCGGAAGCGGTTGCGGGTGTCGGAGCTGATCGCGATGTCGTTGCGCTGCTTGAGCCGGCGCGCCGGCTTGCCGCTCGGCGTGGCGGCACGAATCGTCGTCTCGCCGGCGCCGGGGCCGCCCTTGGCGGCCCTGGCGGCCTTGTTCCTCGCGGCATCCTTGTCCGCGGCGTTGCGGTCGCTGCTGCCGGGCTTGGCCGCCATGCTGCGGGCGGCCAGCGCCGGCGCCGGATTGAGCAGGGCGCCGGCGATCGGCTTGGTGTCGGGCTCATCGTCGTCGACGAAGCGCAGCTCCGCGCTGCGGATCGCGCCGGCGACGTTCGGGGACGACAGTTCGAGGTCGACGTAGACGTACTCGCAGTACTTCCCGAGCGTGTCGAGCTCGACCTGGCTGTCGATCAGGAACCCCTGCAGCAGGAACGGTGTATCGAGCCACGGCCGATCGAGTTCGACGACGAACATTTCCTTGCGCAGATCCTCGACCGCGAGCCGGTAGCGCCGACCCTGCGGCAGCGCCGGGCCCGGTTTGGTCATCTGATCGATCACGGAAAGCAACGGAGTCCTCCTGAGCGTCCATGGCTGGCGGCCGCGCCTTCCCTGCACGCAGGACCGATGACCATGTTAGCCAGCGCGCCGGGGCGATCCAACGGCGAACCGACTTATGGACGCGCAGGGACAACCCGGACCGACGAACGGGCCGGAAGCCGTCACCGACGGTGACCTGCGGCGCGGCGGACTACCGAACCCCGGCGGGCTGCGCGACCGCGGGATCGGGTCGCGCAGCCGGCCGGCTCACGCCGTGCGCAGTTCGGTCCAGATCCGGGCGCTCGGCCCGGGCTGGTTCAGCGTATAGAAATGGATGCCGGGCGCACCCTGGGCGAGCAGCGATTCGCAGAGCCGGGTCACGACCTCGTGGCCGAACGCGCGCAGCGATTGGACGTCGTCGTGAAAGCCGGCAAGCCGCAGCCGGATCCAGCGCGGGATCTCGGCGCCGCAGTTGTCGGAGAAGCGGGCGAGCTGCGTGTAGTTGGTGATCGGCATGATGCCGGGCACGATCGGGATCGTGATGCCGCGGGCGCGAACCCGGTCGACGAAATCGAAATAGGCCGCGGCGTTGAAGAAGTACTGAGTGATCGCGGCGTCGGCACCGGCTTCGACCTTGCGGACGAAATGGTCGAGATCGGCTGCCGGCGAGCTCGCCTGCGGATGGGTCTCCGGGTAGGCGGCGACCTCGATCCGGAACGCATCACCGCTGTGCGCGCGAATGAAACGGACCAGGTCGGCGCCATAGCGGAACTCGCCGCGGTCGACCATGCCCGACGGCAGGTCGCCACGCAGCGCGACCAGCCGCCGGATGCCTTGTGCCCGGTAGTGGTCGAGCAGCCTGGTGATGCTGTCGCGGCTCGCGCCGATGCACGACAGATGCGGCGCGACCTGCAGGCCCTCGGCAGCGATCTCGCCAACCACCCCGACGGTCTTCTCCTGGGTGCTGCCGCCGGCGCCGAAGGTGACGCTGAAGAACTCGGGCCCTAGCGGCACCAGTGCCTGGCGGGTCTGACGCAGCTTGACCAGCCCTTCCGGCGTGTTCGGCGGAAAGAACTCGAAGCTCGGGTTCGGTCGTTGGTTGGCTGTCAGCTTGGTCATCATTCAGTTTTTCCATCCTGCCTCGTGGCCCGGTCTTCGCATGAAGCTGGCAAAGCCAAGCAGTCGCCGCGGAGCGGGCTCTGCCCGGCCGCAGGCGGCGCCCCCGGAGGGCCGAAGGCCCAAGGGGAGTTGACTCTAGTCCCGATCAGGAAATATTCCTGATTGCCGTCACCGCCGGGCAGCGCGCAGGCGAACCAGTCGTCGGGCCGCCAGCCCGCGGCGACGGCCGCATCGTGCGCGCGTTGCCGCAGGCCGGCCAGTTCGACCTGCAGGACCTGTGCCGGCACGATGCCGCGGCGGTCGCGAGCGTCGGGGCCGAGTTCGAACTGCGGCTTGATCAGCGCCACGAGCCGCGCCGCCGGCGCCGCCAGCGCGGCCAGCCGTGGCAGCGCGGCGATGGTCGAAATGAACGACAGGTCGACGACGATCAGCCGGCTGCCCGCGGCCGGCGCGCCGTGTGTGCACACCTGCTCGCGATCGACGTCGTGCAGATGGGTGCGCTCGAGGCAGGCGACCCGCGGGTCTGCAGCGAGCGCCGCGGCCAGCTGACCGTGGCCGACCTCGATGCCGATCACCCGCGCCGCGCCACGCGTCAGCAGGCAGTCGGTGAAGCCGCCGGTCGACTGGCCGACATCGAGTGCGATCTCGCCGCGGCACGCGATGCCGGCGCGGTTCAGCGCGGCGTCGAGCTTGGCGCCGCCGCGCGAGGCGAATCGCGCTTCGGGCGATGCGCGCACCGTCAGCCGGTCGGCGGCCGAGACCGGCTCGGCGGCGCGCCGCACCGGCGTCGCGCCGGTGCCGTCGCAGCGTTCGACCGCACCGGCGCCGATCAGCCGCTGCGCCAGCGCGCGCGAGCGCGCCAGCCCGCGTTCGACCAGCGCCACGTCTGCACGCATTTCAGTGGCGCCCGGCCGCCCGAAGCAGTCGGCCTCAGTATCTGTAGGTATCCGGCTTGTACGGACCGGCGACCGGCACGCCGATATAGGCGGCCTGGTCGGGCGTCAGCTCGGTCAGCATCGCGCCGAGCTTGGCCAGCTGCAGCCGCGCGACCTTCTCGTCCAGATGCTTCGGCAGCACGTAGACCTTGCCGACCTCGTAGTCCTTCGACTTGGTCCACAGCTCGATCTGCGCGATCGTCTGGTTGGCGAACGACGAGCTCATCACGTACGACGGATGGCCGGTGCCGCAGCCGAGGTTCACCAGCCGGCCCTTGGCGAGCAGGATGATCCGCTTGCCCGGCTTGCCGTCGGCCGCAGGGAAGATCACGTGATCGACCTGCGGCTTGATCTCTTCCCACTGGTACTTGGCGAGCGACGCGACGTCGATCTCGTTGTCGAAGTGGCCGATGTTGCAGACGATCGCCTGGTCCTTCATCTTCGCCATGTGCTCGTGGCGGATGACGTCCTTGTTGCCGGTCGTCGTCACGAAGATATCGGCCTTGTCGGCCGCGTATTCCATCGTCACGACCCGGTAGCCTTCCATCGCGGCCTGCAGCGCGCAGATCGGATCGATCTCGGTGATCCAGACCTGCGCCGACAGCGCGCGCAGCGCCTGCGCTGAGCCCTTGCCGACGTCGCCGTAGCCGGCGACCACCGCGACCTTGCCGGCGATCATCACGTCGGTCGCGCGCTTGATGCCGTCGACCAGCGATTCGCGGCAGCCGTAGAGGTTGTCGAACTTGCTCTTGGTGACCGAATCGTTGACGTTGATCGCGCGCATCTTCAGCTCGCCGCGCGCCGACATCTGCTGCAGCCGGTGCACGCCGGTGGTGGTCTCCTCGGTGACGCCAACGATCGAATCGAGCTGGCGCTGGTACCACTGCGGATCCTTGGCGAGCTGCGCCTTGATCGCGGCGAACAGGTACGTCTCTTCCTCGCTCTTCGGGTTGGCGATCAGCGATGCGTCCTTGGCGGCGCGGGCGCCGAGGTGCAGCAGCAGCGTCGCGTCGCCGCCGTCGTCGAGGATCATGTTGGACGACTTGCCGTCGGCCCAGCGGAAGATGTCATGGGTATACCGCCAGTAATCCTCCAGCGACTCGCCCTTGACCGCGAACACCGGCACGCCGGCCGCGGCGATCGCGGCGGCGGCATGGTCCTGCGTCGAGAAGATGTTGCACGAGGCCCAGCGGACCTGCGCGCCGAGCGCCACCAGCGTCTCGATCAGCACCGCGGTCTGGATCGTCATGTGCAGCGAGCCGGTGATCCGCGCGCCCTTGAGCGGCTGCGACTTCGCGTATTCCTGGCGGATCGCCATCAGGCCCGGCATCTCGGTCTCGGCGATCCGGATTTCCTTGCGGCCCCAGTCGGCCAGGCCGATGTC
Source organism: Lautropia sp. (assembly GCA_050249335.1). Classification (GTDB taxonomy): domain Bacteria; phylum Pseudomonadota; class Gammaproteobacteria; order Burkholderiales; family Burkholderiaceae_E; genus Lautropia. Next base: position 37,452 of record JBFWQR010000043.1, read on the forward strand.
GGCGATGGCGTAGTCTTTCAATGTGCGGTCGGGTGCGTTCATCAATGGTCCCTCGGATGGATATTCGCTCGGCAGCGGCCGCAGAAAGCAAAAACGCCTGCAGCCCGGCGGGGTTGCAAGCGTCGTTTTCGTGTCCGATCGTCGAGCCTGGCCGGGATCCGGTCGCAACGCTTCTCGACGAGACGACATTATAGATAGACGGTGCCGACGGCGCCAGTGTCCGCAGGCCGCGCCGGTGGGGTCGGTGGCGACCGTGCGTCGGCGGACCGGCGGCCGGTCACGGCGACGACCGCCGGCGCGGGGCGTGGTCGCTGCGGGACGCCGCTCACCGCAGCGACCGATCGCGGCAAAATCTGTACAGGCCGTACATTTCGCATATAATTCGTGAATCGGCCGCCGAGGACGGGTCATGCGCAGCATTGGAATAGAAGAAGGGCGACGCACCTTGCCTGAACTGGTTTCGCAGGCCGGTGCCGGCAAGCCGACTCTGCTGACGCGGCATGGGCGGCCCGTCGCGGCGATCGTTCCGGCGGGCGCGCTGGCACGGCATCGGCCGCGGGCCCGCCTGCTCGCGCTGCGAGGAAGCGGCAGGGGGCTCTGGGGCGGTTCGCCGGCGGCCGTCGTGGACCTGCTGCGGCGGGAATGGTCGGATTGAGCACTCGCGAGCAAGGGCGGATGCCGAGACGCAGGGGCGCTCCCGCGAAGGCCGCCGGCGAGAAGGCGCTGTGGGGCAGGCTCTCAGCCGGAGATCTCGTGGTCGTCGACTCCGCTCCCATCATCTATCTGCTCGACGGCCACCCTGACTTCGCGCCTCGTTTCGAGGGTCTGTTCGAGGCCTACGAGGCCGGTCTGCTCGAGATCGCGCTGTCGACGATCACCGTCGCCGAGGTGCTGGCTGGCCCGTTGCGTAGCGGCGATGCGGTGCTGATGCGACGCTACGAGAAGACGCTTTCCGAGTTCGAGATCGCTCCGGTGTCCATGGCGATTGCAGTCACGGCGGCACGGCTGCGAGCATCGGCCGGATTGCGGCTGCCGGATGCGCTGCAGGCCGCGACTGCGCTGGAATGTCAGGCCGCGGCGCTGGTGACGCACGATCGTGATTTCGCGCGGCTGACCGGCATGCGCGTGCTGACCGGAGCCGAAAGCCTCTGAGTGAGGCCGGCCACCAGCGGCCGGCCCTGCGAAGGCCGCGTCCGGCCTCAGGCGCCGGCTGCGGCCTTCAAAGCCGCAGCCTTGTGGTCTCGGCCGGCCGCCGTCGCGGCCTTGACTTTGCTTCGCAAAGTCAGCCTCGCCCCAAACTTGCAGTCGGGGGCGCCAAGCGCCCCGAGGATTGAAGCAAGCCTGCGGCTTACTTCAATCCTGCTGCGGAACGCAGCGCTGCAACTTTGTCCGTTTTCTCCCACGAGAACTCCGGCTCCTCGCGGCCGAAATGGCCGTAGGCAGCGGTCTTCTCGTAGATCGGCCGCAGCAGGTCGAGCATCTGGATGATGCCCTTCGGCCGCAGGTCGAAATGCGCCTCGATCAGCTTGGCGATCTTCTCGTCCGGGATGATGCCGGTGCCTTCGGTGTAGACCGTGATGTTCATCGGCTTGGCGACGCCGATCGCATAGGCGACCTGGATCTGGCACTGCCGCGCCAGGCCGGCCGCGACGACGTTCTTCGCGACATAGCGCGCCGCGTAGGCGGCCGAACGGTCGACCTTGCTCGGGTCCTTGCCGGAGAACGCGCCGCCGCCGTGCGGGCAGGCGCCGCCGTAGGTGTCGACGATGATCTTGCGGCCGGTCAGGCCGCAATCGCCCTGCGGGCCGCCGATGACGAAGCGGCCGGTCGGGTTGATCAGATAGCGGGTGTCCTTCAGCCACTCCTTCGGCAGCACCGGCTTGATGATCTCCTCGATGATGGCTTCGACGAAGCTCGCCTTCATCTTGGTCTTGCTCTCGCTCTGGTCGGGCGAGTGCTGCGTCGACAGCACGACGGTGTCGATCGAATGCGGCTTGCCGTCGACATAGCGCATCGTGACCTGGCTCTTCGCGTCCGGCCGCAGGAACGGCAGGCGGCCATCCTTGCGCAGCTGCGCCTGGCGCTCGACCAGCCGGTGCGCGTAGTAGATCGGCGCCGGCATCAGCACCGGCGTCTCGTCGCAGGCGTAGCCGAACATCAGGCCCTGGTCGCCGGCGCCGGTGTTCAGATGATCGTCGCTGGCGTGGTCGACGCCCTGGGCGATGTCATTGCTCTGCTTGTCGTAGCAGACCATGACCGCGCAGCCCTTGTAGTCGATGCCGTAGTCGGTGTTGTCGTAGCCGATCCGCTTGATCGTGTCGCGTGCGACCTGGATATAGTCGACGGTCGCGTTGGTCGTGATCTCGCCGGCGAGCACGACCAGACCGGTGTTGGTCAGCGTCTCGGCGGCGACGCGGCTGCGCGGATCCTGCTTGAAGATCGCGTCGAGAATGGCGTCGGAGACCTGGTCCGCGACCTTGTCGGGATGGCCTTCCGAGACCGATTCGGAGGTGAAAAGAAATTCGCTCAAGTGGCTTCTCCAATGGATGTGGGCCGGCGTTGCCGGCTTCGGAGAAGCCGCGACGCTTTAGCGGATCAACGCCGGCGCGATCCGCTCGCGCCGCTGCCACCCCGCAAGTTGTCCCATTAACTCAGTGGCGTTGTGATTATATCGAAGGCGGCGACGCCTTCCGGCGGAACCAGTTCACGTCCCGCAAAATCGCATCGATGATCCTGTCTCTTCTACGCACCATCGGCCGGGCCCCGCTCGGGCTGCTGCACTTCGCCGGTACCGTGTGCGGCTGGGCCGCCTATGCGCTGGTCACGGGATTTCGCCGGAAAACCCGGCAGAACCTGACCATCGCCGGCCTCTATCGGCCCGGCCTGGCCTGGGCCAGCGCGGCGGCGGCGGGCCAGGCGGCATTGGAGACCTGCTATATCTGGTTCCGGCCGGCCGCGACGCTGCTCGCCAGGAGCCGCTGCGACGCCTATGCCGAACTGGCCCGCCAGACCGAGGCGCGCCGGCTGGCCGGCGACCGCAGCGGCACGATCATCCTGACGCCGCACATCGGCAGCTTCGAGCTCGGCGCGCGGATCTATGCGGCGCTGGCCCCGATCACCGTGCTCTACAAGGCGCCGCGCCGCGACGACCTGCACCGGATCCTGCAGGCCGCCCGGTCGCATCCGCAGCTGACCGCGGTGCCGGCCGATACCGGCGGCGTCCGCTCGCTGCTGCGGGCGTTGAAGCGCGGCGAGGCGATCGGCATCCTGCCCGACCAGGTGCCGTCGGCCGGGGAAGGGCGCTGGGCCGCGTTCTTCGGCCGGCCGGCCTTCACGATGACGCTGCCGGCACGGCTCGCCGAGCGCACCGGCGCGCCGGTCTACCTGCTGGCGACCTGGCGGCTGCCGTTCGGCCGCGGCTGGGACCTCGAGCTCGAGCGGGTCGAGGAGGCACCCGAGCCGGAGGCGATCAACCGCCGCATCGAGGCGGTGATCCGCCGGCGGCCCGGGCAGTACGTCTGGAGCTACAACCGCTACAAGGTCCCCCCGGGCGAGCCGGTGCCGGGCAGGGAAGCGGCATGATCTCGATGCTCGCGCTGCGCCTGCTGCGGCTGCTGTCGGCGTTGCCGTATCCGGTATTGCGGGCACTCGGCAACGGCCTCGGCATCCTGCTGTACTGGCTCGCGGCTTCGCGGCGGCGGATCGGCCGGACCAATCTGCGGCTCTGCTTCCCGCACTTGTCCGAGGCCGAGCGGCGACGGCTGCTGCAGACGCATTTCAAGCTGTTCGCGCGCAGCTTCTTCGACCGCTTCGTGCTCTGGTACCAGCCGGCCGAGCGGATCAAGTCGCTGGTGCAGCTGCGCGGCGTCGAGCACTTCGAGGCGGCGCTCGGCCGGCCGCTGATCCTGCTCGCGCCGCACTTCATCGGACTCGATGCCGGCGGCACGCGGCTGACCATCGACCGGCGGATGTTCTCGATGTTCGCCAATCAGAAGAACCAGGTCTTCAACGAGGCGATGCGGGCCGGGCGCAGCCGCTTCAACGACGCGTTCCTGCTGTCCCGGCTCGAAGGGCTGCGCACCGCCATCCGGCTGATGCGCGACGGCGTGCCGTTCTACTTCCTGCCGGACATGGACCTCGGCCCGCGCGACTCGATCTTCGTGCCGTTCTTCGGCGTGCCGGCGGCGACCGTGACCTCGGTCGCCCGGCTGGCGCAGATGACGCGGGCGGCGGTCGTGCCGTGCGTCACCGAGATGACCGAAGACGGCTACGTGACGCGCTTCTACCCGGCCTGGAGCAACTATCCGGGCGACGACCTGATCGCGGCGACGGCGCGGATGAACCGCTTCATCGAGGAGCGCGCGCTCGAGATGCCGGCGCAGTACCTGTGGACCCACAAGCGCTTCAAGACGCGTCCGCCGGGCGAACCCGACCTGTACGGCCGGACGCCGCCGGCCGGCGGCATCCTGTCGCCCGAGGAGGTGCCGGAGTGAAGCTGCACTTCACCAAGATGCAGGGCGCCGGCAACGACTTCGTGGTGATCGATGCGACGCGCACACCGGTGGAGTTGTCACGCGAGCAATGGCGCTGGCTCGCGCATCGCCAGTTCGGCGTCGGCGCCGATCAGATCCTGATCGTCGAGCGGCCGGACGCGGCCCTGCTTGCCCAGGCCGGGCCGGCCGGCGTCGATTTCGTCTATCGGATCATCAACGCCGACGGCGGCGAGGTCGAGCAGTGCGGCAATGGCGCGCGCTGCTTCGTCAAGTTCGTCCGCGACGCCGGGCTCACCGACAAGCGCGCGATCCGCGTCGCGACCCGTGCCGGCATCATCGAGCCGCGGCTCGCGGATGACGGCCGGATCGAAGTCGACATGGGCAGCCCGATCTTCGAGGTCGCCGACGTGCCGTTCTCGGCGCGCGGGCTGTCGCCGCGCAGCGAGCACGAGGCATCGCTGTGGCCGCTGGTCGTCGAGGTGCCCGGGGCACCGCCGCAGACGCGCTGGATCGACGCGCTGTCGATGGGCAATCCGCATGCGGTGCAGGTGGTCGACTCGATCGACGCCGCGCCGGTCGCGTCCGAAGGGCCGGTGATCGAGCGGCATCCGCGGTTTCCGCGGCGGGTCAACGCCGGCTTCATGGAGATCGTCTCGCGTACCCGGATCCGGCTGCGGGTCCATGAGCGTGGCGCCGGCGAGACGTTGGCTTGCGGCACCGGCGCTTGCGCCGCTGTTGTCAGCGGCATACGGCGAGGATTGCTCGAGCGCAACGTCGAGGTCCAGACGCGCGGCGGACCGCTTACCATCCAATGGGACGGTTCGCTCAGTGCGCCGTCGCCGGTCATGATGACCGGCCCGGCAACTACCGTCTTCTCGGCCGATGTCGAGATCCCGGACCACCCGGTCCTGCCCGCCTAGCCCAGCAAGACTGCAGGCTGTTGAGAAACGAACACTCCATGAGTCCTGTATCGCCGGCAGCCGTCGCCGCTTCGACCCCTGTGCAGTCCGCCGATCTCGAATCCGATACCGCGCCAGGCGCGATCCCCGATCCGATCGGCATCGCCGGCGATGCGCTCGACGACCAGCGGGTCGCCGCCTGGCTGGCCGAGCGGCCGGAGTTCTTCGACGTGCATGCCGACCTGCTCGCCGACGTCCGGATCAAGGACGCGCACGGCGGCCGGGCGATCTCGCTGGTCGAGCGCCAGGTCCGCGTGCTACGCGAGAAATGCCAGGCGCTCGAGGGCCGGATGGCCGAGCTGATCCGGATTGGGCAGGAGAACGATGCGATCGGCGCGCGGCTGCAGCGGCTGACCCGCGAACTGCTGCGTGCCGGTGACGCCCGCGAGCTGCCGGCGCTGCTCGCCGCCGGCCTGGCCGACGGCTTCGCGGTGCCGCAGGTCGCGATCCGGTTGTGGCGGGTCGGCGACGTCGCGGCGCCGTACGGCGAGCCGGTGTCGGCCGAGCTGCGCCGGCGTGCCGACGAACTGACCCAGCCGTACTGTGGGCCGAATGCGCATCCGGAGGCCGCCGGCTGGCTGCCGGGCGGCGGCGCCGATACCGCGTCGATCGCGCTGCTGGCGCTGCGGGTCGGCGCCAATCCGGACGCGTTCGGCCTGCTGGTGATGGGCAGCGCCGACGCCGGCCGCTTCCAGGCCGGCCTGGGCACTGCATTCCTCGCGCAGCTCGGCGAAGTCGCCGGCGCCGCGCTGTCCCGGCTGCGGTGACCGCGGCGTCCGGCGACGCGGTCGAGCAATCCGCGGCAACCGGGGGCGCGGTCGAGCAATCCGCGGCATCCGCAGACGTGGTCGAGCAGTACCTGCTGCGGCTCGCGACCGAGCGCGGCTATTCGGCGCTGACGGTCGCCGGCTACCGCCGCGAGCTCGCGGTGCTGACGGCGCTGATGCGCGAATCGCTCGGCGCCGATGTCGGCTGGAGCACGGTCTCGGACGCCCATGTGCGGCGCTGGATCGCCCAGCGTGCCCGCGCCGGCCTCGGGCCGAAGTCGCTGGCGCGGATGCTGTCGGCGTGGCGCGGCTTCTTCGATGCGCTGGCCGAAGCCGGCCTGGTCGCGCTCAACCCGGTCCGCGGCGTCCGGGCGCCGAAGCTGCCGCGGCGGTTGCCGAAGGCGCTGTCGGTCGACCAGGCGATGCATCTGGTTACGGCCGGCGCGCCGTCAGCCACTGCCGATCCGGCTGCTGCTGCCCCGGCTGCCGCTGCCCCGACTGAAGCCGGCCCGACTGAAGCCGGCCCGACTGAAGCCGGCCCGGCCGATACCGGCCCGGCCGATACCGGCCCGGCCGCTGCCGATTCGGTCCGCTTCGAGGCGCTCCGCGACCAGGCGATCGTCGAACTGTTCTATTCGAGCGGCCTGCGGTTGTCCGAGCTGGCTTCGCTCGACGCCGAGTATCGTCACGGCGGCCGCGACGGCTATCGGTCGCTGAGCTGGCTCGATGCGCCGGCGGCCGAGGTGACGGTGCAGGGCAAGGGCGGCAAGCGCCGCTCGGTGCCGGTCGGTGCGCCGGCGCTGGCGGCGCTGGCGGCCTGGTGCGCGGTGCGCGATGACTGGCTGCAGCGCAATCCGGACCACGATACCCCGGCGCTGTTCTTCGGCCGGCGCGGCGGCCGGCTGTCGCATCGTTCGATCCAGCTGCGGCTCGAGCGGCTGGCGGCGCTGCGCGGCGCCACCGCGCGGGTGCATCCGCACGCGCTGCGCCATTCGTTCGCGACCCATCTGCTGCAGTCGAGCGGCGATCTGCGCGCGGTCCAGGAGCTGCTGGGGCACGCCAACATTGCGACCACACAGATTTACACCGCGCTTGACTTCCAGCGCCTGGCCGCCGTCTATGATGCGGCGCATCCGCGTGCCCGGCGGCGCCCGGCCGCCTGAACACCGCCCGGCCACTCGAAAGCGGCGCAACACACCGCGATCCGACTGCCGCGAGGTGCGCGTCGGAGCCGGCTTTACCCCCGAAGTTTCCAGGTTTTTCGTCTGCCGGCGAGAGGGAATAGGCGAACCTCGCGAAACGCGTACAATTCGCCCTCCCTACGGACCGGCGCCCGGGGAATCGAGCGGGCGGTAAGCAGGCTGGGAGCGGGCGGCGAACTGGCTGCAAGCGGGCTGCAAGCGGGCAGCAAGCAGGCTGGAAGCCAAGCGGGAAGCGGCTGCAAGGCGCAGCAAGGGTGACGGGTATGGCGGCAAGTACAGAGAATCGGCACATCGCGGCAACGATCCTGACCGGCTTTCTCGGGAGCGGCAAGACGACGCTGCTCAACAAGATCCTGCACGACAACCACGGGCTCAAGATCGCGGTGATCGAGAACGAGTTCGGGGAAGAGGGGGTCGACAACGAATTGCTGACCCAGCAGGCCGAAGAGCAGATCGTCGAGATGAACAACGGTTGCATCTGCTGCACCGTGCGCGGCGACCTGGTCCGGATCCTCGGCGACCTGAAGGCGCGACGCGACGCCGGCGAGATCCATTTCGACCGTGTGGTGATCGAGACCACCGGGCTGGCCGATCCGGGCCCGGTCGCGCAGACCTTCTTCATGGACGACGAGATCGCCGACAGCTACCTGCTCGACGCGGTGATCACCGTGGTCGATGCCAAGCACGGCAACCAGCAGCTCGACGAGCATACCGAAGCGCAGGCGCAGGTCGGCTTCGCCGATCGCATCCTGATCTCCAAGACCGATCTGGTCAGCGCCGACGAGCAGGAGCAGTTGCGGCAGCGGCTGATGCGGATGAACCCGCGCGCGGCGATCAAGCCGGTCCAGTTCGGCAATGCCGATGTCGGCGAGATCCTCGACATCAAGGGCTTCAATCTGAACGCGATCCTGGAGATCGACCCGGACTTCCTCGAAAGCGACGAGCATTCGCATGACGATGCGGTGTCGTCGTTCATCTTCAAGTCGAACAAGCCGTTCGACGGCCTGAAACTCGAGGAATTCCTCGGCGGCATCATCCAGGTCTACGGCCCGGATCTGCTGCGCTACAAGGGCGTGCTGTACGTCAAGGGCTCCGATCGCCGGATGGTGTTCCAGGGGGTGCACATGCTGATGGGTGCCGACGCCGGACGCAAATGGGAACGTGGCGAAAAGCCATCGAGCAAGATGGTGTTCATCGGCCGGAATCTACCGAAGGACACCTTTCTGCAAGGTCTTGGACAGTGTCTCGCCTAGTGTCCTGTCGCCAGGACAACGACCACGGCCGACACGATATTTCTCCACTCCACTCCGGTGCGGGCCCGCAGAGCCGCAGTCGAATCGATCCGAAATAGGGCGTACACAATGGTTGCAACGAAGCAGGTCAAGGCGCTGACCGAAGACCAGATCGTCAAGATGCCGGAGTCCGACTACATGAACGCGGCGCAGCTCGAGTTCTTTCGCGAGCGGTTGCTGGGCATGGAGCGCGACATCCGGTCGAACGCCGACGAAACCACCGAGCATCTGCGCGAGACCGTGATCGTGCCCGATCCGGCCGACCGCGCGACGATCGAAGAGGAGCATGCGCTCGAGTTGCGCACCCGCGACCGCGAGCGCAAGCTGCTGAAGAAGATCAAGCAGTCGCTCGAGCGGATCGACGCCGGCGACTACGGCTTCTGCGAGGAAACCGGCGATCCGATCGGCATTCCGCGCCTGCTGGCCCGGCCGACCGCGACGCTGTCGCTCGAGGCGCAGCAGCGCCGGGAATTGCGGCAGAAACTCTACGGAGATTGAGCGATCGCCGCGCTCATCCACAGCAGGGCCCGGTGGGCCCTTTTTATTTGGTCTGCCGGCCGGGCAGGGTCGACCGATTGACGGCGGGACCGCCCTGAGGTAGAGGGAGGGGGCGGTGCTACACTGAATCGATACCGGATGGCGGGGTGGTCACAACATCAGCAGGGTCGGGGTCAGTGTTTTTCGGGTTGTTCGGAAAAAAGGAAAAGCCAGCGCTGCGGCGTCGGGAGCCCGACACCGCGGTGCAGGGCCATGGTCCGAGCACTGCGGCCACCAGCGCGCAGAGCCAGCGCGAGATCGCCCGCCGCACCGCGGCCAAGATCGACGAGATCGAGTCGCAGATGGATCTGGCGATCCCGGCCAAGGTCGTCCGGCCGGACCCGGCGCAGCCGGCCGCGGCCGACCTGCCGCCGCCGGTCGCCAACCGCGAACTGCCGCCGCTCGAGATCGACGGCGACATGGTGATGTTTCCGCCGGCGCGGCCGGCGCCCGTGCCGGCGCCTGCCAGCGCAGTGTCGGCTCCGGCCGGCGCCGAGCTGTCGCTGGTGCCGCTCGGCGACCCGAGCACCTCGGTGATCCTCGGCGAGCCGGCGGGCCACGGCCACGGCGTCGAGTTCCTGAGCTCCGGCCTGTTGCCGGCGTTCGAAGAGGCGGCGGTGCTCTTTGCCAACGGCCAGTCGAACGAAGCGGCGATGATCCTCTGGCAATCGATCAAGGACAACCAGCTCGGCAGTCATCTCAATCAGGCCTGGAAGATGCTGTTCGAGCTCTATCAGGCGGCCGGCCGTCGCGCCGAGTTCGAGAGCCTGGCGATCGACTATGCGTCGCGGTTCGAGAGTTCGCCGCCGGCCTGGGCCGACGACCTGGCACCGCCGGCAGCGGCCGCGCCGGCGCCGGTCTCGTCATCGACGATCGTGTTTCCGGTGCGGCTCGACGCGCAGGTGGTCAAGCAGATCGAGCAGATGCGCCGGGCCAATCAGCGCAACCGCACCGTCGATGTCGATTTCGGGCGCATCGTCGCGGCCGACGCGGTCGGCGCCGATCTGCTGCTGCGCGAACTGGTGGATTTTCGCAAGCACGCCAAGCCGATGACGCACTCCGGCGTCGACGCGCTGCGCAGCGCGCTCGCCGGCACCATCGAGACCGGCCGGCGCGATCC
>JBFWQR010000044.1:0-47813 GCA_050249335.1 Lautropia sp.
GCCATAGCAACCGCTATGTCTGCGCTTTGCGCCTTGCTGCACGCCCGGACAGGGCCCCACGCGGGCGCGTCCGTAGTGCGAACAGGCCCTAGGGCGGCGCGGGGCGGCCCTGCTGCCGCGCACCCGCCTGGCCTTCGCCCGGGCGCTGCTCCAGGGTCAGTGCGCCTTGGCCCGCCTGGGCGAGGGCAGTGCGAACGCGGCCTGCGCCTTTGCCTTGCGTTCGAGCTGCCTTGCGATGTTGCCGCAGACCAGGTCGCACAAGGCGTAGACGGACTTGTCCGCGATGCGGTAGATGGCGCTGTTCCCGCGGCTCTGGCGGGCCACCAGGCCGTGCTGGGTCAGCAGCGTGAGATGCCGCGAGATGTTGGCGGAGCTGTAACCGCATAGCTGGGCGAGCTCGCCCACGCTGCGCTCCTGCCTGCGCAACAGGTTGAGGATCTGCAGGCGCGTCGGCTCGGATAGCGCCTGGAAGTACGCCGCTACCTGTTCCAGCGCTTCGTCAGGCAGGTCTTCCATATACGGGCATGCCAAGGGTGGGTAGGGGGACATGATGCCTCGGATCGTGATCGCCTGCATGTCTGTGCGCATCATGGTACTTGACTATTTAACTAAGTGCGCAAATAATCAATGCAATGCTTCGTACCGCATATCTGCCGGCGGCGGCTCTTGCCAGAAGGTGCCTTCCATGCGTCATACCAGCTTCACGCTTTGCTTCGCGGCTGCAGTCTTGCTGGCAGGCCAGGCCGCCTCCGCCCGGACGCCGCTGCAACCGCCTCGACCGATACAGCCGTTGCAGGCCGCGACGGCAGTGGCCGCTGCCGGCACGGCGGTTTCGGCCTTCGATGGCGTCGTCGAGGCGGTTCGCCAGGCGGTGGTCGCGGCCCAGGTGGCCGGTACGGTCATCCAGCTGGACGTGGCGGTGGGCGATCGTGTGCAAGCGGGCCAGGTACTGCTGCGCATCGACGCCCGGGCCGCCGAGCAGAGCGCCATCGCCAGCGATGCCCAGGTGCAGGCCGCTCGGGCTGCCCTGGAGCTGGCTACCAAGGACTTCGAGCGCCAGCAGCGTCTGTTTCAGCAGCGCTACATCAGCCAGGCGGCGATGGAGCGTGCCGAGTCGGCCCTCAAGTCGGCCCGGGCCCAGGCCAATGCGCTGCGTGCCCAGGCCAATGCGTCGCGTACGCAGAGCGGCTACCACATCGTGCGCGCGCCGTTCGCGGGCGTGGTGTCCGAAGTGCCGTTATCTCTGGGCGACCTGGCCATGCCGGGCCGGCCCATGCTGACCCTGTACGACCCGACGGCTCTGCGGGTCACGGCAGCCGTGCCGCAATCGGTGGCGGCGCGCCTGCCGGCCGATCCGAGGCTGCGTATCGAACTGCCCGGCCTGCCGGCGGCAAGTGCCTGGGTGACGCCCGCAATGGTCCAGCTTCTGCCCACTGTCGATGCGGCGACGCACACCGTGCAGTTGCGTGCCGAGCTCCCTGAAGGCATGGACTCGGTCGCACCCGGCATGTTCGTGCGGCTGTGGCTGCCGCTGCCGCGCAGCGATGCCGGAGCGGCACCGGACGCGACTGCGCTGTCCGTGCCGCTGGAGGCCATCGTGCGCCGCGCCGAATTGACCGGCCTGTATGTGTTGAATCCGCAGGGCAAGCCGGTGCTGCGCCAGGTCCGCCTCGGGCGGAGCGCCGATGGCCGCGTCGAGATCCTGTCCGGACTGATGCCCGGCGAGCAGGTCGTGACCGATCCGCAATCCGCCGCGCGCATGCGCTGAGACCGGCCATGACGAAGACGCGATCCGACAGTTCCGGCACGCCCGCCATGGGCGTGTCGGGCCGCATCGCCGCTTTCTTCCAGCGGGCGCAGATCACGCCGCTGCTGGCGCTGCTCGCGCTGTTGCTGGGCCTGTTCGCCGTCGGCGTGACGCCGCGGGAAGAGGAGCCGCAGATCAACGTCACGATGGTGAACGTGCTGATCCCCTTTCCCGGGGCCGCCGTGCGCGACGTCGAACAGATGGTGGCCGTGCCGGCAGAGCAGGTGCTGAGCCGGATTCAGGACATCGAGCACGTGATGTCGGTCTCGCGCCCCGGGCTGGCCGTGCTCACCGTCCAGTTCAAGGTCGGCGTGACCCGCACCGAAGCACTGGTGCGGCTGTACGACACGGTGCACTCGAACGCAGACTGGTTGCCCAAGGGGCTCGGCGTGCTCGATCCGATCATCAAGCCCAAGGGCATCGATGACGTGCCGATCGTCACGTTGACGCTGTTCAACGAGAACGAGTCGACCGGCGCATTCGATCTGGAGCGTGTCGCGCACAGCGTCGAGGCGGACCTCAAGCGGGTGCCGGGTACCCGTGAGGTGACCACGGTCGGCGGTCCCGGCCGGGCGGTAATGGTGCAGATCGATCCGGTCCGCATGAGCGGCGTCGGCGTCACGGTGCCGGAGCTGCGGCAGGCGCTGCTATCGGCCAATCTGGGCCTGCCGGTCGGCGAGCTGATCGTCGGCAACCGTCTGGTGACCATCGAGTCGGGGCCGTTCCTGCGTCATGCCGATGAAGTGGCGGATCTCGTGGTGGGCGTGCGTGGCGGCAAGCCGGTGTTCCTGCGGGACGTGGCCGCGGTGCGCGACGGCCCTCTGCCGCCGCGCCGCTATGTCTGGCATGGCGTTACCGGCAGGGACGGTGCCGCGCCGGGCGAGTATCCGGCGGTCACGATCGCGGTGACGAAGAAGGCGGGCGAGAACGCCATCGACGTGGCCAACGCCGTGATGAAGCGGGTGGATGGTCTGCGCAACACCGTCATTCCGGGCGACGTCCAGGTGGCGGAGACGCGCAACTACGGCGCCTCCGCCAACGACAAGGCGCAGACCCTGATGAAGAAACTGCTGTTCGCGACCGCGTCGGTGGTGGCGCTGGTGTTCTTCACCCTCGGCCGGCGCGAGGCCGCTATCGTCGGCAGCGCCGTGGTGCTGACGCTCACGGTGACGCTGTTCGCCTCCTGGGCCTGGGGCTTCACGCTGAACCGGGTATCGCTGTTCGCGCTGATCTTCTCGATCGGCATCCTGGTGGACGATGCCATCGTGGTGGTGGAGAACATCCATCGGCACCAGCAGCTCGCCCCCGGCAAGTCGCTGGCGGCCATCATTCCGGGGGCGGTGGACGAGGTGGGCGGGCCGACCATCCTGGCAACGCTGACCGTGATCGCCGCGCTGCTGCCGATGGCCTTCGTGACGGGCTTGATGGGGCCGTACATGAGCCCGATCCCGATCAATGCCAGCATGGGCATGCTGCTGTCCCTGGCCATCGCCTTCGTCGTCACGCCCTGGCTGGCCCGGCTGTGGATGAAGGCGGTGCCGGCCGTGGCGCAGGATGACGGCGAGCCGCAGCCGGAGGTGCACTCCGGCCTGACCGCGCGGATCGCGCCGGCTTTCGAGCGGATCTTCCGTCCGCTGCTGGACGAGCGGCACGGCACGCGCAATCGCGGCCTGCTGGGCACGGCGGTGGCACTGCTGATCGCAGCGTCGCTGGCGCTGCCGGCCACCGGCCTGGTGCTGCTGAAGATGCTGCCCTTCGACAACAAGTCGGAGTTCCAGGTCATCGTCGACATGCCCGCCGGCACGCCGCTCGAGCAGACGGCTGCGGTGCTGCACGAACTGGGCGGCCATCTGGCGACGGTGCCCGAGGTCACCGACTACCAGGCCTATGCCGGCACGGCGGCGCCGATCAACTTCAACGGCCTGGTACGTCAATACTATCTGCGTGCCGGCGACGATGTCGGCGACCTGCAGGTCAATCTGGTCGGCAAGGCGGCGCGCAAGGACCAGAGCCATGCGATCGCGACCCGTGTGCGGCCGGCGCTGCAAGAGATCGGTGAGCGCTTCGGCGCCAACGTCAAGGTGGTCGAAGTGCCGCCGGGCCCGCCGGTGCTCTCGCCGATCGTGGCCGAGATCTACGGCCCGGACGCGGCCGGCCGGCAGCAGGTCGCCAAGGCCGTGCGTGCGGTGTTCGAGCGTACGCCCGGCGTGGTGGACGTGGACGACACCAGCATCGCCGCGGCGCCCAGGACGGTGCTGTTGGTGGATCGGCAGAAAGCCGCCATGCTCGGCGTGTCGCAGCAGGCCATCGTCACGACGCTGCGCGCCGGCCTGGCCGGCGAGGCCACGGCCTTTCTGCACGACGAAACCAAATACCCCGCGGCCGCGGTGCTGCAGTTGCCGCCCGAGCAGCATGGCGACCTCGACGTCCTGCTGCAGCTCACGGTGCGCAGCGCCGATGGGAAGTCGGTGCCGATCCGGGAGCTCGTCACCTCGAGCGACCAGGTGAGCGAGCAGCCGATCTACCACAAGGACCTGCTGCCGGTGAACTTCGTCGTGGCCGACATGGCCGGCGCGCTCGACAGCCCGCTCTACGGCATGTTCCGGATGCGCGGCGAGCTGTCCGGGATCGCCACGCCGGGCGGCGGCACGCTGCAGGAGTATTTCATCCGCCAGCCCGACGATGCCTACCGCGACTACGCGCTGAAATGGGATGGCGAATGGCAGGTGACCTACGAGACCTTCCGGGACATGGGCCTGGCCTATGGCGTGGGCCTGGTGCTGATCTACCTGCTGGTGGTGGCGCAGTTCGGCTCCTACCTGACGCCGTTGATCATCATGGCCCCGATCCCCTTGACCATCATCGGCGTGATGCCCGGCCATGCCGTGCTCGGCGCACAGTACACCGCCACCAGCATGATCGGCATGATCGCGCTGGCCGGCATCATCGTGCGCAATTCCATCCTGCTGGTGGACTTCATCAACCTGCAGGTGCGCGAAGGCGTGGATTTCAAGCAAGCCATCGTGCGCTCGGCCGTCACGCGCGCCCAGCCCATCGTTCTGACCGGCCTGGCAGCCATGCTGGGGGCCTTCTTCATCCTCGACGACCCGATCTTCAACGGTCTGGCGATCTCGCTGATCTTCGGCATCCTGGTCTCGACCGTGTTGACGCTGGTCGTGATTCCCATCCTCTATTTCGTTGCCTACCGGAACGGGCCGATCTCCGAAACCCGGTCCACTCCTGAAACCCTGTCCACTCGAGGAGAAACCCCATGACTTCCTGGCAGCTCGTCCGTGTCTTCGCTGGTGCTTTCATCCTGCTGTCGCTGGCCCTGGGCATCCCCGGCAGCCCGATCTTCGTCAATCAATGGTGGCTGGCTTTCACCGCCTTCGTCGGTGTGAACCTGCTTCAAAGCGGATTGACCCGGTGGTGCGTGCTCGAGTCCATCCTGAGCAAGCTCGGCGCGCGGCGGGGAGGCTGAGCGCCGCGACCATCGGAGCGAAGCCGCTGCACCGCAAGGCCGCCTCGGGCAGCCGGGGCACCGCTCCCCATGCCCGCAGGCCTGCGGGTTCCGGATCCTGCGCCGGAAAGCCGCTAGGCTGAAGGTCTGGCCAATTCATCGCTGCTCGACGCCTTGCGTGGAAACCTCAATTCGGCCATCCGACGATCAAATGCATCTCGAGCGCGATACCAGGTGCCGACCAACGGCAAAAACCATGGGTTGCCGTTGTACAGGGGATGCGAAGGAAACTCGTCGGTATCGTAGACCGAAGTATCGCTGGTCACGCCAGCGATCTTTCGCGCCGTCTGTACGCCGAGATGAGTCATGATCGCGACGCCGCTGCCGTTGCATCCCATTAGATAATGCATTCCTTCGATCTTCCCCATGTGAGGAAGCGCATCAAGCGTGAACGCTGTATTGCCCGTCCATGCATGAGTGACTCGCGTGCCCGCCAGTTGTGGGAATCGATCGATCATGTAACTGCGCAAGATCGGCGCACTGTCCTTCGCTGTTACCTGAGTAAATCTCGGACGCCCGCCGAATAGCATACGGGTGCCGTCTGGCGAGATTCGGTAGTAGCAAAGTACCCGCTTGGTATCCGCAATCACACGTCGCCGCGGAATGAGAGAGGCAATCATATCGGGAGGCAAGGCCTCGGTCGCAATGATGTGGCTTGCGATCGGGATGACACGTCGCTGGAGCAATGGCGTGAGTTTGCCGGTATAGCCGTTGGTGGCGATGACGACTTCATCGGCGCTGAGACTACCTCTACCGGTATCCACTTGCCATTTTGTTCCGTGCCGTGCAATTCGATTGACCGGTGCTTGGCTACAGATCGCCACGCCACGCTTTCGGCATGCGTCGAGCAAGGATTTGAAATACAGCGACGGATGCAGGGTCGCCGCTCGTTCGACTACCATGCCGCCATAGTAGAAATCACTGCCGATTTCGTCTCGCTGCCGTTCACGCGGGAGCATACGGATATCCGTATGTCCGATTCGATTGAGCGTGTCGATCCTGCGGGCTAGTTGATCGAAATGCTCGGGGGTCCACGCTCCGACGAAGCGGCCGCATTTGAGCCACTGGCATTCGAACCTTTCCTGCTCGATAAGATCCTCGAGCGTGGAAAACGCATCGAACCCTTCCGACACGATCGAACGAGCCCGATCCGATTTCAGGTCGATCGTTCTTCCGGTGAGGCTTTTCCCGACGTTTATCCCGGGGCTGACTCCACCCCCGTTTCGAGTGCTGGCGCCGAAGCCAAGCTCCCTGGCTTCCAGAACCACGGATTCGACGTTCTGTTTGGCAAGCTCCAACGCTGTCGAGAGCCCGGCATACCCTCCGCCTACAATCGCGATACGAGTATGCCTTGGCACCTCCTGGGCAGGCTCGGCCTCCGGTCGAAATGCCTCCCACCAATACGGCTCCTCTTTGAAGCTCGGATGAAAAACATCTGACTTCGTCATTGGTGATACCCCTCCCGTTGAGCACCGCTGCCGTTCGAGCGGCGCGCTCCCGAGCTATTGGAGGTTGAAGTCGTACTTTCGAGCAATTTCGCCGAAGACCTTCGAGGAATCAGCGATCGTCTTTGCGAAGTCTTCCGGAGTCGTTGCCTGTGGCGTCGCGCCGTTCCTTGCAATCCTCTCCTGCACGTCCGGTTCGGACAACGCCCGGACTATCGCCGCATTGAGCACGGCAATTCTGTCTTTTGGCGTTGCTGCCGGGGCTACGATTCCATACCAGGTGTAGATCGTCAGCTCCGGATAGCCCAGCTCGGCAAAGGTTGGCGCATCAGGGATGGAGTCGAGCCTTTTTTCGCTGGATACGGCAACGATCTTGGTTTGCTTGTTCTGATGAAATGGCGCGGAGGCGAGAACTCCATCTGCATAAACCTGGATCTGGCCTGACACGAGATCCATCAACGCCGGGCCCGAGCCTTTGTAGGTCACGTCCTGCATCCGGATGCCGAGAGACTCTTCCACCTTCTTCATGAAAAGATGGGTAGAGCTGCCCAGCCCGATATTTCCATAGTTCAGCGCTCCGGATCGCTGCTTCGCGTAGGCAACGAGCCCCTTCAGATCCTGAACCGGAATGCTGTTGGTTACGCTGAACGCGAACGCCACTTTGCCAACGAGCGAAACCGGGGCGAAATCCTCCACTTTGTATGAAAGCTTCTTGTAGGTGAAAGGATTTACCGACAGCGTACTGCTCGCTGCCATGAGGAGCGTGTAGCCGTCAGCTGGTGCGGTAGCTACCGATTGCGCGCCAATGATGGTTCCGGCTCCTGGCTTGTTCTCTATGACAACCTGCTGCTTGAGCTGTTCGCTCATCTTTTGCGTGACGAGTCGAGCAAGAATATCCGTGGTGCCGCCCGGAGCATATGGCACAACGACTCGGATCGGGCGATTGGGAAACGCTTCCTGCGCGTGCGATTCCATCAAGCCGGACAAAGACAATGCTCCGCAAGTCAGAGCCATTGCAGCATACGTCGAGCGCGAATTCCAACCAGATCTAGCCGAGCGCATGGTACCCTCCGCGATGTGTGCCAAACAGAAACAGCTGAAAGCAGTTACCTGGAATTCGAGTCACCCCAACCGCCACCCCCCGAGGTTTCGGCGACGATGATGTCTCCTTTCTTTACCGTCATGGTATTGAGGGCCGACAGCTCAATGACATCATTGCCGCGCTTGAGCTGGAAGCCGCTTCGCTTTCCCGGCTTGCCACCGTCAGCCCCCCATGGAGGAACCTGAAGGCGGTCTCCGTTGCTGCAGAAGACCACGCCATCGTCCAGAATCTCGTATTCGCGACGAAGACCCATTCCGCCGCGATACTTTCCCTCGCCGCCTGAACCGGCAATCAGGCTATAGGACAGGATGCGCGCGTATTCATTTTCGACTTCCATCACCTCGATCGGTGTATTGCCGGTATTGGATAGGGGTTGCGCGATGCCGTCGCAGCCATCTCCGTACATCGACGCCCCCCATCCGCCGCCGATGATTTCGTGATAGACGCGATACTTCGTCGTTGACTTCTTGCTGAAGGCGACACCGGTCGTTGCCTCATGCCCCGCAGCACCGATGCGCTCCGGCGCCGCCTGGACGAACGCCCGGCGCAGCGCACTGAAAATACGATAGCAAGTCGACATGCGCGACCTCACAGCCGCCGGAAAATGCGGGTCGCAAATCGAGCCCTTCCGGGTCTTGATACGTATCGGACGCTGACTGCCGTCGTTGGCCGGTCCGCCATCCGACACCAGCATTGCAAAAAAGGAATACACAACCGATGTCGTCGAGGCGATCGGAGCGTTCACGGGGCCTTCGACCTGGTCGGCACAGGCCGATAGATCGACTTCAACCTCGTCCTTGATGACCTTTACGGCTACGCGGATCGGTATTGGCGGATCGCCGGGATTGAGGCCGTCACAAAAATCCTCCCCGGTGTAGGTTCCGTCCGGAATGCGCTCCAGATTCGTACGCATGTATCGTTCCGAATAGTCCTGGAGCTCCCTCATGGCTTGAGCGACGGTATCGTGCCCAAACCTCGCCACCATCTTTCTCAGAAGGTCACGCCCGCGGAGGCAGGCAAAATGCTGGGCACGGTAGTCGCCGACGACGATGCTCGGCGCCCGCACGTTGGCACGCAGCATTTGCTCCAGGAATCCACCGTGGAACGCGTCGGTCTCCTTCAGCTTGAGAGGTGGAATAATCAGACCTTCCTGAAAGATTTCGGTTGCAGTCGCGCCGATCAGCGCACCGCCGCCCATATCGACATGGTGCGAAATGCTGCTGGCGAATCCGCATAGCCTGCCGTCGTGATAGATCGGCAGCATCATGATTACGTCATGCAGGTGCTGACCGTTGGTGTACGGATGGTTCATCACATACACCTCGTCCTCCGCCGTCGCTGACAGGTCGAAATGCTGCCGAAGATACGCGACCGCTGACGACAGGGAGTTCATGTGCATCGGTATCATTACCGATTGAGCCACTACGTGACCGGTCGCGTCGCATAGACACGTCGAAGTATCCTTTGCTTCGCGCGCAATCGACGAATATGCCGAGAGCAACATGACCGTCCCCATCTCGTTGGCGATCGAGTGGAGAATATTGCTGGTGGTACTGAACAAAACCGGATCAAGAGCCATGGATCACCCGCCTTTTTTCCGGGAAAGGTGGAGGTTGCCATAGTCATCGACATTCACTTTCCATTGCGAGGGAACGGCAGTGGCTGACGTCGGCTCGAAAATTATGGCGGGGCCATCAAGAGTGGATCCAATGGGCAGATCGCGTCGCTCGTAGGTCTGCCATTGCTCCTCCCCTTGGAGACAAACCGTCTTGGGCATTCCTGCGGGTTGTTGTCTGGCACTCGGACGCGCGGGAAGAACACCCGCTCGCGGCACATTCGCCTCGAGCCGGTAGCTGACCAACTCGACGCTCTGCTCGGAGAACGCATGCCCGTAGCGAGCCGCGTGCGCCTCGTGAAAGCCGTGAGCAATCGTCTGCAGCCCCTGCTGCCGAAGACAGGCCGGATCGACGTGGATCGTGAGCTCGAATCCTTGCCCGACGTACCGGGCATCGACGAGATGGGTGTAACCAATCTTGCTGCCGCTGATGCCGAAGGTCGAGAATTCGGACTCTGCCGTACGCCTGAGCTCGGAAAACTCGGCCTCGATCTTCTCAATGGTGAGTTCGGACAGCCTTCTGCCGGGATCCGATTTCGTATAGTCGAGTCGAATCTCGGAGGCGGTCAGCCCGAACGCCGAGAAAATCCCCGGGTTGGGCGGCACGACCACTTTCTCGATATCCATCACCTCGGCGATGCTTGCTGCAAATAAGGCGCCACCACCGCCATAGGGAAGAATGGCGAAGTCGCGAGGATCTCTGCCGCGTTGTACCGTAGTCTGACGGATTGCCTGCGCGATGTTCACCACGGCGATCTGAAATACGCTGAGAGCCAATTGGCGACTGGTCATGTTCAGCTGACCAGAGAGTTTCTCGGACGCATTCAAGGATAGCGCTGGATCGATCTTCATTTCTCCGCCGAGAAAGCGCGCGGGGTCGATCAACCCGAGAGTGACGAGCGCGTCGGTCAGCGTGAACTCCGTTCCTCCTCGGGAATAGCACGCCGGTCCTGGCTGAGCGCCTGCGCTTTGTGGTCCGACGCGCAGCATTCCACCGCCGTCGAGCCACGCGATCGAGCCTCCTCCGGCACCGATAGTGGTGATGTCCATCATTCTTATATTGATCGGATTCCCGTCGATACGGTACTCCGTCAATCCCTTCGATGACATGAGCGGCTTCTGGTCGGCCACGATGGAGATGTCGCAGGACGTGCCGCCGACATCCACGGTAAGCAGATTCGCCAGGTTGCATTGCCGCGCCACGAAAGCTGCGCCGGCGACACCCGCGGCCGGGCCGGAGAGAAACATGCGAACCGGAAGCCGGCTTGCGGCATCTGCCGGCAAGACCCCGCCGTTGGATTGCATGATCATCAGATCGTGCCGGTAGCCGAGACCTCGCATGGAATCGGCGAGCTTCCTGACGTACTGGCGTACTACTGGCCGCACGTATGAATTGATAACCGTCGTCGAGGTCCGTTCATATTCACGAAACTCCGGAGCGATGTCGGATGAGATCGAGATGTCGAGGTCGGGAAACCTTTCTTCGATCAGCCTTTGCGCTTGACGTTCGTGGCTCGGGTTTCGGTAGCTATGGAGAAACACGATCGCAACGGAATTGACGCCGGCAGCGATTGCCTTCTCGACCGAAGACACTACCGATGCTTCGTCGAGCGGTATGACGACGCTCCCCTCGCGATCCAGGCGCTCCGGAACTCCGTAAATGTGCTCGCGTGAGATCAATGGTGTTGAACGCTGGTAAAAGGGATCATAGATTCGCGTTTTCTCCTGCCGCCCGATCAGAAGAATGTCTTCAAATCCGGCAGTCGTAATCAACGCTGACTTCGCACCCTTCCGTTCGATCAAGATGTTGGTCGCGACGGTTGATCCGTGCAGCAGTTCCTCGATATCTGACCACCTGCCGTTGGCCTTCTCGAGCAGCTTTCGGCAACCGTTCAGGGCGCCCTCGCTTGGATCCGATGGGGTCGAACTTACTTTCAGCGTGAGAGGCTCCTCGCTTTCACGCAGCAAGATAAGGTCGGTAAAGGTACCGCCGATTTCAATTCCGATTCTCATCCCGGATTCCTGAAGCTTGCCACCACGAGTTCCAATTTCATGTAGACCGGGGCTGGGCAGCATTCGCGAACTGAAGCAGCACGCTTCGCCTGGTCTGGATGAATTGGTCTACTGCGGACACGAAGGCATCCAGGTCTTTCGAGGATGTCGGCAGGCTCAGCGCGATCATTCCGCGGCGAGCCAGGTAGAATCCCGCGTCCAGAAGATCGAAGAAAAACAACTCACGAAGACCATTCTGCTCTTCGGTCTGCGGCACCGGCCGCTCTACGGGCTCCGTGCCGAACTGGACTGCGATAAGCGAACCGAGGCCGCTGAAATGCAGCGGCACTTGTCGACTGCTGCAAAGCTCGTTCAATCGGGTCTTGAGTGTTTCACCTCGGTTGAACAACTCGTCTGCGGCCTTTCCATCAAATATTTCACCCATGGCAACTACGCCTGCCGCCATCGACACTACGTTGTTATTGAAAGTGCCCGAGTGTGCGATTTGGCCGGAAAATGGCTCCATGATCTCCGATCGCCCGCCAAAAGCACCGAAGCTCATTCCCCCGGCTATGTACTTCCCGAGAGTCATCAGATCTGGAATGATGCCGAGCCGTTTTTGTTGCCCGCCAGATGACATTCGCGATGTCATGACTTCGTCGAAAATGAGCACTGTCCCGGTGTCTTTGGTCACATCTCTGAGCGTCCGAAGGAAATCGGAGCGCGCGGTGATGCATCCGCCCGAGCCCATCATCGGCTCGACAAGCACCGCGGCGAGGTCTCGGGCATTATCGAGAACAAGACCTACGGTCCCTTCCGTGTCGTTGAAGGTTCCGCACAGCGTTGGAAACGGTGCTGCTGCAGCGCTCTTGCCAACTACGGGAAACGTCAGAAGACTCCCGTGGTAGCCGCCTTTGAAAACGAGGACCGACGAGCGCTTGGTGAAGTACCTCGCCGCTGTGATTGCCATCAGGTTCGCCTCGGTCCCGCTATTCGTGAAGCGAACTCGTTGCAACGATGGAAATCTGTCGCACAGGATCTGGGCCAGCATCGCTTCTGCCTCGCCTACTGCAGCAAGGCTAACGCCGCGTTCGAGCGCGTGCCTGACAGCGTTCAGAATTCGTGAATCGCTGTGGCCGAACAGGCCCGCGGTGTATTCTCCGCACAGGTCCAAGTAGCGGTGACCGTCTATGTCCCAAAGGTGACAGCCTTCGCCGCGTGCCATCGCTGTGGGGAATGGATCGTACCCAAGAACGGATCGCGTATTGCCGCCGGGCATCACCTCAAGAGCACGCTGATGGCGCTGCTTGCTCTTCGGGCGCCGGGCGGCATATCGGCCGTGCGCTTCGGCAACTAGATCTCCAACGCTGCTGGTGAGCAGAGCGGCGCCGGCAGCTGCAGCGTCGGAACGGGCCGTTCGTGACGACATTCAAGTGCCTTGTCTGATCTCGATATCTGTATAAATGTGATCACAAATTTGAAGGGCGCACAAGTGGCGGCCCGACGAGAACTCGATCCTGGACTGCATTCCGCACTTCGTGGAGCGCGCTCACGTCGAGTTTCCGGCTATGAAGCCGCCTAGGGTTGGCGGTAGTAGCGAGCAGGCGGAAGGTCCAGGACTCGGCGGACGTCAAGCTGGAGCGGTGCCTGCCGGCAGCACCCCTTCGTCGGTCACGGCGGCGGCCATCGCATCGAGCAGTTCGATCGCCTCACCGCAGCGGGCGCTCCAGATTGCTCGCCGCATCCAGTTCCACCAAGCCGCGCTCGGCGCAGGCCGCAGCAAGCCGGGACCGAAAGCCTACCTGTGGCTGAAGAAGAATCGCCTGCCTGTTCGCGTCGACATCATCCTCTCGCCGGCCAAAGTCAGTGGCATTCGAGTAGAGCGGGTCTACGCTTGGATCAGCTTGCCTGATGCTCTTGATACAGGTGGCTTTCTGCCGGCTTTGGATGAATCACTCTTCTTCCGGCCTCGCGAGCGCGACGCCGCCGCGGGCTCGTTCAGCGAACCCGTTCTGATCGGTGCGAGGCGAAGTTGATCCGGCGGGTCGTCCGCGAATTGCATTCTTTCCAGCAGAAAAGCGGTGCTGCCTTCGATTTCCGCCTTGAGCAGCGAGCATGCTCGCGCCAGATCGACGTCGTTCAAGGCCGATAGCAGATCCGCATGCCTTGCCGAGCCGGGAGCCCGGCTTACGAGCAACCATCGCGCATCCCAGAATAAGGGGCCACGACGCAACCACGTCGCTTCGATCATTCCGTAAAGTAGCGGTGCACGCGCCGCCTCATAGATCGTGAACAGGAATTCACGATCGAAATTCAAGAACTGCTCGGCGTCGCCGGCTGCCCGCGCGTTTTGCTCGAGTTTCAATATCCCCGTCAACTTTTGATGAATCGCTGAATTCCAGTTGGCTCCGGCCAGCTCGACCGCTAGAGGCTCGAGTGAAGCCCTGATGGCGCTTAGTTCGCGAAACGCAGTGCGCGTCATCTGGGGAACAATTGCCGTTCCAGAGGGAAGTACCTCGAGAGCTTGTTCCGTCGCTAGCCGGCGCAAAGCAGTACGCACCGGCATCGGACTGGTTTTCATCTCGGCAGCAATTCGCCGGATCGACAGCTTCTGACCAGGAGGAAATACGCCTTGGACCAGGGCTTTTCGCAGCGCGAGATAGGCTTGCTCTTCCAGCGAATGCCGACGGTTGACGGGCAGAGAGGGTGAGGTCATGAAACGTCCAAACCAATGCAGAAGCTTGCTGACTGATCGATAGCACCCGACACGCCATGAGTCCGGGCAATGGCAAGTCGTACGTCGCGTCTTCCAGTCAGGCGGCGGGCTCGAACAGCGGCGCGAGCTTGAGCCGCTGCACCTTGCCCGACGGCCCCCGCGGCACATCGGCGACGAAGCGGATCTGCGCCGGTGTCTTGTAGCGGCCGAGCGTGCGCTCGCAAAATGCGCGCAGCTCGTCGACGCTGCAGTCGGCGCCCGCGCGCAGCACCACCGCCAGCGCGATCTGCTGGCCGTAGTGGCGGTCGGGGATGCCGACCGCCGCGGCCTCCAGCACCGCCGGATGCTGCAGCACCGCCTCGTCGATCTCGCGCGGCGCGATGTTCTCGCCGCCCTTGATGATCAGCTCCTTGATCCGGCCGGTGACGAAGAAGAAGCCGTCGGCGTCGCGGTGACCGAGATCGCCGGTACGCAGCCAGCCGTCGGGTGTCAATGCGGCGCGGGTCGCTTCGTCGTTCTTGTAGTAGCCGCGCATCACCTGCGGGCCGCGGATCACCAGCTCTCCGGTCACGCCGTCGGCGACCGGCTGCAGACGGTCGTCGACGACCCGCGCTTCGCAACCGGACGCGCGGCCGACCGCGCCGATCTTGCGTTCGGCCGCCGCCATCGGATTGGAGAACGCCGGCGCGGCGGTCTCGGTCAGCCCCATCGTCTCGACGATGCCGATGCCGATGCGCTGCTCGAATGCGCGATGATGCTCGGGCGCGAGCGCCGCCGACGCCGACCGGCAGAACCGGATCCGGGCCGTTGCACCGGCCGGCGGCGGTTCGCCGTCGAGCAGATAGGCGATCATCGTCGGCACGACGTTGATCCAGGTGCATTGCGACTGCGCGGCCTGCTGCCAGAAGCGGCCGGCCGAGAACTTCGGCGGCATCGCCAGGCTGCCGCCGTGCGCGAGCGGCGCCAGCATCGTCACCGCGAACGCGTTGATATGGTAGAGCGGCAGCACCGCGAGCACCCGGTCGTGCGCAGTCAAGCCGTGCTCGGCACTGATCGCGGCGGCATTGGCTGCCAGGTTCGCCTGGGTCAGCATCACCCCCTTCGGCAGGCCGGTGGTGCCCGAGGTGTACATCAGCAGCGCGGTCTGGTCCGGCGTCGGAGCGGGCAGGGCGGCCGCACCCGGCAGTTCGGCAGCACCCGGCAGTTCGGCCGCGCCCGGCAGTTCGGCCGCATCGGGCGCGATCACCAGCAACTCGATCGGCCGCGCGATCGTCGCGAGCAGATCGCGGACGCGTGCCTCCCAGTCGGGTGCGACGCAGACCAGCCGGCAATCGGAATGGTCGAGCACGTAGCGCATCTGCTCCGGCTGCGACAGCAGATTGACCGGGTTGACGCAGCCGCCGCCGTACATCGTGCCGAGCAGCACGCGCAGCGTCGCGAGGCCGTTGCCCATCACCACCGAGACGGTGGCGCCGGCACCGGCGCCGCGCGCCGCCAGCAGCGCGGCGAACGCGCGGCAATCGACGGCCAGGCCGGCGTAGGTCAACGGCGTGCCGGCTTCGAGCGGCAGCGCGTAGACCGCGTCCGGCCGTTGCGCCGCCGCCGCGTCGATCAGGTCGCGGACGGTCGCGACGGTGGCGGCACCGGCCGCCGGCGTCGAAGTCTCGCCGGCCGGCACCGCGGCCCCGCCGGCCGCCGGCGTGCTCACTGCCGGCCGTGGCGCGCGAAGTACGCGCCGAACAGGTCGTCCTCGCTCGGCACCCGTTCTTCGATCGGCCGCGAGATCCGGGTGATGTTCAGGTAGTGCCGGTAGTTCATGTTGTCGGAGAAATTGTTGCGGCCCCAGGTGCCGCAACCCATCGACAGCGAGAACGGCAGGCCGTTGTCGAAGCTGCCGCCGGTGGCGATGCAATGCGCCTGGTCGACGATCACCCGCGACACCGGCAGCTCGAGCCCGAGCGCGAGCGCGCGCTCGGCGACCGCGCTGTGCAGGCCCACCGAGTGGCCGGCACCCTGGTAGCCGTAGATCCGAGCGACCGTGGCGGCGGCGGCGGCGAAGTCGGGCACCGTGTAGAGCGTCAGCACCGGACTCAGCTTCTCGCCGGAGAACGGATGTGCGTCGCCGACGCCGTCTTCCTCGACGATCAGGATCCGCGGTTGCCGCAGCGCGAGATCGAGCCAGCGGGCACGCCGCTCGGCATCGCCGGCGGCTTCGGCGGCTTCGGCGGCTTCGGCGGCTTCGGCGGCTTCGGCGGCTTCGGCGGCGAGCCGCGCGATCGCCGCCGCGGACTTGCCGATCACCGTGCTGGCGAGCTTGCCGTCGGGCCACATCAGCGCCTGCAGTTCGGCTTTCTGCGTCGCGTCGAGCAGCACCGCTCCGCGTGCCTCGAGCGCGCGCAGCAGCGCCGGCCGCGCCGCGGCGACGACCACCACGCTGTTCTCCGACGAGCAGCTGGTCGCGTTGTCGAAGGTCTTCGAGCGGACGATCCGGTTGGCCGCGCGCTCCGGCTCGGCGGTCTCGTCGACGATCGCCGCGACGTTGCCGGCGCCGACGCCGAACGCCGGCGTGCCGCTCGCGTAGGCGCTGCGGACGTTGGCCTGCGAGCCGGTCGCGACCACCAGATCG
Organism: Lautropia sp.; assembly: GCA_050249335.1. GTDB lineage: Bacteria > Pseudomonadota > Gammaproteobacteria > Burkholderiales > Burkholderiaceae_E > Lautropia. Next base: position 16,824 of record JBFWQR010000044.1, read on the forward strand.
CAGCCGCGCATCAGCTCGGCGGTCGACTGCTTGCTGACCGGCGCCGGCAGCATCTGGACCAGATCGCGCGGCGCGCCGATCCGGTCGAACTGCGCATGGATGTAGCCGAGCAGCTGGGCACAGGTCGACCAGCCCTTCGGCGACGGGGCGACGATCACCGCGTTGCGGCCCTTCAGTGCATTGATGATCTTGTTGGCCGGGGTCGCCGCCGGGTTGGTCGACGGCGTGATCGCGCAGACGACGCCGACCGGCCGGGCGATCTCGGTGATGCCACTGGACGGATCCTCGCGGATCACGCCGACCGAGCGGGCACCTTTCAGGTCCCGCAGCAGGCCGAAGGTCTTGCGGTAGTTCTTGGCGATCTTGTCCTCGACGTTGCCGATGCCGGTGTCGGCGACCGCCCGCTCGGCCAGCGCGCGGTTGCGGGCCGGTTCGATGATCGCCCAGCCGGCCGCGGTCACCGTGGTGTCGACCTGCTCCTGGGTCCAGGTCTGGTAGATCGCCTGCGCGGCCCGCGCGCGTTCGATCAGTTCCGCGACCGTGGTCGCGGCGCCGCCGGGGCCGGCTGCGGTTGCCGAGGCCGGCTGGTTGCGCTGCGTCATCGCCGTGCTCATCCCGCTGTGTTGATCCGATTGGTCCGATTCCGCGAGATTACTCCAACAGGCCGCGATCGCTGCCGGCAGCCTCCGAGATTCAGCGGCAGTGTCGGCCGGTGATGGCCGTGTCGGCCGGTGATCATTCGGCGCCGATGTCGGTCGGTGTCCATCAGCGCCGATGCCAGCCTGCGATCAGCGCCGGTGCCGGCCGGCGATCAGCGCGACGATCTCGCGGAAGATCGCCGGGCCGGTCAGCACGCCGAAGTCGAGCACCTGGCCGTGGCGGTAGTACGGGCTCAGATCGAGGCCGACGCCGAGGCCGATGATCGCGGTCGTGCCGGCGCGCTCGTGGCGGGCGACGACGTCCTGCAGATGGTGGTCGAGATAGCCGGCGTCGTTGGCGAGGCTGGTCGCGCTGTCCATCGGCGAGCCGTCGGAGACGACCAGCAGCAGCCGGCGCGATTGCGGCAGCGCCGCCTGCCGGGCACAGGCCCAGTCGACCGCTTCGCCGTCGAGGCCCTCGCGATAGAGCTCCGGGCGCAGCAGCGCGGCGAGCGCCGGCCGGGCGCGGCGCCAGGCGGTATCGGCCGACTTGAAGACCAGGTGGCAGCGCTCGTTCAGCCGGCCCGGGTGCTGCGGCCGGCCGGCACGCTGCCAGTCGCGCAGCGCCCGGCCACCGTTCCAGGCGGCGGTCGTGAAACCGAGCACTTCGGATGCGACCCCGGCCGCCTCGAGCGTACGGGCCAGCACGTCGGCGATCATCGCCACGGTCTCGGCGTGCTGGCGCATCGAGCCCGAGCAGTCGATCAGCAGTGTCACGATGCAGTCGGCCAGCGGCTCGCTGCGCTCGGTCCGGAACAGCCGCCGCTCGGTCGGCGACGCGACCAGCTGCGCCAGCCGCCGTCCGTCGATGCGGCCGTCCTCCTGGGCGCTGTCCCAGCCGTCGGGCGCCGGCTCGGCGAGCAGCATCTGCAGCTCGCGCGCCAGCCGCGCCAGATTCAGGTGCTCGCCGGCGATGCGCCGGTCGAGCTGCGCGCGATAGGTCGCCAGCAGCGGACGGCGCACCAGCGTCGCAGCGTCGCGCTCGATGTCGTAGTCGCGAGTGAAGACCCGGTAGTCGCCGTCGGCGGCGGCGAGCACCGCACTGCGGCCGGCGGCGACCGTTGCATGACCTTCGATCACCGCCCGGTCCATCTCGGCGACCAGCTCGAACACGCCGCGGACATCGCGCTCGCCGGTGTCGGCCGCGGCGCCGGCGTCGCCGTCGTCCTCGGCGGTCAGCATTTCGGCGACCCGTGCCGCGATCGTCCGCGCGTGGGCCGCGTAGGCCGACTGATCGTCGCGCGTCCGGCGCAGGCCGGCGAACGCATGACCGAGCCGCGGCGACAGCGCGGCGCGGGTCGCCTCGAGCAGATCCTCGGTTTCCTCGACGACCGCTTCGCCGAACACCCGGGCGCGGCAGATCTGCACCACCGCGTAGAGCAGCAGGCCGCGCGCACTGTCGGTGCCGCCGCCATGGTGGTATTCGAGCGACCAGTCGACATGACGCTGCCGCAGGTTCGCGCGCATGCCCGGCATCGCCGCCGGCACCAGCGACTCGGCGCGGAACTGCTCGAGCAGCTCGAACAGCATCCGTTCGAGCGGCTCGGCCGGCGCGAGCCGCGCGTGCAATACCGGGTCGGATCCGGCGAGCCGCAGCGCCAGCCCGTCGGCGACGCCGCGGTGCTCGGCCAGCTCGATCGCAGGCGGCGGATGCAGATGCGGCGCGAACCACGGCAGCGCGGTCCGGCCGCGATGCAGCCGGCCGCCGCGGAAGTGCAGGTCGCGATCGCCGCACACCGCGCGGACCAGCCCGCCGCCGAGCTCGGCGACGCGCGCCTGTTGCCGCGCGAGCCGCTGGTCGTCGGTCATCGCAGGTCGCGCCGGCGGCGCGCGGGCGGCGCGGCCGGCGCACGGCCGGTCTGGCGCATGGTCCAGCTCATGGTCCAGCTCATGGTCCAGCTCATGGTCCGGCCCATGCTGCGGCTCATACCCCGGCTTCGAGCTCGAGCCCGAAGCAGCGCTGGAAGTATTCGGCGACCAGCGACCGCTCGGCATCGTCGCACTTGTTGACGAACGACAGCCGGAAGGCGCGCGCCGGGTCGCGGAAGATCTCGAGGTTCTCGGCCCAGCTGATCACCGTCCGCGGCGACATCAGCGTCGACAGGTCGCCGGCGGCGAAGCCCTTGCGGGTCAGGTCGGCGACCGCGACCATCGACTCGACGATCGCCCGGCCGCGCGGGTCGGCCAGCGCCGGCACGCGCGCGAGCACGATCGCGACCTCCTCGGCGGCCGGCAGGAAGTTCAGCGACGCGACCACGTTCCAACGGTCGATCTGCGCATGATTGAGCCGCTGCGCGCCGTGGTAGAGGCCGTTCAGGTTGCCGAGGCCGACGGTATTGGCGGTGGCGAACAGCCGGAAGCACGGATGCGGCGTCAGCACCCGGTTCTGGTCGAGCAGCGTGAACTTGCCGTCGCGCTCGAGGATGCGCTGGATCACGAACATCACGTCGGGGCGCCCGGCATCGTACTCGTCGAAGATCAGCGCGACTGGCCGCTGCAGCGCCCACGGCACGATCCCCTCCTGGAACTCGGTGACCTGCTGGCCGTCGCGCAGCACCACCGCGTCCTTGCCGACCAGATCGAGCCGGCTGACGTGACCGTCGAGGTTCAGCCGCACGCACGGCCAGTTGAGCCGGGCGGCGACCTGCTCGACGTGGGTCGACTTGCCGGTGCCGTGCAGCCCCTGGACCATCACGCGCCGGTTGTGCATGAAGCCCGACAGGATCGCCAGCGTGACGTCGGGATTGAAGCGGTAGACCGGGTCGATCTCGGGCACGTGCGGGTCGACCGTGGAAAACGCCGGCACCTGCAGATCGACGTCGATGCCGAAGGCCGTGCGGACATCGACGGTGCGGTCCGGCCGGTCCGGCGCGGGCTCGGCGGTGCGCGGGTCGGTGCGGTCGGGGGGGGCGTCGGGCGTCGTCTGAGTCATGCGTCGGCTCTCGATGTGCGGCGGCGATGAGGGGCTGCGGTCAGAGGGGGACGGTCAGCAGGGAGACGGTCAGCGGGGAGACGGTCAGCGGGGAGACGGCCAGCGGCGATCGGCTCAGGCGCGCGCGCTGCGGGCGCTTTCGCCTTCGGCGTCGATCAGCGCGAGCGACTGCGCCGCGCGTTCGAGCGCCGGCAGGTGGCGCACCGCCTGCGCCTCGTCGAGCCGCAGCGTCGGCGCCTGCATCGCGACGCACAGGTTCGACGGCCCCGAGGTGGCCGGGACCATCACCGCGACGCAGAGCAGGCCAGGCAGGAATTCCTCGCGATCGAATGCATGGCCGTCGCGCTGGACCTGCTCGATTTCGCGTTCGAGCGCATCGAGCGAGGTCAGCGTGCGGGGCGTGTAAGCGTCGAGCGGCACATGGGCGAGCAGCCGGCGGCGCTGCGCCGGCGACATCTGCGCGAGCAGCACCTTGCCGCTGGCCGAGCAGTGCACCGGCACGCGCGAGCCGGGTTGCAGGTAGAAGCGCAGCGGCGCCGGGGTTTCGACGCGGTCGAGATAGACGACCTCGGCGCCGGTCAGCGCAGTCAGGTTGCAGCTTTCGCCGATCTCCTCGACCAGCCGGCGCAGCACCGCGTGCCGGGCGCCGTGCAGGCTGTCGTTGAACAGCAGGTTCTCGGCGAGCCGGCGCAGCCGGGTCGCGACCGCATAGCGGCGGCCGTCGTGCTCGCGGCGCAGCAGTCCGGCCGATTCGAGCTGCTGCAGCATCCGGTGCAGCGTCGGCTTCGGCAGCCCGGTCCGCTCGACCAGTTCCTGCAGCGTCGGCCGCTGGTCGCGCGCGGCAATGACCTCGAGCAGCGCGAACAGCCGCAACGTCGGCGTGTCGCCGGCGGCGTCGAAGGCGAGGGTTGCGGAGGGCCGAACGATGTTCATCACGGTTTCGTCGAGTGAAGCGCTGAAGCGGGTGAAGCGGCTGGATTACGCGTAATAGGCCGAATGATGCGTAATGCTATCTAAAATCTCGAAAATCGGAACAGGACGTCTCGATAAATAGAAGATTCTTGACGGCCGCCGATCGAAGCATTATGCTCTCGAAATCAACTAACCGGAACGCTTGGTTCCGAAATTCGAGACGACACCGGGTCGCGTGCCGTCCGCCCAAGGAGAAGCGATGACCAAGAATCCACCAGCCAAGCCTGCCAAGGACCGCCGCACCGTGGTCGCCGGCGTGCAGAAAATGACGCCGTCCGAAGCGTTCGTCGAGACCCTGGTCGCCAACGGCGTGACCGACATCTTCGGCATCATGGGCTCGGCGTTCATGGATGCGATGGACATCTTCGCGCCGGCCGGCATCCGGTTGATCCCGGTCGTGCACGAGCAGGGCGGCGCCCACATGGCCGACGGCTATGCCCGCGTTTCCGGCCGCCACGGCGTCGTGATCGGCCAGAACGGCCCCGGCATCAGCAACTGCGTGACCGCGATCGCCGCGGCCTACTGGGCGCACAGCCCGGTGGTCATCGTGACGCCGGAGACCGGCACGATGGGCATGGGGCTCGGCGGCTTCCAGGAAGCCAACCAGCTGCCGATGTTCCAGGAATTCACCAAGTACCAGGGCCACGTCAACAATCCGAAGCGGATGGCCGAGTACACCGCGCGCTGCTTCGACCGTGCGATCTCGGAGATGGGGCCGACCCAGCTCAACATCCCGCGCGACTACTTCTACGGCGAGATCCAGTGCGAGATCCCGAAGCCGATGCGGGTCGAGCGCGGCGCCGGCGGCGAGAACAGCCTCAATGCCGCGGTCGATCTGCTCGCGACCGCGAAGTTCCCGGTGATCCTGGCCGGCGGCGGCGTCGTGATGGGCGATGCGGTCGAGGAGACCAAGGCGCTCGCCGAGCGGCTCGGCGCGCCGGTCGCCAACGGCTACCTGCGCAACGACTCGTTCCCGGCCAGCCACCCGCTATGGGCCGGCCCGCTCGGCTACCAGGGCAGCAAGGCCGCGATGAAGCTGATCTCGCAGGCCGACGTCGTGCTCGCGCTCGGCTCGCGGATGGGCCCGTTCGGCACGCTGCCGCAGCACGGCATGGACTACTGGCCGAAGGGCGCCAAGATCATCCAGGTCGAGGCCGATCACACCAATCTCGGCCTGGTCAAGAAGATCACCGTCGGCATCCACGGCGACGCCAAGGCGGTCGCCAAGGCGCTGCTGGCGCGGCTCGCCGACAAGAAGCTCGCCTGCGACGGGACCAAGGCCGAGCGCGCCAAGCAGGTCGCCGCCGAGAAGGCCGCATGGGAGAAGGAGCTCGACAGCTGGACCCATGAGCGCGATCCGTACAGCCTCGACATGATCGAGGAGGCCAAGAACGAGAAGGGCAGCTGGCTGCACCCGCGCCAGGTGCTGCGCGAGCTCGAGCGCGCGATGCCGCCGCGGGCAATGGTCTCGACCGACATCGGCAACATCAACGCGGTCGCCAACAGCTACCTGCGCTTCGAGGAGCCGCGCTCGTTCTTCGCGCCGATGAGCTTCGGCAACTGCGGCTACTCGCTGCCGACGATGATCGGTGCCAAGCTCGCCGCGCCGGATCGTCCGGCGATCGCCTATGCCGGCGACGGCGCCTGGGGCATGAGCATGGTCGAGATCATGACCAGCGTCCGCCACGACATCCCGGTCACCGCGGTGGTGTTCCACAACCGCCAGTGGGGCGCCGAGAAGAAGAACCAGGTCGACTTCTACAACCGCCGCTTCGTCGCCGGCGAGCTGGAGAGCCAGAGCTTTGCCGGCATCGCGCGGGCGATGGGCGCCGAGGGCGTCACGGTCGACAAGCTCGAGGACGTCGGCCCGGCCTTGAAGAAGGCCGTCGATGCGCAGATGAACCAGCGCAAGACCACCGTGATCGAGGTCATGTGCACCCGGGAGCTCGGTGATCCGTTCCGCCGCGACGCGCTGTCCAAGCCGGTGCGGTTCCTCGAGAAGTACAAGGACTTCGTCTGAACCGACGGAGGGCGGCGCGATGAGCGAGCGGGGCAGCGGCGAACGGGCGGACGCGCGCTGCGGCGAACATCCGCGGCTGCAGGGGCTCGTCGAGCGGGCGCGTGCGGTGGCCGGCGGTGCACCGCGGCCGGTGGCGCTGGTGTATCCGTGCGATGCACTGGCGCTGGATGCGGCGCGGCGGATCGCGCAGGCCGGGATCGCGCGGCCGGTGCTGGTCGGGCCGGCGGACGCGATCGCGCGTGCCGCCGCGGCGGCGCAGATCGATGTCGGCGGCTTGGAGGTCGTCGACGTCGGCGATCCGCCGATCGAGGCGGCGCGGCGCGCCTGCGCGCTGGCGCGCGACGGCGCGGTGCTCGGGCTGATGAAGGGCTCGCTGCACACGGATGAACTGATGTCGGCGGTGGTCGACCGGCAGGCCGGCCTGCGCGGCGACCGCCGGATCAGTCATGCGTTCCTGTTCGACCTGCCGCGCTATCCGAAATTGCTCGCGCTCGCCGACTGCGTCGTCAACATCGCGCCGAATCTGGCGACCAAGCAGGACATCCTCGGCAACGCGGTGCGGCTGCTGCAGGCGCTCGGCATCGCGCATCCGAAGGTCGGCATCGTCGCGGCAGTCGAGACCGTCAATCCGGCGATTCCGGCGACGGTCGATGCACAGGCGCTGGTCGCGGCGGCACGGGGCGGCGCCTGGCCGGGCGCGATCGTCGAAGGGCCGTTCGGCTTCGACAACGCGATCTCGGCCGAGGCGGCACGGATCAAGAAGATCGAATCGCAGGTCAGCGGCGATGCCGATCTGCTGCTGATGCCGGACTTGAACGCCGGCAACATGCTCTACAAGAGCTTCGTCTATATCGGCGGCGGCGACTGCGCCGGGCTGGTGCTCGGTGCCCGGGTGCCGGTGGTGCTGACGTCGCGGGCGGATTCGGCGATGGCGCGGATCGCGTCGGTCGCGCTGGCAGTGCTGGCGCAGGGGCAGCGCTGAGGCGTCCGGGCGAAGCGGCGGCTCGTGCGCGGGCCGTGCGCCCCTTGCTACCCGCGCAGCGCCGCATCGACCCGCGCCGCGATCTCGGCCCGGAACGACGCCGCCGGCCGGCTGAGCCCGCGGCTCGCCGACCAGACCAGGTTCAGCGCCAGCGCCGGAACCGGCTGCAGGTTGCGCACGACCAGGCCGAGCCGACGCGCGAACGCGGCGCCGGTCGATTCGATGATCGCGGCGCCGGCGCCGTGGTCGACCAGCGCGCAGGCCGAAGCGGTCTGCGTCGCCTCGATTGCGGGTTCATAGGCGAGGCCGGCCGCTTCGAGCATGCGGGCGGTCGCGGCGCCGGCCGGTAGTTCCCGGCTCAACGCGACGTAGGGCGCCGCGACGATCTGCCGCAGCGTCAGCCGGGGCCGCCGCGCCCGCGGATCCGCGGGCGCGAGGACGCCGCAGAGCCGCAGCGCCGCAAGACGGCGGATCGCGAGGCGGTCGTCGGTGACGCTGCCGATGATCACGCCGAGGTCGATCCGCTGGTCCGCCGCCATCGCGGCGACCGCGACCGTCGAACCGGTCCGGATCGCGACGCGGACCGCCGCGTCGCTGGCGCGCAGCGCGGCGATCGCGGCCGGCAGCAGGCTGGTGCCGACGACCGGTACCGCGCCGATCGTGAGCCGGGTCGTCCATCCGGCGCGCAGGTCGCGCGCCAGCCGGTCGGCCGATTCCAGCGCCGCCGCGGCATTCAGCAGCTCCGGCAGCAGCGCGCGACCATTGGCCGACAAGGCTAGGCGGCGCCGCTCCCGGGTGAACAGGTCGAAGCCGATCCGGGTCTCGATCGCGCGGATCAACGCGCTCGCCGCCGGCTGCGACAGGTGCACCGCGGTCGCGGCGGCGGTGACCGAACCGGTTTCATGGAGCGCTCTCAGCAGCAGCAGCTCACGCGGACGGAACATATGAAAATCCGGATGAAGTCAGGCGATTCATCTATTTGACCCTATTCGTCGCCAGGCCGACACTGTCCGCTGGTCGCCGATCGGCCGGTCGCCGATATCGAGCGCGATCGCGACCCGCACGGCGCATTCGACTGGAGACCCAGTGCCCTCGACCCGGATCCGCGAGGTTCTCAGCCTGGCGCTGCGGCTGCCGTTCGACCACGGCGCGCCGCCGCCGCTGTTCGCCGGCCAGCCGCGGACGACGCTCGACAGCATACTGATCCGCGTCGAGCTCGAGAGCGGCGCGGTCGGCTGGGGCGAGGCCTATGGCGCCGACCTCGATGCGCTGTGCTCGATCGTGCGGCAGCGGGTCGCGCCGCTCGCGGTCGGCGGCGATGCGCGCGATGCCGGTCTGCTCGAGCGGATCGCGCGCGCGCTGCATCTGATGGGCCGGTCGGGGCCAGTCGTGCACGCGTTGTCGGGCCTCGACATCGCGCTCTGGGACCTGCGCGGCAAGCTCGAGGGCGTGCCGGTGCATGCGCTGCTCGGCGGTGCGCGGCGCGATCGCGTCGCCGGCTATGCGTCGCTGCTGCAGTACTACGGCGACCCGGCTGCGGTCGCGCGCAACGTCGAGCGTGCGCTGACCGACGGCTACCGGCGGGTCAAGCTGCACGAGAAGACCGCCGATGCGGTCGCCGCGGCGCGCGCCGTGATGGGCGCCGGGCTGCCGCTGATGGTCGACGTCAACTGCGCCTGGTCGTTCGACGAAGCGGTCGGCGCAATCGCCGCGATGCGCGGATCGGACCCGGCCTGGATCGAGGAGCCGATCTGGCCGCCGGAGGACCATGCGGCGCTGGCGCGGCTGCGCGCGGCGATCGGCGTGCCGATCGCCGCCGGCGAGAATGCCGGCAGCGTCCGCGAACTGACCGACGCGGTCGCGCGGCATGCCGTCGATTTCGTCCAGCCGAGCGCGATCAAGGCCGGCGGCCTGACGCCGCTCGTGCAGTTGTCCGCGGCCTGCGGCGCCGGCCCGGTCCGGTTCGCGCCGCACAGCGCGTACTTCGGCCCCGGATTCCTCGCAACGCTGCATGCGCTGGCCGCGCACCCGCATGCCGAGCCGATCGAGCGGATCTACTGCCGCCTCGGCTTCGAGCCCTATCGCACCGTGCTCGACCGCAGCGGCGATGCGTTCGCCGTACCGACCGGCCCGGGGCTCGGTGCCGATCCCGATCCCGAGCTGCTCGACGGCCCGTTCGTCCGGCGCGGGGACGCCGGGCCGGCTCACCGCTTCTGAGGCCGCGGACTCGCGCGCCGCTTCGTATCCCGTACCACCAGACTTCGGAGGAGACCGTGATGATCGATCGTTCACGCCGCGCGCTGCTCGCGCGGACCGCCGGTGCGACTGGTGCCGCGCTGGCCGGTGCCGCGCTGGCCGGCGCCGTCGGCTCACGCAGCGCGTTCGCGCAAGGCTATCCGTCGGCGCCGGTCCGGATCATCGTGCCGTATGGCCCAGGCGCCGCGACCGACCAGATCGGCCGGATGATCGCGGCCGAGCTGCAGGCCGCGCTCGGCGGCTCGTTCATCGTCGACAACAAGGGCGGCGGCGGCTCGCAGATCGGCACGCGGATGATCGCCGAGGCGACGCCCGACGGGATGACGCTCGGCTTCGTCGACACGGCATTCGTGATCAATCCGGGGCTGGTCGCGAAGCTGCCGTACGATACCCGCCGCGATTTCGCGCCGCTGTCGCTGGCGGCGACGACGCAGCTGGTGCTGAACGTGCACGCGTCGATTCCGGCGAAGACCGTGGCCGAGTTCGTCGCGCTGCTGAAGGCGAATCCGGGCAAGTACAGCTTCTCGTCGGCCGGCGTCGGCAGCGCGCCGCATCTGGCCGGCGAGCAGTTCCGGACCGTCGCCGGCGTGGCGGTCAATCACGTGCCCTACAAGGGCGGCTCGGCGGTGTTCGCCGACCTGCTCGCCGGTCACGTACCGTTCGGTTTCACGACGGTGCCGTCGATGGCCGAGCATATCCGCGCCGGCACGGTTCGGGCGCTGGCGGTCACCGGCAGTACCCGCTCGACGCTGCTGCCCGACGTGCCATCGATGGCCGAAGCCGGGCTGCCGGCGGTCGACGCGATGCCGTTGTTCGGCCTGATCGCACCGGCCCGGGTGCCGGCCGAGATCCGCGAGCGGGTCGCCGCGATCGCTGCCGGCAGCGTCCGCAGCGGGCCGCTCCACAAGCGGCTGTCGGACCGCGGCTTCACGCCGATCGGCAGCAGCCCGGACGAATTCAAGGCGCGGATCGATCGCGAGATCGACAAGTGGTCGGGACTGGTCAAGGCGGCGGGCATCAAGCCGGAGTAGCGCACCGTCGACCTGTCACACCGTCGACCTGTCAGTTACCGCCGGCCGGCCGGCGGTCGAGCTGATCGTAGACCGCGGTGGCGATTCGCGCCAGCGTGTCGCGACCGATGCCGGCCGACAGCGCATAGCCGAACCGGCCGTCGACCCAGTAGAACACGTTCAGCGCGCCCTGCTGCGCGAAGCGGAACGCGGTCTGGCGGCCGTCGGGCATGTCGTGGGTCACGTACAAGGTCAGCCGCTGGCCGCTGGCGTCCTGGTACATGAACTGCGCAACCGGCCCGCTGTCGCCGGGCAGCAGCCGCCCACCGACCAGATCGAATCCCTGCGGGCCGAGCTTCGGGGGTTTGACCGGTGTGCCGAGCCGGCGGCTCAGCCAGGTGACCAGCTGGTCCTCGTGCTCGGCCGTCACCTCGACCGGCCGGCGCACGTCGGGACTGAACACCGCGTGAGCGAGCGCGGCCTGACGCGGCAGCCGCTCGACCGGATTCGCGACGACCGGCACCGGGTAGTGACCGCGTACGGTCCATCCGATCAGGCCGCCGATGATCACCAGCGCGACGGCGGCGGCAGACCGCCACAGCGGCCGCATCGTCCGGGCCGGCCGGGCTGGCCGGGCCGGTCCGGCCGGTACGCCAGGCTGCCCGGCCAGCGGATTCTCGCGCGCAGCCGCCGCCAGCAGCCGCGCCGGCACCGGCTCGTCGAGCACCGGATCGAAGGCATCATGCAGCAGCCGCTGCTGCGCCCGGTAGGCCTGCAGCCGCGCGTCCAGCGCCGGATCGTCGGCGATCAGCCGTTCGACCGCCCGTCGCCGTTCGCCGGACAGCTCGCCGTCGAGATACGCGTGCAGCTCGGCATCGGAAACCGGGGGGAGCGTCATCGCACCACTCGCAGCCGACCGGGCGACGCAGCACCGTCGAGCACCGCGCGCAGCCGTTCGCGGCCGCGCGCGAGCCGCGACATCATGGTGCCGATCGGCACGTCCAGTGTCGCCGCGATCTCGGCACAAGTCATTGCTTCCAGACCGACCAGCAGCAGCACCGCGCGCTGGGCCTCGGGCACCTGCTCGAGCGCGGCCGCCAGCCCGGCCAGCTCCAGACGATCGTCCTGCGTGGCCCGGGTCGGCACCGCGGCGACCGCCTCGTCGTCGATCGGCTCGGCATCGGACCGCGATCGCCGCAGCGCATCGATGCGCAGATTGTGCATGATCGCCAGCAGCCAGCCGCGCAGGTTCGTTCCGGGCTGCCACCGGTGCCGCTGAGCCCAGCCGCGCTCGAGCGTGTCCTGCACCAGATCGTCGGCCAAACCGCGATCGCCGACCAGCGCTCGCGCATACCGGCGCAGCCGCGGCAGCTCGGCGATCAGCGCCTGGCCGTCCATCACTCACCCATCACTCACCCATCACGCGCTCAAGGCCGCGCCAGCCGCCAGGCGTTGTTGAAACCGTCGCCGGTCCGGTCGCCCGGCTTCTGGTCCTTGGCCCAGTAGTACAGCGGCTTGCCCTTGAACGCCCACTGCCGGCCGCCGCCGTCGCGGGTGACGACGGCGTAGTCGCCGGCGGCCGCGGCGCTGCCGGAGACCATCAGCGGCGGCCAGTTGGCGGCGCACGGACCGTTGCAGACGCTCTTGCCGCTGCCCGCAGCGTCGCGGTCGAACGTGTACAGCGTCATGCCGTTGGGGCCGACCAGCACCCCGTCGGCCACAGTGGCGGGTGCCGGCGCAGGGCTCATCGCCGCGCAGGCGGCCAGCAGGGCGGCGATGGTGATGGCAGCGGATGTCCGGACGAGTTTCATGAAAGGCTCCTCGAAGAGATTGGGAATCCCCATGAGCGAACGTTCGGGACAACGGATTTATTCCATCGACGCCGGGCCGCGTACAGTTTTCCCGGGCACCAGGGAAGGACCTGCAGTGGGCGGCCCGGCGGTGTTCAGGCCGGCGCCGCGCGGTCCGGCCCGGCTGCGCCGCAGTGCTCCAGGAACCTCAGCGTCGCGCCGCCGAGCCGCTTGTCGCGGTGGGTGACGGTGGCCAGCTGCCGGACCGCCGCCGGCAGCCGGGTCCGCAGCTCGACCAGCCGCCGCTCGGCCAGGCTCTCGCGGACCGCATGACGCGACAGGCAGCCGAGCCCGCCGCCGGCCGCGACGACGCGCTTGATCGCCTCGGTGCTGCCGAGCTCGAGCCCGACGCGGACATGGCCGAGGTTCGGGATCAGCCAGGCGTCGGTGGCCTGGCGCGTGCCCGAGCCGACCTCGCGCAGCACCCAGGTGGCGGCGGCGAGCTGTGCCGCGGTCGCGGTGCGGCCCGCGAGCGGATCGCCCGGCGCCGCGACGACCACCAGCTGGTCCGGCAGCCACGGCTGCGTCATCAGGTCGGGATGGGCCTGCGGGCCTTCGATGAAGCCGACGTCGACGTCGAACCGCGCGACCGCCTCGACGACCTCGCGCGTGTTCGCGATCGTCAGCCGCACCGGGCTCTGCGGATTGAGCCGGGTCCATTGCGCGACCGGCTCCGGCAGCAGGTACTCGCCGATCGTGAAGCTCGCGGCGACGCGCAGCGGCGCTGCGTGCTCGCCGCCGAACAGCGTCTCGATCTCGGCTGCCTGATCGAGCAGCGTCTGCGCCCGCGGCAGCAGTGCGCGGCCGTGCTCGTTCAGCAGCAGCCGCCGGCCGATCCGGTCGAACACCTGCACGCCGAGCATCGCCTCGAGCTCGCCGAGCGCGCTGCTCGCCGCCGACTGCGAGCGGGCGACCCGGTCGGCCGCTGCCCGTGTACTGCCGGCACGCGCGGTCGCGACGAACACTTCGAGCTGGCGCAATCCGAGCCGCAGCCGCGGCGCGCCGGCATCCGGCGCCCACGCCGCTGCAGCGGTGTCGAGGTGATCGATTTTACGGGTCACGATGACCGATATTCTCCACTTTTTTCGTTGACGTTGTGGCCGTATGATCGCGTGCGTAAAGAACCGTACCTCATAAGCAAATAACGCAGAGACCAAACGTGGCGCATCTACTGTCCAGCGAACCGCTGCACGATCCGCTCGCGGCGCCGACGCCGACCGACGACACCGAGATCCGCAAGACCACCTGTTACATGTGCGCCTGCCGCTGCGGCATCCGCGTGCATCTGCGCGACGGCGAGGTCCGGTACATCGACGGCAATCCGGACCATCCGCTGAACCGCGGCGTGATCTGCGCCAAGGGCTCGTCCGGCATCATGAAGCAGATCTCGCCGGCCCGGCTGACGCAGCCGCTGCTGCGCAAGCCCGGTGCCGAGCGCGGCGCCGCCGAGTTCGAGCCGATCAGCTGGGAGCGCGCGTTCGAGATCCTGACCGAGCGGCTCGGCAGGATCCGCGCCACCGATCCGAAACAGTTCGCGCTGTTCACCGGCCGCGACCAGATGCAGGCGTTGACCGGCCTGTTCGCGCGGCAGTTCGGCACGCCGAACTACGCGGCGCACGGCGGCTTCTGTTCGGTCAACATGGCTGCCGGCATGATCTACACGATCGGCGGCAGCTTCTGGGAGTTCGGTGGGCCGGACCTCGACCGCGCCAAGCTGCTGGTGATGATCGGTACCGCCGAGGACCACCACAGCAATCCGCTGAAGATCGCGATCAGCCAGTTCAAGCGCAGCGGCGGCCGCTTCATCTCGATCAATCCGATCCGCACCGGCTATTCGGCGATCGCCGACGAATGGATCCCGATCAAGCCCGGCACCGACGGCGCGCTGTTCATGGCGCTGCTGCACGAGCTGATCGCCGCCGACCTGATCGATCACGCGTTCCTGAAGCGCTTCACCAATGCGCCGCAGCTGGTGGTGCTGGACGGCGGCGAGCGCGACGGGATGTTCGCGTTCGATCCGGATCGCGGCCCGCCGGGCGACGGCCGCGAGCCGCACAACAAGCTGGTCTGGGACCGCGCCGGCGGCCGCGTGCTGCCGGCCTATCCGGAAGGGATCGCCGACGGCTGCGACCCGGCGCTCGAAGGCCGCTATCGGCTCGCCGACGGCACGCCGGTCGCGCCGTCGTTCCAGCTGCTGCGCGAACGGGTCGCCGACTGTACGCCGGAATGGGCCGCGGCGATCACCGGGATCCCGGCCGAGCGGATCCGCAAGCTCGCGCGCGAGCTCGGCGAAACCGCGTTCTCCCAGGCGTTCGAGCTGCCGATCCCGTGGACCGACGCCTGGGGCAAGCAGCATCAGACCACGGTCGGCCGTCCGGTCGCGTTCCATGCGATGCGCGGGCTCGCCGCGCATTCCAACGGCTTCCAGACGATCCGGGCGCTGGCGGTGCTGATGAGCGTGCTCGGCACGATCGACCGCCCCGGCGGCTTCCGCCACAAGGCGCCGTACCCGCGGCACATCGTGCCGAACTATCGCGCGTTCAACGATCCGGCGATGATCAAGCCGAACACGCCGCTCAACGCGGCGCCGCTCGGTTTTCCGGCCAGCCCGGAGGAGCTCGCGATCAATCCGGACGGCAGCCCGATCCGGATCGACCACGCCTATTCGTGGGAGCACCCGCTGTCGGCGCACGGGATGATGCACAACGCGATCACCAACGCCGTCCGCGGTGATCCGTACCGGATCGACACGCTGCTGCTGTTCATGGCGAACATGGCGTGGAACTCGACGATGAACACGACGGCGGTCCGCGAGATGCTGAACCGCAAGGACGAGCACGGCGAGTACATGATCCCGTTCCTGGTCGTCTGCGACGCGTTCGAGAGCGAGACGGTCGCGTTCGCCGATCTGGTGCTGCCGGACACCACCTACCTCGAGCGCCATGACACGATGAGCATGCTCGACCGGCCGATCTCCGAGTTCGACGGGCCGGTGGATTCGGTGCGCGTGCCGGTGGTGGCGCCGCTCGGCCAGTGCAAGCCGTTCCAGGAGGTGCTGGTCGAGCTCGCGTCGCGGCTGAAGTTCCCCGCCTTCACCACGCCGGAGGGCGGCCGCAAGTTCCGCGACTATCCGGATTTCGTCGTCAACTTCCAGCCGGCGCCGGGCATCGGCTTCCTGCTCGGCTGGCGCGGCAAGGACGGTACCGAGCACCTGCGCGGCGAGCCGAACCCGAACCAGTGGGAGATGTACAAGCAGAACGACTGCGTCTTCCACTACACGATGCCGCAGGACATGCAGTACATGCGGAACTGGAACCGGCCCTACCTCGATTTCGCGAAGGAGAAGGGCTGGCGCCAGAAGAACGACCCGGTTCAGCTCGCGCTCTACTCGGACGCGTTGCAGAGCTTCCGGCTCGCGGCGCAGGGCAAGGGCGGCGGCCGGCAGCCGCCGGAAGCGTTGCGCACGCGGATCGAGAAGTACTTCGACCCGCTGCCGTTCTGGTATCCGCCGCTCGAGGAGTCGGCGACCGACACCGCCGCCTATCCGCTCAATGCAGTCACCCAGCGGCCGATGGCGATGTACCACTCGTGGGACTCGCAGAACGCCTGGCTGCGGCAGATCCACAGCCACAACTATCTGCATGTCAATCCGGCGACCGCACGCCGCGCCGGCATCGGCGACGGCGGCTGGTGCTGGGTCGAGAGCCAGTGGGGCAAGGTCCGCTGCATGGTCCGCTACAGCGAGGCGGTCGAACCCGGCACGGTCTGGACCTGGAACGCGATCGGCAAGGCCGACGGCGCCTGGCGGCTCGCGCCCGGTGCCGACGAGGCCCGGAAAGGCTTCCTGCTCAATCACCTGATCTCGGAAGAGCTGCCGCTGTCGGCCGCTGCGGGCGATGCCGGCCGCGTCGCGGGCGCAACCGCCGGTGCAGCCGCCGCTGGCGCAGCCGCCGCTGGCGCAGCCGCCGCTGGCGCAGCCGCCGCTGGCGCAGCAACCGCCGGCACGATCAGCAACTCCGACCCGATCACCGGCCAGGCCGGCTGGTACGACGTCCGGGTCCGGATCCGGCCGGCCGATCCGGACGAGCCGCCGCAGACCTTTCCGCAGTTCGCCAGCATGCCGCCGGTGCCGGGTATGCGCGCCACCGTGACGCGGATGCTCACGTATTTCGCCGGACGGAGGGCGCGATGATCCAGTGGCTGAAGGACCTGCTGGCGGGCGCCGGCATCAGCGAGCGCGGCGGCGGATCGCCGGCCGTGGCAGCCGCCGGCCCGGTGGCCGACCGCCGGCGCGTGCGCGCCGAACCCGGCGAGACGCTCGCCAAGCAGCTCGCGCTGGTGATCGACCTGAACGTCTGCGTCGGCTGCCACGCCTGCGTCACGTCGTGCAAGCAGTGGAACACCTCCGGCAGCGCCGGTCCGCTCGCCGACGAATCGCCGTACGGTGCGAACCCGACCGGCACTTTCTTCAACCGGGTGCAGACCTACGAGGCCGGCACGTTCCCGGCCACCGAGACGGTCCATTTCCCGAAGAGCTGTCTGCACTGCGAGGACCCGCCGTGCGTGCCGGTCTGTCCTACCGGCGCGAGCTACAAGCGCCGCGAGGACGGCATCGTGCTGGTCGACTACGACAAGTGCATCGGCTGCAAGTACTGCGCGTGGGCCTGTCCGTACGGCGCCCGCGAGCTCGACGAGGCGCGGCAGGTGATGACCAAATGCACGCTGTGCGTCGACCGGATCTACGATCCGAAGCTGGCGCCGGAGGATCGCCGCCCGGCCTGCGTCAAGGCGTGCCCGACCGGCGCGCGGCTGTTCGGCGACGTCAAGGATCCGGACTCGGAGGTGTCGCGCGCGATTCGCGAGCGCGGCGGCTACGCGCTGATGCCGGAATGGGAGACTAGCCCCGCCAACCAGTACCTGCCGCGCCGGCACACCGCCGCCAGCGGCGGCGGCAGCGAGGTTCCGGCCGATTTCGGGGGGCACGCATGAAGCCGGCATTCTCGGTGGTGCTGTTCACCACGCTGATCGGGGCGGCACAGGGCCTGGTCGTCGCGCTCGGGCTCGCGAGCCTGGCCGGCCGGGCGCCGTCGCCGGGGTTCCTGCGGGCCGCGCTGCTGGTCGCGCTGGTGATGCTGCTGGCCGGGCTGGTCGCCTCGTTCGGCCATCTCGGCCGCAAGGAGCGCGCCTGGCGGGCCGCACTGATGTGGCGGACCTCATGGCTGTCGCGCGAGGTCATCGTGCTGCCGGCGTTCATCGCCGTCGTCGCCGGCTGGTGGTGGTCGGCGAGTGCCGGCGCGGCCTCGGCCGGCTGGCCGCTGCTCGCGATCGCGGTCGCCGCGCTGCTCTGGTACTGCACGGCGATGATCTACGCCTGCCTGCGCTTCATCCAGGAGTGGGCGCAGCCGCTGACGCTGGTCAACTTCGTGCTGACCGGCCTGTCGTCCGGGCTGGTGCTCGGCTGCGCGCTGGCGGCGCTGGCCGGCGAAACGCCGCTGCTGGGCCGGCTCGCGCCGTTCGCGCTGATCGCGACCATCGCCGCCGGCGTCGCGCGGGTCGCGGCGTTGCGCCGCAATGCCGCTCTGAAGCCGCGCTCGACGCTGCAATCGGCGACCGGCATCCGCGCGACCCGGCTGACGCAGAAATCGATGGGCATGTCGGCCGGCGCGTTCAACACCCGCGAGTTCTTCCACGGTGCGAGCCTCGCGGTGCTGGCGAACGTGCGGCGCGTGCTGATCCTCGCCGGCTTCGCCGGGCCGGCGCTGCTGCTCGCGCTCGGCCTGCTGAGCGGCTTCGCCGTGCCGTTCGTGCTGGCGTTCGTCGTGCAGGCGCCCGGGCTGGTCGCCGACCGGTGGCTGTTCTTCGCACAGGCGCGGCATCCGCAGAACCTGTACTACCAGGTGGTGTCGTGACCCGGCTCGGTCGCGTCAGATCACGCCCTGGGCCAGCATCGCGTCCGCGACCTTGACGAAGCCGGCGACGTTGGCGCCGTCGACATAGCTGATCGAACCGTCGTCGCGCCGGCCGTGCGTCACGCAGGCCCGGTGGATGCTCTTCATGATGTCGAGCAGCCGGCCGTCGACCTCCTCGCGCGTCCAGACCATCCGCATCGCGTTCTGGCTCATCTCGAGCCCCGAGGTCGCGACGCCGCCGGCGTTGCTGGCCTTGCCCGGCGCGAACAGCACGCGCCGCTCTTCGAACAGCGCGACGGCCTCGGTCGTGGTCGGCATGTTCGCGCCTTCGGCGACGCAGACCACGCCGTTCTCCAGCAGCGTCCGGGCATCGTCGAGCGTCAGCTCGTTCTGGGTCGCGCAGGGCAGCGCCACCTCCATCGGCACCTGCCAGGGGGTTCGGCCGGGCAGGTAGCGGGCACCGACCCGCCGCGCGTAGTCCTCGATCCGGCCGTAGTCGCGATTCTTCACCGCCATCAGCTCGGCGAGCTTGGCCGGGTTGAACCCGGCTTCGTCGACGACGGTACCGGCTGAATCGGAAGCCGTGATCACCGTGGCGCCGAGCGCCATCGCCTTCTCGATCGCGAACTGGGCGACGTTGCCCGAGCCCGAGACGCCGACGGTCATGCCCTGCAGCGAGCGGCCGCTGCGCTCGAGCATCTCCTCGGCGAAGTACACCGTGCCGTAGCCGGTCGCCTCCGGCCGGATCAGCGAGCCGCCGTAGGACAGCCCCTTGCCGGTCAGCAGGCAATCGGCGCGGTTGGTCAGCCGCTTGAGCATGCCGGCCAGGTAGCCGATCTCGCGGCCGCCGACGCCGATGTCGCCGGCCGGTACGTCGGTGTCGGCGCCGATGTGATGCACCAGGCCCTGCGCGAACGCCTGGCAGAAGCGCATGATCTCGCCGTCGCTGCGGCCTTTCGGGTCGAAATCCGAACCGCCCTTGCCGCCGCCCATCGGCAGGGTCGTCAGCGCGTTCTTGAAGGTCTGCTCGAAGGCGAGGAACTTCAGGATCGACGGGTTGACCGACGGATGGAAGCGCAGGCCGCCCTTGTAGGGGCCGATCGCCGAGCTGTGCTGGATCCGGTAACCCCGATTCACCCGGACCCTGCCGGTGTCGTCGACCCAGCTGACCCGGAACTGGACGATCCGTTCCGGCTCGACCAGCCGTTCGAGCAGCGTCGGGTCGGCATAGCGGGAATGGTCACGGATCCACGACCACAGGCTCTGCATCACTTCGGTGACGGCCTGCAGATATTCTGGCTGGGCGGGGTTGCGGTCGGCGACGCTCTTCAGGAAGTCGGCAAGGGTCGGAAGGCTCATCAAGTTGTCTCTGTTCTGGTGCATTGATCGATCGGAGCGGCGATTCTGCAACAGGATTGCCCGAGCGCGGTGCATCCGCACCGCGGAGCCGGCCGTGGACGGTCCGCTCCGCGACGCCGGTCCGGCTATCCTAGGAGCCTGTCGGAGTATGGGAAGGGGTCGCGCGGTGGACGACAGGACGCAGCGCCGTCCGGAGGATCCCAGCGAGCAGGCCGGCCGGCCGCTTCGCGCCGCCGAGGTCGACCCCGGGATGGCCGCGCTCTGCGTCGCCGCATGGCCGATCCTGGTGATCCACCTGTGCTATGGCTGGTCGGTCGCCGAAGGGTTCGTCGAGCTGTGCAATCCGTACTGGGACGGCTGCTCGTCGATCAGCAGGGCCGGCCGCCACGGCTCGGCACATCATCTGTTCAAGGCCGCGATGCTGCCGTACGCCGCGCTGCTCGGCGTGTTCTGGTGGGTCTGCCACCACTGGCTCGCCACGCTGGCCGCGCGGGCGGGCCTGCCGGGGCCGTCGCCGTCGGGCAGCCGGGGTTCGCCCGCGCTGCTCGCTGCCGGCTGGCTCGGCGTCGTGTTCCTGGTGCTCTACGCGACCTTCCTCGGCATCGACGGACCGGCCTACCAACTGATGCGGCGCTACGGCATCAATGTGTACTTCGGCGCCACCTGGCTCGCGCAGACGATCCTGGCGGTCCGGCTGCTGCGGCTGTCTCGTGTGCCGGCTGTGTCGGCCGGGCCGGGCCCGGTGCTGCCGCGCGCGATCGTGGTCGCGATCACGGTGCTGTCGGCCGGCGTGTTCGTGCTCGGTGCCGCGTTCTTCGCTGCGCGCGGCCTGGTGCCGCTCGACCGCGACCGCTGGGAGAACGCGCTCGAGTGGATCATCGCGCTCGCGATGCAGGCGTCGCTGCTGCTGGTCGCGGCCGGCTGGCGCGCCAGCCGGCTGCGGATCGCGTTCGGCTGAATCGTGATTCGGCCGAGCGGGTCGCGCTGCGCTGATCGGGTCGCGCTGCGCCGATCGTGTCGTGCTACGCTGATTGCCCATGGGGACCGAACCGACTGCCTCGACCTGGGCCATCCGACTCGCGCACGAGCGGGACGTGGATGTCGTCGCCGGGCTGTCGCGCGACCTGATCGAGCACGGTCTCGGCTGGCGCTGGACGCCGGCGCGGGTGCGGGCGGCGATGAACGCGGCCGACTGCAATCTCGCGATCGCGATCGGGCGCGACGGTTCGAGCGGCGCCGAGACCACCGCCGGCTTCGGGCTGATGGTCTACAAGGACGACGAGGCGCATCTGTCGCTGCTCGCGGTCGCGACGCGCTGGCAGCGCCGCGGCGTCGCCCGCGGCCTGGTGCGCTGGCTCGAACGCTGCGCGCTGACCGCCGGCATCGGCATCGTCCGGCTCGAGGCGCGCGCCGGCAATCGCGACGCACTGGCGTTCTACGCGTCGCTCGGCTACCAGCCGGTGCGCCGTGTCCGCGGCTACTACCTGGGACGCGAAGACGCGCAGCAGCTGGCGCGCGATCTCTGGCTGTTGCCGGTCGATTGATCCGTGCCGCCGCCGATCGGGCCGCGCGGCGGCGCTCGCGTCAGGTCACCACCCCGACCGTCCACGGCACGAACTCGTTCTGCCCGTAGCCGTGCAGCTCGCTGCGGCTCTTCCTGCCCGACGCACAGTCGAGCATCATCCGGAAGATCCGCTCGCCCATCGCATCGATCGTCGATGCGCCTTCGAGGATCTCGCCGCAGTTGATGTCCATGTCGTCGCTCTGCCGCTTCCAGAGCTCGGTATTGGTCGCGAGCTTCAGGCTCGGCGACGGCGCGCAGCCGTAGGCCGAGCCGCGGCCGGTCGTGAAGCAGATGAGGTTCGCGCCGCCGGCGACCTGGCCGGTCGCCGAGACCGGATCGAAGCCGGGGGTGTCCATGAACACCAGCCCCGGCGCGGTCACCGGCTCGCCGTATTCGTAGACTTCGTTGAGGTTGGTGGTGCCGCCCTTGGTGACGCCGCCGAGCGATTTCTCGAGCACCGTGGTGAGCCCGCCGGCCTTGTTGCCGGCCGACGGGTTGTTGTCGAGCGCGGCGCCGTTGCGGGCACAGTAGTCCTGCCACCATTCGATCCGCGCCACCAGCTTCTGGCCGATCGCGCGGGTCGCGGCGCGGCGCGTCAGCAGATGCTCGGCGCCGTAGATCTCCGGCGTCTCGGACAGGATCGCGGTGCCGCCGTGAGCGGCCAGCCGGTCGACCGCGGCGCCGAGCGCCGGGTTCGCGGTGATGCCGGAATAGCCGTCGGAGCCGCCGCACTGCAGGCCGACGATCAGCTTCGACGCCGGCACCGGCGTGCGGGTGACGCGGTTCGCCTCCGGCAGCATCGTGCGGATCAGCTCGACGCCTTTCTCGATCGTCCGGGTGGTACCGCCGGTGTCCTGGATCGTGAACACCCGCAGCCGCTCGCCCTCTTCGAGGCCGCCAGCTGCCATGACGCCGCTGATCTGGTTGGCCTCGCAGCCGAGCCCGATGATCAGCACCGAATGGAAGTTCGGATGCGCCGCATAGCCGGACAGTGTCCGGCGCAGCAGCTGCATCGTCGGCCCGAGCGCATCGATGCCGCAGCCGCCGCCGTGGGTCAGCGCGACCACGCCGTCGATGTTCGGGTAGTCGGCGAGCTCGGCCGGATGGATGTCGCGGCGGAAGCGGTCGGCGATCGCATGCGCGACCGTCGCCGAACAGTTGACGCTGGTCAGGATGCCGATGTAGTTGCGGGTCGCGATCCGGCCGTCGGGGCGGACGATGCCGTCGAAGGTCGCCGGCGCCGTCGCACGCGGCGTCGGCCGCGCGTCGACCGCGAACGCGTAATCGCGGGCGAACTCGGCCATCGCCAGGTTGTGGGTATGGACGTGCTGGCCGGGCTCGATGTCGCGGGTGCTGACGCCGATGATCTGGTTGTAGCGCCGCACCGGCTGGTTCGCCGCGATCCGGCGCACCGCCATCTTGTGGCCGGCCGGGATCAGCCCGGCGACGCTGACGCCTTCCGCTTCGATCCGGGTGCCGGAGATCAGCTGGTGGCGCGCGATCACGACGTCGTCGGCGGGGTGCAGCCGGATCGTCGGCGTGACCGCGGCGGCCGGGCGGGTGACGGTTTCATCGCTCATGTTCGATCTCCGCGGTCGGGCCCGTGGCGTCGGCCGCGGCCACCGGCGTCACTACTTCAGCAGCGAGGGCAGCCACAGCGACAGCCACGGGATGTAGGTGATGACGAGCAGCGCCGCGATCAGCACCAGCACGTACGGCACGACCTCGCGCACCAGCAGTCCGAGCCGGACCTTGGCGACCGAGCTCGCGACGAACAGCAGCACGCCGACCGGAGGCGTCAGCTGGCCGATCGTCAGGTTGACCAGCAGGATGATCCCGAAGTGGGTCAGGTCGATCTGGAAGTGCTGCAGCACCGGGATCAGGATCGGCACCAGGATGATCATGATCGCGATCGTTTCCATGAAGCAGCCGAGAATCAGCAGCACCACGTTGAGCATCAACAGGATCAGCAGCGGATTGTCGGTCGCGTTCTTCAGCGCGTCCGAGATCAGCTGCGGCGCCTGCTCGATGCCGAGGATCCACGAGAACGGCGACGCCGCCGCGACGATCAGCAGGATCACCGCGGTCTCCTTGGCGGTCTGCAGCAGGATGCCGGGCAGCTGGCCCCAGCGCAGCGTGCCGTAGATGAACTTGCCGACCAGGAACGAATAGGCGGCGGCGACGCCGGCGATCTCGGTCGCGGTGAACACGCCCATCCGGAAGCCGACCAGGATCAGCACCGGCATCAGCAGCGCCCAGAGCGCGCTCTTGAACGCGGCCCAGAGCCGGTCCCAGGCGAACGCCTGATCCTTCGGGAACCGCCGGCGGCCGGCGATCCAGGCGGTCAGCAGCACCATCGCGATCGCCATCACGATGCCCGGCAGGATGCCGGCCCAGAACAGGCCGCCGAGCGAGATGTTGGCCTGCCACGCGTAGATCACCATCAGGATCGACGGCGGGATGATCGGCCCGAGTGTCGCGCAGGCGGCGCACAGCGCCGCCGCGAAGCCTTCGCCGTAGCCGGCCTTCGACAGCTGCGGCACGAACACCCGCGAAGTGGCCGCGCAGTCGGCGACCGACGAGCCCGAGATCCCCGACAGGAACACGTTGCCGACGATCGCGGTCTGCGCCATGCCGCCGCGGATGTGGCCGACGAACGCGCGGGTGAACGCGAACAGCCGCTCGCTGATGCCGGAGTCGTTCATCAGCGAGCCGGCCAGCGTGAACAGCGGGATCGCGAGCAGCGGAAACGACTGGACGCCGGTGACGACCCGCTGCGCGACCACCGACAGCGGAATGCCTTCGACGAAGATCACCAGCAGCGACGCGCCCATCATCGCCAGCGCGATCGGCAGGCCGATGACCAGCAGGACGGCGAATGAGATCAGCAATAGCGTCATGTCAGCGCCGCCCGGCCGCCCGAAGGCGCTGACAAGCCCCCTCGGGGGCAGCGAACGTAGTGAGCGTGGGGGTCGTCATTGCAGGCCGCCCGCGTTCTCGACGATTGTTTCGGTCTCGCCGCGGAACACCGGTGCGGCACCATGGTCGACCCAGGCCCGCACGATGTGGATCAGCATCAGCAGCAGGCCGACCGGCATCGATGTGACGAACCAGCCCTTGGAGACGCCGAGCATCGGCGATTCGACGTCGATCTCCTGGCCGAGCTGATCCCAGCAGGCCCAGATCATCACCGCGACGATCACGATGCCGATGACCAGCGTCAGCACGTTGAGCCAGTGCATCCGCGGGTTGCGGAAAACGCCGGCCAGCACGTCGATCCGGATGTGCATCCGGGTCCGGACCGCCGCCGCCGCGGCGATGAACACCATCCAGGTGAACAGTCCGACGATCAGCTCCTCGCCCCAGGTCAGCGGGTCGTTGAAGACGTAGCGCAGCACGACCGCGAGCAGCACCAGGCCGGCGACCGCGCCGTGGGTCAGGATGATGAACCAGTCTTCGACGACGGCGAGTCCGTCGTCGAGCCGGTGGAGCAGGGTGCGTGCTGCGCTCAAATCGGTCTCCCCCGGAACCTCGCGATCCGCCGCCGGCGAGCTTACTGCTTCGGTGCCGGCGCGTCGATCGCGGCGCGGACCCGCTTCAGGTTTTCCACACCCCAGCGCGCTTCGAGCCGCTGCATCGCCGGCGCCATCTTGGCAGCGAACGCGGCGCGGTCCGGCGCATCGATGATCGCGGTCCTGCCGCTCTTGCGGATGTCCTCGAGCATGCTGCTTTCACGCGCCTGCTGCAGCTTCGAATTCTTCGCCGACGCCGCCGCGGCCTCGTCGAGCATCAGCTTCTGCAGCGCCGGCGACAGCCGATCGAACGAACGCTTGTTGACGATGATCGTGTTGTTCTGCAGCATGTGGCGCGTCATCGACAGGTGGCCCTGCACCTCGTAGAACTTGCGCGAGTAGATCGTCGGGATCGGATTTTCCTGGCCGTCGACGGTGCGTTGCTGCAAGGCGGTGTAGACCTCGCCGAACGGGATCGGCGTCGGCGCGCCGCCCATCGCGCGGATCATCTCGACCCAGACCGGCGATTCCGGCACGCGGATCTTGAGGCCGGCGAGGTCCTCGGGCTTGTTGACCGCCTTGTTGCCGGTGGTCAGGTTGCGCCAGCCCCAGTACCAGATCTTCGACAGCATCAGGATGTTGTGCTTGTCGCGCAGCTCGTCCCATTGCGGCTGGAATGCCGTGCCGGTGATCACGCGCTCGGCCTGCGCCCAGTCGGTCCAGAGGAACGGCGCGCTGGCGATCTCGAGCGCCGGCACCAGACCCGACAGCACCGGCATCGACGGCGCCGAGAGGTCGAGCGCGCCGGACTTGACCTGCTGGATCAGGTCGACCTCCTTGCCGAGCTGCTCGGCCGGGAACACCCGGATCGTCAGCTCGCCGTTGCTCTTCTTGGTGACGTTGTCGGCGAATTCCTGAAACAGATCCGTTGCGATCTCGCCGGTGTTGTTGGCATGGCCGAAGCGCAGCGTGGTCGCGGCCTGCGCCGGCGCGAGCACGCCCGGCAGCACGGTCACGGCGATCGCCGCGGCCGAGCACAGCGCGGCGGCGAGCGTACGGGCGAGCAGCGAGCGGCGCGGACCGGGCGGCGTGTCGCACGGGGCGAGCGGCGTGCGGCCAGGGGCGAGGGCGGGGGTCTTGGACATCGTCGTCTCCAGTGGTGCCGCCGGCAGTTCGGCGGCGGTCGGTGCGAAAGAGGCGCGGGCGGCGGGGCTGGCGGTTCGAGCGGTGGAGCGGGCGCCGGGCGGTCGAGCGGGCTGCAGGCGGCCGACTGGTTCAGGCCCTCGACCTGATTCAGGTGGTCGACTTCATCCCCGACGCGTCGAACACGTGCAGCGCGGTCCGGTTGGCCGCGATCCAGTCCCAATCGTAGTCGACGCCGAGGCCGGGGCCGGTCGGCACGCCGACGGTACCGTCGGCGTCGACGCATTCGAGCGCATCGCTGTAGCCGCAGCGGTAGACCGGCGGCATCGCGTTCGGGCAGTCGGGCCCGACCAGCGCGACCTCGTAGAAGTTGGTGTTGCGCATCGCCGCCATCAGGTGCCGGTGCGCCGGGCCGCTGGCGTGGACCTCGCAATCGAGCCCGAGCGCCTCGGCGAGGTGCGCGATCTTCAGCGCGCCGGTGATTCCCATGTCGTATTCGGGATCGACGCGCAGCAGGTCGGTGCCGCCGGCGAGCACGAAGTCGGCCTTCGGCTCGACGCCGCGGACGTGCTCGGTCTGCAGCAGCGGCGTCTTGATCCTTTCGCGCAGCCGCTTGTGCGCGAACGCCGAGACGCCGCCGTCGCGGAACGGGTCCTCGTACCAGAAGTAGTTGCCTTCGTCGCAGGCGCGGCCGACGTAGAGCGCATCGGTGAAGGTGCGCAGCTCGCAGGCCGGGTCGAGCATCAGCGTCATCCGGTCGCCGACCGCCCGGGCGACGTGCAGCACGTTGGCCGCCTCCTCGCGGGCGTTGCCGTCGTTCCAGCCGTGGATCTTGAACGCGCGATAGCCGATCTGGTAGCACTGCTCGGCGAACCCGGCGAACGCCTCCTTCGACGACAACCCGCCTTCGCCCGGCGCGCTGCGATCGCCGTGATAGGTGCTCGCGTAGGCCGGCAGGCGCTTGCGGTAGCCGCCGAGCAGCTCGGTCACCGAACAGTTCAGGTGGCGTCCGGCCCAGTCCCACAGCGCGATGTCGATCGCCCCGTGGCCCATATGATCGAACTGGCGGATGTCGCGCTTCAGATCCTCGTAGATCGCGATCCGTTCGCGCGCGTCCTTGCCGATCAGCCGCGGCGCCAGCGCCAGCGTCTGACCGAGCGCGCCGCGGCTCGCGACCCACAGCGCCACGTAGTCGCCGCGGCCGCCGTCGGCAGTGTGGATCGCGACCGCGTACTTGGCCAGCCGGGTCGTGGCGCCGCGCTTGAAACTGACCGACATCGACGCGCCGTCGCGGCCGAGATTGTGCGCGTCGAACGCGAATTCATGGACTTCGACGCGGGTGATCGTGCTCATGGTGCCTCCCTGCCGTGGCTTGGCGCCGTGGCGACGGCAAAAATTGTACGTTGCATACAACGAGCAATCAAACCAGGTCCGGAGGCTCGACAGCGCAATCGGTCGCTCCCTCGCACTTGATGCGATCGCATCTGATGCGTAGTATTCAATCAAACTCGAGGTCCTGATGCGCACCACGTTGGAAATCGATGACGATGTGCTGGAAGCCGCCAAGAGCCTTGCGCGGCAAACGAATCGAACGGCTGGTGCCGTGCTGTCGGAGCTTGCTCGCAGGGCCCTGACCAGCAGTACCCAGGTCGCGTCGACCCGGGGCGGAGTCGGCGGCTTCGTGCCGTTCGAAAGTCGCGGTGGGTTGGTGACGAACGAGCAGATCGATCGGCTCCGTGAACAGGACGCTTACTGAGTGCGCGCGCTGTTCGATGTCAACGTACTGATCGCATTGCTCGATGCCGATCATGTCGGTCACACCGTTGCGACGTCCTGGTTTTCCACCCACCTCGAGCACGGTTGGGCGTCCTGTCCGATCACGGAGAATGGCACCGCACGGATCATGGCGAGCCATGGCTATCCCAACCCGTTGCCCGTGGCTGCGGTCCTGCAACGCCTCGCGATGGCCAAGGCGACGGAGCACCACCGGTTCTGGCCCGACGATGTCAGCCTGACCGATGCCGAGGTCTTCAATCACACCGAACTTCTCGGGCCGAAGCAGATCACCGATCGATACCTGCTGGCCTTGGCAGTCAGGAACAACGGCCGATTGGTGACGTTCGATCGGGCGATCAGGCCAACGGCGGTGGTCGGTGCTTCGGCGGAGCGTCTCGTTCAGCTCTGAATGTCGAGTTCGAACCCCATGTCAGCAATCGTCTGCGCGCTCAGCGCCGACTCCGAGCATCGTTTCTCCAAGGCCGGCGCCGCGTCGCTGACCATCATCGCCGGGCTCGGCGTCGCCGGCGATGCGCACAGCGGCATCACCGTCAAGCACCGGTCGCGGGTTGCGCGCGATCCGAGCCAGCCGAACCTGCGCCAGGTCCATCTGATCCACCGCGAGCTGCTGGACGAGCTCGCCGGGCAGGGCTTCGACGTCCAGCCCGGGCAGCTCGGCGAGAACATCACGACCGCCGGCATCGACCTGCTGGCGTTGCCGGTCGACACCGAACTGCGGCTCGGGTCCGGCGTGGTGTTGCGCGTCACCGGCCTGCGCAACCCGTGCGCCCAGATCGAGCGATTCCGCCCCGGCCTGCTCGCGGCGGTGCTCGGCCGTGCGCCCGACGGCGCGCTGATCCGCAAGGCCGGGATCATGACCGTCGCGGTCGCCGGCGGCGTCGTGCGCGCCGGCGATCCGATCGTCGCGGTGCCGCCGGCCGGCGTGCCGCGGCCGCTGGCGCCGGTTTAGGGTAAACAGGCTCCGAGATGTTCGGAACCCAGGACCTCGCGGTCTTCATCGTCGCCGGCCTGCTGCTGAATCTGACGCCGGGCGCCGATACGCTCTATATCGTCTCGCGCTCGGCCGCCCAGGGGGCGCGCGCCGGCGCGGTCGCGGCGCTCGGCGTCGGCGCCGGCTGCCTGGTCCATGTGCTGGCGACCGCGCTCGGCATCTCGGCGATCCTGGCGGCCTCGGCGACCGCGTTCGCCGTCGTCAAGCTGATCGGTGCCGCCTACCTGTGCTACCTCGGCGCGACGCTGCTGCTGGCGCGTCCGCGCCCGGGACGGGATGGCCCGGCGACGACGAGCCCGGCACCAGCAAGCTCGGCACCAGCAAGCTCGGCACCGGCAAGCTCGGCACCGGCAAGCTCGGCACCGGCAAGCTCGGCACCGGCAAGCTCGGTATCGGCCAGTCCGGCAGCTCCGGCCCTGGGCGGAGACCGGCTGCGGGCGGTATTCTGGCAGGGCTTTCTGACCAACATGCTGAATCCGAAAGTCGCGCTGTTCTTCCTGGCGTTCCTGCCGCAGTTCATCGCGTCCGATGCGCCGGTGAAATGGCTGAGCCTGCTGTTCCTCGGCCTGCTGTTCGACTTGAACGGCACGCTCTGGAACCTGCTGGTGGCCTGGGCCGCGGCACGCGCGTCGACGCGGTTGCCCGCATCGTCGGCGTTGGCCGTCTGGCTGCGGCGTGCCTGCGGCGGCGTGTTCGTCTGGTTCGGCATCCGGTTGCTGCGCGATGATGGTTAGCCGGCAGCCATGAAGCGACGGCTGCTGGTCGCGCGGTTCTATTACGAGGGCAACTCGTTCGGCCCGCTGCCGGCCGACCGCTCGGCGTTCGAGCGGACCGAATGGCATGCGGGACAGCAGGCACTCGAACGCGCGGTCGGCAGCGGCCGCGAGCTGGCCGCGCTGCCGGGTTTCGCGGCGCGCCATCC
This sequence comes from Lautropia sp., assembly GCA_050249335.1. Classification (GTDB taxonomy): domain Bacteria; phylum Pseudomonadota; class Gammaproteobacteria; order Burkholderiales; family Burkholderiaceae_E; genus Lautropia. The sequence continues at coordinate 46,741 of JBFWQR010000044.1, forward strand.
GGAGTGGACCGTGCTCGCTTCGCGGTGCGCCGCCGCGGTGCCGTCGGGGCCGATCGACGATGCGGTCTTCGACGAACTGCTGGCCGCGATCCTGTGCGACACCGACGCGGCGCTCGCCGGCGGCGGCCTCGACGGCATCTACCTGAGCCTGCACGGCGCGGCGATGACGCGCGCGCGGCCGCACCCCGACCTCGACCTGGTCGCGGCGCTGCGCCAGCGCTGCCCGCGGGTGCCGATCGCGGCGAGCTTCGACATGCATGCCAACCATCACCCGCGGCTCGCCGAGCTGCTGACCGTCGGCTGCGGCTATCGGACCCATCCGCATGTCGACCTCGAGGCGACCGCGACGCGCGCGCTCGAGGCGCTGCATCGCTGCGTTGCCGGCGGCATCGCGACGCGCGGCACCATCGTGAACCGCGGCCTGCTGCTGCCGAGCATCAACATGCGCACCGCCGACGGCCCGATGCGGGCGCTGCAGGCGGCGGCCGAGGCCGCCGAGCGCCGGCCCGGCGTGCTGGCGGCGTCGCTGTTCGGCGGCTTTCCCTATGCCGACACCGCGCATACCGGCGCCAGCGTGATGGTATACACCGACGCTGCGGCCGACCCGGACGGCGCGCTGTCGCGCCGGATCGCCGGTGAGCTCGATGCGCGGCTGTGCGCGGCCGAGCCCGAGTTCCACGTCCGGCTGCCGGGGCCGGCCGAGGGCATCGCGCAGGCGCTGGCGTCGCGCGCCCCCGGCCTGATCGCCGTCACCGATGCCGCCGACAACCCGTATTCGGGCGGCGCCGCCGATACGCCGGGCCTGCTGCCGGCGCTGCTGGCAGCGGCGCCGACGGTCCCGTGCGTGTTCGCGACGTTCGCCGACGGCGGCGTGGTCGCGCAGGCCAAAGCGGCCGGCATCGGCAACCCGTTCGCGACCACGCTCGGCGCCCGCCACGGCACCGCGTTCGGCGCGCCGGTGCCGGTGCGGGTCGTGCCGCTGCGCTACACCGACGGGCGTTATCGCTTCACCGCCGCGCTGTTTCGCGGCGCCGAGATCGACTGCGGCGCGTCGGTGGTGCTGGCGATCGCCG
>JBFWQR010000045.1:0-47261 GCA_050249335.1 Lautropia sp.
TCCAGGCTGCCCGCTGCATCGCGATCCCATGCGCTCCGCAGCGCTGCGCGACTTCGAGATCCGCGCGGCCGAGCCCGCCGAGCGCATAGACCGGCACCGGCGTTGCCGCGATCGCGTCGGTGAACGCGGGCCAGCCGAGCGGCAGCGCACCGGGATGACCCGCGGCCGCCGCGACCGGAGCGAGCACCGCGAAATCGACTCCGATCTCGCCGGCACGAACCAGTTCGCCGGGCTGGTGGCAGGATGCGGCGACCAGCCGCAGCGTGCCGCGGTCGCCCAGCACCGTCGCGGCGGCCGCCAGATCGCGGCCGGTCAGATGGACGCCGCCGCCGGTCTGCTCGGCCGCGGCGACCCAGCAGCGGCGCGGATGCCGGCTGCTGACCAGCAGCCGCGCGCCGGCCGCCCGGCAGCAGCCCACGACCGAGTCGAACAGCGCCTCGAACTCGCCGGCGGCAAGCAGCGGCTCGCGCAGCAGCAACAGCCGCAACGGCGGCCCGGCAGTGCTGCCGGGCGCAGCGCCCGCCCCGGCCAACCGCGCATCGAGCCGCGCCAGGAAGACCGCGGTGCCGAGCGCAGCCGCATCCGAGATCGCGTACTCGGCCGGCAGGCCGAGCCAGCCGACCGGCGCCAGCGCCGCCGGCAGCAGCGGCCCCACTTCGACCGCGTCCGGATGGCACCAGACGAACGCCTGGCCTTCGCGCGCGCGGACCGTGCCGCTCCAGCGGACGACGCGGCGAAAATGCAGCCGGACGTGGGCATGCGGATAAACGTGCTCGCGGACCACCCACGGCTCCGACGCCTGCACCGCGATGCCGAGCTCCTCGTCGAGCTCGCGCGCCAGCGCCCGCCCGGCGTCCTCGCCCGGCTCGAACTTGCCGCCGGGAAACTCCCACCAGCCGGCATACGGCTTGCCGGCGAGCCGCTGGCCGATCAGTACCGCACCGTCGCCGCGCAGCACGACGCCGACGGCGACTTCGGTCAATTTCATCGGTTCACCGGCCGCCATGGCCGCGGCCGGCAGCAGCCAGTCGGTGTTCGGGACGCGAGACGAACGGGCATCGGCAGCTCCAGTCCCGGCACGGCGCGATCATGCGCAGGCCTCGGGGACGAGGGATTCTATGGCCTGCGCACCCGGCGGCGGCCGGATGGCGCCAAGCGCGGCCGACCGGCCCGGTTCGGTTACGCCAAGGCCGATTGGCCAGGGACGGTTTGCTAGAATCGTTCAACAATAATTCATGACTCCGATGGATCCGAAACCGCCGTCCGTGCCCGCCGGCCTCAGTTCGGCGGAACGCACCGCCGGAATGCTCCGGGACTGGATCATCCGCGGAGACCTCGCCCCCGGGACCGCGCTGCGCGAGGAGCCGCTGGCGGCGCAGCTCAACGTCTCGCGCAACACGCTGCGCGAAGCGCTGCGGCAGTTGACGGCCGAGGCGCTGGTCGAGCACAAGCTCTACAAGGGCGCGACGGTCCGCCGCATCGGCATCGACGAGGTTCAGGATATCTTCCGGCTGCGCCGGGCGATCGAGCAGAAGGCCGTCGAGGAAAGCGCGAACGCGCTGCAGACCCAGTTCGCCGCGATCGAGCGGACGGTGGAGACGGCCGAGGCCGCACTCAAGGCGCAGGCCTGGCAGGAAGTCGGCACGGCCAGCCTGCGGTTCCATCTGGCGATCGTCGCGATGCTGGGAAGCCGCAAGCTCGACGAGTTCTTCAGCACCATCGTGGCACAGCTGCGGCTGGTGTTCTCCGAAGTCGGGCCCGACGCCGTCTTTCAGGCGCCATGGATCGCCCGCGATCGGCACATCTGCGAGCTGATCTGCACCGGCCGCCGCACCGAGGCATCGGCCGCCATGCGCGTCTATCTGGAAGACTCGGAAAACTGGATCCTCGACGCGCTGCGCTCGAAGAGGCGCGCGCCGGCACGGCTGCGGCGCACCGCCTGAGCCGGGCACCGGCGCAGCCGGCTCAGGCCCATTCGGGCTTGCGCAGCTGCATGCCGTGCGCGCCGTCATAAGCGGCGACATCCGGCCGCTGCCATCCCGCGAGCACGCGCTCGTCGAGCTGGTAGATCTCGACGCCGAGCGGCCGGCAGACCGTGAGCGGATCCTGCGCGTCGGGCCCCCACAACGGCACCGACAGATCGCCGCCCGGGCAGGTCGACAGCGCGCACAGCAGGTCGATCTCCGCGAAGAATTCGAGATAGGCGCCCTGCTGCGCCGGGCTGGCGCGCATGAAGTACTTGTCCTCGCCGTTCAGCCCGGTGCACTGGAAGACGTTCAGGACGTCGTGGACATCGAATTCGGTCAATCCGTGCGGCGCGACCGCGCGCGTCAGATTGGAATGGCAGCAGAAGTCGAAGTCCTTGCCGGTCAGCAGCCGGTTGACGTACGGGTCGCAGCGCGTGCCGAGCAGGTCGTGCACGCGCCCGCCGTACTCGTCGATGCCGTAGCCGGCCAGGCTGTCGTCGGTGATCGTGACCAGCGGCCGCAGGTACGGCAGGGTCGACCACAGGCGGTCGAAGGTCGTCACGTGCGCCGCCTGCAGCTGGCGCGTGCGCGCGGCCCACAGCCGTTCCCTGGGGTTGTGCTGGTTCCAGATGTTGAAATCGCCGACCTGAGGTCCCTCGATCGCCACGATCCGGAACACCTGGCCTGCCGACACCTTCCATGCCGCGCCGGTGCGGATCGGGATCCGGATCGATTCGCGCAGCGTCCGCGCCTGCCGATCCTCGACGATCCTGCGATAGAAGGCCTTGTCGACGGCCAGGAACCCGTCATTGCCGGATCGATACGCCGCCGGAAAATCACGCCTGCCGATCACTGCTGTGCTCCCAGAAAGAGTTGAACGAGGTCGCCGTCGGCGGCCAGCTCTGCCGATGCCGCTTCACGCGTCACGCGGCCGTCGACCATCACGTAGGTCCGGTGCGACATCGCGAGCGCCTCCTCGACGCGCTGCTCGACCATCAGCACCGACACGCCGAGACGGTTGATCGCGTCGATACGGTCGAATACGGCGTCCACCATGACCGGCGCGAGCGCCGCCGACGGTTCGTCGAGCAGCAGCACCCGCGGCTGCGGAATCAGGGCCGTGGCGATCGCCAGCATCTGCCGTTCGCCGCCGGACAGATGGCCGGCCCGGACGCGCCGCTTGTCCCGCAGCCGGGGGAAGAGCTCCAGCACGTCGTCGCAGGCCTGCCGGGGCCCGGCGGCGAACGTGCCCATCCGCAGATTCTCCGCGACCGTCAACGAGGGGAAGACGCTGCGCACCTGCGGCACGTAGCCGACGCCGAGACGCGCGATCTTCTGGGCCGGCAGGCCGTGGATCTCGCGATCGCCGACCTGGACCCTGCCGGAACGGATCCGGATGGTTCCGACGACGGCCTTCAGCAGCGTGGACTTGCCGGCGCCGTTCGCGCCGACGATCGTCACGATCTCCTGCGCTCGCACGACCATTCCGGCGCCGCGGACGATGTCGGCATCGCCGTAGCCGCAGACGAGCGCTTCGATCGTCAGCAGATTCATGCGGCACGCCCCAGATAGGCGCGAGCGACCGCCGGATGCGCGACGATCTCGCTGAACGGCCCCTCAACCAGCACCGTGCCTTCCGCCATCACGATGACGTGCTGCGCGACCGTCCGCACGAACTTCATGTTGTGCTCGACCAGCAGGATGGTCCGGCCGCTCCGGCAAGCCTGCTGCACGATCTCGCCGATCCGCTGCAGCAGCGCGGGATTCACGCCGGCTGCCGGTTCGTCGAGCAGGATCATCGGCGCATCGGACATCAGCACGCGCGCGAGCTCCCAGAGCTTCTTCTGCCCGCCCGACAGCGTCCGGACCTCGGCATCCGCCATCTGCGACAGCCCGACCAGCGCGAGCGTGCGCCGCGCGCTCGCTGCCAGCTCGGCCTCCTGCTCGCGAATGCGGCGCCAGCGCAGGAACGGCTGGATCGGGCTCTCGCCGATCTGGCCCGGCGGCACCAGCTTCAGACTCTCGACGACGGTCATCGTCCGGAGGTCACGCGGGATCTGGAATGCCCGCACCACGCCATGGCGGGCGATCCGGTGCGGCGCGAGGCCGTCGATGCGCCGGCCGCGGAACCAGACCGCGCCGGCATCAGGCCGCAGGAAGCCGGCGATCAGGTTGAAGACGGTCGTCTTGCCGGCGCCGTTGGGCCCGATCAGCGCGGTGATCGTGCCGGGGCGCACCTCGAAGCTGCAATCCGCGACCGCGCGCAGGCCGTCGAACGACCTGGACAGCCGGTCGACCTTGAGCGTCATGCGTGACGCGCCTCGAGCGGCGCCCGCCGGGTCGGTCGCGCGCGCCTGGGCAGCACGCCCTCCGGGCGAAAGATCATCAACGCCACGAGGATCACGCCGACCAGCAGGATCCGCAGCGCGGCGAGCTGCTCGCCGTCGAGAAAGCCGATCTGGTCCTTGAGCAGGCGCGTGCCCTCCTGGATCGCGAGCAGGACGAAGGCGCCGGCGACGGCGCCCAGATGGTTGCCGCGTCCGCCGAGCAGGACCGCCACCCAGGCCTGCAGGCTGAGCGCGGTCACGAACTGGTCCGGGGCGACGAAGGTGATGTAGTGGGCGAACAGCGCGCCGCCGAGGCCGGCGATGCCGGCGCCGAGCGCCAGCGCCTGGACCTTGAAGACGAAGACGTTCTTGCCGACCGAGCGGGCGACGTCCTCGTCCTCCCGGATCGAGGCGAGCACGCGGCCGAACGGCGAGCGGTCGAGGCGCCGGACGCACAGATAGACGACCAGCAGCAGCGCGACCAGCAGCGCGAGGTACAGCGCGTCGTGCCGGACCCCGGTCGCAGCGAAGAGCCGAGGGATCCCCGGGATCCCGACGGCGCCGCCGGTCAACCACATCTCGTTCATCAGAAAGGTCCTGAGCAGCTCGCTGAAGCCGAGCGTCACGAGCCCGAGATAGATCGCGCGCAGCCTGAGCGTCGTGAGGCCCAGCAGCACGCCGACGCCCGCGGCCAGCCCGACGGCGCAGGCCACCGACAGCGCCGGCGGCACGCCGCGCATCGACAGCAGGGCGGTGCCGTAGGCGCCGAGCGCGAAGAACGCCGCGTGGCCGAAGTTCAGCAGCCCGCCCATTCCCCATTGCACGCTCAGGCCCAGCGTGAACAACGCGTAGAGGCAGCCGAAGATGGCCGTGGCGAGCAGATAGGCCGTCACAGCTTCATCCGGAACAGGCCTTGGGGACGCCAGAGCAGCACCAGGCTCATGACGACGAAACCGACGCCGACCTTATAGGCCGGCGGCACGAACAGCGCCGACGTCTCCTCCAGGATGCCGATCGTGCACGCGCCGATCAGCGCGCCGACCGGGCTGCCGACGCCGCCCAGCACGGCGGCCGCGAACATCGGCACGATGATGCTCCATGCCATCGCCGGAGACACCAGCATCTGCGAGGCGAACAGCACGCCAGCGCCGCCGGCGAGCCCGCTGCTGACGATCCAGACGAACCGGATCGCGCGCTCGATGTCGACGCCGCGATTGGCGGCGAGCGCCGCGTCGTCGGCGATGCCGCGGACCGCGAGGCCGATGCGGGTGAATCGCAGCAACGCGAAGACCAGGCCCATCGCGGCGAGCGCGCAGCCGAGCACGGCGAGCTCGTCCGCATGGACGCGCAGCGGGCCGATCGCGATCGGCGGCCGGATCGGCAGGTCGAGGCCCCGCGGGCTGTTCCCCCAGATCAGCCGGCAGGCGTTCTCCAGGATCAGCAGCACCCCCATCGAGAGAATGAACGGCGACAGCATTTCCCGCCCCCGGAAGTGCCGGAAGACGATCCGGTCGACGACCAGGCCGAGCGCGGCGACGGCCGCCGTCGCGACGACGAAGGCCGCGGCCGGGTGCAGCCCCCAGCCGGCGACCGCCGTGATCCCGATGTAGGCGCCGGCCGCCACGTAGGCGGCGAACGCGACATTCGGAAAGCCCAGGATGCCGAAGGTCAGCGAGTAGCCGATCGTCGGCAGCGCGAGCACGGCGCCGTAGACCAGACCGCTGAAGACCGCACCCATCACATAGGCGAGCATCCCGGCGTCCACAGTGCTCCCGTCGCGAAGTCGCGGTGCCGCGCGCCCGGTACGATCAGAGCGATCGCCGGTAGGTCTCGAGCACCTCGAGACTGCCGTTCTTCATTTCCCGCGCGGCGGCGGTCACGGTCATCAGCATGCCGCGTTCGTTGAAGTCGACCGGACTCGACGCACCGTCGTAGTTGATCGCGCTGCCGCCGCGCAGCGCCTCCAGCCCCTGATCGAGGCTGTACACCCGCGTGCCCGGCCCCGAGCTGACCGCCCGGACGGCTTGCGCGAGCGCGACCCCGGTCGCGCCCTTGGCGGCCTCCAGGCCGAGCGCCAGCAGCGTCATCTGATCATAGGTCTGGGCCGAGTAGTGATGATCGCGCTCCGGCTTGCCGACCAGATCGATATAAGGCCCCCACCCCTTCGCGCTCTTGTCGAGCGTCGGCCCGGTCGTGATCGCGCCTTCGGCGAACTCGGCCCCCAGGCTCGCGACGAACTGCGGGTCGCGCAGCACGTAGCCGAGCACGAGCCAGCGGGTCTTGAGGCCGGACCGGATCGCTTCGCGCATGATCGCGACCGAGTCCTGCAGATAACCCGCCAGGAAGACGACCTCCGGCCGGGCCTTGACGATGCGCGCGACCTCCCCGCGGTAGGAGTTCAGGTTCGGCGCATAGACGATCGGGCCCTCGACGATCTTGCCTCCGGCCTTCTCGAAGGTGGTCTTGAAGTCGTTCGAATAGTCGATCGCGAACGGCGCCTGGATCGTCGCGATCGCCGCGGTCTTGCCGTACTTGGCCCCGAGGTCGCCGTAGGCCGGTCCCCAGAGCACGGTGCTGCCTTCGGTCTGGAAGATCAGGCCCCGATGGTTCTGGTCGCTGATCTGACGCGCCGCGGCCGAGGTGAACAGCAGCACGCCGGACTCGATGCAGATCGGGCTCACCGCCAGGGTTTCCGCCGAGGCGAACATGCCGAGGATCGCGGCCACCCGATTGACGCCGATCAGCTTGCGGGCACCGATGACCGCCACGTTCGGGTCGGTCTCCGAGTTCTCGTGAAAGAGCCGGATGCGCTTTCCGGCGACCCCGCCTCGCTGATTGATGCGCTCGACCACGGCGGTGATCGCCTGCTGCATCGACGCGCCGTAGGACGCGCTCGGCCCCGAGAGCGGACACAGGGTTCCGACCGCCAGCTCGTCGGGCTGCGACCGGACGGGGCTTGCGTGAATCACAGCCGCACCGGTGGCGATACCCGACACGAACCGGCGACGTGAAGGTGAGCGCATCTGACTTCTCCTGGTCGGACGTTGAACGACGGGCCTGGAAACCTGCGAGCGAATCGAACGTTCCCGCGCCGGGCTTACCGCGACGCCGCGGTTTCGGGCTCGACCGCGAGGATCCGGTCGAGAACGTAGTTCTCGAACGCGTGGATTCCGTACTCCTGCACCGAGAAGCGCCCGGACGGGCGCGACGGCGACCGCAACCCCCGCTGCACCGACGGCGTGATCGAGTTGTCCTCGCCGACGACCGGATCCGTCAGGCCGTAATAGCGCTCGCGGGCGATCTCCTCGAAGCCCGGCGCCTCGATCGCCGCCTTCGGGAAGCACCAGGCGATCGTGATCCGGCATTGCTCGACCGCGAGCGGGTGCATGATCAGATACTTCACCACCGTCGGCGACAGCATCAGATAGAGGTTCGGGAACAGCAGCGCGGAGTACGCGCCGACGAGCTGCTTGCCGGTCAACCCCGGGATGCCGGGCAGCGGCCCGTCCGCGGGCGCCGTGATGCTGTGCGGATTGTGCCGCAGCGTGTAGGGGCCGCCCGGCGTTTCGGCGATGACGAGATTCGGATTGTCCGGAGACATGTGCCGGCGATGCAGGAACTCGACGTGATACTCGTCGGTCGCGTTCTCGACGTAGACCTTCCAGTTGCAGTCGATGTCGTGCGTCACGGCGCGCGTGCAGACCAGGTCTTCCATCCGGTAGTTCGCCAGTCGCGACGGCAGGTCGCCCAGCCATTCGCGCAGCGGCGGCGCGTCCGGATCGAAATTGACGAACAGGAAGCCGCCCCACGATTCGATGCGGATCGAGATCAGGCCGTGCTGCCGCCGGTCGAATCCGACCGCCGCCTCCATCGGCCGCTGGCGGCCGGGCGTGCCGATCAGCTCGCCGGTGAGCCGGTAGACCCAGCCGTGGTAGGGACAGGAGAACGTATTGCAGTTGCCGCTGCCGTCGGCGACCAGCGCACCGCGGTGCCGGCAGATCGCCAGATGCGCCCGGATCTGCCCGGCCAGGTCGCGAACCACGACGATCGGCTCGTCGGCGATCTGCAGCGTGAAGAAATCGCCGGGCTTGGCGACCTGCTCGACGCGGCCGACGAAGAGCCAGTCCACACGGAAGATCGCCGCCATCTCGCGCGCGTACCACCGGGCGGACGTGTAGCACCGTCCCGGCAGATTCGACGCTTCGAGCAGCGGCCGCCGGACTTGCGCATAGGCCGAGGCATCGAACAGGTCTGTTGGCTCGGACATCGCGCGCCCTCCGTCCCATTCCTCCGAAACTGTTGAACGATCAGACCGTTCAATAGCACCGTAGCGGCCGCTCTCAGGCCGTCGAATGCCGGATATTGTTGAACGAAACGATCGATGCGGTCAAGAACGCGGCCGACGCCCGGCGCCGCTCGCGGAGCGCTCGAGAGATCCGGGAAAAGCCCGTCGCCGGGCCTTCGGTCAGCCTTCGGTCGCGCCTTCAGTCGCGCGGCGGCCTGCCGCCCCGACGCGGCGGCTTGCCGCTCCCGGACCGGCCGCTCTTGACATGCCGCCCGGCCCAATCGCGAGCGAACTGCCAGGCGACCCGGCCGGAGCGTGAACCGCGCTCGAGCGTCCAGCGCAGCGCGTCGGCGCGCGCCGCTTCGATCTGCCGGGCGCTGGCGCCGAAATGGCCGAGCCAGTGGCCGACCACCGTAAGGTAGTCGTCCTGCCGGAACGGGTAGAACGCGACCCAGAGCCCGAACCGCTCCGACAGCGAGATCTTCTCCTCCGAGGTCTCGCCGGGATGGATCTCGCCGTCCTCCTGGTACTTGGCCTGCAGGTTCTCGCTCATCATCTCCGGCATCAGGTGGCGCCGGTTCGACGTCGCGTAGACCAGCACGTTATCGGCCTGGCCGGCGACCGAGCCGTCGAGCACGGTCTTCAGCGCCTTGTAGCCGCCCTCGCCGGCCTCGAACGACAGGTCGTCGCAGTAGACGACGAAGCGCTCGCGGCGGCCCGCGACCGCGTCGACGACGTCGGGCAGGTCGACCAGGTCGTCCTTGTCGACCTCGATCAGCCGCAGGCCGGCCGCATGGAACTCGTTCAGGCACGCCTTGATCAGCGACGACTTGCCGGTGCCGCGCGCGCCGGTCAGCAGCACGTTGTTGGCCGGCCGGCCGGCGACGAACTGGCGGGTGTTCTGCTCGACCAGCCGCTTCTGCTCGTCGATGTTGTGCAGGTCGGCGAGCGCGAGCGTGGCCGGGTGCGGCACCGGCTGCAGCGCCGCGCTGGTGCCGAAGGCGGTCCGCCGGCGCCGCCAGCGATAGGCGATCGACGCCGACCAGTCGGGCGCGACCGGGGCCGGTAACAGCGGCTCGAGCCGCGCCAGCAGTTGCTCGGCGCGGTCGATCAATGCGTCGAGCCGCGGGGCATCGTCGCTGGCCTCTGCTCTGGCGGCCAGCCGTCCGGCAACAGTCATCGGATTCCTCGGATGTCAAGACCGGTAGTCGGCGTTGATCGAAACGTAGTCGTGCGACAGGTCGCAGGTCCAGACCGTGGTCGCGGCGCCGCCGCGGCCGAGCACCACGCGGATCGTGATCTCGGCCTGCTTCATCACCCGGCTGCCGTCGGCTTCCTGGTAGGCCGGGTCGCGGCCGCCGGCGCTGGCGACGCGGACGTCGTCGAGCCAGACCTCGATCGCGTCGACGTCGAGATCGTCGATGCCGGCGTAGCCGATCGCCGCCAGGATCCGGCCGAGGTTCGGATCGGACGCGAAGAACGCGGTCTTGACCAGCGGCGAATGCGCGATCGCGTACGCGATCGCCGCCGCCTCGGCTTCGTTGCGGGCCCGCTCGACCGCGATCGTGATGAACTTGGTCGCGCCCTCGCCGTCGCGGACGATCGCCTGCGCCAGCTCGATCGCGACCGCGAGCAGCGCGGCGCGCACCGGCGCCGCCGCCGGATCGTCGTCGCGATCGATCGCGACCTCGCCGGCGCCGGTCGCGACCAGCAGCAGCGTATCGTTGGTCGAGGTGTCGCCGTCGACGGTGATCCGGTTGAAGCTGGCGTCGGCGGCCTGGTGCACCCACTGCGCGAGCAGCGGCTGCGCGATCGCGGCGTCGGTCGCGATCAGACCGAGCATGGTCGCCATGTTCGGCCGGATCATGCCGGCGCCCTTGGCGATGCCGGTCACCGTGACCTGGCGGCCGCCGCCGACGTCGATCCGCCGCGATGCCGCCTTCGGCAGCGTGTCGGTAGTCATGATCGCCTCGGCGGCGTCGCCCCAGTGCGCTGCGGCGAGATCGGCGACCGCCGCCGGCAGCGCCTGCGCGATCCGTTCGACCGGCAGATGCTCGAGAATCACGCCGGTCGACATCGGCAGCACCTCGTCGGCGCCGCAACCGAGCGCGGCAGCGACGTCGGCGCAGACCTGGCGCGCCGCGGCGAGCCCGGCAGCGCCGGTGCCGGCGTTGGCGCAGCCGGTGTTGACGACGACCGCCCGCGGCCTGCCGTGGGTCCGCCCGAGATGCTCGCGGCCGACCACCACCGGCGCCGCGCAGAAGCGGTTGCGGGTGAAGACGCCGGCCGCCGTCGCGGTTTCCGGAAAGCGCATCACCAGCAGGTCGCGGCGACCCGGCTTGCGGATGCCGGCGCGTGCGGTGCCGAGCTCGGCGCCGGCGACCGGCAGCAGGCGCGCCGGATCGGGCGCGGCGAGATTGACGGGCATCGTGACCTCCAGTCCTTCGATCCGGAGATTCTAAGGTCAGCGCCGCGCTCGTCCCGGGGCCGGTGGCGCGCTCGCCCCGAGGGCCGGCGGCGCGCTCGCCCGAGTCAGCACAGGCCGGCGCGCAGATGCGCCAGCAGCCGGTTGCGGCTCCCCTGCACATGCGCCCGCATCAGCGCCTCGGCGCCGTCGGGATCACGCTGCTGGATGCGTTCGATGATCGCGCGGTGTTCGACATGCGACGGCGACGGATCGGTGCGGACCGAAGCCGCGCGAAACCGCATCAGCCGCAGGATCGAGTAGAGGTCGTCGCAGAGCAGCTGGACGATCCACTGGTTCCGGCTGCCGAGCGCGATATTGCGATGAAAATCGCTGTCCGGGCCGGTGTCGAAGACACCGAACGGTTCGCGCTCGCGCATGTCGATTGGTTCGAGCGAGTCGACCATCCGGTGCAGCGCGCGGATTTCCGCGGAGGTCATGTTCTCGGCCGCCTGGCGCGCGGCCATGCCCTCCAGCGCTTCGCGGGTGTAAAGAATCTGCTCGAAATCGTCGACCGACGGCGCGAACACCGAGACGCCGGCATTGGCGGTGCGCACCAGCAGACGCCGGCCTTCGAGAATCCGGATCGCTTCCCGCAACGGCCCCCGTCCGACACCGAGACGCTCGGCCAGCGCGACCTCGCGGACGCGGCCGCCGGGCGGCAGCTCGCCGCCGAGGATCATCCGTTCGATACGCAGCGCGACGTCCTGCTCCTCGCGTGGCGGCCGCGCCGCCGCCACCGCCGTGCGCGCCTCGATCGTCGCCATCGGCCGCGGTCAGCGCTCGGACGCGGGCCGCGTGCCGTACCGTTCGGCGAGCTCGGCGAAATATTCGCCGGCGACCACCTGCTGCCGTTCCTTGAACATCATCAGCCGCGACTCCATCCCGGCGATCGAGCCGTGATCGTGCAGATGCTGCAACGACTCCTGCATCGCCAGCATCGACGCCTGCAGCGCGACGTTGGCGTAGGCGGCGACGGCGTAGCCCATCCGTCCGAGCTCCTCGCCGCTCAGCAACGGCGTCTTGCCGCCGACCACCATGTTGCACAGATGGATGCCCGGCAGCTCGCGCGGGATCGCCGCCAGTTCCTCGAGCGACAGCGGCGCTTCGATGAACAGGAAATCCGCACCCGCCTCCTGATAGGCGCGCGCGCGATCGAGGGCGCCCTGCAGACCTTCGATCGCACGCGCGTCGGTACGGGCCAGCAGCATCAGGTCGGAATCGACCCGGGCGTCGACCGCGGCCTTGATCTTCTGGACCATCTCGTCGGTGGAGACGATCTCCTTGTTCTCGAAATGCCCGCAGCGTTTCGGGAAGGTCTGATCCTCGAGCATGATCGCGTTGGCACCGGCCCGCTCGAGCGACCGGACGGTGTGCCGCACGTTGATCGCGTTGCCGAAGCCGGTATCGCCGTCGACCAGCATCGGGATCCGGACCGCGTCGCGGATCGCGGCGACGTGGTTGACCAGTTCGTTCAACGAAACCAGCCCGATATCCGGCACCCCGAGATAGGTGTTGGCGACGGCCGCGCCGCTGACGATCAGCAGCGGATGACCGGTCGCCTCGATGATCCGTGCAGCCAGCGCATTGGCGGCTCCGGGCATCACCAGGCCGGCGCCGGGCACCAGCATCTCGCGCAGCGATCGATTCAATGAGTTGGCCATGGCGCTGCTCTCCGAGGATGCGGCATTCCGGGGATGCGGCATGTTAGCAAGCAATCGATATTGTCGACAATCGATCCGATTTGTTGACATTCTACCGGCCTACCCGGAGAATCGGACAGCGCACCCGGCCGAGGAGCCGCCCGGCCGGGCCGCGGTCACCAAGAAATGCGACGATCGCCGGACGGCGATCGCGGCCGGCCACGGAAGGAGACGTCCAATGGCATTCGACTTTCAGCGCGAACCCGCAAGCCAGCCGGACTGCCCGCGGCGAGCCCGCTCGCGGCCGGCCCGGAGCGCCCGCCGGCTGCGTGGACTGCTCGCCGCCGCGGCCCTGGCCTGCAGCGAACTCGCGCTCGCCGCCTTTCCGACCGGCCCGGTCAAGCTGATCGTTCCGTATCCGCCCGGCGGCGCCGTCGACGTCATCGGCCGCGCGCTGGCGCCGCTGCTGGAACGCCAGCTCGGCCAGCCGGTGGTCACGGACAATCGGCCCGGCGCCGCCGGCGTGCTCGGCATGATGCTCGCGGTCAATGCCAAGCCGGACGGTTATACGCTGGTGGTCGCCGCCAACAGCCACGTCGCCGCCGATCCCGGGCAGGAACAGCTGCCCTATCAGCCGACGCGCGATCTGACGCCGGTCGCCCCGCTGGTCTCGGTGCCGTACGTGGTGGTCGCCAATCCGCAGTTCCCGCCCAACACCATCGCCGAGCTGCTCGAAGCGGCGCGCAAGGCGCCGGGCCAGATCAACTTCGCGTCGTCCGGCATCGGCGGCCCGCCCCACATGGCGAGCGAACTGCTGCTCGCCAAGGGCAAGGTCGATATCCGGCACATCCCCTACAAGGGCGCGGCGCCGGCATTCGCCGACGTCGTCGGCGGTCAGGTCCAGTTCATCACCGGCGACGTGAACTCGGCGATGCCGTATCTGAAGAGCGGCCGGCTCAAGGCGCTGGCGACGACCGGCAAGAGCCGGTTGCCCCAGCTGCCGGACGTTCCGACCGTCGCCGAAAGCGGGCTGCCCGGCTACCAGGCCGAAGGCTGGTTCGCGGTCTACGCACCGGCCAGGATGCCTGCGGACGTGCTGGCCACGCTGACCCGGGCGGTCGAGACCGCCACGGCCTCGGACGAGTTCAAGTCGCGAATGGCGGCGCTCGGCGGCTCGGTGATGGCGATGTCTCCGCAGGCGTTCCAGGCGTTCGTCGTCGACGAGACCCGGATCCGCAGCGAGCTGATCCGGTCGAACGGGATCAAGCTGGAGAAGTAGTATCTGCGCGAGCAGCATTCGCGCGCCGGACCGTTGAACGATGCCAGTCGATGTCGCCTATCCTCACCTGTTCTCCCCGTTCGAGCTGGCCGGCACGCGCCTGAAGAACCGCATCGCGCATGCGTCGATCTCTCCGCGCTTCGACCACTCGAAGGGGATGCACCCGTCGTACCGGCAGTACTACGTCAACCGGGCGCGCGGCGGCGCCGCGCTGGTGGTCACCGATCCGATCGCGGTGATCCCGTTCCACTCGGCCGGCCGCATCGTCGCCTGGAACGACAGCATGGCCGACGACATCACCGGGCTCGCGCAAGCCGTCCGCCGCGAGGACTGTGCGCTGCTGATGCAGATCCAGGACAGCGGCCGCGGCCGGCACGTGCCCGGCCGGACGCTGCAGTCGATCGGACCGTCGCCGCTGCCGGACGACCTCAGCTACACGATGCCGCGGCCGATGACCACCGACGAGGTGCAGCAGTTCGTCGCGGCCGCCGGCCAGTCCGCCGCGCGGCTGCAACGCTGCGGCGTATCGGGGGTCGAGATCTCCGCCGGTCACGGGCACCTGTTCCATCAGTTCCTGTCGCCGCGCTCGAATCACCGCGCGGATCGCTACGGCGGCGACCTCGTCGGACGCTGCCGCTTCCTGGTGGAGCTCTGTGAAGCCATCCGCGCGAGCTGCGGCAACGACTTCATCCTCGGCGTCAAGCTGCCTGGCGACGACGGCATTCCCGACAGCATTCCGCCCGCGACCGCTGCCGAGATCGCGCGCCATCTGACCGGCCGGGTCCGTTGCGACTACCTGACGTTCGCGCAGGGCAGTCATCACCGCACGCTCGAGATGCACATCCCGGACGACAGCACGCCGCGGGTGACCTATGCGGCGCTGTTCCGCCAGCTGCGCGCCGTGGTCCCCGGGGTTCCGGTGATGGCGCTCGGACGCATCACCGACCCGGCCGAGGCCGACGGCATCCTCGCCCGCGGCGAAGCCGAGCTGGTCGGCATCGGACGCTCGCTGATCGTCGACCCGGCCTGGCCGAGCAAGGCGCAGGCGGGCCGGGCACGCGACATCCGCTACTGCGTGTCGTGCAACAGCTGCTGGAAGGCGATCAACACCGGCAGCTCGATCCGCTGCGACAACAATCCCCGGCTCGCGCACGCCGACGAGGTCGACTTCTGGCCGCAACCGGCCACCGCCCGCAAACGGCTGGTCGTCGTCGGCGCCGGCATCGCCGGCCTGGAGGCCGCCTGGACCGCGGCCGCGCGCGGGCATGCGGTCACGCTGCTCGGCAGCGGCGACGAGGTCGGCGGCAAGACCCGCCTGCACGCCGGCCTGCCGAGCAGCGAATCGCTGTCGAGCATCTACGACTATCAACTGGTCGCGGCCCGGCGGGCCGGCGTCCGGTTCGAGCTCGGCGCGCCGGCGAGCGCGGCGGGAATCGCCGCGCTCGCGCCGGACGCGGTCGTGCTCGCGACCGGCGCGACCATGACCTGGCCGGCCTGCCTGCCCGCCGAGCTCGAGGCCGAACAGCTGGTTCCCGATCTGCGGCAGGCGATGCAGGCGCTGCTCGGCCGGCAGCGCGCGCCGGCACAATCGCCGGCCGCCCGGTCGCCGGGCGCGGCGGTACTGCTGGACATGGATCAGACCGAAGGCACCTATGCCGCCGCCGAATGGTTGCGTGCCCGCTTCGCGCGGGTGGTGATCCTGACCCCGCGCCAGGGGATCGCCGAGGACGTGGTGCTGGTGATGCGGCAACGGATCCTGCGCCGCTTCTTCGAGCAGGGCATCGAAGTCATGACGCTGGTCGAGCCGCGCTGGAGCGCCAGCTTCGAGGACGACGGCTGTCTCGAGGTCGCGAGCGTGTTCGGCCCGGTCGTCGGCCGCATCGAAGACGTCCGCTTCTTCTCGTATGCGACGCCGCGGGCGCCGAACCAGGAGCTGGTCGAGCCGCTCGCCGCGCACGGGATCGCGACCCACCTGATCGGCGACTGCAAGGTCGCACGCGACGTGATGGCCGCGACCAGCGAAGGCAGTGCCGCCGGCCTGACCCTCTGAAACTCCCGGCACTATCGGAACCCCGCCACCGCCGGAACCCTGTCACTATCGGAGAACCCATGGATCGTCGAGAATTGAAACTAGCCAACGCCGCACTGGTGCTGATCGATCTGCAGCGCGGCATCGTCGGGATGCAGGTCGCGCCGCGGCCGAGCAGCGAGGTCGTCGACCGTGCCGCGCGGCTGGCGCGCGCCTTCCGCGCAGCGCGGCGCCCGGTGGCGCTGGTCACGGTCGCCAACCTGCCCGACGGCGGCGACCTGCTGCAGCCGCTGCTCGATGGTCCGGCCCAGCCCACGACCCGCCCGGCCGACTTCGCGCAGCTGGTCGATGAGCTCGGAGCCGTCGCCGACGACATCCGGATCACCAAGCGCCAATGGGGCGCGTTCTACGGCACCGAGCTGGATCTGCAGCTGCGGCGCCGCGGCGTCGACACGATCGTGCTGGCCGGCATCTCGACCCATGTCGGCGTCGAATCCACGGCGCGCGATGCGTTCGAGCACGGCTATCACCAGGTATTCGTCGAGGATGCGATGGCGAGCCCGTCGGCGGAGGCGCATGCGAACACCTGCAAGTTCGTCTTCCCCCGGATCGGCCTGATCCGGTCGACCGACGACGTGCTCGCCGCGCTCGCGCCCCGCTGACGGAGCAGCGACGATGGCGACGCCGCGGACCGCCTTCGACAAGTTCTGGTCGGATCACGTGATCCGCATGGTCGGTCCGGACTCGGCATTGCTGCAGATCGACCGCCTGGTGCTGCACGAGCTGTCCGGCAGCCAGGCGGTGCGGGCGCTGGCCGAAGCGGGGCGCGAGCCGGACAGCCGCGGCCAGGTCTTCACGGTGATCGAGCATCTGATCTCGACCCGGCCGGGGCGCGGCCCGAACGAATCGCCGTCGGCGAGCGGCCTGTCGATGATCGACACGACCCGCCTCGCGTCGCGCCGCTGGGGCTTTCACTTCATCGACTACGACGATCCGCGCCAGGGCATCGCGCATGTGGTCGCGCCGGAACTCGGGATCGTGCTGCCCGGCACCACGCTGGTCTGCTGCGACAGCCACACCAGCACGGTCGGCGGCGTCGGCGCGCTGGCCTGGGGTATCGGCGCCAGCGAGGCCGAGCACGTGCTCGCGACGCAGACGCTGATGCAGCAGCGGCCGAAGACGATGCGGGTCAACTTCGAAGGCGTGCTGCCGCCGACGGTGTTCGCCAAGGACATGATCCTGGCGCTGATCGGCGAGGTCGGCGCGAACGGCGGCATCGGCTATGCCGTCGAATACGCCGGCGCCGCGGTGCGCGCGCTGCCGGTCGAAGCCCGGCTGACCCTGTGCAACATGTCGATCGAGTTCCAGGCCAAGTACGGCTTCGTGGTGGCCGACGACACGGCCTTCGAATACCTGGCCGGCCGCGAGTACTCGCCGCGCGGCGCCGACTGGGATCGCGCGGTCGGCTACTGGCGCACCCTCGCCAGCGACGCCGGCGCGGCGTTCGACCGGGAAGTCACGATCGACTGTTCCCGGCTCGCGCCGCAGGTGACCTGGGGTACCAGCCCGCAGCAGGTCGTCGGCATCGGCATGCGGGTGCCGGATCCGGCCGACGCGGCCGATTCCGAGACGCGCGCGCTCGCCGAACGCGCGCTGCGCTACATGGACCTGGCGCCCGGCACGCCGCTGGCGGGCCTGCCGATCGATGCGGCCTATCTCGGCTCCTGCACCAACGCCCGGCTGTCGGATCTGCGGATCGCCGCGGCCATCCTGCGCGGCCGGCGCGTCGCGCCCGGCGTGCAGGCGATCTGCGTGCCGGGTTCGACGCCGGTCAAGCACGCCGCCGAGGCCGAAGGCATCGACCGGGTGTTTCGCGACGCCGGCTTCGAATGGCTCGAGTCGGCCTGCGGATTCTGCGGTCACATCGGCGACGACCGGCTCGCCGGCCAGCGGGTGATCAGCACCACCAACCGCAATTTCGAAGGTCGTCAGGGACCGGGAACGCGAACCCATCTGGCCAGCCCGGCAACCGTGGCCGCGTCGGCGATCGCCGGCCGAATCACCGATCCGCGCACCGCCGCCTGACCGGAGCACGACGGACCGGAGCACGACAGCATGGAAGCGTTCACCGAAGTCCGCGGCATCGCCGCGCCGATGCTGACCATCAACATCGATACCGACCAGATCATCCCGGCCCGGTTCCTCGGCGGCACCGACGCCAAGGGCTACGGCGCCGCGCTGTTCGCCAACGCGCGGTTCCTGCCGGACGGGGCGCCGAACCCTGGTTTCGTGCTCAACCGGCCGCCGTACGACCGCGCCCGGATCCTGCTGGCCGATCGCAATTTCGGCTGCGGCTCGTCGCGCGAGCGCGCACCGAAGGCGCTGCGCGAGTTCGGTTTCCGCGCGATCCTCGCGCCCTCGTTCGGCGGCATCTTCTTCAACAACTGCTTTCGCAACGGGCTGCTGCCGGTCGAGCTGCCGATCGAGCAGGTCCGCACGATCGCCGCCGAAGTCGAGGCGAGCGGCGGCACCGGCGAAGTCGGCGTCGACCTGCGGACCCAGCGGGTCGCGAGCCCGTCCGGCATCGAGTTCGCGTTCGAATCGCCACAGACGCTGCGCGAGATGCTGCTCGCCGGTGTCGACGAGATCGGATTGACGCTGGCGGCGCGGCCGGAGATCGAGCGCTTCCGCGCCGCCGACCGGGCGCGCCGGCCCTGGGCCTACACCGCGCCGCGCGGCTGAGCGACCCGCGACGCCGCAGCCGGGCGACAGCCGGCGCCGCAATCCGGCGCCGCAACCGGGCGACCCGCGGTGCCGTAACATACGCCGGATCCTGGGTCGGGATCGCCGCGCCCACGCCCGCTCGCTCGACCCGCTGCCGCGCATGTCCTGGTTCAAATCCCGCCTGAGGCTCTGGGCCCGCGCCGGCCGCGCGGAATCCGCCGACCCGACGCTGGCGCGTCCGATCGGCCTGGTCCTGACCGGCGGCGGCGCCCGCGCCGCCTATCAGGTCGGCGTGCTCGCCGGCATCCGCCGCGTGCTGCTCGATGCCGGCTGGCCGCCGCAGCGCAATCCGTTCCGGGTCTTCACCGGCACCTCCGCCGGCGCGATCAACGCGACCGTGCTCGCCGCCGGCGCCGACGACCTGTTCGAGGCGATCGCGCGGCTCGCGCTGGTCTGGGGCTCGTTCGAGCCGGCGCAGGTGTACCGGGTCGACGCCAGCGGCGCGCTCGGCAACGCCGCACGCTGGATCGGCGGCGCCGGCCTCGGCTGGCTGGCACGGCGGCAACCGCGTTCGTTGTTCGATACCGATCCGCTGCAGGATCTGCTGTCACGGACCATCGACTACCAGCGGATCGCCGCCAACCTCGCGAGCGGCCACTTCGACGCGCTGGCGGTATCGGCGTCGAGCTACACCAGCGGCCGGCACGTGACCTTCTTCCAGGCGCGCGAGATCCACGACCCGATGATGCGCAGCCAGCGGATCGCCTATCCGGCGGTGCTCGGCACCACCCATCTGATGGCATCCTCCGCGATCCCGTTCCTGTTCCCGGCGCAGTCGCTGCCGATCGATGGCCGCGAGGAGTATTTCGGCGACGGCTCGATGCGCCAGACCGCGCCGATCAGCCCGGCGATCCACCTCGGTGCGACCCGGATCCTGGTGATCGGCTCGGCCGCGACCGAGCGCCCCGAAGTCCAGCTCGACCTGCCGCCGGTGCCGCCGTCGTACCCGACGCTGGCGCAGATCGGCGCGCATGCGCTCGCCAGCATGTTCCTCGATGCGTTGGCGAGCGACATCGAACGGCTCGAGCGGATCAACCGGACGATCGCGGCGGTGCCGGCCGAGCACCGCCAGCGAATCGGCCTGCGGCCGCTGCAGGCGCTGGTGATCTCGCCGTCGCGGCCGCTCGATCAGCTCGCCGAGCACCACGTCCGGCAGCTGCCGCGCTCGGTGCGCGCGCTGCTGCGGGTCGCCGGCGGCACCCGCGGCCGCGGCACCGGCGTCAGTTCATACCTGCTGTTCGACTGCAGCTATACGCGCCGGCTGCTCGCGATGGGGCGACGGGATGCGCTGAACCAGCGCGACAGAATCGAGGCGTTCTTCGACGTGAAGGCCGCCGGCGTGAAGGCGGCCGGGACCGAGTCGCCGCACGGCAACTGACCGGAAAAGCGGGAGACCGTCGCGAGGCACCGCTACCGCCGCTCCGGCCAAGCGTCCCATAGGCGCAGCGGGCGCTAACGGGTACTGCACAGGGTCCGGGCGCTACCCAGCGCCTGAATCTGAATATGTCGTCGGCCCGTCGTTGCGGTCGAGGTCGCGGCCGAACGCCGCCAGAAGAGGCCTGATTCCGTTTGCCCGGACGTGCTGTATCCCTTATTATCTTCCCATCTGACATTCCTATGTCATAAGGGGATTTCCATGCATGCCGTCAATGTCTCAGGTCTCAAGAACAACCCGAGCGAAGCGCTGCGCCGGGCCCGCGACGGGCTGGTCGTGGTCATGAACCGCGACCAGCCCGATGCCTTGATGATCGGGCTGCAATCCGGCACATTGCTCTCCGAGCCGGGTGCGCGCGCGGCGCTCGCGACGGCGCTGTTCCGGGATGGGGGGCTATCGCTTGCCCGCAGCGCACGCGTCGCCCAGATGCCGCTGGCGGCTTTCATCGCCCACGTGTCACGCCTGGGTATTCCGGTCGTCGATCAGGATGCTGCCGACGTGGTGCGCGACATGCAGTCACTCGACGAATGGCTCGCCACGTCCTGAGCGATGCCAGCCCGTTGATCGGGCTGGCCATCGTGGGTGGCCTGGACTGGCTGCCGGCGTTATTCGGGCACGTTTCGCTGCCGCCGTCGGTGCGACAGGAGGTACTTCCCGGCACAGGTGCGCGGGGCGAGGTCGAGATCGCCCCGGCGCTGCGGCGCAAGACACTGCGGATCTGGAAGCGGCCGATTCCCGTGCCCGCCGTGAGCGGGCCTGATCTGGATCCTGGCGAGATGGATTGCATCCGCATCGCGCTGGCCGTGGCGCCAGGCAGCGCTTTGGTGCTGATGGACGAACGCGCCGGTCGAGCAGTTGCTACCGAGCTGGGTATCCGCGTTGCCGGCACCGCCGCCCTGATCGGGCTGGCAAGACAGCGTGGTCTGATCGACTCGGCAAGGGCCCGATTCGAGCGCCTGCACACCTCCGACTTTCGCATCAGCGCGGCCGTGATCCAGCAGGTATTGCGCAGCGTCGGCGAGTCGTAGCGAAAGAATCGCGGCGTTCTTCGCCGTGAAAGGCGGCCGAAGAGTGGCGGCAGCTCAGTCGCGCCGGGCGCCGGCTGCCTGCGCCAGCAGTGCGAGCAGCCGCTCACGCAACCGGCGGTGAGCCGGGTCGGCGGCGTGGCGCGGATGCCAGGCCATCACTAGTGGATCCGGCGTCGGTACGAATCCGAGCGGCAGCGATACCAGGTCGAGCGCGGCGGCCATCGCCGTCGCGATCCGTTCGCCCAGCGTTGCGGCCAGATCGCTGCGTGCCGCGATGATCGCCGCGACGTTGGCCTGCGGCACGGTCAGCACGACGTCGCGGCGCAGACCGAGCGCCGCCAGCGTCGCGTCCACCGGCGATGCAGCGCCGGCGCGCCGCTTCACGTCGACATGCACGGCCGCCGCGTAGCGGCGCGCGGTCAACGGCCGACCGGGGTTGACACGACCCGATCGCGACGCCTGCGGCGTCGCGATGCCGCGATTCATTCGGTGCGGATCGAAGCGTCGGTGATCACGCGGCGCCATTGCGCCGCTTCGCTGCGCATGAACTTCGAGAATTCGGCGGGCGTGGTCGCCATCGGCGTGATCCCCTGCTCCTCGAGGGACTTGCGGATGTCGGGCACCGCGAGCGCCTCGCTCAGCGCGCGATGCAGGGTCTGCGCGATCTCCGGCGGAGTGCCCTTGCGGACGACCGCCCCGTGCCAATTGACGACCGCATAGCCCTCCAGGGATTCGGCCACGGCGGGCAGATCGGGAAGTATCGGGCTCCGCGACGCCGCCGTCACCCCGAGCGCCTTGATGCGTCCGCTCTTCAGCGGCGACGCGGCGGTCGACAAGGTATCGATCTGGACGTCGATCTGGCCGCCGATCAAGTCCGCGATCGCCTGGGCGGACCCCTTGTAGGGGACATGCACCATCCGCACACCCGCGCGCATGTTGAACAATTCGCCGGCCAGGTGGGGCAGGCTCCCGGTGCCCGACGAACCGTAGGTGATCTTGTCCGGACTGCTCCGGACCAGCCGGATCAGATCGGCGATCGACTGCACCGGCAACTGCGTACGCGCGAGGAACAGGAACGGCAGCGACGCGGTCTGGGCGATCGGTGTGAAGTCCCGCTCGGCATCGTAGCCGAGCGCCGGATTCAGCAGCGGATTGATCAGGATGCTGCCGGCGGTTCCCATCAGCAGGGTGTAGCCGTCCGCGCCCGCCCGCAGCAGCTCCTGCGCTGCCAAGGCGCCGTTGGCTCCCGGACGGTTTTCCACGACCACCGGCTGCTTCAGCGTTTCGGCCATTTTCGGCGCGATCAGCCGCGCCACGATGTCGATCGCGCCGCCGGGCGGAAAGCCGATGACGATGCGGATCGGCTTCTCGGGGAAGGCGGCTCCGGCAGCCGGGGTCCAGAGCGCGCCGGCCGCCAGTGCGATGCAGCCCAGGGCGGCAAAGACGCTGCGGGCGAACCCGCGTCGAAATGGTTGCGACATGAGATGTCTCCTTCCAGGACGGATCGAATCCATTCGCTACGATATCACTCTTTCCCGATATCGAATAATATACAAATTCCTATCATTCAGGAATTAATGAGGAGATGAACATGTTTCCAGTACCTCCCGATGTCCAGACCGAAGTGTTCACCCGGGTACCGGATTCATTGCGCCGCCCCGACAAGCCGTCGGAGTGGGCCCGGATTCGCCGCGGCGGCACCCCGACCGACGTCTTCCTCGAGGGCCCTTCGTTCGATCGCGCCGGCAACCTCTATGTCGTCGACACGGCGCATGGACGGATCCTGCAGATTTCGCCGGGCGGCGACTGGAGCGTCGCCGCGGAATACGACGGCGCCCCGAACGGTCTGAAGATCCACAAGGACGGCACGATCTATATCGCCGACCACAAGTGGGGCATCATGAAAATGGCGCCCGGCAGCGGCAAGGTCGAACCCCACTGCATCCGTGACGGCTTCGACTCGTTCATCGGCGTCAACGATCTGTTCTTCGCGAGCAACGGCGATCTGTACTTCACCGACCAGGGCGCTTCCGACCTGCGCGAGCCGAACGGCCGCGTGTTCCGTCTTTCGGCGCAAGGCAAGCTCGAGCTGATCCTGTCGGGCATCGCGAGCCCGAACGGCCTGGTGATGACGCCGGACGAGAAGGCGCTGCTGCTAGCCGTCACGCGGGCCAATTGCATCTGGCGGCTGCCGCTGACCGCCGACGGCAAGCTCGGCAAGGTCGGGTTGTTCATTCAGCTCACCGGCTCGGCCGGCGGCGGCCCCGACGGCCTGGCGGTGGACGAAGCCGGCAACCTGCTGGTGGCCCATGCGTACATGAAGACCGTGTGGGTGTTCAACACCTTCGGTGAGCCGATCCACCGGATCCGCTCGTGCGCCGGCGTAGCGACGACCAACATCGCTTTCGGCGGGCCGGATCGCAAGACGCTCTACATTACCGAGTCGCAGACCGGCTCGATCCTGCGCGCGACGCTGCCGACGGCCGGTCGTGTCATGTATTCCCACATGTGATACCGGAGGACTCATGAAGCTCTACATGTCCGCAGGCTCTCCGTTCGCGCGCAAGGCGCTGGTCTGCGCGCTCGAGCGCGGCCTCGGCGACCGGATCGAACGCGAGCGGGTGGCCCTTTCGCCGGTGACGGCGCACGGGGAGCTCGCGACGCAGAATCCGCTGATGAAGGTCCCCGTCCTGGTCACCGACGACGGGCGAGCGATCTACGATTCGCCGGTCATCTGCGAATACCTCGATGCCCAAGGCGATGCGCCGCGGCTGATTCCGTCGGACCCGGCCGAACGCTGGCAGGTCCTGACGCTGCAGGCGCTGGCCGACGGCCTGCTCGATGCGGCCATTGCCTGCCGCTTCGAGAACGGACTGCGGCCGGCCGAGCTGCGCTGGGCCGCCTGGACCGAAGGGCAAAGCCGCAAGGCGCTGCAATCGCTGGATCGGCTGCAGCAGGAACCGCTGGTGTATGCGGATACGCTGCACCTCGGCCAGATCGCGGTCGCCTGCGCGCTGAGCTGGCTCGAGTTCCGCAAGCCGATCGGCGAAGTCCGCGCCGGCCGCGAGCGGCTGTTCGACTGGTCCGACGCGTTCGCGCGCCGCAGCTCGATGGTGGCGACCCGGCCCGAATAGAATCGCGGCCCGTGGACACATCGGTCGGTTCAGCGCCGACCAAGGTCAGATGCCGATACCGAAGACGACGGGCACCCTGGTGCCGGAGGAAGCGACGGCCCCGCCGGGTCCGTCCGGCAGCGCCAGCTCGCTGACCCGGCTGCTCAGCATCTTCGACCTGTTCCACGTCGACCGCCATACGATCCATCTCGAGGACGTCATCGCCCAGCTCGGTGTCGGACGGTCGACCGGCTATCGCTATCTGCAGGAGCTGACCGACGCCGGGTTTCTCGCCCAGCTGGGCAAGGGCGTCTATTCGCTCGGCCCGCGCATCGTCCAGCTCGAGCGGTTGCTGCAGTTGACGGATCCGCTGCTGCTCGCGGGCCGCGCGGTGATGGACGAGTTCCTGCCGGGCGGCGCGAATCGCGCCGTGATGCTCTGCACGCTGTTCCGCGACCGGGTCCTGTGCCTGCATCAGGTCGGCGCCGAATCGATCCTCCAGGGCTCGATCCGCGCCACCGTCGAGCGCGCCCGCGGCACGGCGTTGCCGCTGTTCACCGGTGCGGGCTCGCAGATCATTCTCGCCCATCTGCCGCCGCATCGCGCCCGTTCGCTGTATCTGTCGAACCAGGCCCAGATCGCCGACGCGGGCCTCGGCACCGACTGGGCGACATTCCGCCAGAATCTGGCCAGGATGCGCAAGGCCGGCTTCGCGGTGACATGGCGGCCGGGCACGCCACCGGTCGCCGGCATCGCGGTGCCGATCTTCCGGCCCGACGCGCAGGTGGTCGGCAGTCTGGTGCTGCTCCTGACCGAATCGGCTGCGGACCCCGAAACCGAGCAGCGGCACGAAGCCCTCGTCACGCTGCTGCGTGCCAAGGCCGCCGCGATCCAGGGCAAGCTGAGCGAGCTCGACGGCGCTTCCGGTCCGTTCGATCGCAACGGCAATCGCAACGGCAGCAGCAATGGCAACGGCAACGGTTCAACCGTGCGCTGAACCGATCGCGCGATCGACGATGGCTTGCGCCTCGGCGAAGATCTTCTCGAGGTGCTCCGGCCCGACGAAGCTCTCGCCGTAGATCTTGTAGATGTTCTCGGTGCCGGACGGGCGGGCGGCGAACCAGCCGGACTTCGCGATCACCTTGATGCCGCCGATCGCGGCGCCGTTGCCCGGCGCCTTGTCGAGCACCCGTTCGATCGGCTCGCCGGCCAGCTCGGTGGCGCCGAGCCGTGCCGGCGTCAGCGCCGCCAGCTGCTTCTTCTGCCGGGCGCTCGCCGGCGCATCGACGCGGCTGGTGGCCGGCCGGCCGAGCTCCGCGGTCAGTTCGTCGTAGAGCCGGCCCGGATCACGGCCGCGGACCGCGGCCATCTCGCCGGCGAGCAGCGCCGGCACGAAGCCATCCTTGTCGGTGGTCCACACGGTGCCGTCGCGGCGCAGGAACGACGCGCCGGCGCTCTCCTCTCCACCGAAGCCGAGCGAGCCGTCGAACAGGCCGTCGGCGAACCACTTGAAGCCGACCGGCACTTCCAGCAGCGGCCGGCCGAGGCGGGCGGCGACGCGATCGATCAGCGCGCTGCTGACCACCGTCTTGCCGACCGCCGCCTGCGGCGACCACTGCGGCCGGCTGCGGAACAGATAGTCGATCGCGAGCGCCAGGTAGGCGTTCGGCGCCAGCAGGCCGGCCGGCGTCACGATGCCGTGGCGGTCATGATCGGTATCGCAGGCGAACGCGACGTCGAAGCGGTCCTTGATCTCGAGCAGCCGCTGCATCGCGTCCGGCGACGACGGGTCCATCCGGATCCTGCCGTCCCAGTCGAGCGACATGAACCGGAAGGTCCGGTCGACCTCGCGGCTGACGACGTCGAGCGCCAGCCGATAGTGCTCGGCGATCCGGCCCCAGTAGTTGACGCCGGCGCCGCCGAGCGGATCGACGCCCATCCGGACGCCGGCGCCGCGGATCGCATCGAAGTCGATGACCGCGCCGAGGTCGGCGACATAGGCGCTCAGGTAGTCGTGCCGATGCGTCGTCGCGGCCCGCAGCGCCTGTGCATGCGTCATCCGCCGGACCCCGGCCAGCGACTGCTCGAGCAGCGCATTGGCGACGCGTTCGATCGGGCCCGTGACGTCGCTGCCGGCCGGCCCGCCGTTGACCGGGTTGTACTTGAAGCCGCCGCTGTCCGGCGGATTGTGCGACGGCGATATCACGATGCCGTCGGCGAGCCCGCTCGCGCGGCCGCGGTTGTAGGTCAGGATCGCATGCGAGATCACCGGCGTCGGCGTGTATTCGTCGCCGGCGGCGAGCATCACGTCGACGCCGTTGGCCGCCAGCACTTCGAGCGCGCTGGCGCATGCCGGCTCGGACAGCGCATGGGTATCGATGCCGAGGAACAGCGGACCGTCGACGCCCTGCTCCTTGCGGTAGCGGCAGATCGCCTGCGTGATCGCGAGCACGTGCGGCTCGTTGAACGAGCCGTCGAACGAGGTGCCGCGATGGCCGGAAGTGCCGAACGCGACGCGGTTCGCCGCCAGCGTCGGATCGGGCGCGACCGTGTAGTACGCCGTCACCAGCCGCGCGATGTCGGCGAGCGGCTGCAGCGTGGCCGGCTTGCCGGCGAGCGGCGATCTCATCGCTTCAGTTCCCCATGCCGCTTCCCGTCACGCTCGTCGCAGCAGGCACTTCGGGGTGTCTTCAGGCAAGCCGCCCGTGGCACTGCTTGAACTTCCGGCCCGAGCCGCACGGGCATGGATCGTTGCGCCCGACCTTCTGGCCGAAGCGGCGGAACGGCTGCTGGCCGTCGTCGGGCGGGCCGGCCGGCGCCTGCGCGAGCCGCAGCGCGATCGCTTCGGTATCCTCGGCGGTCGCGACCGCGGCGCCACCGGCATCGGCATGCGCATAGGTGGCGCCGCCATAGGCAGCCTCGGCCCGGTCCTCGACCTGCTCGGCGACCTGCGTCGCCTGCTCGGCGCTCTGGATCTGCACGTTCATCAGCACCCGCGTGACCTCGTTGCGGATGGTCTGCAGCATCGATTCGAACAGCTCGAACGCCTCGCGCTTGTACTCCTGCTTCGGGTTCTTCTGCGCGTAGCCGCGCAGATGGATGCCCTGGCGCAGGTAGTCGAGCGCCGACAGATGCTCGCGCCAGTGCTGGTCGATCGACTGCAGCATGATCGAGCGTTCGAAGTTGTTGAACGCCTCGCGGCCGACCTGGTCGACCTTCGACTGGTAGTGGGCATCGGCCGCGGCATTGATCCGCGCCAGGATCTCGTCCTCGGCCAGCTCCGGATTGTCCTTGGCCATCTGGACCACCGGGACCTGCAGCTGCCACTCGTTGGCGAGCGCCGTCTCGAGCGCCGGCAGGTCCCATTGCTCCTCGATGCTGTCGGCCGGCACGTGCTCGCGGAACACCTGCTCGAACACGCCGTGGCGCAGGCTGGTGATGGTCTCGCCGACGTCGGCCGAATCGAGCAGCTCGTTGCGCTGGCCGTAGATGACCTTGCGCTGCTCGTTGGCGACGTCGTCGTATTCGAGCAGCTGCTTGCGGATGTCGAAGTTGCGCGCCTCGACCTTGCGCTGCGCCGATTCGATCGAACGCGTCACCAGGCCGGACTCGATCGCCTCGCCGTCCGGCAGCTTGAGCCGGTCCATGATCGCCTTCAGCCGGTCGCCGGCGAAGATCTTCAGCAGCGGATCGTCCATCGACAGGTAGAAGCGCGACGAGCCCGGATCGCCCTGGCGGCCGGAACGGCCGCGCAGCTGGTTGTCGATCCGGCGCGACTCGTGCCGCTCGGTGCCGACGATGTGCAGGCCGCCGGCCTCGATGACCTGGCGATGCAGCTGGTCCCATTCGGCGCGCGCGTTGGCGACCCGCTCTTCCTTCTGCTCGATGATCAGGTCGATCTGCGCCATGATCGACTCGACGGTCTTGTCGATACTGCCACCGAGCACGATGTCGGTGCCGCGGCCGGCCATGTTGGTCGCGATCGTGATCTGGCTCGGCCGGCCGGCCTGCGCGACGATCTCGGCCTCGCGCGCATGCTGCTTCGCGTTCAGCACGTTGTGCGGCAGCTTGGCCTGCGAAAGCAAGCCCGACAGCAGCTCGGAATTCTCGATCGACGTGGTGCCGACCAGCACCGGCTGGCCGCGCTCGTGGCAATCCTTGATGTCGACGAGGATCGCTTCGTACTTCTCGCGCGCGGTCCGGAACACCTGATCCTGCAGGTCACGGCGGACCATGTCCTTGTGGGTCGGGACCACGACCGTCTCGAGCTTGTAGATCTCCTGGAACTCGTAGGCTTCAGTGTCGGCCGTACCGGTCATGCCGGCCAGCTTCTCGTACATCCGGAAGTAGTTCTGGAACGTGATCGACGCGAGCGTCTGGTTCTCCGACTGGATCTTGACGCCTTCCTTGGCCTCGACGCCCTGGTGCAGCCCGTCGGACCAGCGGCGGCCGACCATCAGCCGGCCGGTGAACTCGTCGACGATCACGACCTCGCCGTTCTGCACGACGTAATGCTGGTCCTTGAAGTACAGCGTATGCGCGCGCAGCGCGACCATCAGATGATGGATCAGCGCGATGTTGGCCGGATCGTAGAGGCTCGCGCCCTCCGGCAGCAGGCCGAGCCGGGTCAGGATCTGCTCGGCATGCTCGTGGCCGGCTTCCGACAGGTGCACCTGGTGCGCCTTGCGGTCGACCCAGTAGTCGCCCGGCACGTCCGGCTGGTCGTTCTTCGGCTCCTGCTCCATCGGCGACAGCAGCGGCGGCACCGCGTTCATCTTGACGTACAGCTCGGCATGGTCCTCGGCCGGGCCCGAGATGATCAGCGGCGTGCGCGCCTCGTCGATCAGGATCGAGTCGACCTCGTCGACGATCGCGAAGCGGAGCTTGCGCTGCATCCGCGACTCGGGGTCGTAGACCATGTTGTCGCGCAGGTAGTCGAAGCCGTACTCGTTGTTGGTGCCGTAGGTGATGTCGGCGGCATAGGCGGAGCGCTTCTCCGCCTGCGGCTGCTGCGAGACGATCACGCCGACCGACAGGCCGAGGAACGAGTAGAGCTTGCCCATCCAGGCCGCGTCGCGCTGCGCCAGATAGTCGTTGACCGTCACGACATGGACGCCGCGGCCGGCCAGGCTGTTCAGATAGACTGCCAGCGTCGCGGTCAGCGTCTTGCCCTCGCCGGTGCGCATCTCGGCGATCTTGCCGTTGTGCAGCACCATCGCGCCGAGCAGCTGCACGTCGAAGTGGCGCATGCCGAGCGAGCGCTTGGCGCCTTCGCGACAGACCGCGAACGCCTCGGGCAGCAGCGCGTCGAGCGCTTCGGCGAGTGGCTTGCCGGCCGACAGCTCATCGGCGATCCGGGTGCGGAACGCGGCGGTCTTGCCGCGCAGCTCGTCGTCCGACAGCTTGGCGATCTCGGGCTCGAGCGCGTTGATCCGGCTGACGGTCCGGCCGTACTGCTTCAGCAGGCGCTGGTTGCGGCTGCCGAAAATACTGGTCAATGCTTTCTGGAACATGGATGATGGATG
Source organism: Lautropia sp. (assembly GCA_050249335.1). Taxonomy (GTDB): domain Bacteria; phylum Pseudomonadota; class Gammaproteobacteria; order Burkholderiales; family Burkholderiaceae_E; genus Lautropia. Next base: position 29,880 of record JBFWQR010000045.1, read on the forward strand.
GGTGCGCCGCGGGCCCGCCGGCTGCCCTTGCCACTATGCAGACCAAACGGAAAATGCTATCACGCGACCCCTCGCCGCGCGGCCGGCCGGCAGCCGCGCCGTTGCCCGACGGCCGCTCGCCGGGAGGGCGCTCCCCCGGCGGCCGCTCGCCGGGCGGCCGGGGAGCGCCGCGGGCGCCGCGCGAACCGAAGCCGGCGCTCGGCTACCTGCACGGCACCGAGCTGTGGGCAACCTGGCAGCGGCTCGCCGCGCTCGAGCGCGACCTGGCCGAGGTGCTGCCGGCGCTCGCGCTGGTGCCGCTGAAGCTGGACCGTCAGGTCCTGACCGTGACCGCCGGCTCGGCGGCCGCGGCGGCACGGGTCCGCCAGTTCGAGCCGCGGCTGATCGACGGCCTGCGGGCGCGCGGCTGGCTGATCGGCCGGATCCGCTTCCGGCCGGTGGTCGTGACGCCGCCGGCCGAGCCGCCGCCGCCGGACAAGCCGGCGATCGCCGCCGCGGTGATCGCCGGCTTCGAGGCGCTCGCCGCCGAGGACCTGCCGCCGGCGCTCGGCGATGCGCTGCGTCGATTCACCCGGCGGCAGCGCGGGTATCTTGCGGCAACACCGGGTCGGGCGGCCGGTGAGCCGCCGGATCGGTCTTGACCCCGGGCCTGCCGCCGGGGCTGCGAGCCCGCCTGCTGCCAGTGATCGTCGCGTCGCCGATCCTGCTGCAGAACGTCGACACCACGGTGATGGCGACCGCGCTGCCGACGATCGCGCGCGCGCTCGACGTCGAGCCGCTGCGGCTGAACCTCGCGATCACCGCCTACCTGATCAGCCTCGCGGTGTTCCTGCCGCTCGCCGGCTGGTGCGCCGAACGGTTCGGTGCCCGCCGCGTCTTCTGTGCCGCGATCGGATTCTTCGCGCTCGGCTCGGGGCTCTGCGGCATGGCGACGACGCTGCCGCAGCTGGTCGCGTTCCGCGTGATCCAGGGCCTCGGCGGCGCGCTGATGGTGCCGGTCGGGCGGCTGCTGCTGATGCGCAACATCGACGCCTCGCAGATGATCGGCGCGATGGTCTGGTTCACGATCCCGCCGGTGATCGGCCGGCTGCTGGGGCCGCTGTTCGGCGGCGCGATCGTCACCTGGACCTCCTGGCGCTGGATCTTCCTGATCAACGTGCCGCTGGCGCTGGCGGCGATCGCGCTCGCGCTGCTGTTCGTCGACGAGTCCCGCGAGCCGGGCCCACCGCCGCCGTTCGATGCCGGCGGCTTCGTGCTGCTCGCGATCGGCATGACCGGGCTGCAGGTCGCGCTCGATACCGCCGGCCACCGGATCGCGCCGGCCTGGTTCAGCTGGACCGTAGCGGCGGCCGGCGCGGCCGCCCTCTATGCCTATCTGCGGCGCAGCCGGGATCAGGCGCAGCCGCTGATCGATCCGGCGATCCTGCGGATCCGGACCTATCGCGCGTCGCAGTTCGGCGGCATGCCGCTGCGGATCGCGATCGGCGCGTCCCCGTTCCTGCTGTCGCTGATGTTCCAGCTCGGCTTCGGCCTGACGCCGCTGACGTCGGGTGCGCTGACGGTCGCATCGGCACTCGGCGCGCTGGCGACGCGCACCATGATGACCCGATTCATCCATCGCTTCGGATTTCGCCGGCTGCTGATCGGCGCCGCGATCATGACCGGCCTGATGTATTCGTGCTACGGCCTGTTCCGGCCGGAGACGCCGCACTGGGTGATCTTCGGCACGCTGCTGATCGGCGGCCTGGTCAATTCGATGGTGATGGTGTCGCTGCAGGTGCTCGGCTATACCGAGATGCCGCAGGACCGGATGAGCCACGCGACCACGCTCGCGACGATGCTGCAGCAGCTGTCGTTCGGCTTCGGCGTGGTGCTCGGCGCCGGGCTGGTCTCGGCGGTCGCCTTGTGGCGCGACGGCGATCCGTCGCACCTGACCGCTTTCGACTTCATGCCGGCCTTCGTCGTGATCGGGATCGGCACCCTGCTCTCGCTCGCCTGGTTCTTCCGGCTGCATCCGGAGGACGGCGAAACCTTGCGCAGCCGCCGCTGAACCGCCCGCCGGCGAACCGCCCACCGGCGCCCCCCGCCGCCGAGCGGCGCCCCCCGCTGCCACCGCCGAGCGACGCCCCGCGGTCAGGCATATCGATTGCCAGACGATCGTCCGATCGTCTCTCCCAGGAACCGTCATGAAAACCAGCCGTTCGACCCCGCCGGTCGCCGTATCCACCTTCGCCGCCGTGGCGTTCGCCGCCGCCGCCGGACTGGCCAGCGCCCAGGGCACGCTGTCGAGTCCACCGCAACCGCCGGCCGCCGGCGCGTCGGCCCAGACGCCGGCGATGCAGCAGCCGGGCCGCAAGACGATCCGGGCTGCCGAAGCGTCACACCCGCTGCAGGCGGCACGTCTGTCGAAACTCGACGGCGTCGATCTGTACGACGCCAACAACAAGAAGATCGGCGAGATCGACGACGTGACGGTCGACGCCAAGACCGGCGCCATCCAGCAGGTCATCGTCGAAACCGGCGGCGTCGCCGGCGTCGGGGCCAAGAAGCACGTGGTCCCGCTGTCGGACCTGCAGCTGTTCAGCAAGGCCGCCGATGACAGCATTCCGGTCAAGGCAACCAGCCGGCAGCCGCTCGCCGGACTGCCGGCGCCGCAGAAACTCGAGCGCGATTCGCCGTACGTCAGCGCCGGTCGCTTCATCGGCACCGACGTGCTCGATGCCGAGGGCAAGCAGATCGGCGAGATCGAGGACGTCATCGTCGACCTGCAGTCCGGTCAGGCGCGGGTCGCACTGATGGAGTTCGACAAGTCGTGGTCGCCGATCGACAAGCTCTATGCGTTCCAGATGAGCGAATTCCAGCCGTCGAAAGAGCGCAACAAGCTGATGCTGAGCGTACGCAAGGAGGCGCTCGAAGGATTGCCGAGCATCAGCAAATCCGAGCTGGACAAGGCCGACCTGTCGGCGCTGGTCGTGAAGTGACGGCCGGGACCACGGCGGTCGCTCAGCGGCCGGGCGGCGGCGCATCGCCGCCGGCAGCCGGCAGCAGCCAGGTGCCGAGCGCGGCGATCGCCGTCAGCGCCAGATAGGCGCTGCCGAACGACGATGCCGCTGCGACCGCGGCGAACGCGAGCGGGCCGGCGACCAGTCCGACGGTCATCACGATCATGACCGCTCCGGTTGCCGCACCGGCCTGCGTCGGCGGCGCGAGCCGGGCGATCTCGGCGAGGAAGATACCGTTCCAGCCGGAGGCCGCGAAGCCGAACACGACCACCACCGGCACCAGCAGCCAGGCCGGCAGCGCCGCGCCGAATCCACCGAGCGTCGCCGTGCCGATCGTCATCGCGATGCCGAGCGCGCGCAGCAGCCGGCCGGCGATGCCGAGCCGCGCAGCGGTCCAGCCGAGCAGCAGCCGGCCGGCCAGGCCGCCGAACTGCAGCGCGGCGAACCAGCGGCCGGCCTGGGCGAGCGGATCGCCGCGGACCTCGACCGCATAGGTGACGAAGAAACTGTTCAGGCAGATCTGGGTAGCGCCGAACGCGGCGGCGGCACCAGCCAGCCGCCGCAGATCGCCGGGCTGACGCAGCAGGCTCGCGATCCCGAAGTGCGTGGGGGCGGCCGCGCCGGCCGGCGGCTCCCCCGGCCAGCGGCGCCGGGGCGCCATCAGCAGCAGCGCGCCGCCGGCGCACAGCACGACGACGGCGATGGCCGCGCCGCGCCAGCCGATCCAGACCGCGATCAGCGGCAGCAGCACGGCGCCGACGATCCCGCCGACCTGCGAGCCGGACTGCTTGACCGAGAACAGCCAGGGCCGGCGTGGCGGCGGCACGTGTCCGGCGAGCAGGTGCGCGGCCGCCGGGGCCTCGAGGCCCTGGCCGATGCCGATCACGATCGCGCCGGCGATCAGCGCTGCCGGCGCGCCGGACACGGTCAACGCGACGCCGGCGGCGCACAGCAGCAGGCACGCCTGCGCCAGCGCCCAGCCGCCGTAGCGCGCGATCAGCCGGCCGGCATAGAGCGAGCCGACGATCGCGGCAGCCCAGACGATGCCCGAGTAGAGGCCGACCAGGCTCGGCGCCAGACCGGTCTCGGCGGCGATCGCCGGGGCCAGCACCGGCACCACGAACAGCGCGATCGCGGCCAGCCCGATCACGCCGGCGAGCCAGAGCGGCACCGCGACGGCACCCGGCGGCGGAACCGGTTCGGCGGCCACGCGCTATTCGATCAGCCGCTGCGCGAACATCACCGCGAAGAACACCAGCGCGGTGACGATGCCGCCGACGAAGGTGCGCCGGGCGATCGACAGGTAGCGACGCTCGCCGGTGCGCAGGTAGGCGACCGCATAGCCGATCGCGACCAGACCGATCGCGATCGCGATGACCCGCAGCAGGATCAGCATGACCGGCGGCCGGGCGAAGCGGCCTTCACTGCCAGTCGAGCGCGAAAGCGGGCGGCGCGTGGCGCCGCTCCCGGAAGCTGACCAGCTCCCAGGCGCCGCGATCGGCCAGCACCGCGCGGACCAGCTGATTGTTCAGCGCATGGCCGGACTTGCGGGCATGGTAGGCGCCGAGGATCGGGTGGCCGATCAGGTAGAGGTCGCCGATCGCGTCGAGCGCCTTGTGCTTGGCGAACTCGTCGCTGTAGCGCAGCCCGTCGTTGTTGAGCACCCGGTCGTCGTCGACGACGATCGCGTTTTCCAGGCTGCCGCCGAGCGCTAGCCCGTGCTTGCGCAGCAGCTCGACCTCGCCGGCCATCACGAAGGTGCGCGCCCGTGCGATCTCCTTGACATACGACATCTCGGCGAAGTCGATCTCGACCCGCTGGCCGGTGGCGTCGATCGCCGCCTGGCCGAACGCGATCTCGAAGGTCAGCTTGAAGCCGAAATGCGGGTCGAGCCGGACCCACTTGTCGCCGTCACGGACCTCGACCGGCTTCCGGATCCGGATGAAGCGCTTGGCCGCCGCCTGCTCGACGACGCCGGCCGACTGCAGCAGGTAGACGAACGAGCCGGCCGAGCCGTCGAGGATCGGCACCTCGCTCGCGGTCAGGTCGATCTCGGCGTTGTCGATGCCGAGCCCGGCCATCGCCGACATCAGGTGCTCGACGGTGAACACCTTGATCTCGAGGCCGGGGCCTTCGCTCGCCGCCGACAGCGTCGACGCCAGCCGGGTGTCGGTCACCCGGTCGGCCTGGGCCGGGATCTCGACCGCCGGCTCGAGGTCGACACGGCGGAACACGATGCCGCGATTGACGGCACCGGGCCGGATCGTCAACGCGACGCGCTGCCCCGAGTGCAGGCCGATGCCGGTGGTCTGGACCCGCTGCTTCAGCGTCCGCTGCCTGAGCACGGCGCGGCGCGGCTCAGAGCGTCTTGAGTACCGCGTCGCCGCCGCTGACCTCGAACTTGCCGGGCTGCTCGCGATAGAGCCCCTTGACGACGCCATCCTCGACGACCATCGCGTAGCGGTCGGAACGGATGCCCATGCCGCGGCCGGTCAGGTCGAGCGTCAACCCGCAGGCCTTGCTGAACTCGGCGCTGCCGTCGGCCATCATCCGGACCTTGCCGGCCGCCTTCTGGTCGCGGCCCCAGGCGCCCATCACGAACGCGTCGTTGACCGAGACGCACCAGATCTCGTCGACGCCCTTGGCCTTCAGCTGCTCGTAGCTCTGCAGATAGCTCGGCACGTGCTTGGCCGAGCAGGTCGGCGTGAACGCCCCGGGCAGGCCGAAGATCACGATCTTCTTGCCCTTGACCAGGTCCGAGACCTTGAACGCGTTCGGCCCGAGCGAGCAGCCGTTGCCTTCGACGTCGAAGAATTCGGTCAGCGTCGCCTCCGGAAGCCGGTCACCTGCCTTGATGGTCATGATCTGCCTTTGTTCGATTGAAAAAATCGGGGAGTCTCCCGGGCGGGAGGCTCCCCGTATTCTATGCCTGCCCGTCGCGTTCCTCCGGATGCCCCTGGCAGGCAACCTGCCAGGAGCATCCGGTGGACGGGTTGGCCGGAAGGCCGGCGGCCAACCCTCCACGTGCCCGTCACCCTGACTGCTTTCGCCTCGCGGCGAGCCGGGCGGCGCGCGACCGCGGACGGCCGGGCTCCGCTGTCAACCGGCCGTCAATCGGCCTGGCGACGCAGGAACGCCGGGATGTCGAGCCGCTCGACACCCTTCTGCGACATCGCGTTGATCCGGGCGCTGGCGTCGGCGCGCGGGTTGCGGAACACCGCCGGCTCGTCGGCGCTGCCGAGCGCATCGACCGGATCGGCGCTGGCATGGTCGGTACCGGTCTTGATCGAGGTCTGCGGCACCAGCTGCGGCTTGCGGATCACCTTGCCGATGCCGGTCGCGACCACGGTCACGCGCAGCGAGTCCTCCATATCGTCTTCGTAGACGGTGCCGTGGATGATGGTCGCGTCCTCGGCGCAGAACTGCTTGATCGTGTTGATCACCTCGTTGGTCTCGCGCAGTTTCAGGCTGCGGGTCGCGGTGATGTTGACGATCACGCCGCGGGCGCCGTGCAGGTCGACGCCGTCGAGCAGCGGCGACGACACCGCCTGCTCGGCCGCGAGCCGCGCCCGGTCGAGCCCCGACGCCTCGCCGATCCCCATCATCGCCTTGCCCTGCTCGCCCATGATGGTCTTGACGTCGGCGAAGTCGACGTTGACCAGGCCCGGCACGTTGATGATCTCGGCGATGCCGGCGACCGCGTTGTTCAGCACGTCGTCGGCGCGCTTGAACGCGTCCTCCAGCGTCGCGTCCTCGTCCATCACCTCGAACAGCTTCTCGTTCAGCACGACGATCAGCGAGTCGACCTGGGTGATCAGGTTCTCGATGCCTTCGTCGGCGATCCGCTGCTTGCGGCTGCCTTCGTAGTTGAACGGCTTGGTGACGACGCCGACGGTCAGGATGCCGAGCTCCTTGGCGATCTCGGCGACCACCGGCGACGCGCCGGTGCCGGTGCCCTTGCCCATGCCGGCGGTGATGAACACCATGTTGGCGCCCTCCAGCGCCGCGCGGATGTTGCCGCGCTCGGCCTGCGCCGCGGCGCGGCCGGCTTCCGGGTTGGCGCCGGCGCCCAGACCCTGGTCGCCGAGCTGGATCGTCTTGCTCGCGAGCGAGCGCGACAGCGCCTGGCGGTCGGTGTTGATCGCGATGAATTCGACACCCTGGACGCCGCGATTGACCATGTGGTTGACCGCGTTGCCGCCGCCGCCGCCGATACCGACGACCTTGATGACGGCACCATCCATTTCCGATTCGAGCATCTGGAACGACATTTAGTTAGCCTCCTGGTTTAGAGAAACAACGGCCTCGGCAGGAACGCCTCGGCCGGCGGACGCGATTCCGGGCAGGGAACGCATCCAGATCCTTGGCTGGATCAGGGGACGGAAACCGGAGCGGATTACCTCAGAAGTTTCCAAGGAACCACTCCTTCAAGCGACGCATCGTGTCCCGGAACGAACCCGATTGCTCCGCAACCTTGCGGCCACGCAGACGGATCTGCCGCGCTTCCTCGAGCAGGCCCATCGCGTTGGCGAATCTCGGCGTCCTCACCATGTCGGCAAGGCCGCCGTCGTAGTCGGGCGCACCGACGCGCACCGGCTTCAGGAAAATGTCCTCGGCCATCTCGGCCATGCCCGGGAGCAGGCTCGAGCCGCCGGTGATCACGATGCCCGACGACAGCGCCTCCTCGTAGCCGGACTCGCGGATCGTCTGCTGCACCATCGAGAACAGCTCCTCGACCCGCGGCTCGATCACCGCGGCGAGCGCCTGCTTGGACAGCGAGCGCGGACCGCGATCGCCGATGCCGGGCACCTCGATCTTGTCGCCCGGATTGGCCAGCACCTGCTTGGCCAGACCATGGCGCAGCTTGATGTCCTCGGCGTCGGCGGTCGGCGTGCGCAGCGCCATCGCGATGTCGTTGGTGATCTGGTCGCCGGCGACCGGCAGCACCGCCGAGTGCCGGATCGCGCCGCCGACGAACACCGCGATGTCGGTGGTGCCGCCGCCGATGTCGACCAGCGCGACGCCGAGCTCCTTCTCGTCGGCGGTCAGCACCGCCGCCGACGACGCGAGCGGCTGCAGGATCAGGTCCTGCACTTCCAGTCCGCAGCGGCGCACGCACTTGATGATGTTCTGCACCGCCGCGACCGCGCCGGTGACGATATGGACCTTGACGTCGAGCCGCACGCCGTTCATGCCGACCGGCTCGCGGATGTCCTCCTGGCCGTCGATGATGTATTCCTGCGGCAGCACGTGCAGGATCTGCTGGTCGGTCGGGATATTGACCGCCTTGGCGGTCTCGGTGACCCGGACCACGTCGGCCTCGGTGACCTCCTTGTCCTTGATCGCGACCATGCCGATCGAATTGAAGCTGCGGATGTGGCTGCCGGCGATCCCGGTCACGACGGTGCGGATCTTGTAGCTCGCCATCAGCTCGGCTTCCTCGAGCGCGGCCTGGATCGACGCGACCGTCTTCTCGATATCGACGACCACGCCCTTCTTGAGCCCGCGCGATTCGTGCTGCCCGATGCCGACCACCTCGTAGTCGCCGTCGCCGTGCATCTCGGCAACGATCGCGACCACCTTCGAGGTGCCGATGTCCAACCCGACCAGCAGGTCCTTGCTCTCTCTCGTCATGGCCTTCTGGGAACTTCTGACCGACCGCGTTCGCCGGCATCGCCGTCGAGCGCACCCGGCGCCCGGATCGCGAAGCCGTTCGGATACCGCAGGTCGACAACCTCGGTACGTTCGTTGAAGCGTGCCTGGATCTGCGGATGGACCGCCACCCAGCGCGTGATTCGATCGTTGACCGGCACGCCCTCGTCGCGTCCGATCAGGAGCGTCATGCCGTTGTCCAGCCGCGCGGTCCAGGCCTGGCGGTCGCTCAGCACGATCTTGCGCGGCACCAGCGACAGCGCCGCCAGCTGCTCGCTGAGCTCGTGGAAGCGCCGCGTCACGATGCCCTGGGTCCCCTCGGGGCCGGCGAATTCCAGCAGCTGCGCAGCATCGCCGACCTCGCGCGGGTCGGCCGAGAACAATTCGCCGTAGGTGTTGACGAACCGGCCGTCGCCCCAGCGCGCCAGCGGCCGATGCTCCTCGATCTCGACCGACAGCCGATTCGGCCAGATCCGGCGGACCTGCGCGCGGCGCACCCACGGCGCCTCCTCGAAGGTCTGGCGGACCTCTTCGAGATCGACGGTGAAGAAGTTGCCGGCGAGCTCGTGGACGCCAGCGGCCGCGAGCGTGTCGGCGTTGACGTGCTGCAGCGTGCGGCCGCCGGCCACGCCGACCTCGATACCCTTGAGCTCGAACACCGTGCGATGCGCGGCCCACCAGATCGCCGCCGCCGCGAGACTGGCGAACGCCATCATCACCAGGCCGTTGGCGATGGTGTTGAGCGCGCGCGCGTCCTGCCAGAGCGTCACGACCGCGCCCCTCCGTCGCCGCCCGGGATCGCGGTACCGCGATGCACCTTCAGCGAGGCGCCCGCGACGATCGCCAGCACCAGATCCTCGTACGAGACGCCGATCGCGCGCGCCGCCATCGGCACCAGCGAATGGCCGGTCATGCCCGGCGAGGTGTTGACCTCGAGCAGCCACGGCTGCTGATCCTGGCCGAGCATGAAGTCGACCCGGCCCCAGCCCTCGCAGCCGACCGCGCGATAGGCGGCGACCGCGATCCGGCCGATCTCGGCGGCGAGCGGCTCGGGCAGCGGTGCCGGGCACAGGTACTCGGTATCGTCGCTGAAATACTTGTTCTGGTAGTCGTAGTTGCCTTGCGGCGCGCGGATCTCGACGACCGGCAGCGCGGCGGCGCGCTCGCCGCCGCCGACGATCGCGACCGTCAGCTCGCGGCCGTCGATGAACTGCTCGGCCAGCACCACACTGTCGAGCCGGGCCGCCGCGGCATAGGCCTCGACCAGCTGGTCGGCGGCGGTGACCTTGGTGATGCCGATCGTCGAGCCTTCGTGCGGCGGCTTGATGATCAGCGGCAGCCCGAGCCTGGCTGCGGCGGCGTCGAGCTGTTCGACTGCCGTGACCGTCACCGAGGCCGGCGTCGGCAGGCCCTGCGCCAGCCACAGCTGCTTGGTCCGGATCTTGTCCATCGCGATCGCCGACGCCATCACGCCGGAGCCGGTATACGGCAGGCCGATCAGCTCGAGCGCGCCCTGGATCGTGCCGTCCTCGCCGAAGCGGCCGTGCAGCGCGATGAAGGCCCGGTCGAAGCCGCCGTCGGCGAGCGCCTGCAGCGGCTCGCGCGCCGGATCGAACGGGCGCGCGTCGACGCCGCGGTCCTTCAGCGCGCGCAGCACGCCGTTGCCCGACAGCAGCGACACCTCACGCTCCGACGAACGGCCGCCGAGCAGCACCGCGACCCGGCCGAGCGCACGCGGATCGATCGCCGCGACGTCCAGCGCGGCGACGCCGGGCGCAGTGACGCCGGGTGCGGCGACGTCCAGCGCAGCGACGCCGGGCGCGGCGACGTCGCCGGCACGCGGTCCGGTCGCGCCGGCGGCGGCCGGCGGCATCATCGGCTCGGTCATGCACCACCTCCGACGCGGCCTGCGGCGGCGGCGAGCTGGCCCGGCACCTTGCCGATGCTGCCGGCGCCCATCGTCAGCACCACGTCGCCGTCCCGCACGATGTTGTGGATCGCGGCCGGCAGATCGCCGACCGACTCGACGAACGTCGGCTCGAGCCGGCCGGCGACGCGCAGCGCGCGCGCCAGCGCCCGGCCGTCGGCGGCGACGATCGGCGCCTCGCCGGCCGGATAGACATCGGCGAGCAGCAGGCAGTCGACGGTCGACAGCACCCGGACGAAGTCCTCGAACAGGTCGCGGGTGCGTGAATAGCGATGCGGCTGGAATGCGACGACGATGCGCCGGCCCGGGAACGCGCCGCGCGCGGCGGCGAACGTCGCCGCCATCTCGGCCGGATGGTGGCCGTAGTCGTCGATCAGCGTGAAGCTGCCGGTTGGACGCGCCGCGCCGCCGCCGGCAGCGATCGGGATCTCGCCGTAGCGCTCGAAGCGCCGGCCGACGCCGCGGAACTCGGCGAGCGCGGCGACGATCGCCTCGTCGGGCGCGCCGAGCTCGTCGGCAACCGCGATCGCGGCAAGCGCGTTGCGGACGTTGTGCTCGCCGGTCAGCGCCAGCGCGACCGCGAGCGGCGCATGGCCATCGCGCTCGACCGTGAAGCGCATCCGGTCGCCGTCGGCGCGGACGTCGGCCGCGCGCACCTGCGCGTCGGCGCCGAGGCCGTAGGTGATGGTCGGCTTGCTGACGAACGGCATGATCTCGCGGACGTTACGGTCGTCCGAGCACAGCACCGCGGCGCCGTAGAACGGCAGGTGGTGCAGGAACTCGATGAACGCGTGCTTGAGCCGCGCCATGTCGTGACCATAGGTGTCCATATGGTCGGCATCGATGTTCGTGATCACCGAGATCATCGGCGTCAGGTTCAGGAACGAGCCGTCGGATTCGTCGGCCTCGACCACGATGTAGTCGCCGCTGCCGAGCCGGGCGTTGACGCCGGCGCTGTTCAGGCGGCCGCCGATCACGAAGGTCGGATCGAGCCCGGCGCGCGCCAGCACGCTCGCGACCAGGCTGGTCGTGGTGGTCTTGCCGTGGGTGCCGGCGATCGCGATGCCCTGCTTGAGCTTCATCAGCTCCGCCAGCATCAGCGCCCGCGGCACCACCGGGATCCGCCGCGCGCGCGCCTGCCGGACCTCGGGGTTGTCGGGCTGGACCGCGCTCGAGGTCACGATGCAGTCGGCGGCGTCGGCATGGCGGGCGTCATGGCCGACATGGATGGTCGCGCCGAGCGTGCGCAGCCGCTCGAGCACGGTCGATTCGACCAGATCCGAGCCACTGACCTGGTAGCCGAGGTTCAGCAACACCTCGGCGATGCCGCTCATGCCGGCGCCGCCGACGCCGACGAAGTGGATGCGCTTGACCTTGTGCTTCATGACGGGAGCCACGCCGAAGTGATCGTCGGCGCCGCACGGCCGCCCGAAGGCGCCGACGCGCCCCCGCGGGGGTGACGCCGGACACGATCGGTCCCTGCGGACCGATCGTGCCTGCGGCACGCCCCCGGTCTCCGACCGAGGGCCGCAGCGAACGAAGTGAGCGTGGGGGCCGTCACTTAGCCACCGCTTCGCAGACGTCGGCGACCACCCGGGTCGCGTCCGGCTTGGCCAGCGCGCGCGCCTTGGCCGCCATCGTCGCCAGTGCCGGCCGGTTCAACTGCTGCAGCAGCGCCGACAGCCGCGACGGCGTCAGTTCGCCCTGCGGCACCAGCAGCGCCGCGCCCGACTCCGACAGGAACCGGGCGTTGCCGGTCTGGTGATCGTCGACCGCATGCGGATACGGCACCAGGATCGACGCGACGCCGGCGCAGGCGATCTCCGAGACGGTCATCGCGCCGGCACGAGCGATCACCAGATCGGCCTCGCCGTAGGCGGCGGCCATGTCGTCGATGAACGCGACGGTGTCGGCCTCGACCGCGGCGTTCGCATAGTTGGCGCGCAGTTCGTCGAGATGGGCCCGGCCGCCCTGATGAACGATCCGCGGCCGCTGTTCGGGCAGCATCAGCCCGAACGCGTTCGGAATCACCCGGTTGAACACCTGGGCGCCGAGGCTGCCGCCGACCACCAGCACCCGCAGCGGGCCGCTGCGGCGCGCATAGCGGCTCTCCGGCGGCTCGAGTCCGCTGATCCGCGCCGACACCGGGTTGCCGCTCCAGCGCGCCTGCGACATCGCGCCGGGGAATGCGACCAGGATCCGGGTCGCGATCCGCGCCAGCACCTTGTTGGCCAGCCCGGCGACCGAGTTCTGCTCGTGCAGCACCAGCGGCCGGCCGAGCAGCACCGCCATCAGCCCGCCGGGAAACGCGACATAGCCGCCGAGCCCGAGCACGACCGCCGGCTTGACGGCGCGCAGCGCCCGGCTCGCCTGCCAGCAGGCGCGCGCCAGATTGACCGGCAGCATCAGCGCCGGCCACGGCCCCTTGCCGCGCAGCGCGACGAATTCGACCAGCCGCATCTCGATCCCGCGCTGCGGCACCAGCGTCGCTTCCATGCCTTTCGGGCTGCCGAACCAGACCACGTTCCAGCTGCGGCTCTTCATCAGCTCCGCGACCGCGAGGCCGGGGAAGATGTGCCCGCCGGTGCCGCCCGCCATGATCACGATGGTACGGTCCGCGTTCATAGCACCGTCCCCCGCATCATCCGGCGGTTCTCGAGGTCGATCCGCAGCACGATCGCGATCGCGACCAGGTTCATCAGCATCGCGCTGCCGCCGAAGCTCATCAGCGGCAGCGTCAGGCCCTTGGTCGGCATCAGGCCGAGGTTGACGCCGAGGTTGATGAACGCCTGGATGCCGAACCAGAGCGCGACGCCCTGCGCGACCAGGCCGTTGAAGAAGCGCTCGAACGAGATCGCCTGGCGGCCGATCTCGAAGCAGCGCCGGACGATCCAGAAGAACGCCAGGATCACCACCGCCATGCCGACCATGCCGAGCTCCTCGCCGATGGTCGCGAACAGGAAGTCGGTGTGCGGCTCGGGCAGGTAGTTGAGCTTGGCGACGCCGTTGCCGAGCCCGCTGCCGAACCACTCGCCCTTGCCGATCGCCATCAGCGAATGGGTCAGCTGATAGGCGCTGCGTTCGGCGTTCTCGCGGGCGAACGGCTCGAGGTAGGCGAAGAAGCGGGCACGGCGGAACTGCACCAGCAGCACGAACAGCGTGAACACGACCGCCAGCAGGCCGGCCATGCCGAAGAACAGCCGTGGACTCATGCCGCCGAGGAACAGCACGCCCATCGCGACCGACAGGATCACCACCAGCGCCCCGAGGTCGGGCTCGCGCATGATCAGCACGCCGACCAGCGCCAGCGCCGCGGCCATCGGAAAGAAGCCGCGGCGGAACTGGTGCATCAGCTCCTGCTTGCGGGTCGCATAGTCGGCGACATAGAGGATCACCAGCAGCTTCATCACCTCGGTCGGCTGCATGCCGAGCGGACCGATGTTGATCCAGCGGTGCGCACCGCCGGCGGCACGGCCGATGCCCGGCACGAACACCAGCACCAGCAGCACGATGCCGCCGACGAACGCCGGCAGCGCCGCGCGCTGCCAGGCCGGCGGCGGCACCGCGAACGCCAGCACCGCGGCGCCGAGCGCGATCACGATCGAGACCAGATGGCGGACCAGATAGTAGGTCGACATCGCGGCGTCGGGATTGCGCCGCTCGAACACCGCGATCGACGCCGAGTAGACCATCACCAGGCCGATCATCACCAGGATCGCCACCGCCCAGATCAGTGCCGCGTCGAAGCGCTGGACGCCGGTGTCGAGCAGCTCGTCCTTGAAACTGGCGAACATCGACGGCCGGTAGTTCGACGCCAGCCGGCGGCCGCCCGACGCGCCGTCGCGAACCCGCGCACGCCGCTCGCCCGAGCGCCGCTCGCCGAGCGGGCGCCCCGGTCCGGCGCTGGCGGCGCCGACGCCGATCGCGCGCAGCGCCGAACCGAACCCGCTGATCAGCGCGCTCAGCATGGCTGCCCCGCCGTTTCGGCGATCCGCCTGACCGCCGCGGCGAACGCCTCGGCGCGATGCGGATAGTTGCGGAACATGTCGAAGCTGGCGCAGGCCGGCGACATCAGCACCGCGTCGCCGGCCTGCGCCAGCGCGCTGGCGCGCTCGACCGCGGCGTCCTTGTCGGCGGCGTCCTCGAGCGGCACGCCGGTGCCGGCGAGCGCGGCCCGCAGCAGCGGCGCGTCGCGGCCGATCAGCACGACGGCCCGGGCATGGCGGCGAACCGCCGGCGCCAGCGGCGCGAAGTCCTGGCCCTTGCCGAGGCCGCCGGCGATCAGCACGCTGCGGCAGCCGAGGCCGGACAGCGCGGCGACCGTCGCGCCGACGTTGGTGCCCTTGCTGTCGTCGAAATAGCCGACCCCGTTGATCACCGCGATGCGGATGCAGCGGTGCGGCTCGGGCGCGAAATCGCGGATGCCGCGCAGCATCGCCGCCATCGGCACGCCGGCGGTCCGCAGCAGCGCCAGCGCGGCCAGCGCGTTGGCATGGTTGTGCGCACCGAACAGCGGCAACGCATCGGCCGGCATCAGCCGGTTGATCCGGATCTCGGCGGCACTGCGACGGCGCGCCGGCAGATCGTCGTCGAGCGACGCTTCGACCAGCCAGCCGAGGCCGGCGTCGCGCAGTACGCCGAACGCCGGCGCGACAGCCGGCGTGCCGAGGCCGAAGCCGACGCGCGGCCGCGGCGGCGGCGGCTTGACCGCACGCGGCCGGCGGCCGGGCTTGCCGGTACCGGCGGCAGCCGCAGCGCCTTCGGGAGCGCCGCCCGCAGTCGCGCGACCGGCAGCTCCGCCCGCGCCCGCGGCCGCGCCTTCGGCCGCGGAAGCAGCGGCGGAAGCAGCGGCGGCCATCACGTCGAACCCCGGCGGATCCGGCTGCGCCGGATCGGTCAGCGGGTCATCGGCATTGATCACCAGGCACTGCGACCCATCGTGGATCCGCAGCTTCGAAGCGCGGTAGTGCGCCATCGTGCCGTGCCAGTCGAGATGGTCCTGGGTGACGTTCAGTACCACCGAGGCGGCGCACGGCAGCCGGCCGGCGACCGCGAGCTGGAAGCTCGACAGCTCGAGCACCCAGATCTGCGGCAGCCGGCCGGCGTCGATCCGGTCGCGCAACGCATCGAGCAGCGCCGGACTGATGTTGCCGGCGACCTGCACGTCGATGCCGGCCTCGGCAGCGAGATGACCGGCCAGCCGCGTCACCGTGGTCTTGCCGTTGGTGCCGGTGATCGCCAGCACGGTCGGCGCATAGCCCTGTTCGGCGCGGCGCGCCAGTTCGTCGGCGAAGAAATCGATCTCGCCGTGCACCGGCAGACCGGCAGCGACCGCGGCGCGATGGAGCGCAGCGGCCGGACCGACCACCGGCGACAGACCGGGACTCCAGGCCAGCAGGTCGACCGGGCCGGCCGCGGCCAGCGCCGCGAAGTCGAACGGTCCGCGCAGCAACCGCGCCTGCGGCACCGTCTGCGCGAGCTGTGCGGCATGGCTCGGCTGTTCGCGATCGTCGAGCACGGTGACGCGGGCGCCGGCCCGTGCCGCCCAGCGGGCCATCGCCAGGCCGGACTCCCCGAGCCCGATCACCGCGACGTGACGATCAGCGAGTTCGATCATGCGCTCACCGCAGCTTCAGCGAGGACAGGCCGAACAGCACCAGCATCATGGTCACGATCCAGAAGCGGACCACGACCTGCGATTCCTTGACGCCGCCGATCTCGAAGTGATGGTGCAGCGGCGCCATCCGGAAGATGCGCCGACCCTCGCCGTACTTGCGGCGGGTGTACTTGAAGTAGGCGACCTGCAGCATCACCGAAATCGTCTCGGCGACGAACACGCCGCCCATGATGAACAGCACGATCTCCTGGCGGACGATCACCGCGATCGTGCCGAGCGCGGCGCCGAGCGCGAGCGCGCCGACGTCGCCCATGAAGACCTGCGCCGGATAGGCGTTGTACCAGAGGAAGGCGAGACCGGCGCCGGCGATCGCGCCGCAGACCACGATCAGTTCGCCGGCACCCGGGATGTACGGGATCAGCAGATAGCGCGAGAACACCGAGTTGCCGGTCACGTAGGCGAAGATGCCGAGCGCCGAGCCGACCAGCACCGCCGGCATGATCGCGAGACCGTCGGCGCCATCGGTCAGGTTGACCGCGTTGCTGGTGCCGACGATGACGAAGTAGGTCACCGCGATGAAGCCGAAGACGCCCATCGGATAGGCGATCTCCTTGAAGAACGGCACGATCAGGTTGGCGTTGGACGGCAGTTCCATCGACAGGCCGCTCCGGACCCACTGGAGGAACAGATCGAGCGCCTGGCCGCTGCTCTGGCTCGGAATCGCGAATGCGAGATAGGCCGCGGCGACGATGCCGATCAGGCTCTGCCACAGGTATTTCTCCTTGGCCGACATCCCTTTCGGATTGCGGTGGACGACCTTGCGGTAGTCGTCGACCCAGCCGATCAGGCCGAAGCCGGTGGTCACGACCAGCACCAGCCAGACGAAACGGTTGCCGAGGTCGGCCCACAGCAGAGTCGCGAGCCCGACCGACAGCAGCACCAGCACGCCGCCCATCGTCGGCGTGCCCGACTTGATCAGGTGGGTCTGCGGGCCGTCGGTGCGCACCGCCTGGCCGATCTTCATCGCGGTCAGCCGGCGGATCACCGCGGGGCCGAACAGCAGGCCGATGAACAGCGCGGTCAGCGTCGCCAGCACCGCGCGCAGCGTGATGTAGTTGAACACCGAGAACACCCGGTATTCCTTGGCCAGCTGCTGGGCGAGCTCGAGCAGCATCAGTGCACGC
>JBFWQR010000046.1:0-47061 GCA_050249335.1 Lautropia sp.
TCTCCCGAGCGCGCGGCCGTTCGACAGCGGCGCCGCGTTGTGGCAGCTCTCGCAGGTGCTCTGCGAGGTCAGCAGCTGCAGGATGCCGGTGGGCACGACGCAGGTATTGCCGCTGGTCGGCACCGGCGGCAGCGTTTTCGGCCGGATCACGTGGCAGGACGCGCAGTCCGGGCGCGGCGCCTGGCCCTGCGGCCGGCGCTGGGCCGTCGGGTTGGCCGGGTCGTACTGCTCGGCGACGCGCCCGCGCGTCTTCCAGAGCTTGCCGTCGTAGTCGATCGCCATCGCGGTCAGCCGGTCGGCCGGCCGCTGGCCGTAGCCGAGGAAGCCGCCGGGCATCAGGTCGCGCACCGGCGGCAGGTTCAGCACGCGCGCCGGAATCAGGTCGCGCAGCACTTCGTTGGCGGTGATGTCGAAGTGCACGCCCCAGGAATAGACGGCGCCGTCGAGATCGTTGCCGTCGGCATCGGAGCCCGCGACCAGGACCGCGAACAGGCCCTGTTCGGTCAGCACCTTGCGGACGCCGCCGGTGGTCGCCGGGATGCCCTCCATCTGCGTCGCGACGGTGCGGCCGGCGGCGATGCCGGACGGCTCCGTCGTGGTCGCGGCTGCCGGGAAGCTGCCCCAGGTCCAGACGCTGCCGTCGGCCTTCAGCGCGATCACGTCGTTGTCGCGTGCCGACAGCTGCACGACGCCGGTCAACGGCCCGTCGGTCGACAGCACCGGTGCCGGCGCGAGCCGCTCGCCGGCCTCGGTGTTGTCGCCGAGGGTGCCGAAGCCGAAGCCGTTGCCCCACGACCAGACCGACGAATCCTCGAGCAGCGCGAACGACGACTGATTGGCCGCCGCGACCGCGACCGCCG
The DNA here is from genome assembly GCA_050249335.1 of Lautropia sp. Taxonomy (GTDB): domain Bacteria; phylum Pseudomonadota; class Gammaproteobacteria; order Burkholderiales; family Burkholderiaceae_E; genus Lautropia. The sequence goes on from JBFWQR010000046.1 coordinate 861, forward strand.
GCCCGGGCAGCGCGACCCGCAGCGGCTGCGCCGAGCGCGGCAGCGCGGCGCCGTTCTGCCCCTGACCGAGCTGGCCGTAGCTGTTGTCGCCCCAGGCGTCGACCGAGCCGTCGGCGAGCCGGGCCACGGTGTGCGCGATGCCGCCGACGGCATGCGTCAGCACGCCCGGCAGCGCCAGCACCACCGGGCCGGCCGGGCCGGTCGCCGTCTGGGTGCCGTCGCCGAGCTCGCCGTTGCTGTTGTCGCCGACCGCGATCACGCGGCCGCGCGAATCGGCGGCGTCGGTCTTGATGAACAGCGAGCCGCTGCCCATGTTGCTGTAGAGCATGAAGCCGCGCGAATCGGCGGCGTTCGGGCCGGCGTAGGTGGTCTTCTGCCCCGGCGCGCGACGGTCGCTCGACGACTCGGTCGCGACCGCGATCGTCGAGCTCGCGCCGTTCGGCTCGAGCGTCGCGTCGAAGTAGTAGCTGTCGTAGCGGGTGTTGCCGAACGCGGTGATCACCGGCAGCAGGCCGCGGGTCGCGGCATCGCCGTAGCGGGTCGTCTGTTGCGCGAGCGCCGCCGACAGTTCGCTGGTCAGCGTATGCGGGTCGTAGGTGCGCTGCGCCGCGGCGGTCGCGCCGCCGCCGATGCCGTCGAGCCGTCCATCCTGCAGGTCACGCGACAACTGGTCGGTCGCGAGCAGCGTCGGCGCCTCGGCCGCGGTGTTGTACATCGCTGCCTGCTTCGAGAACGCGATGTTGGCGAGGCCGTAGCGGCCGCGCGGCGTATCGGCGATCGTGCCGTCGGGCGTGCCGCTGCCGACGATGAACGGCAGCCGGGTGATGTCGTCGACCTGCAGCGTGTTCGGGAACTGCTGGTTCAGCACGCCGGTGACGTGCGCGTTGGCGTTGCGGATCGCATTGCGCGCCGGCACGACCGCATTGCCAGCACCTTCGCCGACCTGCGGCGTGCCGGTCGCACAGACCTCCACCGGTCCGTCGCCGGCCTGACAGCGCAGCGACAACTGGTAGCCGGCCTCGGTGAACGGCGTGACCCCGATGTTCTTGCTGATCGACGGTACGATCGCGCGCAGCACCCGGCCCGGCGGATAGGGCACCGCGATGTTCTTGCCTTCGTCGAAATAGGTGGCGCCGGGCTGGCCGTGGATCTCGACCAGGATCGAGCCGTTGTAGGTCCGGCCCGGCCGGATCGTCACCATGCCTTTTTCGTCGTCGGTGAACGCGTGGCCGATCTCCGAGCCGTCCTCGAAGCGCGCGACCACCAGCGCGCCGCGGAACTGGCCGAGCGAACCGCCGGCGCCGATGCCGCCGCCGCCGTCGGCGCCGCCGCCGATGCCTTCACCGACCGAGCCGCTGGCACCGGGCGCCCACTGCCAGTCGAGGTCGCCGACGAAGCCGGAGATCACACAGTGCTCCGGACAGTTGGCGAGCAAGGCCCGCGGGTTGTCGCCGCTGCCGCCGCCGCAGCCGGCGAAGAAGGCGGCCGCGGCAACTACGGCGAGGCGCGCGATGCGTCCGCGGGGCAGGTGTTCGAAGCGACGAGCGAAACCCATGACATCCCCTGGCTGAGCTTGAACTGTAGACGCCGGCGCGCGCGCACTGCGAGTGCAGCGGCAAGCCGACCCCGATGACGTCGGGTACTTTGACGCCCCGGGGAACGGCCTTCGGCGACGGTGAGTCGCCTGCGACCGGCATCCGGTTCAATGATCGCGAAACCCATGATCGCGACACCCGCGATCATCCGCCGTTTAACGATGCGAATCCATCCCTTCTCAGGGGAATTCCGGAGGCGCGCCGAGGGCGGTCCTGTTGCCGCGCACCACCCGGCTAGGTCGAACCGACCCGGGCGATCGCGAAGTCGGGCACACCGATCGGCGAGATCGTCACCGGCGTCTGACGGCCTTCGGTCAGGCGATTGACTTCTTCGGAAACGAAGAAATCGAGCCCCTTGAACGTGATCCGGCCGGTGCGCGTCAGGTCGGCCTGGCCCGACAGGCCGGCCAGCAGCGCGCGGGTGAATGCGCCGTTGCCCCACGCGTCGTTTTCTTCCGAGAGCTGGCGGCCCGAGCTCGATGCGAACACGACGACGCCGTTCTCGGAAGCCGCCAGATCGTTGGCCATCCGCGCCAGTTCGCGGCTCGCCGTCTGGAAGTTGCCGACCGCGTTGCCGCCGAAGCAGGTATCGACGAAGAACAGCGCCTTGCCGCGCATCCGCGCCAGCGTGTCGCGGATCGCCGCTTCCGGCAGGCCGGTCTGCTCGAGCCGCTCGTGCTGGCCGTCGTAGGGCAGGAAGAAGTACTGGCCGTTGGTCTGGTTGATGCCGTGACCGGCCATGAACAGCATGCCGATGTCGCCGGCGGCGACGCTGTCGGACAGCCACTTCAGGTTGGCGATCACCGCCAGCCGGGTTGCCTGATCATTCACCAGCGTCCGCGCCTGGACCTCGCGGTATTGGCGGCCGGTCTGCGCGCGCATCGCGTTGGCGAAGTCGAGCGCGTCCTTCGCGGCGAGGCCGAGCTTGTATTCGGCGCGTTGATAGTCGCTGATTCCGATCGCCAGCACGTGCAGCCGCGGCGACAGCATGCCGAACGCGCGCGTCGTTGCCGGCGTGGCAGCGGGCGGCAATGTGGACGGCGCCGACGCCAGCACGACCGGGCTGCCGCCGGTCGGCGGGGGCGCGGCGATGGCACCGGGTGCCGCGACGGTCGGCGTCGGCGTGGCGGCGCTGCCGCGGATGACGTCGGCCGGCGCGGTCGCGGGTGTCGGCCGCAGCGTCGCAGCGGCGACTTGCTCCGGCGGCGGGCCTGCCGGCACCGCTGGAGCGGCTGGCGGCGCGGCCGGGGCAGGTGCCGCCGTTGCTGCCGTTGCTGCCGTTGCCGCTGTCGCCGCTGTCGTCGCTGCGGGCGGACCCGCCTCGACGACGAAGCCGACCGGCTCCGACACGCCGGTGCGATCCCTGGCCAGCAGTTGCACCAGCGAGCCGGGCGCCTGCGCCGGTACCGTGACGACGGCCTGCTGATTGCCACCGATGCGGGTGCCGGCCTCGGGCAGCGGCCGGCCGTCGACGCGAACCTCGATCTGCGTTTCACCGCTCGCCCGAACCGCGACCGGGATCTGCAGGTCCTTGCCGCCGTTCGACGAGGTCGCGGGGTTGACGGTGTCGATCACCGGCGGAAACTGGATCGACGGCGCCGTTGCCGTCGTTGCGGCCGGCGCGCCTCGGCCCGCGGCCGCCGGGCGGGCGCCGACCGTGCCGGCGTCGAGCTCGGCGATCGGCGTCGCGTCGCGCAGCGCTCGATCGATCAGGTCGGGCCGGTTGAAGCGCTCGCGAAAGCGGCTCAGCGAGAAGTGGTCGGCGATCGGCGCGTCGCTGCGATTGACCGACCAGCCGACCAGCCGGTCGGCGTTGGCGCCGGCGTCGTAGTAGCCCTCGGGCGTCCACACGACCCAGCGGCCGTCGCGCATCGCCAGCAGCGCCGCGAGCGGCGTGCCGTCGCTGGCCCGCCACCAGCGGATGGTGCCGTCCGAAAGGCCGGCGACGATCAGGCGGCCGTCCGGCGTGATGTTGACGGCCCTGACTTCGCCGGCATTGCGCAGCTGCCAGCGGATCGCGCCGCTGCCGTCGAGCCGCAGCAGCCGGTAGGTCGTGCCGAGCACGGTGTCGCGGCCGCCCGGAACGTCGACCAGCGCGCGCGCCGCCTCGCTCGGCTCGAGCGCGATCGGGCGCCCGGCGACGACCGGCCGCCGCGTATCCTGCCAGGCCGAGCTGCGCTCGCGGGTCGATGGCGCCGCCATCGCGGCGCCGCCGTCGCGGGGCGGCGCCGCGATCCGCTGCGCGAAGTCGAAGCTCATCGGATCGTGGCCCCAGGCATGCATCCAGCCGACCCGGCGGCCGTCGGCGCTGATGCGCAGGTAACCCGGCCCCTTCAGGTCGGCGAACGATGCGCCGACCTGCAGCCGCAGTTCGCGGGCATCGACGACGCCCCAGGTGCCGTCGCCGCTGGCGAACGCGAACGCGCCGTCGGCGAGCGCGACCAGGTCGTAGATCGAATCGCCGGCGACTTCGCGCTGCGCGAGCAGGGCGCCGCTCGCCGCATCGTGCAGGAATACCGGGAACCGCCGCGCCGCGCTGTAGCCCGAGCCGCCGACTGCGACCGTGCGGCCGTCGCGCGACCAGGCGACCGAGAATTGCGTGCCGGGTTCGATCGGTTCCGCGGCCAGCGTCACCAGCGACCGGCCGCTCGCGCTGTCGACGATCACCGGCGACTGCTGCAGCCTCCAGAAGCCGATCGCCAGCCGGCTGCCGTCCGGCGAGAACGCGAGGCCGACCGGTTCGCCGAACGGCGCCCGGAACGACGCGACCGGCGCGACGGTGCGGGCGCGCGCCGACAGCACGGTGATCGAACCGCCGAGCGAGCTCGCGGCGACCCGGCCGTCGGCGGCGATCGCCAGACCGAACGCCGGCCCGCCGAGCGGCTTGTGGAACAGCATCGTGCCGTCGCGGTCGAAGGCGCGCAGCGCGTCATCGCCGGCATAGACGGCGAGCAGCACGCTGCCGTCGGCCGACCAGGCGAGTTTGCGGATGTCGCCGCCGCGGGCGTCGAAGGCACGGACCAGCTGGCCGGTGTCGAGCGAATAGAGCAGGATCCGGTGCTCGCCGGTGCGCGCGCCGGTAGTGCCGCCGACCGCCACCAGCGGTTCGCTCGGGTGGATCGCGGCGCCATAGAGGCGGCCGATCTCGCCGCTGCCGAGCGCCGGCCGCAGCACATGGCGCAGCGCGCCGCCCGCGAGCTCCCAGACCCGCGCGGTCTTGTCGTCCGAAGCGGTGACGACCAGCCCGCGGCTCGCCGAGACGTCGAGCCGGCGGACCGACGCACCGTGCGCGCCGGCCTCGACCGCGATCTGCGGCGGCGCGCCGCCGGTGATCTCGACGCCGCGGGTCCGCCCGGGCGGCGCCGATGGTCCGGCATTCGCGCCGGGTGCGGATGACCCGGGCGCGGACGAGCCGAGCGCGGATGGCGCGGAACTGGCGCCGACACCCGCGCTGCCGCCCGGTGCATCGGCGGCACAGCCGGCAACGATCAGCGCGACCGTCGCGGCGAGCATTGCGGCGATCGACGCGACCCGGTTCGAGCGACTCGACGGACTGGACATGGCGGCTCCGTGATGACCGATAGGACACGCACGCGTAATGGACGCGCCGGCGTGAGTCGCAGCGAGGCGTCTGGAAGTTTACAAATGTTGTGCACCGACCGCGAACAATCATGCACGCCATTGGAGATGCGGGCCAGCGGTGGCTACAATGGTAAGCCTACTTATCATCGTGACAGCCACGGACCTCCCCGCCGATCCGGATTCCGACCAAGCACCGTCGGCATTCTGGCTGCACGACCTGCCGGGCCACCGGATCCGCCGGCTGCACCAGCGCCTGGTCGCCGAGTTCAATCAGCTGGTCGATGCCGACCCGGCGCTCGCCGGCCTGACCAATCTGCAGTTCGCGGCGCTGGCCGCGATCGAGCACCGGCCCGATTGCGACCAGGCGACCGTGGCGCGCCTGATCGCCTGCGACAAGGTCACCGTCGGCAAGCTGATCGACCGGCTCGACGAGCGCGGCTGGGTCGCGCGCCGGACCGATCCGAACGATCGCCGCGCTCGTGCGCTGCGGCTGTCGCCGGCCGGCGCCGCGATCCTGGCGCGGATCCGCCCGCGGGTGCTCGCCGCGCCGCTGGTCGAGTTGCCGGGCCTCGCCCGCGACCAGCGCCGGCGGCTGCTCGCGATGCTGGCGCGGCTGACGATGCCGTACGAAGGCTGATTCCGTGATCGTCACCCCGCAGCTGCAGCGCCGTGCGCTCTGGATCGCGCTCGTCCTGATCCTCGTCTGGGGCGCGAACTTCACGGTCCAGAAGCTGGTCTTTCCGATCGTGACGCCGACCGGCTTTCTGTTCGTCCGCTTCCTGCTGATGCCGCTCTGCGCCGCGCTGGTCATGTGCTATCGCTACGGCGCCGACTGGCCGCCGATCGATCGCGGCGACCTCTGGCTGCTGATCAAGCTCGCGCTCGCCGGCCATGTGCTCCATGTCGGTCTGGTCACCTATGGCATCCACTGGTCGACCGCGTTCTCGTCATCGCTGATCCTGTCGTGCGGCCCGCTGTTCACCTTGCTGCTGCTGCGGATCGGCGGCACCGAGCGGCTGGCGCTCGGCCAGGTCCTCGGCGTGCTGATCGCGTGCCTCGGGGTCCTGGTGTTCCTGTCGGACAAGCTGCTCGGCGAGCGCTGGCAGGCGAGCGCCGGCGACCTCGTGCTGGTGGTCGCCGCGTCGTTCTTCTCGTACTACACGGTGGCAGCCAAGCCGGCGATCCAGCGGCTTGGCGGCGTGCCGGTGATGGCCTACACGACCTTTATCGCGAGCCCGCTGCTGATCGCCGGCTCGTGGCACGTCGGCTCGACCATCGCCTGGCCGTCGTTGTCGCTCGCGGTCTGGCTCGGCATCTGCTACGGCGTGCTGATCTCGGCGTTCTTCGGCTGGATCGCCTGGGGCTGGGTCAATGCGGTCCGCGGCGTGGCCCGGACCGCGCCGCTGGTCTACCTGACGCCGATCGTCGCCGGCGCGGTGTCCTGGTACGTGATCGGCGAGCAGATGTCGCCGAGCAAGGTCATCGGTGCCGTGATCACGCTCGCCGGCGTCGCGCTGGCGCAGTACGGCGCGACGCTGGTCGGCTCGCGCAGCGACGGCGTCGCCGGTTGACCGGTGCGTAGAGTTGCCGTCGCGATACCCGGAGCCGACCGTCCGTCGGCCGCGTCGCGCGGCCTGTCGTGAATCGTCAGTATCCGGTTCGCGCTCGTCAGTCGCCGGGCGGCGACGCGCGACACGCGTGAAATAATTCGCGGCGATTCGGACCAGGACAGGATCGCGAGCAGTGCGGACGATGTTGCAGTCATTGGCGCGGACGGCGCCGATCCCGGCGCCGGGGCGCGGCGCGAAGCGGCTTCGCGGTGCGCTGGCCGGTGCGGTCGCAGCGGCCGGCCTCGGTGCGGCCGGTCTCGGTGCGGCATCGGCCGCGCCGGCGACCGCTACCGCGCCGGCGACTGCTGCCGCGCCGGCGACTGCTACGGAGACGGCGAGTGCCGGCACGCCATCGGCTGCGTCGGCCGTGACCATGCTGGCGGCGGCTGCGACGCTGCCGACCCGGGCCGCACCGAAACGCTCGGCGCCGCGGCGGTCGGCGCGGCCGGCCAGGCGTGCCGGCGCCGCGCCCGCCGCCCGCCCGGCTGCGGCCGCGACGGCCGAGCCGGCCAGCGCCGCGCGCGGCGACGGCCGGGCCGATGTGGTCATCGCCGACATCGAACGCGTCGTCGAGGCGACCGGCATCCGCGCCGACCAGTACGGCCTGATGATCCGTCCGCTCGACGGCGGCACGCTGGCCGCCGACCATCAGCCCGGCAAGCCGCTGAATCCGGCATCGACGATGAAGCTGGTGACGACGCATGCCGCGCTGTCGCTGCTCGGGCCCGAGTACCGCTGGAAGACCGCGATCTACACCAGCGGCCGGCAGGACGGCGACGCGCTCGACGGCGATCTGATCGTCAAGGGCGGCGGCGACCCGAAGCTGGTGATCGAGGACATCACCGAGATCATGCACAAGCTGCGGCTCGCCGGGCTGCGGCAGATCCGCGGCGACCTGGTCGTCGACGATTCGCTGTTCGCGGCCGGCCCGGAGCGGCTCGCCTCCTTCGACGGCGACCACTCGCAGCCCTACAACGTGCGCCCGTATGCGGCGCTGATGAACTTCAAGGCGACCAAGTTCGTCGTCGATCCGAAGAGCCGCAGCGTGACGCTCGACCCGCCGCTCGCCGACGTCCGGATCGACAACCAGGTCAAGGTGCTGACCGGCCGCTGCCGGCCCGGCGCCACCGGGTTCACCATCGACGACGAGCTCGGCACCGAGTCGCGGCCGCTGATCCGGGTCTCCGGCACCCAGGTCAAGGCCTGCGGCGAGCAGCACTTCTATGCCGCGGCGCTGTCGCACCGGCAGTTCATCGGCGGCCTGCTCAAGGCCGCCTGGAAGAACGCCGGCGGGGTGCTCGAAGGCACGACGCGGATCGAGCCCGGGGTCGCCAGCGGCGACCCGTACCTGGAGTGGGAGTCGCCCCGCACGCTCGCCGACATCGTCCGCGACGTCAACAAGTACAGCAACAACGTGATGGCGCGGATGCTGCTGCTGCAGCTCGCCGCCCAGACCCACGCCGGGGCGCCGGCGACCCTCGATGATGCGCGGGCGGTGCTGCACGGCTTCTACGAGCGGCAGGGCCTGCCGCTGCCGTCGCTGGTCATCGAGAACGGCTCCGGCCTGTCGCGGATCGAGCGGATCTCGGCCGCCGATCTGGTCGCGATCCTGCAGCTGGCCGACCAGTCGCCGACCGCCGCGCTGTTCCGCGATTCGCTGCCGCAGGTCGGCATCGACGGCACCATGCGCGCCCGGCTGCGCCGCGATCCCGTGGCCGGCCACGCCCAGATCAAGACCGGTACGCTGCGCGACGTGCGTGCGATCGCCGGCTACGTCACCGCGGCGTCCGGTGCGCGCTACGCGGTCGCGCTGCTGATCAACGGACCGTACGCCGAAGGCGCCGGCAAGGCGCAGGACGCGGTGCTGCGCTGGGTCCACCAGCACGGGTAGCAGCGCGCGCCGGGCCGCACGGCGCGCGGCCGGCGCTGCGCCTCACGCCAGCCCCAGCGAATCCCAGATCGAGTCGACGCGCTGCTTCACCGCGGGATCCATCGCGATCGGCCGGCCCCATTCGCGCGCGGTCTCGCCGGGCCACTTGCCGGTCGCATCGATGCCGACCTTCGAGCCGAGGCCGCTGACCGGCGACGCGAAATCGAGATAGTCGATCGGCGTGCGGTCGACCAGCGTCATGTCGCGGATCGGGTCGACCCGGGTCGTCAGCGCCCAGATCACCGCCTTCCAGTCGCGGATGTCGATGTCGTCGTCGCAGACGATGATGAACTTGGTGTACATGAACTGGCGCAGGAAGCTCCAGATCCCGAACATCACGCGCTTGGCGTGGCCGGGGTAGGCCTTGCGCATCGACACCACCGCGAGCCGGTACGAGCAGCCTTCGGGCGGCAGGTAGAAGTCGACGATCTCGGGGAACTGCCGGCATAGCAGCGGTACGAACACTTCGTTCAGCGCGACGCCGAGCACAGCCGGTTCGTCGGGCGGCTTGCCGGTGTAGGTGGAGTGATAGATCGGGTCGCGCCGCATCGTGATCCGGTCGATCGTGAAGACCGGGAACCAGTCGCGCTCGTTGTAGTAGCCGGTGTGGTCGCCGAACGGGCCCTCGAGCGCCATCTCGTAGCCGGTGCATGCCGCTTCGGGCAGCGCGCCGCGGTGGCCGGCGCAGGCCGCATGCGCGGCGGTCGCGGTCTGGTCCGGGTCGGGGCGGATGCTGCCCTCGAGCACGATCTCGGCGCCGGCCGGCACCTGCAGCGGCGAGCCGATGCAGTCGACCAGTTCGGTCCGCGCGCCGCGCAGCAGGCCGGCGAACTGGTATTCCGACAGCGTATCGGGCACCGGCGTCACCGCGCCGAGGATGGTCGCGGGGTCGGCGCCGAGCGCGACCGCGATCGGGAACGGGGTACCGGGATGCGCGCGCCGGTGCTCGAGGAAATCGAGCGCGCCGCCGCGCTGCGCCAGCCAGCGCATGATGGTCCGGTTGCGGCCGATCACCTGCTGGCGATAGATGCCGAGATTCTGCCGGGCCTTGCTCGGCCCGCGTGTCACCACCAGGCCCCAGGTGATCAGCGGCGCGGCATCGCCGGGCCAGCAGGTTTGCACCGGCAACCGATCGAGGTCGACGTCGGCGGCTTCGACGACGACCTGCTGGCAGGCGCCGCTGCGGATCACCTTCGGCGCCATCTGCAGCACTTGCTTCAGCACCGGCCACTTGTCCCAGGCGTCCTTCAGGCCGCGGGGGGGCTCGGGCTCCTTCAGGTAGGCGAGCAGCCGTCCGACCTCACGCAGCGCGGCGACCGATGACTCGCCCATGCCGAGCGCGACCCGTTCCGGCGTGCCGAACAGATTGGTGAGCACCGGCATCGACCAGCCGCGCGCGCCATCGTGCGGGGCGGTGAACAGCAGCGCCGGGCCGCCGGCGCGCAGCACGCGGTCGGCGATCTCGGTCATCTCGAGCCGTGGCGACACCGGCTGACCGATCCGGCGCAGCTGGCCGTCGCGTTCCAGGTGGCCGATGAAGTCGCGGAGGTCGGCGTAGCGAAAGCTCATGCGCGGCGGGGACCTGCGGATGGACCGCTGGCAGGTTGCGGATGAATCGCCGGCCGGTTCGACGGCTCGATTTTGGCGAGACTGCGGATTTTCGCACGGCCGGCGGCAGCCACCGACCGACCGATGGCGGCGGACCGAGAACCTTGGCACGGTTCGGCACGATCCCGCTGCTAGAATCCGCCCGACTCGACCGCTGGTCTGGCTGGAATGGCCGTCGGGTACCAGTGCAAGCGCGGCGCGGTTCCAACCGGATCGCACCGCTCCGTGACACCGCAGTCGGTGGCCGTAATCGGCCCGGACACGCGATGCACCCTCCAAGAGGAGCCGCAGAGCTCCATCACGCAAGGAGCCTGGATGACAATCGCTTCATCGAACGCGACCGAGCCGAGCGCGACAGCGCCGGCAGCCAACGCCCGGCGCAGCCGGTTGCTGGCACTGCAGTTGCCGTGTCTGGTCGGTTTGCTGGCCGCGGCCGGCGCCGTCACCCAGCTCGACGCTTCGGCGAGCGCAGTCGCTGCCGAGCATTCCGTCGGGATCCGCGCGCCGCTGCCGGTCGAGCGCACGGACTGGGCGGCGCTGCGGCAGGCGTTGCCGGCCGGTGCGATCGGCAGCGTCGCGGCGCCGGCCGCGATCGTGGAGGCGAGCGCCAGCCCGGCGATCGCCGCGAACGCCGCCGTCGCCAGCGCCGTCGCCGGCGATGTCGATCCGGGCGAAGACGAGCGCATCGTCGCATCGGCCGCCGACCGGATCCGCCACGATCCGATGCAGACCGCGCCGGTGCCGTTGCCGCCGGTCTCGGTGATACCGCGGTTCCGCCTCGACGCCCAGCAGCGTGTGATCGCGCGTCATATCGCGCAGACCTATCGGATCGCCGGCGAGACGATCGATCGCTTCGTGTTCCTCGCCTACAAGGTCGCCACCGAGATGCGGCTCGATCCGCACCTGCTGCTCGCCGTGATGGCGGTCGAATCGAGCTTCAACCCGTACGCCGAGAGCGGCGCCGGCGCGCAGGGGCTGATGCAGGTCCATACCCGCGTCCATGCGCAGAAGTTCGACGCGTTCGGCGGCATCGAGGCCGCCTGGGATCCGCTCGCCAACATCAAGGTCGGCGCACGCATCCTCAACGAGTATCTCGTGCGCTACGGCGATCTGCCCGGCGCGCTGAAGGCCTACGTCGGTGCGGCGCTGCGCGAGCACGATGGCGGCTATGGCCAGAAGGTGCTCGGCCGGGCGGCCGAGTTCGGCTCGGTGATCCGCAATGCCGGCGGTACCGTCGGCTCGCTGGCCGCACCGGGCCGCGGCGAAGCGGCCAAGCCGAGGGTTTCGCAGCGCTCCGGCGCCGCGGTCGGTTCCGCCGGGTAGGCGCCTGGGCGGCAGCGGGCCGGACCCGCCCGCCTCGGCGCGCGACGGTGCCTGCGGCCGACCGCTCGACGCCGGTCGCGTTCAGCGCAGCTGCTGCATGAACCGGTCGATCCGCGCAACCGCTTCGTGCAGCTGCGGCAGCGCAGTGGCGTACGACAGTCGCAAGTAGCGTTGCGGCGCGTTGCGGCCGAAGTCCGCACCGGGCACCAGCGACACGTAGGCTTCGGCGAGCAGCCGGTCGCAGAATTCGTCGCTGCCGAGCCCGGTCGCGCTGCAATCGACGTAGACGTAGAACGCGCCGTCCGGCTTGGCCGGCACCGCGAGGCCGGCAGCTTCGAGCGCCGGCACGATGAAGTCGCGGCGGGCGCGGAAGGCCTCGCGCCGCTCGGCGTAGATCGTCTGGCTCTCTTGCGTGAAGCAGGCCAGCGCCGCGTATTGCGCGAGCGCCGACGGGCAGATGAACAGGTTCTGCGCCAGCTTCTCGAACACCGGTACCAGCGCCGGCGGCAGCACCAGCCAGCCGAGCCGCCAGCCGGTCATGCTGAAGTATTTCGAGAAGCTGTTGGTCACGATCAGGTCGTCGCCGAACTCGAGCGCGCTGCGCGGCCGGGCCGCCCGGCCCGGCTCGCCGTACGACAGGTCGAGGTAGATCTCGTCGACGATGGTGAAGCCGCCCCGCGCGCGCACCGTCTCGATGATCCGGCCCAGCTCGTCGAACGGGATCGCGGTGCCGGTCGGATTGGCCGGCGACGCGAGCAGTACGCCGCCGACCGCCGGGCCCCAGTGGGCGGCGACCTTGGCAGCGGTCAGCTGGAAGCGCTCTTCCGGCCCGACCGGGATCGCCGTCGGCACGCCGTCGCAGGCCGCGATGAAATGGCGGTTGCACGGATAGCCCGGGTCGGTCAGCAGCACTTCGCAACCGGGATCGACCAGCGCCGTGCACGCCAGCGACAACGCCGCCGATGCGCCGGCGGTGACGGCGATCCGCCCCGGATCGACTTCGACGCCGAAGCGCCGTGCGTAGTCGTCGGCGATCGCGCGGCGCAGCGCCGGGATGCCGAGCGCCGGCGTATAACCGGTGCGGCCGGCACGCGTTGCCGCCGCCAGCGCGTCGAGCACCGGCGGCGGCGCCGTGAAGTCGGGCTCGCCGATGCTCATGTGGATCACCGGCTTGCCGGCGGCTTCCAGCGCCGCGGCCCGCTTGACCAGCTCCATCACCTCGAACGGCCGGATGCGGTCGGTCCGGCCGGCGAGCTTGCGATGCCAGCCGAACGATGAGCGGGAGGAGGGCGAAGCGGGGGAAGTGGAAGCGGTCATCGGTGCATTCTGCCTGCGCCCTCGAGACGTGCCAGGGCGCGGTGATCGATCGTCTCGGCCTGCAGGTCGACGATGAAGGGCAGCGCATGCCCGGCGATGCGCAGCGCCAGCCATGGCGCATCGACGGTCAGGCGCGCGTGGAAGTGGCCATGATGATAGGTCACGCCGAGGATCGCGCCCGGGGCGACGTCGATGCGGCGGCGACCCAGTGCCGAGGCGGTGAGCGTCCACAGCGCCAGGCGGTCGCCATCGCGCTCGATGCGCAGCACGTAGCGGTGCGCGAACAGCACGAGGCCGACGATCAGCGCGGCGCCGAGCAGCGCGACCGCGCTGCCGACCGCAAGCCGTTCCGGCAGCGGCCGCAGCACGCCGCCGTCGCCGGGCGCGATGCCGTAGGTCCGGCTCAGCTGCCAGCCCCAGCCGAGCGCCGCGACGCCGGACACGATCAGCGCGACGAGCAGCAGGCGAGCCTTGCGCGCCTGGCGGCGGTTGTCGAACAGCGGCGCCGTCACCCGGCCTGCGCCCGCCTGCGGGCGCGGTGCGGGTACGCGCGGTCGGGTCATCGTTGCGCGGTCCGGGCGAGAAAGGCGAGCGCCGCCTGGACGCCGCCCGGGCGATGCGGCACGCCGGCGATCTGCAGCGCCATCTCGACGCCGGCGAGCGTGCCGGCGAGCATCAGGTCGTTGAAGTCGCCGAGATGGCCGATCCGGAAGATCCGCTTCGCGACCTTCGACAGCCCCTGGCCGAGCGACAGGTTGAAATGCTCGAGCGCGACCCGGCGAAACGCGTCGGCGTCGTGGCCGTCGGGCATCACGACCGCGGTCAGCACCGGGCTCGTCTCGTCCTCGCGCCGGCAGAGAATGTCCAGATCCCAGGCGCGGACCGCGATCCGGGTGGCTTCGGCGTGGCGCCGATGGCGCGCGAAGACATTCGGCAGGCCTTCCTCGTGCAGCATCGCGATCGCTTCGTGCAGGCCATACAGCAGATTGGTCGCCGGCGTGTACGGAAAGAAGCCGTTCGCGTTCGCGGCGAGCATCTCCTGCCAGTCCCAGAAGGCGCGCGGCAGCCGCGCCTGCCGGTTCGCCGCGAGCGCCTTCGGGCCGATCGCGTTGAACGACAGCCCCGGCGGCAGCATCAGCCCCTTCTGCGAGCCGCCGACCGCCACGTCGACGCCCCATTCGTCGTGGCGGTAGTCGGCCGAGCCGAGCGACGAGATGGTGTCGACCATCAGCAGCGCCGGATGCCCGGCCCGGTCGATCGCGGCGCGGATGTCGGCGATCCGGGAGAGTGCCCCGGTCGACGTCTCGTTATGCACCACGCAGACCGCCTTGAAGCGGTGACCGGTGTCGGCCTTCAGCCGTGCCTCGATCGCCTCCGGATCGGCGCCGTGCCGCCAGTCGCCTTCGATGAACGACGGCTCGAGGCCGAGCCGCCCGGCGATCCGCTGCCACAGCGCGGCGAAATGACCGGTCTCGGACATCAGCACCGCATCGCCGGGCGACAGCGTGTTGACCAGCGCGGCCTCCCAGGCGCCGGTGCCCGAGGCCGGGTAGATGACGACCGGCCCCGCGGTCTGGAAGATCGTCCGGATGCCGTCGAGGACGGCCCGGCCGAGCCGCTGGAACTCGGGCCCGCGGTGATCGATCGTCGGGTGGTCGATCGCCCGCAGGATCCGGTCGGGCACGTTGGTCGGCCCGGGGATCTGCAGGAAGTGCCGCCCGGACGCATGCCCGTTCAGCGCCAGTCCGTTGGAGAGTTTCATCGCATGCCGTCGAGCCGTGCCGATCGGCGATTAGTATGCAAGAAGTTCGCAGGATTCCGAGCGCAACGACTTGAACCCCGCCGATCCGTCATCCGACCGTACGCGCCTCGCGCAGCGGCTGCGCCGCGTGCTGCGCGGCGACGTGCTGTTCGACGCGGCGTCGCGCGGCCGCTATGCGACCGACGCGTCGATCTACCAGGTCGACCCGATCGGGGTCGTGGTGCCGGCCGACGAGGTCGACGTGGTCGCCGCGCTCGCGCTGGCGCGCGAGATGAAGGTGCCGCTGCTGCCGCGCGGCGCCGGCAGCAGCCAGTGCGGCCAGACCGTCGGCGATGCGCTGGTGATCGACGCCAGCCGCCACCTGCGCGCGATCACCGCGTTCGACGCCGACGCGATGACCGTCGAGGTCCAGCCGGGCGTCGTGCTCGACGCGCTGAACGCGTACCTGAAGCCGCACGGCCTCTGGTTTCCGGTCGACGTCTCGACCTCGGCGCAGGCGACGATCGGCGGGATGGCCGGCAACAACTCGTGTGGCTCGCGCTCGATCGCCTACGGCAACATGGTCCACAACGTGCTGGCGATCGATGCCATCCTCGCCGATGGCACCGAGCAGCGGTTCGGGCCGTTCGGCGCGGCGCCCGGCAGCGCCGCGACCGGCGACGCCGCGGCTGGCAGCACACCGAACGGCCGTGCCGCCGCGGCGGCATTCGCGCCGGTCGCGCTGAGCAGCGGCCGCGCCAGCCGGCTGGTGTCGCGGCTGTTCGAGATCGGCGCGCGCGAGCGCGACGAGATCCGGCGGGTCTGGCCGACCGTGATGCGGCGGGTCGGCGGCTACAACCTCGACGTCTTCGAGCCGCGCTCGCAGCGGCCGTACACGGCCGACGGCTCGGTCAATCTGGCGCATCTGCTGGTCGGCTCCGAGGGCACGCTCGCCTGGTTCCGGCGCCTGACGCTGCAGCTGGCGCGGTTGCCGGCGCATCGCGTGCTCGGCATCGTCAACTTCGCGTCGTTCCATCGGGCGATGGCGTCGGCGCAGCATCTGGTGCGGCTCGGTCCGTCGGCGGTCGAGCTGGTCGACCGGACCATGATCGCGCTGGCGCGGCAGAATCCGGCGTTCCGGCCGTTCATCGATGCCGCGCTGACCGACCCGGCCGGGCCGGCACCGGAGGCGATCCTGCTGGTCGAGTTCAGCGGCGATGAACGGGCGCCGCTGCTCGCCCGGCTGCGCGATCTCGATCAGTGCGTCGCCGACCTCGGCCTGCCGGGCTGCGTGGTCGCGATGCCGGATCCGGCCGCGCAGCAGGCGCTGTGGGCGGTCCGCAAGGCCGGCCTCAACATCATGATGTCGCTGAAGGGCGACGGCAAGCCGGTCAGCTTCATCGAGGACTGCGCGGTGCCGCTCGAGCATCTGGCCGACTACACCGCGGCGCTCACCGAGGTGTTCGCGCGGCACGGCACCCGCGGCACCTGGTACGCGCACGCGTCGGTCGGCACGCTGCACGTGCGGCCGATCCTGGACCTGCGCGTCGCCGGGCCGGCCGGCGGCGCCGCACGGATGCGCGCGATCGCCGAGGAGGCGAGCGAACTGGTGCGGCGCTACAAGGGCGCGTTCTCCGGCGAGCACGGCGACGGCCTGGTGCGCAGCGAATGGGTCGCCTGGCAGTTCGGCCCGCGGCTCGCGCGTGCGTTCGAGGAGGTCAAGGACCTGTTCGATCCGGAGCGGCGGATGAACCCCGGCAAGATCGTCCGCGCGAGCCGGATGGACGATGCCCGGCTGTTCCGCTACCAGCCCGGCTATGCGGTGATTCCGATCGCGACCGCGCTCGACTGGTCGGCCTGGGATGTCACGCACGATCCGGTCACCGAGCGGACCGGTGCGCCGGGCAGCGGCAACGATCCGGCCGGCGGTCTGTCGAAAGCCGTCGAGATGTGCAACAACAACGGCCACTGTCGCAAGTTCGATGCCGACACGATGTGCCCGAGCTACCGGGTCACCCGGCGCGAACGCGACCTGACACGCGGCCGCGCCAACACGCTGCGGCTCGCGCTGTCCGGACAGCTCGGCCCGGACGGCATCCGCAGCGACGCGGTCGCCGACGCGCTGTCGCTGTGCGTCGGTTGCAAAGGCTGCCGGCGCGAGTGCCCGACCGGCGTCGACATGGCGCGGATGAAGATCGAGATGCTGGCGCAGCGGCACCCCGGCG
This sequence comes from Lautropia sp., assembly GCA_050249335.1. Lineage (GTDB taxonomy): Bacteria > Pseudomonadota > Gammaproteobacteria > Burkholderiales > Burkholderiaceae_E > Lautropia. The sequence goes on from JBFWQR010000046.1 coordinate 17,792, forward strand.
GCGCCGGGCTCGGCTGGCGCGACCGGCTGGTGGCCGGCCTGCCGCGCTGGGCCGGCCGCGCGCGCCGGTTCGGTCCGTTGCTCGCGCCCTTGCTCGCCTGGCGCGAACGCTCGCCGTGGCTCGCGCGGCTGGTCGAGCGGCGGCTCGGCATCGCCGCGGCGCGCAGCCTGCCGCGGTTCGCGCCGGCCGGGTTCGATCGCGGCGCGGTCGCGGACGCCGGCCCGGCGGATGCCACGACCACCGGCCCGGCAGCAACCGACCCGGCTGCGAGCGGACTCGCTGCGACCGATTCCGCCGCAGCCGATTCCGCCGCAGCCGGCTTCGCCGGGACCGACGTCGTCCTCTGGGTCGACACCTTCAACGATGCGTTCGAGCCGCGGATCCTCGACGCCGCGCTGCGGGTGCTGCGCGCCGGCGGCCGGCGGGTCGCGATCGCGCGGCCGGCGGCCGGCGACGCCGAACCCGATCGACCGCTCTGTTGCGGCCGGACCCGGCTCGCGCTCGGGCAGGTCGATGCCGCGCGCGCCGAAGCCGAGCGGACGATCGCCGCGCTGGCGCCGTATGCGGCGCGCGGCTGCGCGATCGTCGGCCTGGAGCCGTCGTGCCTGCTGACCTTCCGCGACGAGTATCTGGCGCTGCGGCTCGCCGGTGCCGAGGCGATCGCCGGGCGGGCAATGCTGTTCGAGACGTTCATCGACCGCGAATGGTCGGCCGGCCGCTTCGCGTTGCCGCTGGGTTCGCTCGGCCGCCGCATCGCCCATCTGCACGGCCATTGTCATCAGAAGGCGTTCGACGCGATGGGCCCGGTCGAGCGGGTGCTGCGGCACATTCCGGAGCTCGAGGTCCGGCCGATCGTGTCGAGCTGTTGCGGCATGGCCGGCAGCTTCGGCTATCAGGCCGAGACCCATGCGACGTCGGTCGCGATGGCCGAGCTGTCGCTGCTGCCGGCGGTCCGTGCCGCTGCGGCGGATGACCTGATCGTCGCCGACGGCACCAGCTGCCGGCACCAGATCCGCGACGGAACCGGCCGGCAGGCGCTGCACGTCGCCGAAGTGCTCGCGATGGCGCTCGACGAGGCACCATAGCGAATTCGATTCCAGGAGGCCATGATGTCATCGATTTCCGGCAAGGTCCGCACGGCCCTGGTCGCGCTTGCGGCTGCGACGCTCGCCGCATGCGGTACGGCCATCACCGAGCGCGGCGCCGAATCGCGCGATGCCGCGCAGGCCGCGCCCGGGCCGGCGCTGCCGGCCGAGGTCACCGCGGAGTCGTTCGCGCGGGAGCGCGCGAGCAAGGGCGTGGTGCTGTTCGACGTCAACTGGGGGCGCCGATGGAACTGCGGCGGCTTCGAGAACGCGGAGCTGCGCCGGATCGAGTTCGACCGGATGCCGGCATCGGCCCGATCCGACGACGCGGCCGGCGACGTCGTCTGGGAGGTCGGGCCGAGCCTGGTCACGCCGCAGCGCTTCGTCAACTATGCGGCACTGCTCGAGCCGGGCGAATACGCGCTGGCCGGCTACCGGATCAAGGTCGCGAAGTCGGTGAACGACATCCTGATCCTGCCGGCGATTCGCAGCCGGCTGCGCAACGACGATCCGCGCCGGCAGGGCGGGTCTTTCCGGGTCGCTGCCGGCGAGACGGTCTATATCGGCAACTTCTGGCTCGATTGCCATGGCTCCCCGATGCTCTGGCGGTACTACTCCGAAGGCGGACGGGATTTCAACCAGCATCTGGCCGAATACAAGGCCAAGTACCCGTTCCTCGACCTGCAGCGCGTCACCTATCGGCTGTTCGAGACCCGGACGCACGGCGAGCCGTACCGGCTTCCTTGATCGAAGCTCCGGTCGCGCCGATTGCGTCGGACCGGCCGGCCGCCGCGCCAGCAACGAACGGGAGGTATCGCAGGATGGTTCTCACACCGATGCCCGATTCGCTGCGGATGCGCTGGCGCCGCCTCGACATCCCCGGCCGCGAATCGGCGGCGATCGAACGAGTCGCGAGCGGCTGGCGCCTGACCGGCGAGCTCGAGGCCGACGAAGTCGGCGTGGCGGCGCGGCTGCGTTACACGATCGACTGCGACGAATCGTGGCATACCCAGACCGCGCTGATCGAAGGCGATGCGAACGGCGTGCCGGTCCGCTTCGCGCTGGCCGCCAGCGGTGCCGGCGAATGGATGCGCGACGGCTCGCCGGTGCCGGCGCTCGCCGGCGCGCTCGACGTCGACCTCGGCTTCACGCCGGCGACCAACCTGCTGCCGATCCGGCGGCTCGCGCTGCCGGTCGGCGCCGCCGCGCCGGTGCGCAGCGCCTGGCTCCGCTTTCCGGAGCTGCGGCTCGAAGCGCTCGAGCAGGCCTACCGGCGCGAGGCCGAGCGGGTGTTTCGCTATCGCGCCCAGGTCGATGGCGCGCAGTTCATCGCGCGGCTCGACACTGACGCGTTCGGCTGCGTCGTCGACTACGAAGGGCTCTGGACGCGGGAAGTCTGAAGAAGCGGTGAACCGCGCGCCGGGCCCGGCGATCAGGGCCGTCGCAGCATCCAGATCCGGCGTTCGACGGTATACGGGATCCCGAGCGCCTTGCAGAAATCGTCGATCGTCCACAACACGTCCGGATGCGTCCGCGCGCAGTCGTCGCCGCACAGCGTGCCGCCGGGCTTGACGCGCTCGTACCAGTGCACGACGTCGGCGTGGAAGCCGGGGTTGTGATGCAGGCCGTCGAGGAACACCAGGTCGAGGCTCGCCAGCGGCCAGTCGAGGAAATCGTCCGGGCTGTGGCCGCGGATCGCGGTGATGTTCGGGCAGTCGCGGGTGTAGTAGTCGAAGTTCTCGAACGTGCCCCAGTCGCCGCGCGGCCGGTCGGTCTTGCCGAAGTCGGTGCCCGACACTGCATCGGCGCCGGTCTTCGCCGGCGGCGAGAACGGATGCTCGACCGGATCCCAGATGTCGACGCAGGTGACCGACACCGATGGATCGACCGACTTCGACCAGCACCAGGACGAACGGCCGCAGAACGGGCCGACCTCGAGCATCTGGCCGCCGGGCGGAATGGTCCGCGCCAGCCGCTCGAGGATCTTCAGTTCCGGTTCCGGCATCCAGCCGGGGATGTCGAGGTCGTAGGGCATCGTATTCCGCCGATATTGCAGTCCGATGCTAACAGCGGGTTCGGCCGGCGCGACCGCGGCCGCGAAACCTGCGCCGGGCACCGGGTTCGTGCGACTATTGCGCCAAACATCGATCCGACCCGAGGCAACCCCGATGGATCCGCAACTGCGCAAGGCCGCCCTCGAATACCACGAGGCCGGCCAGCCCGGCAAGATCTCGATCCTGCCGACCAAGTCGCTGATCAATCAGCGCGATCTCGCGCTGGCGTACACGCCCGGGGTCGCCGCGGCCTGCGAGGAGATCGCGGCCGACCCGGTCAATTCGTTCCGCTACACCGCGCGCGGCAACCTGGTTGCGGTGGTGACCAACGGCACCGCGGTGCTCGGGCTCGGCAACATCGGGCCGCTCGCATCCAAGCCGGTGATGGAAGGCAAGGGCGTGCTGTTCAAGAAGTTCGCCGGCATCGATGTCTTCGACATCGAGCTGGCGCAGAACGATCCCGACCTGCTGATCGAGACGATCGCCGCGCTCGAGCCGACCTTCGGCGGCATCAACCTCGAGGACATCAAGGCGCCGGAATGCTTCTACATCGAGCGCAAGCTGCGCGCGCGGATGAAGATCCCGGTGTTCCACGACGACCAGCACGGCACCGCGATCATCGTCGCCGCCGCGATCCTGAACGGGCTGGAAGTGATCGGCAAGCCGATGGCGCAATGCAAGCTGGTGGTCAGCGGCGCCGGCGCCGCGGCGCTCGCCTGCCTGGCGCTGCTGGTCGAGCTCGGCATGCCGCGCGCCAACATCTGGGTCACCGATATCGAAGGGCTGGTCTACCAGGGCCGGACCAAGCTGATGGACGAGGACAAGGCGCAGTACGCGCAGGCGTCCGATGCCCGGACGCTCGCCGAAGTGATCGTCGGCGCCGACGTCTTCCTCGGCCTGTCGGCCGGCGGCGTGCTCAAGCGCGAGATGGTCGCGAAGATGGCCGACAAGCCGCTGATCCTGGCGCTGGCGAATCCGAATCCGGAGATTCTGCCGGAAGACGTCTACGCCGTCCGTGATGACGCGGTGGTGGCGACCGGCCGCAGCGACTATCCGAACCAGGTCAATAACGTCCTCTGCTTTCCGTTCATCTTCCGCGGTGCGCTCGACGTCGGCGCGACGACGATCACGGTCGAGATGGAAAAGGCCGCGGTCCGCGCGATCGCCGCGCTCGCGCGCGCCGAAATGAGCGACGAGGTCGCGGTTGCCTACGGCGCGCAGGTGCCGTCATTCGGCAAGAATTATCTGATCCCGCGGCCGTTCGACCCGCGGCTGATCCTGTCGATCGCACCGGCGGTGGCGCGTGCCGCGATCGAATCCGGCGTCGCGACCCGGCCGATCGCCGACTTCGACGCCTATCGCGAGCAGCTGAAGCGCTTCGTCTACCACTCCGGCAGTTTCATGCGGCCGATCTTCGAGGCGGCCAAGCGCTCGGAGTCGCGCCGGATCGTGTTCGCCGAAGGCGAGGAGGAGCGGATCCTGCGCGCGGTCCAGGTGGTCGTCGACGAGAAGCTGGCGCGGCCGATCCTGATCGCGCGGCCGGCGGTGCTGCAGAAGCGGATCGAGCGATTCGGCCTCCGGATCAAACCCGGCGTCGATTTCGACCTGGTCAATCCGGAATGGGACGAGCGGTTCCGGACCTACTGGCAGGAGTACTGGCGGCTGATGTCGCGTCGCGGCATCTCGGCGCAGCTCGCCAAGATCGAGATGCGGCGCCGGCTGACGCTGATCGGCGCGATGATGGTGCGGCTCGGCGACGCCGACGGCATGATCTGCGGCACCTACGGCTCGTACGGCATGCACCTGCCGTACATCGACCAGGTGATCGGACGGCGCGAGGGGGTCGGCGTCTATGCGGCGATGAACACGCTGATGCTGCCGAACCGGCAGGTGACGCTGGTCGATACCCACGTCAACTACGATCCGACCGCCGAGGAGCTGGCACAGATCACGTTGCTCGCGGCCGAGGAGCTGCGCCGCTTCGGCATCCAGCCGAAGGTCGCGCTGCTGTCGCATTCGAATTTCGGCAGCTCCAACCAGCCGTCGGCGCTGAAGATGCGCGAGACGCTGGCGCTGCTCGGAAGCCGCGCGCCCGATCTCGAGGTCGACGGCGAGATGCATGGCGATTCGGCGCTGGCCGGCGCCGCGCGCAAGCGCAGCCAGCCCGATACGCTGCTCGACGGTGACGCCAATCTGCTGGTGCTGCCGAACATCGACGCGGCCAACATCGCCTACAACCTGCTGAAGGTCGCGGCCGGCAACAACATCGCCGTCGGTCCGGTCCTGCTCGGCGCGGCGCGCGCGGTCCACGTGCTGACGCCGTCGGCGACGGTGCGGCGGATCGTCAACATGACCGCCTGGACCGTGACCGACATCAATTCGACCCGCTGATCGGCGCACCGATCGGCCGGCGGATCGACCGCCGATCCGCGCGCGGTCGGTGCCGATGGCCGCGTCCGACGGGCGGCCAGGATTCGCCGATCGAATCGCCGTCCGTCAGCCGGGCGGTTGCGTCCGGCGCGCCGAACGGTATCTCCAGTTGACGTTTGCTTACAACGGTCGGTAGTCTGCGCACGATTCGATCAGGCAGCGCTGCATGGACTCCCCAACTGTTCTCAAGGCCAGCAACCCGCAATCCGCGTCGGGAGCGGCCGAGTCGCCGCGGCTCGATTCGCGGCGTCGCTTCGAACTGCTCGAGGAGTGCCGTGACCAGGTGCTCGAACGGCTGTCGACGATCGTCGCCAAGGCGCTCGAGAAGATGGCCGACGAACTGACCGGCGAGGCGCTGAAGGCGATCGGTGCCGAGCGGCAGCGGGCGCTGCTCGACGCCGTGATGCTGGTCCGCGAGCAGCGCCACGCGCTGGCGCAGAGTTTCCGCCGCTGCTTCGGCGACGTGTTCGAGCGGCGTCTGTTCGCGACGCCGGGCCGCGCTGCCGAGGCGACGCCGGCTTCGTTGGACACGGCCGACGACCTGACGCTGGTCACCGACGAGGCGATCAGCGACAAGATCGACGTCGACCGGCTGATCCATCGCGCCCGCAGCCGGCTCGATCCGAACGAAGTGCTCGGCATCCGCGCCCGGCTCGGTGCGCTGCTCGACCGCGACTGGTTCGACGAGAGCGAGCATCCGGCGTCGCCCGAGGCGATCTACGAGGCATTGCGGATCGCGGTCCATGAGCTGGCACCGAACGCCGACGTGCGCCAGGCATTGCTCGCCGCGTTCGAGCCGCATGTCTCGGGCAACCTCAATGCAGTCTACTCGAGCATCAATTCGCAACTGGTCGCGCAGCGGGTGCTGCCGAAGATCCGGCCGCGGGTCGGCCGCGGCCCCGGTCCGTCATCGTCCGGCGCCCGCGACGGCCAGCGAGAACCGGGCACGGCCGGGATCGGCGGCGATCCGCGCGGCCTCGATCATGCCGCCGGCGCCGGTGGCGGATCCGGCGCGGCCGGACGCGCATTCAATGTTTCCGGCAGCACGCTGGCCGCCTTGCAGCAGGCGCTGATGCGCGCCTCGCTCGGCACGCCCGAAGGTCGCGGCGACGCTGTCCGGATGCTGTCGGATCCGACCATGTTCGGCATGGCGGACCTGCCGCTCGATCCGGTCCAGGCGCCGCTGCTCGAGTCGTTGACCGAGGTCCAGCGGGAGGTCGGCGGCGGTGCCGGCGGCGTCGCCGGCACCGGCTACGACGGTATCGGTCACGAGTCTGCCGGCGGCGACGCCGGTGGCCGCGACGGGACCGGCCACGATGGCGGCGGCGCGGCCGGCGACGCCGGCGCGCGGGCCCGGGTCGTGATCGAACTGCTGCCGCTGCTGCTCGAGAAGGTCAAGGCCAACGGCACGCCGCTCGACCAGATGACGGTCGAGCTGGTGTCGGTGGTGTTCGACTACATCTATGCCGACAAGTCGCTCGCCGACCCGGTCAAGCAGCAACTGCTGCGGCTGCAGGTGGTCGCGGTCAAGGCCGCGCTGCTCGACCGGAGCTTCTTCGCGCGGCGTCAGCACCCGATGCGCCAGCTGATCGACCGGATCACGCAGCTGGCCGCCGACCCCGATGCCGACCTCGCGAGCGGTTCGCCGCTGGTGGTCGGGCTCACCCGCGTCGTCGACCAGCTGATCGCCGAATTCGCCACCGACCTGGCGGCGTTCCTGGTCGCGATCGACCGGATCGACGAGATCAGCCAGCAGGAGACCGCCCGCCGCTCGGCCGAGATTGCGGCGCAGTTGCGCGCCGCCGAGCGCGAGGAAGCCTTCTCGCTGGCGCTCGAGGACGGGCGCAACGAGATCGCGATGCGGATCGGCAAGGACACGCCGACCTTCATCCGCGAGTTCCTGCTGCGCTGGTGGACGCCGGTGATCGCGAGGGCGCGGGTCGAGACCCGGTTCCCGGCGAGCGAAGCGGCGGGTAACGTGACCGGCAATGCGGCAGGTAACGCGGCGAGCAATGCGGCGGGTAGTCCTGCGGGCGACCCCGCGGGCAGCACGGCGGGCAGCACCGCGGCGGCGTCGGCCGATCCGGCCGAGCGGACGCCCGAGCAGAAGGCGCTGCGGATCGCCGAGTTCCTGATCTGGAGCGTCACGCCGAAGCATCCCGAGGAAGTCTCGCGGCTCGCGGCGCTGCTGCCCAAGCTGATCCGCGCGCTGACCGACGGCGCGCGGGCGGTCGAGATGCCGGCCGAGTCGCGCAGCGCCTTCATGCAGGAGCTGATGGAAGCGCATGCCAAGGTCATCGAGGTAGCGAAGATCTGGCAGGCCGGGCAGCCCGATCCGCGGGCGGCGGCGGTGCGCCTGCGCGCCGACGGCTCGGTCCGCTTCGCCCGCCAGCGCGACGATCGCGACGAGGCGCAGACGATTTCGGTCGGTGACACCGCACTGTCGATGTTCGAACGCGGCGACCGCATCGAGGTCGTCGGCGATAACGGCGACACGGCGGTCTACAAGCTCGCCTGGGTCAGTCCGGCACGCAAGCTCTACATCCTGTCGCGCTATCCGAAGGAGACGCTGACCTTCAGCGCCGGCGATTTCACGGCGCTGGTCGCGCGCGACCGGGTGCGGCGCGTCGAAGGGACCGCCGCGGTCGACAAGGCGATCGGCGAGATGACCCGCGAGGGCGGCTTCACAGCCCGTACCCACTGACGTAGTATCGGGGCGATGAGCCCCCGGCCTTCGCTGCGCATGGCGCATTCCGCTTTGTGGCGCATTGCAGGTCGCGTCGCGGCGGCCGCGGCTCTGCTGCTGGCGAGCGCGGCTGCGCCGCTGGCGCCCGGAGCCGGCGAACTTGCCGCGCGGGAGGCCCGCGAACTCCGCGCGGCGGTGATCGCAGTCGACGAATTGCCGCGGCAGGCGCGGCAGACGCTGCAATTGATCCGCCAGGGCGGCCCGTTTCCGTACGCCAAGGACGGCAGCGTGTTCGGCAATCGTGAACGACTGTTGCCACGCAAGCCGCGCGGCTACTACACTGAATACACGGTGCCGACGCCGTTCTCGCGGGATCGCGGCGCGCGTCGCATCGTCGCCGGTGGCGAGCGGGGTCGGCATAGCGAGTTCTATTACACCGACGACCACTACGCTTCGTTCCGCCGGATCATCGACCCGCTGCCATGAGGAATCGTCGTTGAGCGCATTCAGCAACATTCCCCCGCAGGCAGTCCTGCCGCTGGGTGCCTACGACAAGTCGGCGCTCGAGCGTGCCGCGCTGCGTGCCGATCAGATCCTGCTGCGCAGCGACTGCTGCGGCACCGACAGCAAGGCCGACGTGCTGAGCCGGATCGGCACCGATCTGTCGCTGCCGAAGCACTTCGGCCGCAATCTCGACGCGCTCTACGACTGCCTGACCGATCTGCGGCCCAACAGCGACGCGGCCCATCCGGGCTTCGTCGTGTTCCTCGAGAACCTGCCGGACGGCGGCCGTTTCGGTCAGACCGAGCGCAGCGCGCTGCTCGACGTATTTCGCGATGCGGCCGAATACTTCTACGACGAGAAGACCGCGTTCCGGGTGTTCTACTCGGTTCGGAAGGCTTAGGGCCTGTTCACGCTCCGGACGCCCTCCGCTCAGGACGTCCTCCGCTGAAGGCGCTGCCGGCGCACGCCTTCAGCGGAGGTCGCCGAGCAGCCCTTGCAGGACGGCGAGCGCGGCGACGCCGGCGGTTTCGGTACGCAGCACCCGCGGGCCGAGGCGGGCCGGCCGGCAGCCGGCCGCGACGGCGCACCGGCGCTCGGCGTCGCTGAAGCCGGATTCGGGGCCGCACAGCAGGGCCTGTTCGGTGTCGGTTCCGGCGTTCGCGGCCAGGCTCGCAAGCGACGCGTCGGCCTCGGGGTCGAGCATCCAGCGCCGCTGCGCCGGCAGCGCCGCAGCCAGCCAGTCATTGAGCGTGGTCACCGGGGCCAGCGCGGGCAGGCGGTTGCGCCGGCACTGCGCGCAGGCGGCGACGATGATCCGGTGCCAGTGCGCGAGGCGGCGGGCGCTGCGCTCGCGGTCGAGCCGGACCACGCCGCGCTCCGATTGCAGCGGCACGATCGCCGCGACGCCGAGTTCGACCGCCTTCTCGATGGTCCAGTCCATCCGGTCGGCGGCGCTGATCGCCTGCGCGAGCGTCAGGCGGACCGGCGGTTCGGGCTCCGGCGGCAGCAGCCGTTCGATCGCTGCGAAGCCGGCGCGGCCGCCGGGACCGTCGGCGAGCCGCGCCAGCGCCGCATGCCCGGCGCCGTCGAACAGCTCGACCACGGCGCCGGCGGCGAGCCGCAGCACGCGGCCGGCATGGTGCCGGTTGCCGTCGTCGAGCGCGATCGACGCGCCGACCGCGTAGCCGCACGCCGCGTCGCCGCCGGTCGTGTCGACGCCTGGCGTACCGCCTTCTGCAATGCTGCTGCCGGCAGTGCTGCGGCCGGCAATGCTGCCGCCTGCAGTGCTGCCGCGGTCAGGCACCGCCGGCTGATACAGCCGCGGCGTCATTGCCGCCATCGCCGCGTCGTCATTTCAGCCGCGGCGTCATCGGCCGCGTTGCAGCCGCCGGATCACCGGTTCGGCCGCGGCGAAGGCAGCGGTCAGCCGCTCGATCAGGCGTTCGGCCTTGATGCTGTTGTCGGCGCCGAAGTTGCAGACGTAGACATCGAGCGTGACGGCGCCGAGTTCCGGCCAGGTATGGACCGACAGATGCGATTCGGCGAGCAGCAGCACCGCGGTGACGCCGGCCTGCTCGAAGCGGTGGACCGCCTCGCCGACAACGGCCAGCTCGGCAGCGGCGACTTCGGTGCGCAGCAACCCGGTCAGCCGCTGCGGCGAGATCAGCAGCGCCGGCTCGCAGCCGCAGCCGTACAGATCTGCCGTCAGGTGGAGCCCCTGCATGACGCGCGTCGGATGGCTGCCGCACAGTGGGCGCGGCGGCTCGTTGGGGGGCGTCGAGTATAATCCGGGCCTTGCAGGGAACCGGCGTCGACCCGGGTCGACCCGCGGCGCATGATTGTCGCGCACGGTCGGCGTCGACCCGCGGCGCACGGTTCGAATCGCCCGGCAGCCTGCCGGCGCCGTCGCCAACATCGGATCGATCCATGCCGCCAAGTCCGGGTCCGGAAGCCCTCGACGCGAGTCCCACGCAGCAGGGCAGTGCGCTGCCGGATGCCGCCACCGTCAAGCGGATGGCCGATGCGATCCGTGCGCTGGCGATGGATGCGGTCGAGCAGGCCAAGTCCGGCCACCCCGGCATGCCGATGGGCATGGCCGAGATCGCGGTCGCGCTCTGGGGCGGGCACCTGAAGCACAGCCCGGCGCATCCGAACTGGTTCGACCGCGACCGCTTCATCCTGTCGAACGGCCACGGTTCGATGCTGCTTTACGCGCTGCTGCACCTGACCGGCTATGACCTGCCGATCGAAGAGCTGAAGCGGTTCCGGCAACTGCATTCGAAAACGCCCGGGCATCCGGAGTTCGGCCTGACGCCGGGCGTCGAGACCACCACCGGACCGCTCGGCCAGGGGCTCGCCAATTCGGTCGGTTTCGCGCTCGCCGAGAAGCTGCTGGCGCAGCAGTTCAATCGCCCGGGCTTTCCGATCGTCGATCACTTCACCTGGGTATTCGCCGGCGACGGCTGCCTGATGGAAGGGATCTCGCACGAGGCCTGCTCGCTCGCCGGCGTGCTGAAGCTGTCGAAGCTGATCGTCTTCTACGACGACAACGGCATCTCGATCGACGGCGAGGTCCGCGACTGGTTCCGCGACGATACCCCCGAGCGTTTCGCGGCCTACGGCTGGAACGTGGTCGCCGGCGTCGACGGCCATGACGCCTGGGCGGTCGACCGGGCGATCGGAGAGGCGAAGCGCTGGGCGGTCGAAGGCCGGCCGGTCGGCCCGGAAGGCACGCTGCGGTTCGCGCCGACGCTGATTTGCTGCAAGACCGTGATCGGCAAGGGCGCGCCGACCCGCGCCGGTACCGCCAAGGCGCATGGCGAGGCGCTCGGCGCCGAGGAGATCGCCGGCACCCGCCGCGCGCTCGAATGGAGCGCCGCGCCGTTCGACGTGCCGGCCGACGTCTACGCGTCCTGGGACGCCACCGCCAGCGGCGCCCAGCGCCAGGCGGTCTGGGAGGATCTGTTCGCCGCCTACTCGGAGCGCTATCCGGCCGAAGCCGGCGAGTTCGAGCGCCGGATGCGCGGCGTGCTGCCGGCCGACTGGGAACGGATCCGCGATGCGATGGTCGGCGATGCGGTCGAAAAGGCCGAATCGATCGCGAGCCGCGCCGCGTCGCGGGCCGCGCTGAACCATCTCGGCCCGGCGCTGCCGGAGCTGCTCGGCGGCTCGGCCGACCTGACCGGCAGCAACCTGACCGACTGGAAGGGCGTGCAGCCGCTGCGCGCCGGCGCGGAGGGAAGCCTCGATCTGGGCGCCGGCCGCCATATCAACTTCGGGGTCCGCGAATTCGGCATGTGCGCGGCGCTGACCGGCCTGGCGCTGCACGGCGGCTACATCCCGTACGGCGGCACCTTCCTGGTGTTCTCCGACTACGCCCGCAATGCGCTGCGGGTCGCGGCGCTGTCGCGCCAGCGGGTCGTCTACGTATTCACCCACGACTCGGTCGGCCTCGGCGAGGACGGCCCGACGCACCAGCCGATCGAGCAGGCGGCGAGCCTGCGGCTGATGCCGAACCTGGCGGTCTGGCGGCCGGCCGATACCGTCGAGACCGCGGTCGCCTGGGCGGCCGCGATCGAGAACGAGGACGGCCCGACCGCATTGCTGCTGTCGCGGCAGGCGCTGCCGTTCATCGCGCGCGACGCCGGGCAGATCGCGGCGATCCGCCGCGGCGCCCATGTCGTCCGCAACCCGAAGGCCGCGCGCGCGGTGCTGATCGCCACCGGTTCCGAGGTCGGCACGGCGCTTGCTGCAGCCGACCTGCTGGCGGCGGACGGGATCGCGGCCCGGGTCGTCTCGATGCCGTCGACGACCGAGTTCGATCGGCAGGATGTCACATACAAGCGGCTGGTGCTGCCCGACAATCTGCCGCGGATCGCGGTCGAGGCGGGTGTCACCGACTTCTGGTGGAAGTACCGGTGCGCTGCCGTCGTCGGCATCGACCGCTTCGGTGAATCGGCTCCGGCAAAGGACGTGTTCGAATTCTTCGGCATCACTGCCCGCAACGTCGCGGATACCGTCCGCGCGGTGCTGCGCGGCTGATTCGCCGGGTACCTGGCCGCTCCACGCCGCTTCTGCCCCACGCCGCTTCATCGCCCCCCGCTCATTCATCTCCCCGGAAGGAATCCCAGCCATGTCGATCAAGGTCGGAATCAACGGTTTCGGACGCATCGGGCGCAACGTGCTGCGCGCCGCAGTGCAGAATTTCAGCGATATCCAGATCGTCGGCATCAACGACCTGCTGGAGCCGGACTATCTGGCGTACATGTTGCGCTACGACTCGGTCCACGGCCGCTTCAAGGGCGAGATCGCGGTCGAGGGCGGCATGCTGCTGGTCAACGGCAAGAAGATCCGGCTGACCCAGGAGCGCGATCCGGCCAACCTCAAATGGCGCGACATCGGCGCCGACATCGTCCTCGAGTCGACCGGCCTGTTCCTCGACAAGACGACCGCGCAGAAGCACATCGACGCCGGCGCGCGCAAGGTCATCATGTCGGCGCCGTCGAAGGATGACACGCCGATGTTCGTGTTCGGCGTCAATCACGACAGCTATGCCGGCCAGGCGATCATCTCGAACGCGTCGTGCACGACCAACTGCCTGGCGCCGCTCGCCAAGGTGATCCACGACAAATGGGGCATCAAGCGCGGCCTGATGACGACGGTGCACGCGACCACCGCGACCCAGAAGACCGTCGACGGCCCGAGCAACAAGGACTGGCGCGGCGGCCGCGGCATCCTCGAGAACATCATCCCGTCCAGCACCGGCGCGGCCAAGGCGGTCGGCGTCGTGATCCCGGCGCTGAACAAGAAGCTGACCGGCATGTCGTTCCGGGTACCGACTTCCGACGTCTCGGTGGTCGACCTGACCGCCGAGCTCGAGCGCGAAGCGAGCTACGACGAGATCAAGGCCGAGATGAAGGCCCAGAGCGAAGGCAAGCTGAAAGGCATCCTCGGCTATACCGAGGACAAGGTCGTCGCGACCGACTTCCGCGGCGATCCGCGGACCTCGATCTTCGACGCCGAAGCCGGCATCGCGCTCGACAAGACCTTCGTCAAGCTGGTTTCCTGGTACGACAACGAATGGGGCTACTCGAACAAGTGCCTCGAAATGGCCCGCGTGGTCGCGAAGAAGTAGTCACGCAAGCAATCCCGAACCGGTCGTTCCCGATCGGTAGAGCCAGCAACCCCGAACCGTCGTTCCGACCGCCCAGTTCCGCCATGCGATTCAGGAAGCTCGAAGACCTCGACGTCGCCGGCCAGCGCGTCTTCATCCGCGCCGACCTCAACGTGCCGCAGGACGAGCGCGGCGCGATCACCGACGATACCCGGATCCGTGCGTCGGTCGCGGCGATCCGGATGGCGCTCGACAAGGGCGCGGCCGTGATGGTCACGTCGCACCTGGGCCGGCCGAAGGAGGGCGTGCTGACGCCGGCCGATTCGCTGGCCCCGGTCGGCAAACGGCTCGCGGAGCTGCTCGGCAAGCCGGTCCGGCTGCAGGCCGATTGGGTCGACGGCGGCTTCACGGTTGCGCCCGGCGAGGTCGTGCTGCTCGAGAACTGCCGCGTCAACCCGGGCGAGAAGAAGGACGACGAGGCGCTCGCCCGCAAGCTCGCCGCGCTCTGCGACGTCTACGTCAACGACGCGTTCGGCACCGCGCATCGTGCCGAGGCGACCACCCACGGCATCGCCCGCTTCGCCAAGATCGCCTGCGCCGGCCCGCTGCTCGCGGCCGAGCTCGACGCGCTCGGCAAGGCGCTCGGCAAGCCGGCACGGCCGCTGGTCGCGATCGTCGCCGGCTCCAAGGTCTCGACCAAGCTGACCATCCTCGAATCGCTCGCCGACAAGGTCGATCAGCTGATCGTCGGCGGTGGTATCGCCAACACCTTCATGGCGGCGGTCGGGCTGCCGATCGGCAAGTCGCTCGCCGAGCCCGACCTGGTCGGCGATGCGAAGCGGATCATCGACCGGATGCAGGCGCGCGGCGCCGCGGTGCCGATCCCGACCGATGTCGTCTGCGCCAAGCGGTTCGACGCGGCGGCCGAGGCGACGGTCAAGGCGGCGACCGACGTCGCGGCCGACGACATGATCCTCGACATCGGCCCGCAGACCGCGGCCGGGCTGGCGAAGCTGCTGCACGGCGCCGGCACGATCGTCTGGAACGGCCCGGTCGGCGTGTTCGAGTTCGACGCGTTCGCCAACGGCACCGAGGTGCTGGCCAAGGCGATCGCCGCCTCCAAGGGCTTCTCGATCGCCGGCGGCGGCGACACGCTGGCCGCGATCGCCAAGTTCGGCATCACCGACCGGATCGGCTATATCTCGACCGGCGGCGGCGCGTTCCTCGAGTTCCTCGAAGGCAAGACGCTGCCGGCGGTGGCGGCGCTGGAAGCGCGGGCGGACGGCTGAGAACCCGAGGCGCGCCTGCGCCTCCGTGGCGTCAGATATGCAGCGCCCGTCCCAGCGCTCTCAGCGCAGCTTCCTGGACCGCCTCGCCGAGCGTCGGATGCGCATGAATCGTGTGCCCGATGTCTTCGAGCCGGGCACGCATCTCGATCGATTGCGAGAACGCGCCGGCCAGTTCGGAGACGCCGGCGCCGACCGCCTGCCAGCCGAGGATCAGATGATCGTCGCGGCGTGCCACGACCCGGACGAAGCCGTCGGGAGACTCCAGCGTCAACGCCCGGCCGTTGGCGGAAAATGGAAACTGTGCGGTCACGAAGTCGATGCCGGCCGCCTGCGCGTCGTCGGGGGAAAGGCCGGCGGCGACGATCTCCGGATCGGTGAAGCAGACCGCCGGGATCACGGCGGGCGCGAAGCGCCTGCGCTTGCCGGCGATGATCTCCGCGACCATTTCGCCTTGCGCCATCGCCCGGTGCGCCAGCATCGGTTCGCCGGTCAGGTCGCCGATGGCCCAGACGTCGCGCATCGAGGTTCGGCACTGGTCGTCGATCCTGACGGCGTTGCCGGCCATGTCGAGCAGCAATGACTCGAGCCCCCAGCCTGCGGTGCGGGGCCGGCGGCCGACCGCCACCAGGATCCGGTCGGCCGTCAGCTTCGATTCGGCTCCCTGCGAGTCCCGCAGCCGAAGCGCCCCATCGGCACCGGCGCCCACCACGCCGTGGCCCAGGCGCAGCTCGATGCCGCGCCGGCGCAGCGCGGCCTGCACCGGTTTCGTCAGCTCGTCATCGTAGGCCGGCAGCACGCGGTCGGCCGCTTCGACGACGATGACCTCGGCGCCGAGCTTGCGATAGGCGATGCCGAGTTCCAGGCCGATGTAGCCGGCACCGACGACGGCCAGCCGGCGGGGCAGGGCCGCGGGCGACAGCGCTTCGGTCGCGGAGATCACGGCGCCGCCAAACGGCAGGCCGGCCAGCGCGACCGCCTCGGAACCGGCTGCCAGCAGCAGGTGCTCGCAGCGGATGCGGAGATCGGCGCTGTCCGGGTGGCTGTCGGGACGGACCTGCACCGCCACCGTCTTGCCGTCGATGATGCGGGCGTGGCCGCTGATGACGGTCACCCCGTGCTTCTTCAGCAGCGCAGCGACACCGCCGGTCAGCCGGGTGACGATGCCGTCCTTCCAGCGCACGGTCCGCGCCAGGTCGATCCGCGGCGACTGCACCGTGATGCCGATGCCCGCGGCGGCGGACGGCGCCGTGCCCGTGCCGCCGGCGGCGAACCGCACGACCTGGTCGAACTGCTCGGCGGCGTGGATCAGTGCCTTCGACGGAATGCAGCCGATGTTCAGGCAGGTACCGCCGAGGCGCTCGGTCTCGACCAGCGTGACCTGGACGCCGAGTTGCGCCGCGCGGATGGCGGCGACATAGCCGCCGGGGCCGCCGCCGATGACCAGCAGCCGAGTGGTGGTGATGTCCTGATTCATCTCATTCGACGAACAGCAGCCCGGGGCATTCCAGCAGGCGGCGGATCGCCTGCACGAACTCGGCCGCGTCCATCCCGTCGACCACACGATGATCGAACGACGACGACAGGTTCATGATCTTGCGGATCACGATCGCACCGTCCCGGACCACCGGACGTTCGACGATCCGGTTGACCCCGACGATGGCCACCTCCGGATGATTGATGACCGGCGTCGTGACGATGCCGCCGAGCGCGCCGAGGCTGGTGATCGTGATCGTCGAGCCGGTGAGCTCCTCGCGCGCGGCCTTGCCGCTGCGCGCCGCATCGGCCAGCCGCGCGATCTCCGCGGCCGCCGACCACAGGTCGTGCGTTTGCGCGTGCCGCAGCACCGGCACCATCAGGCCGCCGGCCGTCTGCGTCGCGATGCCGGCATGCACCGCGCGCAGGCGGGTGACGACGCCGGCCTCGTCGTCGAAGCGGGCGTTGACCTGCGGATGGTCCCGGACCGCGAGTACCAGCGCGCGCAGCAGCAGCGGCAGCACCGTGAGCTTGCCGCGATCGGCCGCCCAGCGCTGATTCAGCCGTGCGCGCAGCGTCTCGAGCTCCGTCACGTCGACTTCCTCGACGTAGCTGTAGTGCGGGATCCGGCGTTTCGCCTCCTGCATCCGCTGCGCGATCCGGCGGCGCAGGCCGATGACCGGAATCGTCTCTTCGGCGTCGCTCGCCTCTTCGGCGTCGTTCGCCTCGCCGGTCGCGATACCGCGCCTGCCCGTCGGCATTCCCGCCGGGGCGCCGGCCTCGTGCGCCGCCAGCCAGGCGTCCAGGTCCTCGTGCAGGATCACGCCGGCGGGGCCGCTGCCCTGGACGAACTGCAGTTCGATACCGAGGTCCCAGGCGCGGCGCCGCACCGCCGGCGACGCCAGCGGCCTGGCACCCGGCGTGCGCCTCGCGGCCGACCCCGGAGGCGCGGTGTGCGGCACCGGAGCCGCCGGCCGCGGTGCCGGTGCGGCCGGTATCGGCGCCACCGGCCCGGCCGGCTCCGATGTGGCCGGCTCCGATATTGCTGGTGCCGACGCGGCCGCTGCCGATACGGCTGGTGCCGATGCCAACGTCGGCTCGGCCGCCGGCGGCGCCGCTGTCGGCGTCTTCCCCGGCGTCGCCGCCTTCTCGTTGCCCGGGCCGGCGACCTCGATCCGGATCAGCTCGGCGCCGACTGCCAGCACGTCGCCGGCCTTGCCGCCGAGCGCGAGCACCTTGCCGGCGACCGGCGCCGGAATCTCCACCGTCGCCTTGTCGGTCATCACTTCGGCCAGCACCTGGTCCTCGGCGACTTGGTCGCCGGGCTCGACATGCCAGGCCACCACCTCGACCTCCGCGATGCCTTCGCCGATGTCCGGCATCCGGATGACGTGAATGCCCATCAGCGGGTCTCCCCGGCCGGCGCGCTCACCGGCCGGCCCGCGCCGGCTACGCGCCGGAGCGCGGCGCTCACCCGCTGCGGCCCTGGAAAGTAGGCCCATTCCTGGGCGTGCGGATAGGGCGTGTCCCACCCGGTCACGCGCTCGATCGGGGCCTCCAGATAATGGAAGCAGTGCTCCTGCACCAGCGCCAGCAGCTCCGCGCCGAGGCCGCAGGTGCGCGTCGCCTCGTGCACGATGACGCAGCGGCCGGTCTTCTTGACCGACTCGACCATCGTGTCCAGGTCGAGCGGCCACAGGCTGCGCAGGTCGATGATCTCGGCGTCGATGCCGGTCTCGCGCGCCGCGGCCTCCGACACGAACACCATCGTCCCGTAGGTGATCACGGTCAGCTCGGAACCCGGCCGGAGGATCGACGCGGATTCGAGCGGCACGGTGTAGTAGCCGTCGGGGACCTCGCCGAGCGGGTGCTTCGACCATGGCACGACGGGCTGGTCGTGATGCCCGTCGAACGGGCCGTTGTACAGGCGCTTCGGCTCCAGGAAGATGACCGGGTCGTCGTTCTCGATCGATGCGATCAGCAGCCCTTTGGCGTCGTACGGATTGGACGGCATCACCGTGCGCAGGCCGCACACGTGGGTGAACAGCGCCTCCGGGCTCTGGCTGTGCGTCTGGCCGCCGTAGATGCCGCCGCCGCACGGCATCCGGATCGTCATCGGTGCGGTGAACTCGCCGGCCGACCGATAGCGCAGCCGCGCGGCTTCGGAAACGATCTGGTCGGAAGCCGGATAGAAGTAGTCGGCGAACTGGATCTCGACGACCGGCCGCAGGCCGTAGGCGCTCATGCCGACCGCCGCGCCGACGATGCCGCCTTCCGAGATCGGCGCGTCGAACACCCGCGACTTGCCGTATTTGGCCTGCAGGCCCTCGGTGCAGCGGAATACGCCGCCGAAATAGCCGACGTCCTGGCCGAACACGACCACGTTGTCGTCGCGTTCGAGCATCACGTCCATCGCCGAACGCAAGGCCTGGATCATCGTCATCCGCGACGAAGTACGCGGCGACTCCCGATGGTTCCCGTTCATACCCCGAGTTCCTGGCGCTGGCGGCGCAGGTGCGCCGGCATATCCTTGTAGACATCCTCGAACATGTCGGCCGCGCTCGGCGCGTAGCCGCTGGCGAGCGTGCCGTACTGCTCCGCCTCCTTCTGCGCTGCCGCTACCGTCGCCTCGATCTCGCTGCACGCGGCCTCGTGCTGCGGTTCCGACCATTCGCCGATGCGGATCAGGTGCTGCTTCAGGCGGGCGACCGGGTCGCCGAGCGGGAATCTCGCCCAGTCGTCTGCCGGCCGGTACTTGGACGGATCGTCGGACGTCGAGTGCGGGCCGCCGCGGTAGGTGACCCATTCGATCAGCGTCGGACCGAGGTTGCTGCGCGCGCGCCGCGCCGCCCAGGCGGACGCGGCATGGACGGCGAGGAAATCGTTGCCGTCCACGCGCAGCGACGCGATACCGCAACCGACGCCGCGCGCCGCGAACGTCGTGGCTTCGCCGCCCGCGATCGCCTGGAACGTGGAGATCGCCCACTGGTTGTTGACCACGTTCAGGATCACCGGCGCCCGATAGACGTGGGCGAAGGTCAGCGCGGTATGGAAATCGGACTCCGCCGTGGCGCCGTCGCCGATCCAGGCGGACGCGATCTTGGTGTCGCCCTTGATCGCGCAGGCCATCGCCCAGCCGACCGCCTGGATGAACTGGGTCGCCAGGTTGCCGGAGATCGTGAAGAAGCCGGCGCGCCGCACCGAGTACATGACCGGCAGCTGGCGGCCCTTCAGCGGGTCCCGTGCATTGGACATCAGCTGGCAGATCATCTCGACCAGCGGCACGTCGCGCGCCATCAGAATGCTTTGCTGGCGGTAGGTCGGAAAGCACATGTCGTCGATGTTCAACGCCAGCGCATGCGCGGTTCCGATCGCTTCCTCGCCCAGGCTCTGCATGTAGAACGAGATCTTCTTCTGCCGCTGGGCGACCAGCATCCGCGCATCGAAGAGCCGCGTCTTGAGCATCGCCAGCAGCCCCCGGCGCAGCAGGTCCGGCGACGCCTCGGGATTCCACGGGCCGACCGCGTTGCCGTCCTCGTCCAGGACGCGTACCAGCGCATAGGCGAGATCGCCGGTGGTCGCCGGCGCGACGTCGACCGGCGGCCGCCTGACCGCGCCGGCCCTGGACAGGTGGAGATACGAGAAGTCGGTGTCGTGACCCGGGCGCCCGCTGGGCTCCGGTACGTGCAGGCGCAGCGGGGATGCGTGCAGCGGCTCTCGCTCGTTTTCTCGCTCTTCTTCAGCCATCGTCTGGTCTCCGCGCCTGATCGTGTCCAGCGCGCCGGTGCCTGGCTCCGGGCCGGGTGCGGGTGGCGCACGCGGCCGGAGGGTGCGGCGATGACGGCGAGGTCGTCACCGGCATCCGCCGAGTCCGATACTACCAGTTCGCCGCCGCCGGCCGTTGTCGCGATGCGGATCCGGGAATCCCGGACTCCTGGACGGGCGTCGGGCCGCTGTCGCAGTCAGGAGCGAGTCGTCAGGAGCGGGTCTGCGTGAACTCGAGGCGGACGTCCTGATCGAACCCCACGGGCACCTCGACGACTGCCTTGAAGCGCCCCGTCTGCTGGCCCCCCGGCGCGATCGAGTAGCAGAGATCGTCAGGGTTTCTTCCCCTGTCGTCGAGGAGCACGCAGAGATACGCGGAATCGTCGGTTTCGGGCTCGAGCCGCCAGCCCAACGACATCGTTCCCTGCCCGTCGACGCGCATCGAGTTCCGGCCCGGGATGCCGGAGTAATAGAAGGTATGCCCTTTCAGCAGAGTCTGCTGGCTGCCGATCTTGGCCGCGGTCGGGACCGGATGCTGCGCCTCGTCGGCGTCGGCGTACATATTGAACAGCACGTTCCGCAGAAACGTGACCCGCAGCGGCATCGGTTCATAGGAAATCGAGACATCCCGAAAGGTTGCGAACCGTATCTGGAGAGGGCCCGTCGGGTCGACGCTGTAGCTCAGCCGACCGCGGTCAAGGCGCGCGCTGAGCTTGTAGACCACGCCGTCATGCGTCGCCTCCGCCTCGTAGGCATTGGCCTGGGAGAACATCGTTTGCAGCGCTTCGCTGACGTCGTAAGTCTGGCGCGGGCTGTCGTCGCTGCCGCAGCCCGCCGCAAGAGCGCCGATCGCGAGAGCAGCGGCCCACGAGGATGTCGCCATCGTCCTTTCTCCCGGAGTTGCGTGGCGCCCGTTCCATGGTCGGAACCGCGTCAGGATCGCGTGCGGCGGATTCCACCACATGGCCGGCCTGCGACCGACGCTCGGCGGGGCGTTCGGGTAGCCGCGTAGCGCCACTTTCGACTATTTGTAGCAGAATTTGGGGTTTTGGCGGTCGAGCAGCGATCGCGCATAACAATGGCCGGGCAAGGTCCATGCATCGGCCAGGAGCGGTACCAGCGATGAACATCCCCCGTGCCACCAAGATCGTCGCCACGCTCGGCCCGGCCTCGGCCGGCGAGGACGTGCTGCGCCGCCTGATCACGGCCGGCGTCAATGTGGTCCGGGTCAACTTCTCGCACGGCAGCGCCGCCGAGCACGTCGAGACGGTCCAGCGGGTGCGGGCGCTGTCGGAGGAGCTGCGGATCGACGTCGGCGTGCTCGCCGACCTGCAGGGGCCGAAGATCCGGATCGGGAAGTTCGCCGACGGCAAGGTCGACCTGGCGCCCGGGGACCGCTTCACCTTCGACATCGACTGCGAGCTCGGCGACCGGACCCGGGTGGGCCTCGACTACAAGGAGCTGGTCAACGACGTCCGGGCCGGCGACACGCTGCTGCTCAACGACGGCCGGATGACGATGCGGGTCGAGCGCGTGACCGACACGCGGATCGAATGCGTGGTGCTGGTCGGCGGCGTGCTGTCCAACCGCAAGGGGATCAACCGGCAGGGCGGCGGGCTCTCGGCACCGGCGCTGACGGCCAAGGACATGGAGGACATCAAGACCGCGGTCGGCTTCAAGAGCGACTTCATCGCGGTTTCGTTCCCGAAGAACGCGGCCGACATGTACATGGCGCGCGAGCTGGCGCGTGCAGCCGGCGGCAAGGCGCTGATGATCGCCAAGATCGAGCGCTACGAGGCGATCGGCAATCTCGAGGAGATCCTGAAGGCGTCCGACGGCATCATGGTCGCGCGCGGCGATCTCGCGGTGGAGGTCGGCGACGCAGCGGTGCCGGCGCTGCAGAAGCGGATGATCCGGATGGCCAAGGAGCTCAACAAGCTGACGATCACCGCGACCCAGATGATGGAGTCGATGATCGAGTCGCCGGTGCCGACCCGCGCCGAAGTCTCCGACGTCGCCAACGCGGTGCTGGACGGCACCGACGCCGTGATGCTGTCGGCCGAGACCGCCGCCGGCAAGTATCCGGTCGAGACCGTCGAGTCGATGGCGCGGATCTGCGACGAGGCCGACCGCTCGCAGACCAGCACGCTCGACAGCGCGTTCCTGAACCGGACCTTCACCCGGATCGACCAGTCGATCGCGATGGCGGCGCTGTTCACCGCGCATCACATGCGGGTCAAGGCGATCCTGGCGCTGACGCAGTCCGGTTCGACCGCGTTGTGGATATCCCGGCTCGATTCCGGCGTGCCGGTCTATGCACTGACTCCGGAGCAGGGGTCGCGGCGCCGGATGACGCTCTACCGGGAATGCCATCCGGTCACGATGGAGTACCACACCTCCGACACGCTCTCGATGCTCGCCGATGCCGAGCGGGTGATGGTCGACAGCGGTCTGCTGCAGCGCGGCGACCTGGTGGTGATCACCAGCGGCGAGCCGGTCGGCAAGTCCGGCGGCACCAATACGCTGAAGCTGGTCAGGATCGGCGACCATCTGTGATCAATGTCAACGGCGGCTGACGGAGTTCACGGCCCGGTTCCACTTCCCGCGCGATAATCGCCGCGATTCCGCATTTCTCAGACAAGGATCACTCGAGGATCACTATGACCGACCCGACCCAACTCGACAAGGTCGCCAAGGCCGGCGGCTTCATCGCCGCGCTCGACCAGAGCGGCGGCAGCACGCCGAAGGCGCTGAAGCTCTACGGCGTGCCGGAGAGCGCCTACAGCGGCGAGGCGCAGATGTTCGATCTGGTGCATGCGATGCGGTCGCGGATCGTCACCAGTCCGGCGTTCGACGGCCGCCGCGTGCTCGGCGCGATCCTGTTCGAGATGACGATGGATCGCCAGGTCGAGGGCATGGATTTCGCCGACTACCTGTGGCAGAAGAAACAGGTCGTCCCGTTCCTGAAGGTCGACAAGGGTCTGGCGCCGCGCGCCGACGGTGTCGAACTGATGAAGCCGATCGGCGGTCTCGACGCGCTGCTCGAGCGCGCCGGCAAGAAGCACATTTTCGGCACCAAGATGCGCTCGGTGATCGCCGAGGCCAACGCCGCCGGCATCGGCAAGATCCTCGACCAGCAGTTCGAGGTCGGCCGGCAGATCCTCGCCGCCGGCCTGATGCCGATCCTCGAGCCCGAGGTCTCGATCGGCGCGACCGACAAGGCCGAAGCCGAGCGATTGCTGAAGCAGGGCTTCATCGAGCGGCTCGACGCGATGCCGGGCCGCGACAAGGTGATGCTGAAACTGACGCTGCCGACGGTCGAAGGCTTCTACCGCGAGCTGGTCGCCCACCCGCGCGTGCTCCGCGTGGTCGCGTTGTCGGGCGGCTATTCGCGTGAGGAATCGAACCGGATCCTGGCGCGCAATCCCGGCGTGATCGCGAGCTTCAGCCGGGCACTGACCGAAGGCCTGAGCGCGCAGCAGTCGGACGAGGTGTTCAACCAGACGCTCGACGGCGCGATCGAGTCGATCTATCGCGCTTCGCTGACCTGACGCGGCGGCAGCCGTCCGGATCTGTCCCGATCTATTCGACGCGCCAGGTCACGCCGGTCACGAACAGGGTATCGTTCTTCTTCACGCCGGTGCCCGGATCGCTGTTGCGCCGGACCGCCAGCGTCGCGGTCAACGCCAGCTGGCGCGTCATCCTGACCGCGATCCCCGCGTCGAAGGTGGCACGGTATTCGCCGTGCTCGTCCAGGTTCGGCAGCAGCGCCAGCCGCTGCTTGAGGGTCGTCGTGTCCGACAACGCGTGCTGCGATTCGCTCGCGACCAGCGCCTCGAACCGGCCGTAGCGGGTGCGCAGCTCGTCCGCGACCAGCGTCGGTACCGAGTATTCGTCGCGCGAGTAGCCGAGGCCGGCGCTGAGGTCCCAGAAGTCGCCGTTGTCGTGGCGCCAGACGTGATGACCGAGGCCGCCGTTGGCGGCGACCCGATAGGACAGATTGGCCAGCCGGTCGCGGAACCAGTCGCCCTGGCCGAACACGAACCAGGGCGTCGCCAGCTCCCAGTTCCAGCGGTTGCCGGCGGCCATGTGGTGGGTGTTGACGACGTCGTCGCTCTTGCCGTAGGCGGCATTGCCGTAGAGCGTGATCTTGCGCGCCGCGTCCTGGTAGGCGGCGTCGCCGTTGATCGTCAGCGCCGCCGACTCGCTGTTGCCGGCGGCGAGGGTCGCGCCGGCGCCGATCGCGTAGCGCCAGCGGCCGTCCGGCTTGCTGGCGACCTGGCCCTGGGCGCCGAATGCGGCGGCAGCCAGGGCCAGCGCGGTGATTCCGTGCCGAATTCTCATCGGCGCCAAGAATAGTCGATCCGGCCGCCGGCCCCTTCGCATGCCTGCACCGGCGGCACCGTGAAGTTTGTCACGGCAGACGGTTTCTGCTTGGCCGATCATCGGGTAACGCCGGAGACTTCAACATGCCGCATCGCATCCCGCTGGTGTTCGCCCACGGCAACGGCATTCCGCGGCCGGTCTATCAGAAACTGCTGATCGGCCTGTCGCACCGCTTCATCCCGACCGGGATCGACCGGTTCGGCCACGATCCGGCGTATCCGGTCACCGACGCCTGGCCGCGGCTGCTGGACCAGCTCCGCAACCACGTCGCCGCACTGGGCCAGCCGGTGGTGCTGCTCGGCCACGGTTGCGGCGGCTGGCTCAGCCTGCTGACCGCGTACCGGGCGCCCGAGCGGGTTCGTGCCGTGATCCTGCTCGATGCGGCGCTGCCGACCGTGGCTCAGGCCCGCACCTTCGAACTGCTCAAGCGGGTCGGCCTCGGCCGATTGCCGGCGACCTTCGGTGCCGGCGCCGACCAGTCCGGCGATGACATCGATCCCGAATGCCGGGCGCTCTTCCGCCGCTTCGGCAGCACGACCGAAACCGCACGGGCCGAAACCCGCCGCTTCGACGCCGCGGTGGCCCGCCGGATCCACGAGACCTGCCCGACCGCGCTGGCCGGCCTGGTCGCCGGCGGCCCGCCGGTCGACGGCAGCGGCCGCGTCGTGCCGTGCGGCGCGATGATCGGCGAGCGCTCGCGGCTGTCGCGCCTGATCGGCCTGGCCGCGACCCGCCGGCTGGTCGGCGAGCACCTGGCCCGGATCGAAGGCTCGCACCAGTTCCCGCTCGAGCGGCCGCTGGTCGCCGCCAAGGAAATCGTCCATCTGCACGACCGCATGGTCGGCGCCGGTACGGCGCCGGCCGAATTCGGCCTGCAGCCGCTGCAGCGGGTCCGGTCGCGGGCGTTCTGGCAGCCGGTCGGGCAGTAGCTTCGGCCGCACCGATCGGCGGACGGCCGGCTCCGGCGCCGCCGTCAGCCGTGCCGCTGCCAGCCGTGCCGCTGCCAGCCGTGCCGCCGTCGGCCGCGTCGCCGTCAGCCGCGTCGCCGCGAGCCGGCGGCGCGGACGCCGATGTCGTCGCCGTCGATCTGCATCGCGCTGTTCTCGAGCGGAGCGGCATCGCCGCCGAGCGCGCGCGTCGCCTGGGCTGCGGCGCGCAGCAGCGGGCCGCGCATCCGTTCGAGCGATTCGAGCGAGATCCGGGTGCTGGGACCCGAGATCGTGATCGAACCGAGCAGGATCTGGGCGGTACCGAACACCGGCGCCGAGATCCCGACCGGCTCGGCGGGCCGGTCCGGGTACGAGATGAAGTAGTAATCCGAGCGGATCTGATCGAACCGTTCACCGCGTCCGCCGGCGAACGCCGTCAGGACCGCGCCCGGCGAGCCGCGCGTCAGCGGAAACGTATCGCCGGCCCGCAGATGCTCGCGGATCTCATGGCGCGAATCGATCCGATGCAGGCAGACACGCTGGTCGCCGTGCGGTACGAAGAACGTGATGCTTTCGCCGGTCAGCTTGCTCAGCCCGGCCAGCAGCGGCATGACGATGTCGCTGAGGCTCAGGCTGCGCTGATAGATCGCGCCGAGCAGGAACGGCATCGGGCCGATCTGATAGCGGCCGTTGTCGAGCCGCAGCAGGTACTCGTGGCGCTGCATCGATTCCATCAGCCGCAGGATCGTGCTCTTGTGCAGACCGGTGCGGGCGGCGAGCTCGGCCAGCGACAGATTCCGGTCGTCGGGACCGAATGCCGCCAGGATCGTGAACGCCCGGTCGACCGCCGCGACGCCGCCGGCTGCTTGCGCCGCGGCG
The DNA here is from genome assembly GCA_050249335.1 of Lautropia sp. GTDB lineage: Bacteria > Pseudomonadota > Gammaproteobacteria > Burkholderiales > Burkholderiaceae_E > Lautropia. The sequence goes on from JBFWQR010000046.1 coordinate 44,385, forward strand.
GGGCGGCTCTTCGGATTGGAGGCCTTGAGGCTCATGCTTGCGCCGAAAAATAACATGCGAATCGCGGCGATTCGCGGCGCGCGACCTCACCGGAGCGACGCCCGGCGGCGCCGCCGGGCCGGAGCTCAACGCTGCTCCGAGGCTCCGGAATCCTTGGCCGCCTGGACCCACTTCTCGGTCTCGGAGCGCAGATAGGTGGCGAACTCGGCCGGCGTTCCATCCTTGATCGTGTAACCGGAGTTCACCAGCTTCTCGCGCACCGCCGGATTCGCCACGGCCTTGCGGACGGCGGCGTTGAGCCGGTTCACGATCGCCGGCGGCGTGGCCGCCGGAGCGAGGATGCCGAACCACGGCTCGGCCGCGAATCCGTCCAGTCCCGATTCGGCGATCGTCGGGATGTCGGGGGCGGTCGCCGAGCGCTGCGCGCTGGTCACGGCGATGCCCTTGACCTTACCGCCCTGAACCTGCGGCAATGCCGAGACCATCGCGTCGAACGTGAAGTGGATCCGGCCGGCGATCAGATCGGGATAGACCAGCGCGCTGCCCTTGAACGGGACGTTGACGAACTCGATGCCGGCCATCTTCTGGAAGATCGCGCCGGCGATATGCGGGGTCGATCCGGTGGCCATTCCGAAGTTGAGCCGGCCCGGATTGCTCTTCGCGTAGGCGATCAGCTCCTTCATGTTCGAGACCGGAACCGTCGGACTGACCACGACCATCAGCGGCGACGTCGCGACCAGGCCGACCGGTGTGAAGTCGTTCAGCGAGTCGTACGGCAGCTTGGCGAACAGGCCCGGGTTGAGCGCGTGCGCGATCGTGGCCAGCATCAGCGTGTAGCCGTCGGCCGGGGCCTTCGCGACGATCTCGGTCGCGATCTGCGTCGATGCGCCGGGGCGGTTCTCGACCACCACGGGCTGGCCGAGGACCTCGCCGATGCCCTGCGCGAGGACGCGCGCGACGGTATCGGTGCCGCCGCCCGGCGCGAAGCCGACCAGCAGCCGCAACGGCCGTTGCGGAAATTCCTGCGCGGAGGCGACCGCCGCCGCGACGCTGACGAGGCCGGCGACGCACCACTTGAACAGACGATTCATTCGATCTCCTCCTCACGCCGGCAGGCGTGTCTGCAGACTTGCCGGCTGCCGATGATTGATATTTCGTCAGACAGAACGACGTTTCGATTTTGAATGATGTTCGGCTTTCCGTTCCGCGGTGTCAAGGTGCGGTGCGACGGGGCAGCGGCGCTGGCGGTGCGAAGGCGGGAGCCCATCGGGGATCCACCGAGGATGGCGGACCGGCAGCCGGCGCCGCTTGACAAGATCTCGCGCCGGAGCGCAATATGTCGTCAGGAGAAACACTGTTCTGTCTAGCAGAACGAATTGAACGAAGGAGACATACAGTGCTGACGCGCGAGCAGATCGACGCGTATCGTCGTGATGGCTTCCTCGTGATTCAGTCGGTGTTCGACGAACAGACCGTGCAGCGCATGCGCGATGCGGTCGACCGCCTGATCGCAGGTGCCCGCGGCGTCCGCACGCACGATGCCCTCTACGATCTCGATCCGGCGCATACCCCCGAGCAGCCGCGCGTCCGGCGCATCAAGCAGCCGCACCTCGCCGACCCCGCGTTCGACGCAGTGATGCGCAGCGCCGCGCTGCTCGATCGCCTGACGCCGTTGCTGCCGTCCGGCGTGCGGATCAAGTCGTCGAAGCTGAACATGAAGGAGGGCGGCGGCGGCGCACCGGTCGAATGGCATCAGGACTGGGCGTTCTATCCGCATACCAACGATGACGTGCTCGCGGTCGGCGTCATGCTCGACGATTGCCGGATGGAGAACGGCCCGTTGCTGCTGCTGCCGGGCAGCCATCGCGGCCCGATCCACGACCATCATGCCGACGGCTGCTTCTGCGGCGCGATCGACCCTGCGACCAGCGCCGTCGACTTCGAGCGTGCGGTGCCGAGCATCGGTCCCGCCGGTTCGATCTCGATCCACCATGTCCGGCTGGTCCACGGCTCGGCGCAGAATCTGTCGCCGTATCCGCGCCGGCTGCTGCTGTTCGAGTTCACTGCCGCCGACGCCTGGCCGCTCGAGGGCGTCGCATCGCTGGAGGAATTCGACAGCCGGCTGCTGGTCGGCAAGCCGTCGATCGAGCCGCGGATGACGTCGGTGCCGGTCCGCATGCCGTTGCCGCCGGCGCCGCACCGCGGATCGATCTACGAGAACCAGCGGGTCGCGAAGCGGCGCTATTTCGACGCCGGCGTCGCCGCCGCCTGACGGGACCGGCCGTGCAGAAGCTGCTGGTCTATCAATCGATGTGGGCGATGGAGCAGCGTCGCCCCGACCGCTTCGAGCATCCGCTGGAGCGGCGGCTCGAGATGATCCGCGACGCCGGTTTCGACGGCGCCGGCCTGCGGTTCGCCGACCGCGACCACGCCCGGACGGTGACGCGCTTCCTGCGCGATGCGGGCCTGTCGTGGCAGGCGCAGTGCTATCCGAGGACGATCGACGACCTGAAGCCGATCATCGAGACCGTCCAGGAGCTCGGCGCCGATCACATCAATCTGCAGCCCGATGTCCGGCCGCACACCATCGAGGAATGCATCCCGCTGCTCGAAGGCTGGCGCCGGCTCGGCCGCGACGCCGGCATCCCGGTGCACATCGAGACGCATCGCGACCGGA
>JBFWQR010000047.1:0-46147 GCA_050249335.1 Lautropia sp.
ATCAGCAAGGCGTTGCGGGCGTCGTTCTCGGTCAACGATTCGGCGGCCGGCCTCGGGCCTGTTCGCCCTACGGACGCCGCCGCGCCGGTGCCCTGCGGCTATGTCTGCGCTTTGCGCCCTGCTGGCGCTCGGCTGGTGAGTCACTGGGTGAGTCACGCGGCGGCGTCCGTAGTGCGAACAGGCCCCAGCCGCTCGGCGGTCAACGGCGCACCGATGTACTGCTGCCGCCAGTTCTCGAACGGCAGGTCGTCGGCGGCTTCGATCGCGCGCTGTTCGGCGATCGATTCGGCGGCGGCGCGCCGGTAGCTCGCGAGCGCATCGGCGGCCAGAGGCTCGGCGAGCAGCGCCTGGCGATGCGCCTCGGACCAGCGCAGCGCGAAGCCGAGCGTCGATTGCGCGCGCGACGATTGCGCGCGCGACGATTGTGCGCGCGACGAGTGGGCGAGCGACGATTGCGCCAGCGTCGACGGCGCCGGCGAGTCGCCGCCGCCGATCTGAGCCAGCACCCGCGCCGACGGGGTCGCGGCCGGATCGTCGAGGCAGCGGCGCGCCTGCGCGAGCGCCGTGCCGTAGGCGCCGTCGCGATCGGGATGCGCGGCGTCGAGCGCAGCGGCGATCGGTGCGCAGTCGGCGAGCAGTTCGCGGCCCCACTCGACCAGCGCGACCTCGCTGCCATCGTCGCGTTCGAGGGTGAGGCCCGGCGCGCGGCCCTGCTGCGCGACGCGATGACGATTGCGCGACAGCGCGGCGATCGATGCCGGGTCGTCGGGCGGGCTGTCGGCGAGCAGACAGTGCAGCAGGAACACGTCGAGCAGCCGCATCGTCTCGGCGGTGATGCCGACCGGGCTGAACGGATCCAGGTCCATCAGCCGGACCTCGACGTACTCGACGCCGCGCTCGGCGAGCGCATGCAGCGGCCGCTCGCCGCGGCGGATCGGCTGCTTCGGGCGGATCGTGCCGTAGAACTCGTTCTCGATCTGCAGCAGCGAGGTCGTCAGCTGGCGGTAGCGGTCGCCGTCGCGGATCCCGATCGCCTCGTACGGCGGATACGGCCGGGTCAGCGCCTCGCGCAGCGAAGCGGAATAGCTCGCCAGACAGTTGAAGCTGACGCCGAGCGCCGACTGCGCATCGCTCTGATAGCCGAGCGGGCCCATCCGCAGCGAGGTTGCATGCGGCAGGTACATCGAATGATCGCCGAGCGGCTGCAGCCGGTGGGCGGTGCCGTCGACGAACGAGCGGCAGACCGCCGGCGAGGCGCCGAACAGATACAGCAGCAGCCACGAGTCGCGCCGGAAGTTGCGGATCAGCGAAAAGTAGGCGGCGTCGCGATAGGCGAGCGGATCGCCGCCGTCGCCGTCGGCCTGCTGCAGCGCAGCCAACGCCTCGGCCGGCAGCGAGAAGTTGTAGTGCAGGCCGGAGATCGTCTGCATCCGGCTGCCATAGCGATGGCTGAGGCCGATCCGGTAGACGGTCTTGGTGCGGCCGACATTGGAGCTGCCGTACTGGCCGATCGGAATCTGCGCGTCCGGCGGCAGCCGGCACGGCATGCTGGTGCACCAGAGCAGTTCGTCGCCGATGTTCGCGAGCACGAAGCGATGGATCTCGGTCAGCTCGCGCAGCGCGCCCTCGATGTCTTCGTGGACGCCGGTGATCAGCTCGATCTGCGACTCGCTGAAATCGGTGGTGATGCTCGGATGGGTCAGCGCCGAGCCGAGCGCGGCCGGATGCCGGTTCCGCGACAGCGTGCCATCGGGCGCGACGCGCAGGCTTTCCTTTTCCATGCCGCGGCGCAGGCCGCGCAACTGCACTGGCGACAGTCGGGCGAGCCGTTTGCCGAGAACATCGGTGGTCTGGATCAAGCGGTCTCCAGCGCCGCCAGGCGGCTCAGCAGGGTTGGCGCGGCCAGCAGCGCCGCACCCGAGATCGGGGTCGTTTCGCCGGTTTCAAGCGCCGGTATCGCCGACGAACCGCGTCGGTGCAGGCCGGGCGCGGCAGCGCGAGGCGCGTAAGGGTAGCAGGGAATACGCTGCGTCGGGAAAGCCGGCACCGTACGCCGGCTCCGCAAAAAGGAAGGGGCGCGGATCTACCGCGCCCCCGTATGAGCCGCGAGTAGCGGCTGCGCTCCCTAGAACAGGTTCGGCCCTTATCATCGAGGCCACGCTTCGAGGCGCTGCGACGTGTGACCGACCCGTCTTTGGAACCAATCGCCTCTTCGGTGAGAGGCGTTGAGGCAGAAAGTAGTCCGATTCCCCGACGCGGTCAAGCCCTGCCGGTTTGGAAAATTTCGATCGATCGCGCGGTCGCGTTAGGACTGCGCCGAAGCCGGGACCGCCTGAGCCGGCTCTACACGCGGCAGCGTTCGGCGGCTCTCGCAGCACGAGAGGCCAGCTCGCCCCAGCCGAGGGTTCGGTCGACACTCGGAGGAGCGATTCGGCGCGGCGCAGGCCGGCCCGATGTCGTGCGGCCGAACTCGGTCAGTCGTTTCAATGCGTCGTCGAGCTGGATCCGGCTGGCCGCGCCGGGCTCGGGTCGCAGCCGCCCCGGGTGGTCGTCCGGCATTTCTGCGCCCACCGCGGGTTGGTCGACCTTGACCGCCTTCGACGAGCGGCGACTCAGCGCAGAAGACAGCGCCGGCCAAGTCGGCGTTCTTGAAGTTGGCCAGACGTGTCTCTGCTCCCGCGCAACACCGCGGCCGTGCCGCAGAACTCGCGGACCAGCTGCCTGCCCAGCTCGGCCCGGCGTTGTGTGAGCATCCGCGAGTTGATGGCCGCGATGCTGATGCCGGCGTCGCTGTGGCGTGTCAGCGCGAAGGCGCAGCCGACGCCGCTGGTCTCCTCGATGCTGAAGTCGGGCACCTCGGAGAACCCCACGCGGCGCGCCCGGCGCACGATACCCAGCACGTCGTCGCACGAAACGCCGATGCGTTCGTATTCGCGCCGGTGGCGCTCCAGCAGGCGCGCGGCCTCGGGCTCGGGCAGGCGCGCGAGCATGGCCACGCCGACGGCGCTCACGCCGAGCGGCCGCCGCATGCCGGCCTCGACCACGAAGGCCTTGACCGGACAGTGTCTTTCCTCGCGGTGCAGGCAGAGGACGAAGTCGCCGCTGCGCACCATCAGATAGATGTTGTCACCGGTCTGGCGCGCCAGGCGTTGCATGGCGGGCCGGAAGCGGTCGACCACGGACGCGAGCCCGTCGGCCGAGAATCCCCACTGCAGCGCCTCGATGCCGAGCCGGTACAGCTTGGAGTCGCCGACACGCTCCACGAACCCCTGTTCGACCAGGCAGGCCAGCAGGCGGTGCGTGGTGGAGCGGTCCAGGCCGGATAGCGCGACCAGCTCGCGCAGCCGGATCCCGGCGCCGTGGTACGCACCCACGTGCCGCAGCAGTGTCAGCGCTTTCGCGGCGCTCCGGGTTCCGGCCATCGCCTCGGTTTTCTCATGCATTGGGATTTCCCCGAGATTCCTGTTGATCGACGGACTTCCGCTGAGTCTAATAATGATCCGCGCCTGGAAGGAACGCTGCATGAGCACGACCACGCTGACCGACGACGAGAAGATCGCCACCTTCCGGAAGATGGCACGCGCCTGGGAGCAGAAGGAGTGGCGCACCTGCGCCGACCTGCTCGCCCCCGACGGGGTGCTGCATTCCATGATGCTGGAGCCGGTCGTCGGCCGCGAGACCTTCTACCAGCGCATCGTGAACATGACGCAGCCGAACAAGCAGGTGACGCTGCACCTGCACCGCATCGGGGTGATCGACGGCGCCGTGGTGGTGGAGCGCACCGACGAGGTCGTCATCGACGGCGTGAGTCGCAAGGTGCCGGTGGTCGGCATCCTGGAGTTCGACGGGCCGCTGATCCGGCAATGGCGCGAGTACTACGACCGCGCGCAACTGCTGCGGGCGCAGGGCAAGACCGTCGATCCGCACTGAACCTGGCCCGCCCATGGCTTCGCGCAACGCGCCGCTCAGGAAGATCATCGGCTTCTATTGCCGCTTCACGGCGAGCTACAGCGCGATCGGCTACCACGCGCGCCGGTTGTCCTGGTGGGGTGCGAAGCAGCCCGACTTCCGCGGCCAGACCTGGCTCGTGACCGGGGGCTCCGAGGGGATCGGCGGCTCGGCCGCCCGCTCGGCCGTGGCCGGCGGCGCCACCGTGATCTGCGTGGCGCGCGACCTCGGCAAGCTGCAGGCCTTCGCGGCCGGCACCGCGGATCCGCAGCGCGTGATCACCGAGGTCGCCGATTTCTCGCGCATGGCCGACATCCGTGGCCTGCTCGCCCGGCTGCGCGCGCGCGGCCTCGCGATCGACGTGCTGGTGAACAACGTCGGCATCCAGAAGCGCGACCAGATTCTCACCGACGAAGGCCACGAGTTTTCCTACGCCACCAACCTGCTGGGCCACTACCTGCTCACGCGCGGACTCATCGACGACCGCCTGCTGGCCGAGGATGCCGTGGTGGTCGAGGTGTCCTCGGGCGGCATGTACAACCAGGCGATGGTGGTCGACGACCTCAACATCACCGGCGCCGGCTACTTGGGCGTGCGCGCCTACGGGTTGGCCAAGCGCGGGCAGGTGATGCTGGCGGCTCACTGGCGCCAGGTGGCGCCCGAGCGGCGCGACTACTACGCGATGCACCCGGGCTGGGTCGACACGGCCAGCGTTGGTCGCTCGATGCCGCGCTTCCGGGCCATGCTGCGTCCGGTGCTGCGGACCCATGCGCAGGGTGCCGACACCATCGTGTGGCTGGCCGCCACGCGCCCGCGCCAACAGCAGGCCCAGGCGATCTGGTTCGACCGCCGCGAGCGTGGCGTGCACATTTACGCGCACACGCCGAAGTCCGCCGCCACGCCGGCCGACGTGGTGGCCAGGCTGGAGCGCGACCTGGCACCGGCCAGCCAGCCGGGCGCGATCGAGGTGCTGGAGAACGGTCGCGCGCTGCGGGGCACGGACGAAGCGAAGCGCTCGGCGACAGCCTGAGCACCGCCAGCCCGCTCGCGCAGCGATGAAGGAGACGAGCCGGGCTCCCTGGTGCTGGAAGATTTCGGTGCGATGGTGCGTGCCGACCACGACCGGTGGTCGGTGTCGATGAAGAAGGCGGGCGTGAGGCTCGAGTAGGCGGGAACGGCACGATGAAGATCGAAGGGTGCGTGGCGCTCGTGACGGGTGCGAATCGCGGCATCGGCGAGGCCCTGGTGCAGGCCCTGCTCGCGGCGGGCGCGGCCAGGGTGCATGCGGCGGCGCGCGATCCCGCGCTGTTCGACCGGGCGCTGCTCGACGACCGGCGCGTGGCGCCGATGCGGCTGGACGTCACCCGGCCCGATGATTGCGCCGCCGCCGCCCGTGCGGCCGGCGACGTGACGCTGCTCGTCAACAACGCCGGCGTGTCGCACTACGGCGTGACGCTGCTCGACGCCGGCGCGCCGGGCAACCTGCGCGAGGAACTGGAAGTCAACCTGTTCGGTATCCTGCACATGTTCCGCGCCTTTGCCCCCGTGCTGGTGAAGAACCGCGGTGCCATCGCCAACATCCTGTCGGGCTCGGCGATCCAGCACAACCCGATGATCGGCAGCTATTCCTGCACCAAGGCCGCCGCGCTGTCGATGACGGTCGGCATGCGTGCGCTGCTGCGCCAGCACGGCTTGCTGGTGGCGGCCGTGGTGGTGGGCGGCGTGGACACGCGGATGTCGCGGGACATCCCGAGCTGGGCCACCAAGTCCTCGCCGCAGGAGGTGGCGACCGGCATCCTGGCCGGGCTGGCGCGCGACGAGGAAGACATCGACCCCGACCCCGGCGCCGTGGCTACGCGTGCCCGCGTCGGGCGCGACCCGAAGCGCGCCGAGCGCCACCACGACGTCCGCATCCGCGACCTGCCGCAGATCAAGGCGCTGGGCGGCTGAGGCACGGCGGCGCACCCATGGCACCCAGTGGCAACACACAATGACCTAAGGAGGAGACATCATGCAGACACCGACGGCCGTTCCGATGCCGAATCCGACCCGCCGCGATGCGCTGGCGACCATTGCGGCGACCCTCGCGCTGGCCGTGGCATCTCGCGTGGAGGCGCAGCAGGCCGCCTGGCCCACGCAGACGATCCGCATCCTGGTGCCGTTCGCGGCCGGCGGCGGTGGCGACACGCTCGCGCGCGTGCTGGCGCCAAAGCTGAGCGAGATCTTCAAGCAGCCCGTGGTGGTGGAGAACCGACCCGGCGCCAGCGGCATCATCGCCACCGACACGGTGATCAAGTCGCCGCCCGACGGCCACACGCTGCTGGTCCACGCCATGCCGATGGTGATCACGCCGGCCACCTTCGCGAACCCGCCCTACGACCCGGTGCGCGACCTCACGACGGTGGCCGAACTCATCTCCTCGCCGCTGTGGTTCGTGGTCAGCACTGCCCGCACGCAGGCCCGGACGTTGAAGGAGTTCGTCGAGCAGGTGAAGGCCGAGCCCGGCAAGCACCAGTACGCCGGCGTCAGCCCGGGCTCGACCGGCCACCTGTACGGCTTCAAGCTTGCCGAAGCCGCGAAGCTGGACCTCCCGCACATCGGCTACAAGGGCTCGGCACCGGTGACGCTCGCGATACTGAACGGCGAGATCACCGCCGCCTTCCTCGACATGGTCACGCTGAAACCGCACCTCGCCGGCGGCAAGCTGCGCCTGCTGGCGGTCACCGGGCCGAAGCGCTCCGCGCATTCGGGCGACGTGCCCACGTTCCTCGAGCAGGGCTTTCCCGGTTTCGAGTCCAACACCTGGGGCGGCCTGTTCGGGCCCAGGGGAATGCCCGCCGCCGTGGTGCAGCAACTGGCCGCCACAGTCACTGCGCTGCTCAAGGACCCGGCCGTCGGCGGCCGGTACGAGGGGCTGGGCTACGACGTGGGCACCATGACCCAGGCCCAGTTCGCCGCGCAGGTGGCGGCCGACCGCGACATGTGGGCGGCGCTGGTGAAGAAGGCCGGCGTCAAGTCCGAGTGAACGTCCGCTGCATCACGCCGCCTCGAACGAGCGCCCCAGCGGAAGTGCATCCTCCACGCCGGCCTTTCTCAGCACCGACCACGGCAGCGCCTGGTTGCTGCTGACCACCGGCTTGCCGGCTCGCGTCTCGATCTCCTGCAGCGCCGGAAAGGTCACGAGATTGGTCCCCGACTGCACGATCGCGTCGGCTTGGCTCGTGCCGGCGTCGATCGAACTGCTTCCGATCCGGGGCGTCGTCTTTCGTCCGCTGCGGCGCGATGCGGGGACCGCGGAGATCTCGGTCGTTCGCCGCACCGACGACAAGTCGCCGCTGGTCGACGCATTCCTGCGCGTTGCGCTCGAAGTGATCGGAGCCGGCAGGGGCAGCATCGGAAAGTGGATCCGAGGCAACAGTCGATCGGCGCGGTAGTCCATCCGACAACCTGCCCGCGTCAAGACTTCGACCCGAGCGATATCGAAGAGGCAGGTGCTGGCTCCAGGCACGGCGCGGCGATGTCCGGCGACACGGCCGAGCGCGTTCCCGTCAGAGGCTGTGCTATCGTCGGACGAGTGGCCGCTTTCCGATGCAGCGTCTCCAACAGCGCCGACCGACGATGTCTTACCTCAATGATCCCCGAGTTCTGTTCGCTGCAGAAAGGACGCTGCTCGCGTGGCAGCGGACCGCCATCGCGCTGCTCGGGCTCGGGTTCGTCGTCGAGCGGTTCGGTCTGTTCATGCAAATGCTCGCGGGCCAGCCGCTGTCGCAGTCGCAACGAATCTTTTCGCTGGGCCTGGGGGTCGTTCTGGTGCTTCTGGGAGCCGGCGTGGCTGCCGCTTCGGCGCTGCAGTTTCGCCGCGTGCTGAGCGAACTGAGCGAACAGGAGATTCCGCGCGGCTACTGGACCAGCCTCGGCGTCGCGATGAATTTCACGCTCGCCGCGATCGCGTTGGCCATAGTCGCCTATTTCGTGGTCAGCGGTTGACACGGTCGGCCAGGGCCCTGATGTCGTCACCCGAGCGCGGCGCTCCGCTTGCCGTCTAGGACCTGTTCACGCTCCGGACGCCGCTGCGTCCGGAGCGTCAGCCGCCCGGCTGCGGCCCGTCGTACCCTTCGATGATCAGCAGGTCGGCGGTCGCGTGCGGCAGCCGCAGCGCCAGCGCGGCCTGATAGCCGGGCGAGCGGTAACAGTCGAGCGCGGCCTGATACGACGGGAACTCGATCACGACGTTGCGGCTGCGGCTGCTGCCTTCCAGCGTCTCGAAGCGGCCGCCCCTGACCACGAAGCGCGCGCCGAACTCGGCGAACGGCAACGCGTTGGCGGCTGCGTACTGCTTGTAGGCCTCCGGATCGGCCACGTCGACTCGGGCGATCCAGTATCCCTTGGGCATCTTCTTCCTCCGGTGGTTCGGCTGCCCGGCAGTCGGGCGACGGTGGTCGGGCGGCAGCGGCCGGATGACGGGCCGCGGCCGGGCAGGCGGATTATCGGCGATACGGGCGTGCGTTCGATATCATTGACTAGGCAAATAAATTTGCGTAGAATTGATTGCCTGGGCAGCGATTGCCGAGGCGCCTGCCAGCGATCGCCCAGTCACCTGCGCGGCCGCGGCGAGAACCGGGCGCGACCTGCGGCCGAGCCGCCCGAACGATGAAGACCAGAACCCGCTCCGAAACGAGAACCCGCACCGAATCCGTATCCGCCGTTGATGCTGCCGGTGACGCTGCGGCTGCCGGTGACGTGATCCGCTTCTATCGAGGCGACACGTGGTCGCGCGAGAACTCGATCGGCTGGCTGATGAAGCAGGCGATAACCTGTATCAGCCGCGAGCTGCATGACCGGATGGCCGCGGTCGGCGTCACGGCGGCGCAGTGGCCGCTGCTGCTGCTGCTCGAATCGACGCCAGGCGCGACGGCTGCCGAACTGGCGCGTGCGCTGTCGATGGATGCCGGCGCGATGACGCGGATGCTCGATCGGCTGATCGACAAGGGGCTGATCGACCGGACCCGCTGCGACGCCGATCGGCGCGCGACCCGGTTGTCGCTGACTGCCGAAGGGCACCGCGCGGCCTGCCCGTTGCACCAGGTGCTGGCCGACACCCTCAACGATACGCTGCGCGGTTTCAGCCGCGACGAGTTCCAGACGCTGCAGCAGTTGCTGCGCCGGTTGCTGGCCAATGCGAAGGCGCTGCCGAGCGCCGCGCCCGCCGGCGCGCCGCTGCCGCATGAGCCGAACCGATCCGAGCCGAACCGGTCCGAGCCGAACCGGTCCGAGTCGAACCGATCCGAGTCGAACCGATGAAACCGCATCCGCTGCGCCGATCGTTGCGGGCGCTGGCGGCCGCCGGGTTCGCTGCCGGGCTCGCTGCCTGCGCGACGCCCGGCGTCGTGCCCGAGCATCCGGCGGCGCTGACGACCGGCGCGCTCGGCGTCACCACGAGTGCCGCCGAAACGGCGGCCGCTGCCGATCCGCTCGCGGCCGACTGGTATCGCCAGTTCGACGATGCTGCGCTGAATGCGCTGATCGAGCGCGCGCTGGCCGGCTCGCCGACGCTGGCTGCGGCGGCGGCGCGCGCCGATCGGGCGGCGGCCCTCGCCGGCATCGCGCGCAGCGGCCTGTATCCGCAGGTCAACGCCGCGGTCTCGAGCACCCGGCAGCGCTACACCGAGCACGGCCTGGTCCCGCCGGCCTTTGCCGGCGCGACGCGGACGATCAACGACGCGACCGTCTCCGGCAGCTGGGAGCTCGATCTGTTCGGCCTGCATCGCGCGCAGCTCGACGCCGCGATCGGCGCCGCACACGCGGCCGCGGTCGATGCGCAGGCGGCGCGGATCCTGCTGACGACCCGGATCGCGCGCGGCTGGTACGCGCTCGCGCGGCTGCTGGCGCAGCAGCGCACGCTCGAAGCGATCCGCGGCCAGCGGCAGCAGACGGTCGGGCTGGTGCAGAACCGGGTCCGCGCCGGTCTCGATACCAACGTCGAGCTGCGCCAGGCGCAGACGCAGGCGCTCGAGGTCGATCGCGATCTGGCGATGCTCGACGAGCAGATCACGCTGGCCCGTCATGCGCTGGCCGCGCTGTCGGGGCAGGGGCCCGATGCGCTCGCCGGCGCGGCACCGGACTGGGAGGCGGCCCGGACGCTGGCGCTGCCGGCCGCGCTGCCGGTCGACCTGCTCGGCCGCCGCGCCGACCTGACCGCCGCCCGGCTGCGGGTCGAAGCGGGGTTGCGCGACGTCGCCGCGGCACAGGCACAGTTCTATCCGAACATCAGCCTGACCGCGTTCGTCGGCTTGAATGCGATCGGCTTTCCGGACTGGCTCGACGGCGGCAGCCGCACCTACGGCGCCGGTCCGGCGATCCGGCTGCCGATCCTCGATGCCGGCCGGCTGCGCGCCAACCTGCGCGCGCGCAGCGCCGACGTCGACGGCGCGATCGCCGCCTACAACGGTGCGCTGATCGATGCGGTGCGCGACGCCGCCGATCAGCTGACGACGCTGCAGTCGCTGCAGACGCAGCAGCAGCGCCAGGCCGACGTGCAGCGCACGGCGGACCAGGCCGAATCGCTCGCGACCGCGCGCTATCGCGCCGGCCTCGGCAACTTCCTGACCGTGCTGCAGGCGCAGACCAACGTGCTGGCGCAGCGCCGCGTCACGGTGGATCTCAAGTACCGCGTCGTCGACGCGCAGATCGCGCTGGTCAGCGCGCTCGGCGGCGGCTGGCGCGGCGAGGCGGCAGTCGCCGCCCGCTGAACGCTTTTGCTGGAACCAACATGAACGACCGTACTGCCAACCCCGCCGGCGAGCCGAACCCCGCCGGCGAGTCGGCGCCAGCGTCCGGAAACCGCCGCCGCAAGCTCGCGATCGGCGGGCTGCTGATCGCGTTCGTCGCGATCGGCGTCGGCTGGGGCGCCTACTACCTGACCGTCGGCCAGTATCGGATCGGCACCGACGACGCCTACGTCCAGGGCCACATCGTCCTGATCACGCCGCAGATCAGCGGTACCGCGGTCGAGGTGCTCGCCGAGGATACCCAGTTCGTCCAGGCCGGACAGCCGCTGGTGCGGCTCGATCCGGCCGATGCCCAGGTCGCGCTCGAACAGGCCAAGGCGCAGCTGGCGCAGACGGTCCGCGAGGTGCGCGTCACGTTCTCCAACAACGGCGCGCTGGCGGCGGCGATCCAGGCGCGCGAGGCCGATGTCGAACGCTTCGCCGCCGACGCCGAGCGCGCGCGGGCCGACCTGAAACGCGCCAACGACGACCTGAAGCGGCGCGGTGCGCTGGCGCCGATCGGCGCCGTCTCGGGCGAGGAGCTGCAGCACGCGCGGAGCGCGGTCGCCAACGCCAACTCGGCGCTGTCGGCGGCGCAGGCCGCCGGTGCCGCGGCACGCTCGGCGCTCGCCGGCGCCCGCGAGCAGCTCGCGACCAACCAGGCGCTGACCGATGGCACCACCGTCGAGAGCCATCCGAACGTGCAGCGCGCTGCGGCGCGGGTGCGCGAGGCGATGCTGGCGGTCGACCGGGTGACGATCGTCGCGCCGATGTCCGGCTATATCGCCCGCAAGGCGGTGCAGGTCGGCCAGCGGGTCGCGGCCGGTGCGCCGCTGATGGCGGTGGTGCCGCTCGACCAGGTCTGGGTCGACGCCAACTTCAAGGAAAGCCAGTTGCGCGACATGCGGATCGGCCAGCCGGTCGAGCTGGTCGCCGATGCCTACGGCAGCCGCGTCACCTACCGCGGCCGGATCACCGGACTGGCCGCCGGCACCGGCGCCGCGTTCGCGATCCTGCCGGCGCAGAACGCCACCGGCAACTGGATCAAGATCGTCCAGCGCGTGCCGGTCCGGGTCGCGATCGACCCCGAGCAGATTCGTTCGCATCCGCTGCGGGTCGGCCTGTCGATGGTCGCGACCGTCGACACCCATGACCGCAGCGGCGCCGTCGTCGCCGACGGCAGCTTCTCGGCGATCAGCAGCGCTGCCGCCGCGCCGGCCGCGCGCAACGGCCACGGCCCCGCGCCGATATCGGCCGAGACCGCCAGCGGCGGCGTACCGGCCGCCGGTACCGATGCCGCCGCGGATCCGGCCGCGTCCCGGCCCGGTGCCGTGCCGATCGACGCCACCCAGCAACTGATCGACCGGATCATCAGCGACAACCTCGGCAGCAAGCGCTCGGGGCAGCTCGTGAACCCGGTCGCCGCCGTGCGGCTGACCAGGGCCGATCCGGCGCAACCCGCTGCCGGGGCCGCGGCGCCGGGGCCGCGGTGAGTACGGCAGCGCCGGCGTTGCCCGGCGCTGCCGGCGGCAGCACCGGCAGCGGGAACGCCGGGGCCGGCCCGATGCCGACAGCGCCGGTCGGGCCCGACGCCGAGGCAGCAGCGGCCGGCCGCGACGGCGCGGTCTCCGGCGCTGCCGCGGCCGGCCGTGCGCCGCTGCATCCGCCGCTCGCCGGCGCCGCGCTGGTCTGGGGGACGATCTGCCTGTCCGCCGCGGTGTTCATGAACGTGCTGGACACGACGATCGCCAACGTCGCGTTGCCGTCGATCGCCGGCGACCTCGGCGTCTCGCCGAACCAGGGCACCTGGATCATCACCAGCTTCGCGGTCGCCAACGCGATCTCGCTGCCGCTGACCGGCTGGCTGACCCAGCGCTTCGGCGCGGTCCGGCTGTTCGTCGGGGCGGTGCTGCTGTTCGTGCTGACGTCATGGCTCTGCGGCATCGCGCCGACCTTCGAACTGCTGCTGCTGTTCCGGATCCTGCAGGGCGCGGTCGCCGGGCCGATGATCCCGTTGTCGCAGACGCTGCTGCTGCAGAGCTACCCGGCCGCCAAGTCGGGTCTGGCGCTGGCGATGTGGTCGATGGTGACGCTGGTGGCGCCGGTGACCGGCCCGGTGGTCGGCGGCTGGATCACCGACAATATCCGCTGGTCGTGGATCTTCTACATCAACGTGCCGATCGGGCTGATCGCCGCGATCGGCATCTGGACGATCTATTCGAAGCGCGATACGCCGACCCGCAAGCTGCCGATCGACGTGGTCGGGCTGATCCTGCTGGTGCTGTGGATCGGCGCGATGCAGATCATGCTCGACAAGGGCAAGGATCTCGGCTGGTTCGAGTCACCGACCATCGTCGGCCTGGCCATCGCGATGGTCGTCATGTTCTCGCTGTTCCTCGCGTGGGAATTGACCGAGCGTCATCCGGTGGTCGACCTGAGCCTGTTCGCGGGGCGCAATTTCTGGACCGGCACGCTGGCGCTGTCGGTCGCCTATGGCGTGTTCTTCGGCAATGTCGTGCTGCTGCCGCTCTGGCTGCAGCAGTACATGGGCTACACCGCGACCTATGCCGGCCTGGTGATGGCGCCGGTCGGGCTGCTCGCGCTGGTGCTGGCGCCGCTGGTCGGCCGCACCGTCAACAAGGTCGACCCGCGGATCTATTCGACCATCTCGTTCGTCGTCTTCGCCGTGGTGCTGTGGATGCGTTCGCAGTTCAACACCCAGGTCGATCTCGTGACGCTGCTGGTGCCGACGATCGTGCAGGGTGTGGCGACGGCATTCTTCTTCATACCGCTGGTGACGCTGACCTTGATGGGGCTGACCCCGGACCGCATCCCGGCCGCGACCGGGCTGTCGAACTTCGTCCGGATCTCGGCCGGCGCGATCGGCACCTCGGTCGCGACCACGCTGTGGGACGACCGCTCGGCGCTGCACCATGCGCGGCTGGTCGAGGCGATCAGCCGCCCCGGCAGCAGTGCCGATCAGGCGCTCGGTGTGATGATCGCGCAGGGGATGACCCATGATCAGGCGCTCGCCGCGCTGAACCGGATGATCGACCAGCAGGCCGCGATGCTCGGTGCCAACGACATCTTCCATCTGTCGGCGATCCTGTTCGTCGCGCTGATCGCGCTGGTCTGGATGGCTCGGCCGGTACGTCGGGCCGCCAGCGCCGGCGCGGCCGGCGCCGCGCACTGACCGCCGGGCAACGCCCGGCCACGCGATCGGCGTCGATCGCTCGACGCCGAACAGCCGGCGCGCGATCAGCGGCGGCGTTTCAGCAGCCGGTCGACCGCCTGGTGCGAGTGGCCGCCGGCGCCGGCCTTGGCGCCCGCCGGCCGGTCGCGTTCGAGCCGCGCGAGGATCGCCTCGATCTCGGCTTCGGTCAGATGCTCGATGCCGATGAACTCCTTGCGTGCGTTCTCGATCGCGCGGATCAGTTCGTCGAGCTTGGCCTGCAGCGCACCGGCGTCGCGGTTCTGCGAGTTCTGCACCAGAAACACCATCAGGAAGGTGACGATCGTGGTGCCGGTATTGATCACCAGCTGCCAGGTCTCGGAATAGCCGAACAGCGGGCCGGCGACGGCCCACGCCAGGACCAGGCCGAGCGCGAGGATGAATGCCGCGGGCCGGCCGGCGAAGTGGGCGATCCTGCCGGCGATCGTCGTGAACAGCCGGTTCATGCCACCCTGAATCACGGAGCCAGACGGACCCCGGCCCGGCAAGCGCGATGCCCGCGGCGCGCCGCGGGCCCCGCCACCGAGCCGGCCGCGCGGTACCGTCCGGCATCCGGATCATCCCCTCAGGGCCGGCTGATTCCCTTCAACGCGGTCGATGCCGACCGCTCCCGATCCGCCCGTGCGACATCCGCGAGCGCGACGATGCCGACCAGCCGCTTGTCGCGATTCACTACCGGCAGCCGGCGCAACTGCTCCGAGCCCATGCTCTCGGCGACTTCGCGGACCTCCTGGTCGTCGAAGCAGTACTTCACGTCCTTCGACATCACCGCCTCGACCGGCGTCGATGGCCCCTGGCCCTGAGCGATGCAGCGGATCGCGATGTCGCGATCGGTGATCACGCCGACCAGCCGATCGTCGTCACCGACCGGCAGCGAGCCGATGTCCTCGCGTGCCATGATCTCGGCGGCCTGCTGGACGGATTGGGTCGGGCGCGCGACCAGTACATCGCGGCTCATGATTTCCTGCACATTCATTCGAGTCTCCTGGCTGGCGATTGCGGACCTGCAATCCCGTCGTCCGCGGCAATCGCGGTACCCGTCGCCAGCCGCCAGCCGCCAGCCGCGAGCCGCGAGCCGCCGGGCGCTCAGCGCTCCGGCCACTGCCAGCCGATCCTGCCTCCATCGCGTCCGTCGTCGTCGACGACCCGGGTTTCGCCGAGCGCTTTCTGCAGCTCGATCCGCCGGCACTCGGGCGCTTCGTCGAGCGCCGCGACCAGCCGGGCGGCATGGGTGACGACGATCAGCTGGCTGCGCTCGGCCGCCGCCGCGATCAGCCGGCCGAGCGCCGGCAGCAGGTCGGGGTGCAGGCTGGTTTCCGGTTCGTTGAGCACCAGCAGCTCCGGCGGCCGCGGTGCCAGCAGCGCGGCCGCGAGCAGCAGGTAGCGCAGCGTGCCGTCCGACAGCTCGGCGGCAGCGAGCGGACGCAGCAGCCCGTGCTGCCGCAGCGACAGTCCGAAGCGGCCGTCGCGGACGTCGATCGCGACGGCCGCGCCGGGAAACGCGTCGGCGATCGCGGCATCGAACGCGTCCGGGTCGCCGATCTCGCGGATCGTCTGGATCGCCGCCGGGAGATCGGCGCCGTCGTCGGCGAGCGCGGTGGTGCGGGTGCCGATTCTTGGCTGCCGCGCCG
Source organism: Lautropia sp. (assembly GCA_050249335.1). GTDB lineage: Bacteria > Pseudomonadota > Gammaproteobacteria > Burkholderiales > Burkholderiaceae_E > Lautropia. Next base: position 15,579 of record JBFWQR010000047.1, read on the forward strand.
GGCTGTCGCGATCACAGCGCAACTGGTCGTAGAAGCGCCAGCGCCGGACGCGCTCGCGGAGCTCGAACACTTCCGGTGCGTCGCGCGGATCGATCGCGTGGCTGATCGCGCTGTCGAACGGTTCGAGCGTGGTCGGCAGCGTCCGCCAGCCGCGCGCGTCGCGCTGGCGGACCCGCACGGCCGGGCCGCGGCGGTCGACCAGCAGCGCCGCCGGCCGCAGCACCGGCCCGGCCCAGATACATTCGCGCTTGATCATCGGGTCGAGCGCGAACGCGGTCTGCTTGCTGGTCGGCAGGCCGCAGTCGAGCGCGTAGCCGAAGTCGTCGGATGCGAAGCCGAGCCGCAGGCTGACCGCGTCGCGGCGCACCGTGCCCTGCACCGGCTGCTCGCCACGCTGCATCGCGCGCGAGAAGCGCTCGGGTCCGGCCCACAACGTCGACGGCAGCCCGCCTTCGGCGGCGAGCGAGCCGATCAGCCGGTCATGCGCGGTATCGGCCAGCAGCCGCAGCGCGCGGTAGACGTTCGACTTGCCGCTGCCGTTGGCGCCGGTGACGACGGTCAGCGCGCCGAGCTCGATCGCGAGGTCGCGCAGCGAACGATAGCCGGCGACGGCCAGTGTGGTCAGCGGCATCGCTGCGGCGTGCTCGGGGGCGTCGTCGGCGGGTGTGCGGCGGGCTGCAGCCGGCCGCACCTCACTCGCGCTTCCATTCGACATTCCCACTGTGCGTCACCGCGCCGAGATGCGCCGGACCGACCAGCTTCGCGTACTTCTCCAGCACGCCGGCGAGCCGCTCGGCGCGGCGTGGGCGCCAGGCGGCGCGCCGGCGCGCCAGCTCGGCGTCATCGACCAGCAGATCGATGGTCCGGCGGTTGCAGTCGATGCGGATCGGGTCGCCGTCCGCGACCAGCGCGATCGGGCCGCCATCGGCCGCTTCGGGGCCGGCATAGCCGATGCACATGCCGCGGGTCGCGCCGGAGAAGCGGCCGTCGGTCAGCAGCGCGACCTGCTCGCCCATACCCTGGCCGTAGATCAGCGCGGTGGTGCCGAGCATCTCGCGCATGCCGGGGCCGCCCTTCGGGCCTTCGTTGCGGATCACCAGCACGTCGCCGGCGGCATAGGCGCGCCGGCGGACCGCGTCGGTGCAGTCCTCCTCGCATTCGAAGACGCGGGCACGGCCTTCGAACACCAGCGCGCGCAGGCCGGCGATCTTGATCAGCGCGCCGTCCGGGCACAGATTGCCCTTGAGCACGACCACGCCGCCGCTCGGGTGCAGCGGCGCGTCGGCGCGGCGGATCACGGTGCCGTCGGGCGGCGGCGTCGCGGCATGGGCGGCGGCGAGGGTCTGGCCCGACAGCGTCAGCGCGTCGCCGTGCAGGTAGCCGCCGTCGAGCAGCGCGCGGATCACCGCCGAGACGCCGCCGGCGTGGTGCAGGTCGCGTGCGAGGAAGCGGCCGCCCGGCTGCAGGTCGCCGATCAGCGGCGTGCGCTGGAACACTTCGGCGACGTCGTCGAGCGTGAAGCGGATGCCGGCCTCGTGCGCTATCGCCGGCAGATGCAGACCGGCGTTGGTCGAGCCGCCGGTGGCGGCGACCGCGGCGCAGGCGTTCTCGAGGCTGCTGCGGGTGACCAGGTCGCGCGGCAGCGGCCCGCCGTCGCGCAGGATCCGCATCACGGTCTCGCCGGAACGGCGCGCCAGCGCGAGCCGCTGCGAATAGACCGCCGGCAGCATCGCGGTGCCCGGCAGCGCCAGGCCGAGCACTTCGGAGACCATTGCCATCGTGTTGGCGGTGAACTGGCCGGGGCAAGAGCCGACGGTCGGCGAACAGGCGCGCTCGAGCGCGTCGAGCCGAGCCTGGCTGACGGTGCCGGCATGCAGGCCGCCGACCGCCTCGTAGGCGCGCAGCGTGCTGACGGTTTCGCCGTCGAGCTCGCCGGGCAACATCGCGCCGCCGTACATGAACACCGACGGCACGTCGAGCCGGACCATCGCCATCATGATGCCGGGCAGCGTCTTGTCGCACCCGGCGAAGCCGACCAGCGCATCGTAGACGTGGCCGCGCATCACCATCTCGATCGAATCGGCGATCAGGTCGCGCGACATCAGGCTCATCCGCATGCCGCGGTGGTTCATCGAGGTGCCGTCGGAGACCGAGACCGTGGTGAACTCGAACGGCGTGCCGCCGGCGATCGCGACGCCCATCCGCGCGGCGTCGGCCTGCGGCCGCAGCGACGCCGAGCACGGCGTGTTGTCGCCATGGGTGCTGACGACGCCGACGAACGGCTTGGCGAGCGACGCGTCGTCATGGCCCATCGCGCGCAGGAAGGTCCGGTGCGGCGCGCGGTCGTCGCCGTCGACGGCAATTCGCGAGCGCCATCCGGGCGCGGGTTCGCGGGAGGCGTCTGCCATGGGGAAGCTCCTGACCGGGGGCCGGGCCGGATGAGGGCTCGGCCGGATTGGCGCTGCTGCGCCTTTCCGGTAGATTAGTTCAAAAGCAGCGGGCGGCCGTCCGGCCGCACCCCGAAACCCACCCGATCGCCACCGTCGATGAATCCGCCGCGTCGAACCGCCGGCCAGCGACTGGCCCATGTCTGCGACGTCGTGCTCGCCACGATCGCCGGCTCGCTGCTGTTCGCGATGATGGTGCTGACCTTCGTCGACGTGGTGATGCGCTACTTCTTCAACGCGCCGATCCGCGGCGGCTTCGAGATCACCGAAGTGATGATGGCGGTGCTGATCTTCGCCGGCCTGCCGCTGGTTTCGCGCGGCCACCAGCATGTGACGATCGATGTGCTCGACGGCTTCTTTCCGGCCGGCTGGCGGCGCGGCTTCCATGTCGTCGTGCACCTGGTCTGCGCGCTGGCGCTGGTCGGCATGGCGTGGCTGCTGGCGCGCAAGGCCGCCAGCTTCGCCGCGGCCGGCGACGTCACGCAGACCCTGAAGTTCGCGATCGCGCCGTTCGTCTACCTGATGGCGGCGCTGACGCTGGCGACCGCGGTCGTGCATCTGGCGTACGTGTTCGCCGAGCCACCGGCGCCGTTCGATCCGGCGGCGGCCGCCGCCGACGGCGGCACGGTCGTCTGAGCGGCGGCCGCGGTGACCGAAGCGCTGATCGGTCTGGCGCTGATGTTCGCGCTGTCGGTGCTGCGCGTGCCGATCGCGTTCGCGATGGGCATCGTCGGCTTCTTCGGCCTTGCCTACCTGCGCAGCTGGAACGCCGCGCTGTCGTCGGCGGCGACGCTGATGTACGAGACCGGCTTCTCCTATACGCTGTCGGTGGTGCCGCTGTTCATCCTGATGGGCAACTTCGTCAGCCGCGCCGGTCTTTCGCACGAGCTGTTCCGCGCCGCCTACGCGTTCATCGGCCACTGGCGCGGCGGGCTCGCGATGTCGACGGTGCTCGCGTGCGCCGGCTTCGGCTCGATCTGCGGCTCGTCGGTCGCGACGGCGGCGACGATGACGAAGGTCGCCTATCCGTCGATGAAGCGCTACCGCTATTCGGACGCGCTCGCCACCGGTGCGATCGCCAGCGGCGGCACGCTCGGCATCCTGATCCCGCCGTCGGTGATCATGGTGATCTACAGCCTGATGACCGAGGTCAACATCGGCAAGATGTTCGCCGCCGGCGTGCTGCCCGGCCTGGTCGCGACCGCGTTCCTGATGCTCGCGGTCGCCTGGACCACCTGGCGCGACCCGGCGGCCGGGCCGCCCGGCGAGCGGACGCCGTGGCCCGAGCGCTGGCGGGCGCTGCGCGGCATCTGGGGGGTGATGGTGCTGTTCGTGCTGGTGATGGGCGGCATCTACGGCGGCGTGTTCACCGTGACCGAAGGCGCCGCGATCGGCGCGTTCGGCGCCTTCGTGTTCGCGCTGGCGCGGCGCGCGCTGACCTGGCGGGTGCTGGCGCAGGTGCTGGTCGAAAGCGCGCGAACCACCGCGATGCTGTTCGCGATCCTGATCGGCGCGCTGATCTTCGCCAACTTCGTCAACTTCACGTCGATGCCCGAGGACCTGAAGAATGCGGTCTCGGCGTTCGAGGTGCATCCGATGACGGTGATCGTGCTGATCTGCGTGATCTACGTGCTGCTCGGCACCGCGATGGAAGAGCTGTCGATGATCCTGCTGACGGTGCCGGTGCTGTTCCCGCTGGTGGTCCATCTCGGCTTCGACCCGATCTGGTTCGGCATCCTGGTCGTAGTCGTCGTCGAGATCGGGCTGATCAGCCCGCCGGTCGGCATGAACCTGTTCGTGATCCGGACCCTGCTGCCCGGCGTCTCGACCGGCACGCTCTATCGCGGCGTCGCGCCGTTCGTCGTCGCCGACGTCGTTCGGCTGGCGGTGCTGGTCGCGTTTCCGGTGCTGTCGACCTGGCTGCCGTCGGTGCTGTTCGACTGACGCGGGCATCCCGGGCAGGGCGCTCGCGGCGATCCGTGCCGGCACGGCCGCGCCGTCTACCGCCGACGGCCTCTCATGTCGACCCGACCCGCGCCAGCGCGGCCGCTTCGTCGAACGCGGCGGCGACCGCGCAATGCAGCGACCGATTCGCCCAGCGCTTGGTCGCGCGGAACGCATTCGAATCGAAGCCGCCCAGCGTGCCGGCCCGCTCGATCGCCGCCGCGTCGAGCGCGTCGCCCGCGACCACCGCGTCGACCACACCGGCGTGCAGCGCGTCCCGGGCATCGAGCACGCGGGCGCTCAGTACCAGCGAGGACGCGAGTTTCGAGCCGTGGCGCCCGGCAACCACGCTGATTGCGACCGGCGTCGGGATGCCGATGCGGACCTCGGGCAGCGAGAAGCGCGCCTGCTCACCGGCGATCACCTGGTCGGCCAGCATCGCCACCATGCAACCGGCGCCGATCGCCGCCCCGCGCGCGACCGCAATCACCGGCTTGTCGCAGTCGATCAGCGCGAGCAGTGTCTGGCGCAGCAGTTCGCGCCGCCGTTCCGAGGCCTCGGCAGGTGCCAACTCGGCGAACTCCTTCAGATCGACGCCCGCGCAGAACGACCGATCGCCGTCGGCACGCAGCACGACCGCGCCGACGCCGGCATCCGTCACGGCTGCCGACAGCGCAGCGACCAGCGCACGGTGGCTGGCCTCGTCGAGCGCGTTGGCCGCCTCCGGGCGCGCCAAGGTCAGGCACAGCGTGCGCCCGGCACGCTCGATCCGGACAGGGGATCCCATGGGGCTTCCGATCGATTTCGCCGCAGCCTTACTCGATGACGAGGTTGGCGCTCTTGATCAGCTCGGCCCAGCGTGCCTGATCCTCCTTGCGGAAGGACGCGAACTGCTGCGGCCCCATGGCATGGACGATCACGCCCTGCTGCTCCATGCGTTTCTTGTAGTCGGGGTTGGCCTGGGCCTTGACGAACGCGTCCGACAGCTTGGCGACGAGGTCCGGCGGTGTGCCCTTGGGCGCGGCGATGCCGAACCAGGAACCGACCTCCATGTCGAACCCCTGCTCCTTGAACGTGGGCAATTGAGGCGCCGCGGGCAGCCGGCTGCCGGTGCTGAGCCCCAGGATCTTCAGCTGCCCGCCCTGCAGCCGCGGCAGCGCTTGCGTGACGCCGTCGAAGAAGACGTCGATGCGGCCGCCGAGCAGGTCCTGGTGGACGTCGGAGGTGCTCTTGTAGGGAACGGGCAGCAGCTTCAGGTCCATCGCCCGCTCGAATCGCAGGCCGGCCAGGTGGGCTGCCGAGCCCGGGCCGAGCGTCGCATAGGTTACCTTGCCGGGATTCTTGCGGGCGTAGGCGACCAGTTCGGCGAGCGAGTTCGCGGGCAGCTCCTTGGCGGTCAGCAGCGCGAGCGGAATCTGGGCCAGCAAGGCCACGGGTTCCCACTCGCTATGCCGGTAGTTCACCTTGCGCAGCACCGAGTTGACCGACAGCGTCTGCGTGTCGATGATCAGGGTACTGCCATCCGGGGCGCCCTTTTCCAGCTCGGCGGCCGCGATGGTGCCCGACGCGCCCGGCTTGTGATCGATGATCACCGTGCGGCCCATCTCGCTACCCACGCGTTCCACCAGCGGCCTGACGATGGCGTCCGCACCGCCGCCCGGGCCGAACTGGTTGATGACGCGGATGGTGCCCTGCGCGTTGGCGCCGACCGTGACCAGCGCGCCGAGCGCCAATGCGACGAGGGACGGGAATCTCATGACTGTCTCCTTTGATGAGGTGTCGTAGGAATCGGGTTCGATCGAAGCGGGTCGCGGCTCAGGTGCGCGCAGGCACGGCCCGGCCCAGGATGCAGGTGTAGCTGGCCAGCGTCTGCAGCGGCAGGCTGCTCGCCAGCGCGGCTTGCTGCGCGCTGCGCAGCCCCTGCTTGATCAGCATCAGCGGCGCCAGCGATTGCGCCGCCATGCGCGCGGCCAGCGCCGTCGCCTCGGGCAGCAGCCGTGCCGGTTCGTGCACCTGCATGGCGATGCCCAGCGCCAGCGCTTCATCGCTGCTCACGCGCCGGCCGCTGCAGCAGATCTCCATCGCATGCTGCAGGCCTGCGCGCGCCGCCAGCCGCACCGTGCCGCCCGCACCCGGCATGCCGTTGAAGGTGATCTCCGGCAGGGCGAAGCTGGCGGTGGTATCCGCCAGCAGGATGTCGGCACACAGCGCGAGCTCGAAGCCGCTGCCGAACGCGGCTCCGGACACCGCGGCGATGGTCGGCTTGCGCAGCCGGTACAGCGCCTCGCGGTCGCCGAACCCGTCGATCACCAGCTGCTGGAGATCGGCCGTCGGCGGCTCCGCGCGGTCCATGCCGGAGCAGAAGGACTTGCCTGCGCCCGTGATCACCACCACGTGCACGCCCGCATCCGCATCGAGTTCGGCGCAAGCCTGCGAGAGCTGTGCGACCAGCGCGCGGTTCATGGCGTTGTGCATCTTGGGGCGGTCCAGCACCAGCGTGGCCACGCGGTCGGCGCGTTCGATGCGAACCAGGCGGTCGACAGTCGGCATTTCAGTCTCCATCGCGGGAAGGCCGTCCCAGCACCGAGCGGGCGATGAGCATGCGCTGCACTTCGGACGTGCCCTCGCCGATGCGGAAGAAGCGCACGTCGCGATACAGCTGCTCGACCACCTGGCCGCGCAGCAGCCCGGCGCCGCCGTGCACCTGCACCGCGCGGTCGGCGATGCGCCCGAGCGCTTCGCTCATGTGCAGCTTGCAGATGCTGGCGCGCACGCCGAGCGGCTCGCCGGCCTCGAGTTTCGCCATCGACGCGGTCAGCAAGGCGCGGCCGAGCTCGATGTCGGTCACGCTGTCGGCGATCATCCAGCGAATGCCCTGGCGGTCGGACAGCGGATGGCCGAACGTGTGCCGCTCCTTCGCATGCTCGACCATGAGCTCGACCAGCCGCTGGGCGGTACCCAGGCAGGTGCTCGCCACCGACAGCCGTCCGTCGTCCAGCGTCTTCATCGCCGCCAGGAACCCGAACCCGACCTCGCCGATCACGGCGTCGTCGGGCACGAAGCAGTCGTCGAACACCACCTCGGCCAGCCGGTGCAGCGACGAGCCCATGGACACGTCGACCCGCGGCACCGAAAGCCCCGGCGTGCCGCGGTCCACCAGGAACGTGGTGATGCCGCCGCGGGGCCCCAGAGCCTTGTCCGTCACGGCGGTGACGAAGTAGAAATCGGCGGTGTCGCCGCGCGAGATGTAGTGCTTGCGGCCGGTGATGACCCAGCCGGCGTCACGCCGCACGGCCCGCGTGCGGATGGCGCCGGCGTCCGAGCCGGCGTCGGGTTCCGAGAAGCACAGCGAGCCGGTCTTCTTCCATGCCGCGTAGGGCCGCAGATATTCGTCCTTCTGCTTCGGCGAGCCCAGGCGCTCGAGCGTGATGCCGAGGCTGTCGACCAGCCAGAAATGCAGCGACGGGCCCAGCCTCGCGAACTCTTCCAGCACGGCGCAGTACTCGGCGAACGGCAAGCCCTGGCCGCCCCACTCGGGCGCGATGCGCATGCCGGTAAAGCCCTGGCCGGCGATCGCGTCGAGCACCTCGCGCGACATCTCGCCGGCGCGCTCCGCCTTGGCCAGCATCGGCGCGACCACGTCATCGACGAAACGCCGTACCGACTGGCGCAGCTCGGAGGTATCGGTCATGGTTGTCATGTCTCGGAGCCGGACTCGGCGGCCAGCTGGAAGGCGGGAAGCAGCATCCCGTCGTCGACGGGCACGAACGTGAGGCGCACGGCATCTCCGATGCGGGGGCGGCCCGAGGCCGGCGGCAGCAATCGGCTGAGCATCCTCACGCGCTCCGCCAGGTCAACCTGCACCACCCAGTAGGGCACTTCGTCCTGCCAGTGGTCGCCGAAGGGCGAGTAGTGGACCTGCGTGAACGAGTAGAGAATGCCGTCGCCGGCAGCCTCTCGAGCCGTGAGCTCGCGCGCGCCGCAACGCGGGCAATGCAGGCGCGGGTAGTAGACGACGTGGCCGCAGCGGCTGCAGCCCTGCAGCAGCAGGCGGCCTTCGCGGCAGGCCTGCCAGAACGCGGCGGTTTCGACCGTGGGAGGGCGCAGCAGTGTCTTCATGATTCGGCCCGGCTCAAGGCGGTCACGCCGAAGGCGGAGAAGATCCCGCCGTTCCCGCACCACAGCGCGCGCCGCGCCCCGGGCACCTGCCGCCCTTCGGCGTCGCCGCGCACCTGACGCACCGCCTCGACGCCATGCAGCATGCCGCCGAAGTGCGCCTGACCCATCAGGCCGCCGTGCGGATTGACGGGTGTACGGCCTTCCGGCTCGGCCTCGCCCGCCGCGAACAGGCGAGCGGCCTGGCCGGGCGGGCACAGCCCGAGCCCTTCGAGCTGCAGCAGTACGGAAAAGGAGAAGGCGTCGTGCACCAGGAAGACGTCGAAGTCGCGCAACTGGCGCCGAGTGCGCTCGAGCAGGCGGCGGGTCACCGCGGGCAAGGTGAGTTGCTGCAGGTCGGGTTGCTGTGCAATCGACAAGTGGGAGGCCTGCATCTCGAAGGCATCGAACCGCACCGGCGGCTGCCTGCCCGCACCTGCACGCTCGCGCGTCGTGACCACGAAGGCGGCCGCGCCGTCGCTCACGAGCGAACAATCGGCATAGCGCAGCGGATCGGCGATGATCGGGCTCGCCAGGTAATCCTGCAGGCTGAGCGGCTTGGTGGGCTGCCGGTTCTTCAGCCGGTGGGCATTGCGGCGCATCTGCACCGCGACATGCCCGAAATCGTCCGGATCGACGCCGGTCTCGTGGCAATAGCGCTGCGCCACCAGCGCGTAGGGAATGATGGCGCCCTGCACGCCGAACGGCTCCTTGAACGCGTCGCCGCCCTGGTGGTTGTGCAGCACGTGACCCTTCGAGCCGGGGTTGCGCGAGGTGGCCATGTTCTCGCCCTGCAGCACCAGGCAGTGGCTGCACTGCCCCGCGCGCACCGCCCAGGCCGCCATCTGCAGCATGACCATCGGCGTCACCGAGCCGGCGACGTCGCAGGTGGCGCTGAAGGTGGGGCGGATTCCGAGGTATTCGGCCAGCGTCAGCGAGAACATGGACTCGGGCACGGAATACGGATCCTGGTTCACCAGGCCGTCGATCTCGTGCAGCTCGAGGCCGGCGTCGGCGATGGCATCCAGCGCTGCCAGCGCTTGCAGTTGCGTGGCGCCGTGGCCGGGCAGCTTGCCCAGCGCGGTCTCGCCCACGCCGACGATGACGATGTCGTCGCCCGGGCTCGCGCGCGCTCCCGCTGCACGCATCGCGCCGGCCTCAGTCACCGACCTGCTCCGCTGCGAGCCGTTCCCGAATGGCCCGGCGATCGACCTTGCCGGTCGCCCCGACGGGGAAAGCCTCGGTGAAGACGATCAGCCGCGGGTGCGCATAGGCGGCGCCGTGCGCCAGGAACCAGGCCTTCAGCTCGTCGGCGCTGATGGCATCACCGGGCGCGCGGATCACCATGGCGGCAGGCACCTCGCCCTTCTCGGCGTGCGGGATCGGCACCACGGTGGCGCCCAGCACCTTGGGGTGCTTCTGCAGGATGTTCTCCACGTCGGTCGGATGCACCTTCTCGCCGCCGACGTTGAACGTGTCGTCGGCACGGCCGCGGAAGAAGAGCCGTCCTTCGGCATCGGCCTCGAACAGGTCGCCGGTGCGATACCAGCCATCGACGAACTTCTCGGCCGTGACCTCGGGCTGGCCCCAGTAGCCGCTGGCCAGCCAGTCGCAACGCACGCGAAGCTCGCCGACGGCGGCATCCTCGCCGGTCGCCGGATCGACGATGCGCGCCTCGACACCGGGAAAGGGCCGGCCGCAGCTCTCGAAGCCCGAGGTGAGCGGCTCCGCCTGCGTGGTCACGCCGGCCTCCGTGCTGCCGTACGTGTGGATCACCTCCACGCCCAGGGCCTGCGACACCTGGCGGAGCATCTCGCCGTTGGAAGCGGCCGAGCCCACCCACAGGTAGCGCAAGGAGCCGAAGTCGAGCCGCGCCAGCGCTTCGCGCTCCTTCAGCATGGCGCTGTAGGCAGGCGCCACGCCGAGGAAGTAGCTGATGCGGTGGCGGGAGATGTTCTCCAGGGTGGCGAGCCCGCTGAAGCGCGGCTGGATCACGATCAGCCCGCCGGTCTGGAGCGCGCAGCCGATCGAGAGGCGGCCATTGGCGTGGAAGATGGGCAGCGCGACCAGCGTGCGGATGGTGCCGCCCACCATCGAGCGGATCACGTTCGCGTAGACCTGCATCTTCATCAGCACCGCGCGGTGGGACGTCATCACCGCCTTCGGTCTGCCCGACGAACCGGAGGTGAAACACAGGTCCGCGATCTCGGTCGAGCTGAAGCGCTCGTCCGCCTCGAACCGCGCCGGTTGCGCGGCGGATGCCGCGCCGAAATCGGTCCAGCCCGCGCGCTCGCCGCCCACGATGAAACGGTGCGCGATGGCCAGCGACTCCACCGCGGACACCGCCGCTGCGTTGCAGGCCGGGTCGACCACGGCCGCCGTGGCGCCGGTCAATTCCATCGACGCCTGCAGCCCGTCGGCACCCAGCTTGGTGTTGATCATCACCGGGATCATTCGCGCGCGCAGCGCGCCATAGGTGACCTCGATGAATTCCCTGCGATTGCCGATCAGGATCGCCACGCGGTCGCCGGGGCGCAAGCCCTGCGCGGCGAGCAGGCTGGCCACGCGATCGAGCTGCCGGTCGAGCTCGCCGTAGGTCATGGTGCGGCTCGCGCCATCGGCTTCGTCGATGACGGCGAGACGCTGCGGATCGAGCCGGGCGACCTCGACCCCGAGGTAGCCCAGGTTGAATCTCAGATGATCAGGGAGCAGTTCGGGCATGGACGGTCACTCGTAGCGTTTCCCCAGGCTCAGCAATTCGGGCGTGCCGATGAAGGCATTGAGCTGGTCGAAGTCGAGCATGCGGTCGCGAAACGCCCGGGTCGAGCCTTCCGAGCGCAGATTGGCGTAGTACGCATTGAGGGCGTGCGCCACCGCGCGCGCCGTGCCACCCGGGAAGATCGCGATCCTGAACCCGATCGACTGCAGCTCGGACGCGCTCGCGAGCGGCGTCACGCCGCCTTCGACCATGTTGGCCAGCAACGGTACGCGGCTCGCGAAACGGTCGCAGGCCTGCCGCATGTCCTGCGGGCTGCGCAGCGCCTCGACGAAGATCGCATCCACGCCTGTGGCCAGGTACTGCTCGGCCCGGTCGAGGGCGGCGTCGATGCCTTCGATCGCCAGCGCGTCGGTGCGCGCCAGGATCAGCGTTTCGGCCGAACGGCGGGCGTCCAGCGCCGCCTTGAGCTTGCCGACCATTTCGGCCGCCGGCACGACGCCTTTGCCCGACAGATGGCCGCAGCGCTTCGGGAAGGTCTGGTCCTCGATCTGCAGCATCGCCGCGCCGGCGCGCTCGAAGGCACGCACCGTACGCTGCGTGTTGAGCGCGTTGCCGAAGCCGGTATCGGCATCGACGATCAGCGGCAGGTCGACGCGCTCGGTGATGCAGGCCAGCGTTTGCTCGACCTCCGTCGCAGTGGTGAGGCCCACATCGGAGCGGCCGAGCCGGGTGTACGCCACCGAAGCGCCCGACAGGTAGAGCGCCTCGAAGCCCGCTTTGGCCGCCGCCAGCGCGGTGAAGGCGTCGTAGACGCCGGGGGCCAGCAGCAATTCAGGCGACTGCAGGCGTTGCTTCAGCGAAGCTGTCGAGTTCATGGCATCGTTTCCTTGGGTGCGACGGGACGCAGGCGGCGTTCGAGCTGGCTCAGCAGGCCACCGGCCTCGACCATCTCGAGCAGGAAGGGGGGAATGGGATCGCAGACATGCACGCGCGCATCGGCCCCGGTCACCGAGGGGGCGCGGCGGTCCAGCGCGACCACCTCGCCATCCTGCAGCTGGTCGGCTTCGGGGCAGGTCAGCAGCAGCAGACCGACGTTGAAGGCATTGCGGAAATACAGACCGCTGTACGACGGCGCGATCACCGCGGCCACGCCGAGATGCACGAGCACCTGAGCCGCCTGCTCGCGCGACGAGCCGACGCCGAAACCCGGTCCGGCCACCACCACGTCGCCAGGCCGGACGCCGGTGGCGAATTCCGGGCGCACCGCCTCGAGGCAGTGCCGGGCGATCACGTCGAGGCCGTGCTTCATCGAGTGGCCGGGGGCCAGCACGTCGGTGTCGATGTCATGGCCCAGGCGCCAGACCTTGTGCCGCGAGCTCACCGGACTGCCCTGCGCGCCGTGCGCTCCGGGGCGAGCGCTTCGAAGCGGCCGTGCGCGTTCATGCCAGCACCTCGCGGGGATCGGTGAGCCGTCCTGTCAGGGCCGATGCGGCCACCGTGTAGGGCGAGCCGAGAAACACCTGCGTGCTGGCTGCCCCCATGCGCCCCCTGAAGTTGCGCGCCGTGGTGGACACCACGTTCACGCCATCGAGCGGTTCGCCGTAGCCGGAGCAGCTTCCGCAGGCGCTGGCCTGCAGCTGTGCGCCCGCGTCCTGCAACGCCTGCAAGGTGCCTTCCTGGCGCGCCACGCCCTGGTCGTGCAGGCTTGCCGGCGCCAGCACGAGCCGCACGCCGGCGGCGACGCGGCGGCCGCGCAGCACTTGCGCGGCTGCCCGCATGTCCTCGAGCTTGGCGCCGGTGCAGGCGCCGATGTAGGCCACGTCGATCGATGCGCCTTTCGCGACGCCGATCGACTGCACGTTGGCCGGGCTGTGCGGCAGCGCCACCTGCGGCTCGAGCGCCGACGCATCGTGGCGGTGGCATTCGCTCGCGGCATCCTCGTCGCTGCGCCAGTCGCCGGGCTCGATGCTCTCGACCCCGAACGAGCGCAGCCAGTCGCAGGTGACGTTGTCGGGCGCGATGAGGCCGACCTGCGCGCCGAGCTCCGCGCTCATGTTGGACATCGTCATGCGCTCGGCCATCGAGAGCGCGCGCACCGCCGGCCCGGCGTATTCCATCGCCTGGTAGCGGCCCCCGTTGATGCCCATCTCCCCGATCACCTTGAGCATCATGTCCTTCGCGGTCACGGCGGCGGGCAGGCGGCCGGCCCATTCGATGCGGATCGTCTCGGGCACCTTCACCCAGATCTCGCCGGTGACCACCACGCCCAGCATCTCGGTGGCGCCGATGCCGAACATGTACGAGCCGAACGCGCCGCCCGTGCAGGAATGCGAGTCGCCGCCGACGCAGAAGGTGCCCGGCCGCACGTGGCCGCCCTGGGGCGCGACCACGTGGCAGATGCCCTGGCTGTCGTAGACATGCGGCAGCTGCTGCTCGCGTGCCCAGTCGCGGGCGATGCGCACGATGCGTCGCGAGTCCTCGTCGCGCTCGGGCACGTAGTGGTCCATCACGAGCACCACGCGCGACTTGTCCCACAGCGACGCACCCAGGCGCTCCAGCATCGGCTTCAGCCGCCGCGGCCCGGACGAGTCGTGGAACATCGCCATGTCGACCTTGCAGACGACGATCTCTCCCGGCTTCACCGCACTCACGCCCGCTGCGCGGGCGATGAGCTTCTGCGCCAGGGTCTGCGGCTCGGCGACGGCGGACGTCACGCGGCCCTCCGCGCCGGGCCGTAAGTCCGGAATATTCTCATGGACGCCGATGATCGAGCCGATCCTATGTCCTGTCAATAGGACATTTAATGAGCTGATCGCGCATCGATTGCGCACGGCGCGTGCTAGCATGAACCGGCCGATTCGTTCATGAGGCTTCCGATCCAGACCCGCACCATGTCATCGATGCCGCTGCCCAAGTACCACAAGGTGTACCTGGTGTTGAAGGAACAGCTCGAGCACGGCCCCGGCGGCGACAGGTTGCCCGGCGAGTTCGCGTTGATGGAGCTGTTCCAGGTATCGCGGGCCACCGTGCGCAAGGCCCTCGAGCGGCTCGCGGGCGAAGGCCTCGTGTCGCGCGAGGCGGGGCGGGGCACGGTATCGCTGCGCCGGAGCCCGTCGCGTGCCAGCGCGGGAGCCGACCCCGGTGCTCCGGCTGGCTTCCTGGGCAGCACGCTGGCACAGAGCCGCGTCACTTCCGTGCGCGTGCTGGACAATCAGCTCCTGCCCGCACCACCGGCCATCGCCGCGGCGCTCAAGATGGACGAGGGCACGAAGGTTCAGAAGGTCGTGCGCACGCGCTCCACCGCACAAGGTCCGGTGTCGCACATCACCACCTACACGCCGCTCGAGCGCGGGCGTGGGTTCAGCACGCGCGACCTGCGCCGCCACCAGATGCTGGACCTGCTCAAGCGGCGCGGCGCCGAGATCGGCGGCGGTACCCAGGTGATCTCGGCCTGCCTGGCGGACGTCGACGTCGCCGAGATCCTCGCGGTGGACGTCGGGGCGGCCCTGCTGCTCGGCCACCGTGTCATCTGGGATGCGTCCGACATGCCGCTGATGGTGCTGGTCGGACGGTACCGCCCCGACCGCTACCGGTTCGAGATGAACCTGGGCCACAGCGGCAGCGTGGACGAGGCGCGGGTGGCAATGGATGCGACCGAGCGACGCACGCGCTGACCGCTGACCTGCGCTGCGTCCGCCGGTAGGCATCGATGATCGCCGCGATGCCGGTCAGCGGCGCTGCAGCGTGAGCAGCAGCTCGTCGAGCATCGGCGCCAGCATCTCGCGCAGCCTGGTGCCGCGGGCGGCGTCCGGCGCGAAGCGGTCGAGTTGTCCTGCCTGCATCAGGTGCGCGAAGCCGTGCACGACCGACCAGATCGACAGCAGCGTGCGAGACTGTTCCGGCGACAGCGGCTGCCCCGGCGGTACTCCGCAGAGCAGCCGCACGCCGTCCTCCAGCGCGGCGAAAGCGGCCTGGCCGCTGCGTTGCAGGTCCGGGTCGGCGCGCTCCTGTTCGCGGAACATCAGCGCGAAGCGTCCTGGATGGCGCAGCGCGAAATCGACATAGCCGATGCCCTGTTCCCGCAACCGCTTCACCGGGTCGTTGCCGCCGCGGGCGTTGCCGGCCTCGAGCGCGGCGGTGAGCCGGTCGAACGCCTGCGTCGCGACCGCCGTCAGCAGGCCATCGGTATCGCCGAAGTGATGCGCCGGCGCGGCCGGCGAGACGCCCGAGCGACGCGCGACCTCGCGCAGCGAGAACCCGGCGAGCCCGCGTTCGGCGAGCAATGCGTCGGACGCTTCGATCAGCGCTTCACGCAGAGCGCCGTGATGATACGCAGGGCGACGCGGGCGCGCCGGGCGGGCGGGTTTCGGCATTGATGGATGGGTCGACCGGGACCGGGTTGACTTGACAGTGTTCAGATCGTAGCGCAAAATTATTTGAACAGTGTTTAGATAGCCGCTCCGCGGGAGGCCCGATGACACCGATGACACCGATGACACCGATGACACTTGCCGCACTGCTCGATCCCGACCGCGTGTTCTCGCTGGCCGGCACGCTGGCGATGCTCGGCTGGCTCGCGCTGGCGGTCTCGCCGGCCGGTGCGCGCTGGGCGCCGGCGGCGCGGCGGTTCGCCGGCCTGTTCGTGCCGCTGCTGCTCGCGGTCGGCTACGTCGTGCTGTTCGGCCGCGCCGGCATGGGCGACGGCGGCTACGAGTCGCTCGCCGCGGTCGGCCGGCTGCTCGCCGATCCCGGCCGGCTCGCGGCCGGCTGGCTGCACTACCTCGCGTTCGATCTGTTCGTCGGTGCCTGGATCGCCGGGCGTGCCGCCGAACACGGCATCGCCCACTGGTTGCTGCTGCCGATCCTGGCCTTGACCTTCCTGTTCGGTCCCGCCGGACTGCTCGCCTATGCGGCGCTGCGGCTCGCGATGGCCGCCCGCAACCCCGTTCCAGCAAGGAGTACCCGATGACTGCCACGCCGTTCACCACGACGCTTCACTCCCGGGCACGCCCCGCCCCGGCGCCGGTGCTTGCGCCGCTGCCCTCCTGGCGCGAACTGCTCTCGCGCGAACCGCGGCTGGCCTGGTACGGCGCGCTGCTGCTGGCGCTGCTCGCCGCGTTCGCGGTGGCGCCCGCCTTCGACGCGCGCCAGCTCGACGGCGTCAACGTCTGGATCAAGCCGGCGAAGTTCGCGCTGTCGATCGCGATGCTGGCCTGGACTACGGCCTGGTTCATCGGCCACCTGCCGCTCGCGATCCGGCGTGGCCGTGCGGTCGACCTGGTCGTCTGGGTGCTGGTTGCGGCGGCCAGCTTCGAGCTCGGCTATATCGCGTTGCAGGCCGGGTTCGGCCAGGCGTCGCACTACAACGAGACCGACACGCTGCACGCGGTGATGTATGCGCTGATGGGCATGGTCGCGCTGATCCTGACGGCGACGCAGCCGGCACTGGCATGGCTGCTGCT
Organism: Lautropia sp.; assembly: GCA_050249335.1. Classification (GTDB taxonomy): domain Bacteria; phylum Pseudomonadota; class Gammaproteobacteria; order Burkholderiales; family Burkholderiaceae_E; genus Lautropia. The sequence continues at coordinate 32,306 of JBFWQR010000047.1, forward strand.
GCGCCATCCGGACCCGGCGCGGCCGCCGGCCTACCGGCTCGCCGTGGCGCTCGGCCTGATGTTGACCTTCGCGCTCGGTGCCGGCGCGGGCGTGACGCTGGGACAGTTCAAGCCGCCGGTCGGCGGCACGACCGTGCCGCTGCTCGGCTGGGCGCTCGCCGGCGGCGATCTGCGGCCGGCGCACTTCCTCGGGATCCATGCCGAACAGGTCCTGCCGCTGGTCGGGCTGGCGGTCTCGGCGGCTGGGCTGCGCCGGCCGCGCACCGCGGTCTGGCTCGTATCGCTGGCCTACGGCGTCGCCTTTGCGGCGCTGTTCGCCTGGGGGCTGAGCGGGCGCCTGTAGGGCGCCGGGCGAACTCGCGCCCCTCGGCTAGCGCATCCGCCGGTAGGCATCGATGATCGCCGCGATGCCGTCGTCGACGACGAAGCCGAGCCCGCGGGCGCGGGTCGCGGTGAACGGCTTCGGCCAGCGGCCGAATGCCGGCTCGATCGCCGGATCCGGGGCATAGCCGACCAGCCGGCGGACCTCCGGGCCGGCGATCGCGACCAGCGCGTCGACGATCTCGGCGATGCTGACCGCGACCGCCGGCAGCAGCAGGCCGCGCTGCGCGCCGTAGGCGTCGGCATCGATCCGCATCGCATGCAGCAGGTTGTCGACGGTGCGCGCCAGCGACAGCACCCACAGCGTCGCTGCCGGCGACACCGGCGAGACGATCGGCCGGCCGGCCAGCGGTTCGCGGATCAGATCGCTGTTGAAGCCCGACAGCGCACCGTTGGCGATCGGTGGCCGAACCAGGACGCCGGACAGGCGCAGGCTGCGGCCGTCGAGCAGACGCCGGCGCGACAGGTCGGTGATCAGCAGCTCGGTCGCGAGCTTCTGCATACCGTACGACAGCGTCGGCCACGGCTGGGTGTCGTCGTCGATCCGCGCCGGCAGCGGCACGCCGTAGATCGCGATCGAGCTCGCGTGCACCAGCCGGATCCGCCGGCCGCTGCGATCGGCGCGCAGCGCCTCGAGCAGGCGGCGCGAGCCGTCGAGGTTGACCGCGAGCCCGGCTTCGAAGTCGGCTTCGGCGGCACCGCTGACGATGCCGGCGAGATGGAACACCGCGCCGAGTTCCGGGCCGACCAGGCCGGCGACGAACTCGGGATCGGCGAGGCTGCCGGTGCGGATCTCGCAGCGCGGCGCGTCGACGGCGGCCGGCGTCGAGGCGGCCGGTAGGGCGGCGGCCGGATTCTCCGCGACAGGCACGATGTCGGCCAGGATCAGCCGGTGTGGCCGGAACGCGCGACCGTCGGCGTCGCACAGGTCGGCGCCGGCGAGCAGCCGCGCGGTGACCGCGCGGCCGAGGTAGCCGGCGGCGCCGGTGATCAGCACATCCATTCGATTCCTCCGCCGCTGGCCGCGACCGGCTCGGACTCGCATGCTAATCTGAGCAGCGACCGGACGGCGCGTCCGGGCCAAACAGGGGGAGATGACGATGACGGGAACTCTGTTCGCCACCGCCGGCCGGTTCGGTGCCGCGGTACTCGGGTTGGCGCTGCTGCTGCCGGGGCAGGCGCGGGCGCAGTCGGTCGAATGGACGATGTCGTCCTGGGTACCGGCGTCGCACATGCTGGTGCGCGACGTGCTGCTGCCGTGGGGGCAGGAGGTCGAGAAGGTCACGCAGGGGCGTGTCAAGGTCAGGCTGCTGGCCAAGCCGGTGACCAACCCGATCAACCATTTCGACGCGGTCCGCGACGGCCTGGCCGACGTCGCGTTCATTTCGCACAGCTACACGCCGGCGCGCTTTCCGATGACGCGAATCGGCGTGCTGCCGTTCTCCGGCGACAACGCCGAGGTCAATTCGGTGGCGCTCTGGCGGATCTATGACAAGCACTTCGCCAAGCTCGACGAACACAAGGGCGTCCGGCTGCTGACGGTCTATACCCACGGGCCCGGGATCTTCTGGAATGCCAAGCGGCCGATCAAGGTGGTCGACGATTTCGCCGGCCTCAAGATCCGGGTCGGCGGCGGCATCGCGGCCGACGTCGCCGACGCGCTCGGCGTCAACTCGGTCTCCAAGCCGGCGCCGGAGTCGTACGAGCTGTTGTCGACCGGCGTCGTCGACGGCGTGATGTTTCCGGGCGAGAGCATCGTTTCGTTCAAGCTCGACAAGCTGCTGAAGTACGCGACGCAGTTTCCCGGCGGGCTCTACTCGGACAGCCACGCGGTGATCGTCAACCCGGATCGCTGGGCCAAGCTGTCGAAGGCCGATCAGGACGCGATCGGCAGGATCTCCGGCGAGGCGCTCGCGCGGTTCGCCGGCAAGGCCTGGGACAAGAATGCCGGCGCCGGCTTCGACGCCTTCAAGGCCGGCGGCGGCACCGTCGTTCCGGCCGATGACGCGCTGGTCCGCGCGGTTGCCGAGAAGACCGCCCGGTTCGAGCAGGAATGGGTCAAGTCGGCGACCGACAAGGGATTGGACGGCAAGGCGATCCTGGCCGAGTATCGCGAGGAGCTGAAGAAGATCGCGGCCGGGCGCTGACTGCGCGCCCTGACGCACCAGCAGGCCGAACACGCCGAACGCTGAACACGCCGAACGCTGAACTCACCGAACGCTGAACTCACCGAACGCTGAACCTGCCGAACGCGCCGGGGCCGAACGCGCCCGGTGCGGCCGTTCGGCGCGCGACGCCGGGAGCCGGTGACCGTACCGGCGATCGCCGCCGTTGCTCGCTTTTACGAATATCCGATCCGCCGGTAAGGACCCGGCGACCTTTCGTCCGGCCGACCGCCGGCAATCGATCGGAGCGCCGAAACTGCGGAGTGGCAGGACACTCTTTGTTTCAAATCGGCTGGTTCGCAATGCAGGTCACGGCTCGCCAGGTCAGTACTCCCTTGGCCACGCTCGCGGGTACCTGCCCGGTCGCGCGCCCGTGACGATGTCGTTTCCGCTGCGACCAGCCCGGGAACCGCGGTCGGGCAAGCTGATCGCGATCGGGCTGACGTTCCTGTCGATCACGGTCGTCTCGCTGCTGCTGACGTTCGTCGTCGTCGGCGTACAGTCGTCGGTCCGGGCCCATGTCGCCGGCGAGAGCAACTGGTCGAAAGCGCAGCGCGATGCGTCGTTCCTGTTGATCCGCTACGGCCAGACCGGCGATACCGACTACTACCGGCGCTTCGAAGCGGCGATCGAGATCCCGCTCGGCGCGCGGATCGCGCGGCTGGAACTGCAGAAGCCGGACTACGACCCGGCGATCGCGACCGCGGGCTTCCTCGCCGGCGGCTACCATCCCGACGACATTCCGCTGATGATCCGGCTGTTTCGCTGCTGCAGCGGGTTCGACCATCTGCGGCGGGTCACCGACTACTGGTCGCGCGGCGACGCGCTGGTCCTGCAGTTGCAGGAGCTGGGTGCGCGGCTGCAGGCCGAGATGACGGCCGCGAATCCGTCGCAGATCCGGATCCATCATCTGCTCGAGGCGATCGAGCAGAACAACGGCGCGGGGCATCCGCTGGAAGCCGCCTTCACCAGCACGCTCGGTGAAACCGCGCGCTGGATTTCGAAGATGCTGATGGCGGTCACCACGATCGTGATCGTGCTGCTGGTTTCGCTCGGCTCGCTGTTGACGGTGCGCACGTTGCGCGGCATCCGCGCGACCGAGGCCGAGTACCGGACGCTGATGCAGAACGCCGGTGCCGGACTGATCGTCGTCGATCGCGCCAGCGGTCGGGTGCTGGAGGTCAACCGGCTGGTCGAACGGATGATCGGCCGTCCGGCCGCCGGGATCGTCGGCAGCGCCTTCGTCGATCTGTTCGCCGGCGATGACCGCGACACCGGGCGGACACGGGTGCTGCGCGGCGCCGACGGCCGCGACGTCGACGTCGAAGTCAAGACTACCCCGACCAGCTGGCGCGGCCGCGACGCGCGGCTCGCGATCGTGTTCGACATCACCGAGCGGCTGCAGACCGAGCGGCAGCTGCGGATCGCGACCAATGCGATCGCCAACATGTCGGAAGCGGTGGTGATCACCGATCGGCGATTCCGCATCGTCTCGGTCAACCACGCATTCACGGCCATCACCGGCTTTACCGCCGCCGACGCGGTCGGCCGGCGCCCCGACCCGCGGCAGCTGGACGGCGACGGCGGCGTGCGCGTCGGCCAGATCCTGCGGGCATTGCGCGCCGGCGGCCGCTGGCACGGCGAGCTGCGCGCGATGCGACGCAGCGGCGAGCACTATCCGATGATGCTGAGCCTGGCCGGCGTGCGCGACGGCGACGATCGGATCGGCCACTATATCGGGATCTTCACCGACAACTCGGCGCATCGCGACTACGAACGGCGGCTGCGGCATCTGGCCAATCACGACATGCTGACCGAGCTGCCGAACCGCGCGACCTTCGAATCGAAGAGTGCCCAGGCGATGCTGCGCGCGCAGCTCGGCGGCACCGAACTGGCGCTGCTGTTCGTCGACCTCGACGGTTTCAAGGCGATCAACGACACCTACGGGCACGGTGCCGGCGACCGCGTGCTGCGCACGATCGGGCAGCGGATCCGCTGCAGCCTGCGCGCCGGCGATCTGGTCGGTCGCGTCGGCGGCGACGAGTTCAACGTGCTGGTCGACGGCGTGCGGTCGGAAGGCGACGTGACCCGGCTGGCGCGGACGCTGCTGCAGGTGATCGCCGAGCCGATCCAGTACGAAGGGCAGGCGGTCTCGCTGTCGGCCAGCATCGGCATCAGCCTGTATCCGCGCGATGCGAGCGACTTCGACACGCTGGTGTCGCACGCCGACATGGCGATGTACGAAGCCAAGAACCGCGGCCGCAACAACTACCAGGTGTTCTCGAACCAGGTCTCGATCGCCGTCAGGACCCGGCTGACGCTGGTCAACGGTCTGCGCCAGGCGATCGAGCACGACCAGTTCCAGCTCTACTACCAGCCGCATACCGATCTCGTGACCGGCCGGGTGCTCGGCTTCGAAGCGTTGCTGCGCTGGAGCCATCCGGAGCTCGGCTGGGTGCCGCCGGCGCACTTCATCTCGATCGCCGAGGAGATGGGGCTGATCGACCGGATCAGCGACTGGGTGTTGCGAACGGCCTGCCGGCAGGGCGCCGACTGGCAGGCGCGCGGTTTCGGCGATGTCCGGATCGCGGTCAACCTGTCGCCGCGCAATTTCTGGGATCGCGACCTGCCGCGCCGGGTCGCGGAGATCATCGCCGAGACCGGCTGGTCGGCATCGCTGCTGTGCCTCGAGATCACCGAGGGCACGATCATGAGCCGCGAGGATCCGGAAGAGCTGCTGCGCCGGCTGCGCGACCTCGGCATCCGGCTCGCGATCGACGACTTCGGCGTCGGCTATTCGTCGCTCGGCAATCTGCGTCGCTTCCCGGTCGACGTGCTGAAGATCGACCGCTCGTTCACCAGCGGAATCCCCGCCGACGAGGACAACCTGGCGCTGGTCCGGACGATCCTGGCGCTGGCGCGCGGCCTCGGCCTCAAGGTGATCGCCGAAGGCATCGAGACCGCGACCCAGCGCGAAACGCTGATCGCCGAGGGCTGCCTGGAGGGACAGGGCTATCTGTTCGGCCGGCCGCTGCCGGCCGAACAGATCGAAGCGACGCTGGCCGCGATGACGAGCGAACGGTCGACCGGGACATCGCCGACCGGGACACTTTCGGCCGGAGCACTGTCGGTCGCCGGCTGAGCGGGGCTGGTTGAGCGAGGCCGGTTGAGCGGGCGAGCGGAACGGGGCGAGCGGAACGGGGCCGGCAGCTGCATGGCACCGTCGGCGCGGCTGCGTCGCTGCGCCGGCCGCCGTCAATCCCTGCCGGACTCGCTGTGGGACTCGCTGCGAGGCTTGCCGCGGGGCTCGCTGCCGGTGCCGCGATCAGCCTGGTCGGCACGATCGTCCGGCGCCGCCGGGCCGCTGCCGGCATGCCAGCGTCGGCTCAGCGCGGCCCAGCCGTCGGTGCCCAGCGCGGCGAGCCGCTTCAGGTTGCGGCGATAGATCGACGCGGTATCACCCCAGGCCGCGACCGCCCGCGCGACGCTCGCCTCGCGCAGCAAGTGCAGCGTCGGATACGGGGAACGGTTGGTCGCGTTGCCGACGTCGTCGGCCGAGCTGCCGGCGAAGCGGTAGTCGGGGTGGAAGCTGGCGACCTGGATGACGCCGGCCAGGCCGAGCGCGTCGACTCGTGCCTCGACCGCATCGAGCGCATCGTTGAAGTCGAGGAAATCGGTCAGCACCGCCGGATGCACCAGCAGCGTCGTTTCGGGTTCGCCAGCGCTGCCCGAGACGCCGACTTCGCCAGCGTCGCGGGCGGCCAGGCGGCGCAGTTCTTCATCGAGCACGTCGAGCAGCGCGGTGAGCTCGGTAGCCGGGGTCACGACGATCCGCAGCCGGTCGGCGGCGACTGCGCCGGCGGCGAACGGGCAGAGCCCGAGCCCGACCACGGCAATATCGACCCAGGCTCGCGTTTCGGCGGCGATCCGTTGCTCGTCGAGACTCATTGCCGGACTTCTAGGCAGACCGGGCGGTATTGGGGGGCGGACGGCTTGGGCGGGCCGGGCGGCTTGGGCGGGCCGGACGGCCTGGCCGGACCGGACGGCTCGGCCGGACTGGACGGGCAAGCCTGGCAGAGGCCGAGCGCGGGGAGGGCGACCCGGCTGCGTTCCCTCGGCAGGGTCCCCGGGCGGCCTCGACCGGACGGAACTCGCTGGTAATCGGCTTCCGGATTCATAATGCCGGTATCGAGAGGCCGGCCCACGTTTCGGGTCGGCCACGGAACCAGGAGCCGAAACACCGATGGCGAAACCCAACTATGCGTTCGCGAAGCGTCAGCGCGAGCTCGCGAAGAAACAGAAGCTGGAGGAGAAACGGCTGCGCAAGGCCGCCGGCGCGCCGGTTGGCGATGCGCCGGCCCACGAGGGGGCCGAGGGGGCTCCGGCCGAGCCGGGCGTGGCCACCGGCTCCGACCCGGCCGGTGTTGCGCCGGGGCCGCAGGGTACCATCGCCAATCGCCAGGACTAGGAGCCTGTCGCGGCATCCAGGCGCACGCCCGGGATCAGCGGACTCGTAAGGCAAGATCGGCGAACTGACGGGGATGCGATGAACCAGCGCGTGTGGGAGAAGCGGCTGCCCAAACGGGCAATGGCGCTGGTCCTGGCCGGAGGCCGCGGCAGCCGGCTCAAGCAGCTGACCGATATCCGTTGCAAGCCCGCCGTCTACTTCGGCGGCAAGTTCCGCATCGTCGACTTCGTGCTGTCGAACTGCGTGAATTCGGGCATGCGCCGGATCGGCGTGCTGACGCAGTACAAGTCGCACAGCCTGCTGCGCCACCTGCAGCGTGGCTGGAACTTCCTGAAGTCGGAGATGAACGAGTTCATCGATCTGATCCCGGCGCAGCAGCGGATCGACGATCACAGCTGGTATCGCGGCACCGCCGACGCGGTCTACCAGAGTCTCGACATTGTGCGGGCCAACGATCCGGACTATGTGATCGTGCTGGCCGGTGATCACATCTACAAGATGGACTATGCGCGGATGCTGGCCGACCATGTCGACAGCGGCGCCGGCGTGACGGTCGGATGCATCGAAGTCTCGCGCGCCGAGGCGACCGAGTTCGGCGTGATCGCGATCGACGCGTCGCGCCGGATCACCGAGTTCGTCGAGAAGCCGGCCGACCCGCCGGCGATGCCGGACAAGCCCGACCGTTCGCTGGCGTCGATGGGGATCTACGTCTTCACCGCCGAGTATCTGTACCAGGCGCTCGCCGACGACCTCGAGGATCCGGCGTCGAGCCACGACTTCGGCAAGGACGTGATTCCGCGGGCCGTGCGGGCCGGCGACGCGCTGGCCCATCCGTTCGAGATGAGCTGCGTCTACAACGGCCCCGGCAAGACCTACTATTGGCGCGACGTCGGCACCGTCGACGCCTATTGGGAAGCCAACATCGACCTGACCGCGACCACGCCGGAGCTGAATCTCTATGACCGCGACTGGCCGGTCTGGACCTTCCAGGAACAGCTGCCGCCGGCAAAATTCGTCCACAACGACGGCGCGCGGCGCGGCATGGCGCTCGAGTCGACGGTGTCCGGCGGCTGCATCATCTCGGGTGCTCTGAACCACTCGCTGCTGTTCTCCAGTTGCCGCGTGCACTCGTATGCCACGGTCGACTGGTCGGTACTGCTGCCGGAGGTCGAGATCGGCCGCCACGCGCGGCTGACCCGGACCATCGTCGACCACCGTTGCCGGATTCCGGACGGGCTGGTGGTCGGCGAGGACCCGGAGCTCGACGCCAGGCGGTTCTATCGCAGCGAGACCGGCGTGACGCTGATCACCCGCGCGATGCTCGACCGTTTGTGATGCGGGTCCTGCACGCAGCGGCCGAAGTCTACCCACTGTTGAAGACCGGCGGGCTGGCCGACGTCACGGCGGCGCTGCCGGCGGAACTGGCGGCCAGCGGTTTCGACGTCCGGATGGTGCTGCCCGGATTTCCGCCGATTCTCGACGGCCTGACGGCACCGAAGCGGGTCGCCAGCATCGGCCCCGGTTTCGGTGCCGGGCGGATCGATCTGATCGCCGGCCGGCTCCCCGGCAGCGGCCTCGACGCCTATGCGGTCGACGCGCCGTGGCTGTACGACCGCCCCGGCAATCCCTATCTGGCCGATGACGGACGCGAATGGGCCGACAACCATCGCCGCTTCGCAGCGTTCGGCTGGGTCGCCGCGCATCTGGCCGCCGGCGAATTCGATCCGCGCTGGCGTCCGGACGTGTTGCATGCGCACGACTGGCATGCCGGCCTGGCGCCGGCCTATCTGGCGGCGAATCCGGGCCGGCGGGCCCGAACCATCTACACCATCCACAATCTCGCCTACCAGGGCCCGTTCCCGCTCGACGAGTATCGCGAGCTGGGGCTGCAGTCCGCGATGCTCAGTGCCGACGGCCTCGAGTTCCACGGCCATGGCAACTTCATGAAGGCAGGCCTCGTGTTTTCGGAGCGTCTCACGACAGTGAGTCCTCGCTACGCTCAAGAGATCTGCACCATCGAATTCGGTAGCGGCATGGAGGGGGTGCTGGCGGCTCGGCGCGACCGGCTGACCGGCATCCTGAACGGCATCGACACCACGGTGTGGAATCCGCAGACGGATCCGCTCCTGCCGGCGCACTATGACGTCGATCGGCTCGACGGCAAGGCGGCTTGCAAGGCCGCCGTTCAGTCGGCGCTCGGGCTCGAAGCCGCGCCGAACGCACCGTTGTTCACGATGGTCAGCCGGTTGACCGATCAGAAGGGCTCGGACCTGGTGCTCGCGGCGCTACCCGAGTTGCTGCGCCACGGCGGCCAGTTGACCATCCTCGGCACCGGTGACCATGCGCTCGAACGGGCGTTCGCGATGGCGCAACAGGTGCATCGCGGGCGGGTTGCCGTCCAGCTGCGCTACGACGAGACGCTGGCGCATCGGCTGATCGCTGCAGCCGACGTGATCCTGGTGCCGTCGCGGTTCGAGCCGTGCGGGCTCACCCAGATGTATGGCCTGCGCTACGGCACGCTGCCGCTGGTGCGGCGGGTCGGGGGACTTGCCGATACTGTCACCGATGCCGAGCCGGCCGAGGTGGCAGCCGGAACCGCGACCGGGTTCGTCTTCGACCGGCCGCAGATCGCCGCGCTCGAGTCGGCGATCCGGCGGACGATCGAGGCTTATCGCGAGCCGGCGGGTTGGCAGAAGCTGATCCGCTCGGCGATGACTCGCGACCACGCCTGGTCGTCGGCGGCTCGCGAATATGCCGCGCTGTATCGCCAGCTGCTCGGCCTGACGGCCTGACGGCTCGGCGGCCTGACCGGCACCCGGCAGGCCCGGCGCTGACTGGCGCCTGGACCGGCCGATGGGGCCGTTGGCCCTGCTTACTTCGCGGGTTGCACCTGCACGATCGCCAGGGCGGTTCGGGTCGCCTTCCAGAGCCGTGCGATCGCCTCGCCGGCGCGGAGCACGCGTTCAAGGCCTTGATGGGTGAACAGATCTGATTGCATCTTGAATCCTTTGAAAAAGCCGTCGGGTCTACCGACGGAATTCATAATGACAACAAGCATCGTTTCGATGCACGTGTCTCCGGAGATCGTTTTTTGCTACACCGCAGCATCGATCATAAGGCACTAATTGATGCCAGAATATGATCGATTCAAGCCCTTTTGTTACTAATTGGTCGGGCGGAACGCGGCGGCCGATCAATGGTTGCTGCACCACGCAATCGGCGATCCGACCGGCCGTTCGCGAAACATTGGCGCGCTCGCGATCGGCGATCGCGGCGCCGGTCCGGAGTCGCTATCTGCCGTGCGCCGCCGTGATCTCGCGCAGCCGCCGGGTCTGCCACGGTTCGATCTGATGCCACCGGAATCGCCAACCCCAGCAGCCGTCGGGATCGCCGGGCCGGTTCATCCGCGCGTCGCTGCCCAGGCCGAGCACGTCCTGCAGCGGATAGATCGCGGTCGCAGCCACCGACTGCGACGCGGCATGGATCAGGTCCCAGTGGATCTCGCGGCCGTCGGTCTTCAGGTAGATCTGCGCATGCCGGCGTTCGTGCTGCGTCGCCTGATCGAACCAGCCGAGACTGGTGTCGTTGTCGTGGGTACCGGTATAGACGACGGTATCGGCGGTGAAGCGATGCGGCAGATACGGATTGCGGGCGTCGTCGCTGAACGCGAACTGCAGCACCCGCATGCCCGGCAGCCCGACCGATTCGCGTAGCGCGACGACGTCGGGCGTCACGACGCCGAGGTCCTCGGCGATGATCGGCAGGTCCACGAGCGCGGCCGCCAGCGCGTCGAACAGGGCGTTGCCGGGGCCGGCGACCCAGCGTCCGTTGACCGCCGTCTCGGCGTCGGCGGGGATCTCCCAGTAGCCGGCGAAGCCGCGGAAGTGGTCGATCCGGACGACATCGGCGGTGGTGATCGCATGGCGGACCCGCTGGATCCACCAGCGGTAGCCGGTCGCCGCATGGCGCTCCCAGCGATAGAGCGGATTGCCCCAGAGCTGGCCGGTCGCGCTGAAATAGTCCGGCGGTACGCCGGCGACGACCCGCGGCCGCAGGCTGCCGTCGAGGTCGAACAGTTCCGGATGCGCCCAGACGTCGGCGCTGTGCAAGGCGACGAAGATCGGCAGGTCGCCGATGATCCGGATGCCGCGGTCGTTCGCCGTCTGCTTCAGCGCGCCCCATTGCCGGTAGGCGGTCCACTGGACGAACCGCCAGAACGCGACGTTCTCGGCATACTGGCGATGCGCATCGGCGAGTGCGGCGCGGTCGCGGCCCGCGAGCGGTAACGGCCAGTTGCACCACGGTCCGGGAAAATGGTCGCCGAGCGCCATGAACAACGCATAGTCGTCGAGCCAGTCGACCTCGGCGGCGCAGAACTGCTGGAACGCCGGGTCGCGCTGGCCGCCGGCGGCGAAGAAGCCGCCCGCGGCGAGCCGCAGGCAGGACAGCCGAAAGCGTGTCACCGACTCGAAGTCGATCCGCGCGTCGGCCGGCCGGCCGCGGCGGCACGCTTCGGTGCCGATCCCGTCGGGTACGCCGTCGCGATCGACCCGCAGCCAGCCGTGGCCGACCAGGTCCTGCAGGTCGATCAGCAGCGGATTCAGCGCGAAAGCCGATGGGCTCATGTACGGCGAATTGCCCGAGCCGGTCGGCACCAGCGGCAGCATCTGCCAGAGCCGCTGGCCGGCTTGCCCGAGCCAGTCGACGAAGCGGTAGGCGGCGGCGCCGAAATCGCCCGAGCCGGGCCGTGCGACGCTGAGCCGCGCGGCACCGGCCGCCGCGGCACCGGCCGCCGCGGTGCTCCGATCAGGGGCGTCGGCCGCGTCGGGCAGCGAAGTCGGATGCAGCAGGATCCCGCTGGCGCGCGGCACACCCGCCGCCAGCGACATGGCGGCCGTCATTCGGCGGTCCGTTCCCGCTGGAACAGGGTCAGGCTGCGCGCCTTGAGCAGGTGCGGCCCGGCGACCGGCGCCGTCTCGGTCGGCCGGCCGTCGCGCTGGCCGGTGTCGACCAGCAGCCGCCAGCCGCCCGCCGGCAGCGTGATCGTCCAGTCCGACGCCTCGGCGTTGAACATGATCAGCAGGTCGTGCTCGTCCGGGTTGCGCGCGCCGAGCTGCAGGCCGAAACAGTAGCGGCCGCCTTCCTGCCATTGCGCCGCGGTCATCTCGTCGCCGCGGCGGTTGATCCAGACTGCGTCGCGCACCCCGCTCGCGCCGGCCTGGCCGAGCAGCCAGTCGGTCTGGCGCAGCTGCGGATGGTTGCGGCGGATCTCGAGCATCCACGCGGTGAACGCGATCAGGTCCTGGTCGGCAGCGTCCCAGTCGTACCAGCTGGTCTCGTTGTCCTGGTTGTAGGCGTTGTTGTTGCCGGACTGGGTGCGACCGAGCTCGTCGCCGCCGAGCAGCATCGGCACGCCCTGCGACATCAGCAGCGTCGCGAGCAGCGCGCGCTTCAGCCGGCTGCGCAGCGCCGAGATCGCCAGCAGATCGGTCGGGCCTTCGATGCCGCAGTTCCAGCTGCGGTTGTCGTTGCTGCCGTCGCGGTTGTCCTCGCCGTTGGCCTCGTTGTGCTTGCGCGAATAGCTGACCAGGTCCTGCAGCGTGAAGCCGTCGTGCGCGGTCACGTAGTTGAGCGTCGCCTGCGGGCGCCGGCCGGCGTGGCGGAACTGCTCGGACGAGCCGGCCAGCCGCGCCGCCAGCTCGCCGCGATAGGTACCCTTGGCGATCCAGAACGAACGGACGGTGTCGCGGTAGCGGTCGTTCCACTCGGTCCAGCCGGACGGGAACCGGCCGAGCTGGTAGCCGCCCATGCCGGCGTCCCACGGTTCGGCGATCAGCTTGACCCGCGACAGCACCGGGTCCTGACGGATCGCCTGGAAGAACGCCGCGTCGCGGTCGAAGCTGCCATCGCTGCCGCGCTCGGTGTCGACTCGGCGGCCGAGCGTGGTCGCGAGGTCGAAGCGGAAGCCGTCGACGTGCATCTCGGTGACCCAGTAGCGCAGCGAATCCATCACCAGCTGCAACGTGCGCGGATGACCGACGTTGAGCGCGTTGCCGGTGCCGGCGTAGTTCTCGTAGTGGCTCGCGACGCCGCGGCGCAGGTGATAGTAGGCGCGGTTGTCGAACCCGCGCAGCGACAGGGTCGGACCGCGATGGTCGCCTTCGGCGGTATGGTTGTAGACGACGTCGAGGATCACCTCGATGCCGGCGGCGTGCAGCGCCCGCACCATCGCCTTGAACTCGACGTTCGCGTTGCTGCGCGCGAAGCGCCGGTCCGGCGCGAAGAATCCGAGCGTGTTGTAGCCCCAGTAGTTGTTGAGACCGCGCTCGGCGAGCGGCCGCTCGTCGATCGCCTGGTGCACCGGCAGCAGTTCGACCGCGGTGACGCCGAGCCGTTGCAGGTGCGCGATCGCGGCCGGTGACGCGAAGCCTTCGTAGGTGCCGCGCAGCGCCTCGGGCACCTGCGGATGGCGCGCGGTGAAGCCCTTGACGTGGACTTCGTAGATCACGGTGCGGTCCAGCGGCGTCGCCGGCGGCCGGTCGCCCTGCCAGTCGAATGCGTCGTCCTCGCCGCCGGCGACGACCGCCTTCAGCATGTAGCGCGCGTTGTCCTGCAGCGCCGTCGCCGGCGTGTCGAGGTGGGCGTCGGTCCAGTGGAACGCGCCGATGGTCTTCTTCGCGTACGGATCGAGCAGCAGCTTGTGGACGTTGCAGCGCAGTCCGCGCTCCGGGTCGGACGGGCCGTCGACCCGGTAGCCGTAGACCAGCCCGGCGCCGGCGCCGGCGAGATGACCGTGCCAGACGCCGTCGGTGTGCTCGACCAGCTCGT
>JBFWQR010000048.1:0-45968 GCA_050249335.1 Lautropia sp.
CGGCAAAGGCGGCATTGGCCGGCCCGACCTTGACCTTGACGTTGCCCTTGTAGTGCGTCGCGTCGACCTGCTCGGTGATCGACGCGCCCGGCATGCAGCCGGCGACGGTCGGCACGTCGCGCAGCACCTGCCAGGCACGTGCCGCGTCGACACCGAGCGGATAGCGCTTGTCGAGCCGGACTTCCATGTCAGTGGCGCCCGGCTAGAGCGCGACGCCGCTCTGCTTCAGCTGCTGCCAGACCCGATACGCGCTGTGCGGCATCACCATGTGCGTGACGCCGAGATGTGCGAACGCGTCGACGACGGCGCTGGTGAAGGTCGGGATCGAGCCGACGTGCGGCGACTCCGCGACCCCTTTCGCGCCGATCGGATGGTGCGGGCTCGGCGTCACCGTGTGATCGGTCTCCCACTTCGGCGTCTCGACGGCGGTCGGCAGGAAGTAGTCCATCAGCGTGTTGCCGAGCAGGTTGCCCTGCGCGTCGAAAGGCATCTGCTGGCCCATCGCGACCGCATAGCCTTCGGTCAGGCCGCCGTGGATCTGGCCTTCGATGATCATCGGATTGATCCGCGTGCCGCAGTCGTCCAGCGCATAGAAGCGGCGCACCTTGGTCTCGCCGGTGCCGCGGTCGATGTCGACGACGCACAGGTAGATGCCGAACGGATAGGTGAAGTTCGGCGGGTCGTAGTAGTGCACCGCCTCGAGCCCGGGTTCGAGGCCGGCCGGCGGCTGGTGGTAGGCGGCCCACGCGATGTCCTTCATCGTCTTGAAGCGCGCGTCGTCGCCCTTGACCTTGAAGCGGTCGATCTCCCAGTCGAGGTCGTGCTCGCCGACCTCGAGCAGCTGCGCGGCGATCTTGCGCGCCTTCGCATGGATCTTGCGCGCCGCCATCGCGATCGCCGCGCCGGCGACCGGCGTCGACCGCGAGCCGTAGGTGCCGAGACCGTACGGCGCCGTCGAAGTGTCGCCCTCCTCCACCTGGATCACCTCGCTCGGGATGCCGAGCTCGGTCGCGATGATCTGCGCGTAGGTGGTCTGGTGGCCCTGGCCCTGGGTGATCGTGCCCATCCGGGCGATCGCGCTGCCGGTCGGGTGGATCCGGATCTCGCACGAGTCGAACATGCCGACGCCGAGGATGTCGCACATCTTGCTCGGGCCGGCGCCGACCACTTCGGTGAACGCAACCAGGCCGATGCCCATCAACGTCGGGCAGTCCGGATCGGCGCGCTTCCGGGCCTGCTCGGCGCGCAGGCCGGCGTAGTCGACCGCATCGAGCACCTTCTTCAAGGCGGTGTGATAGTCGCCGGAGTCGTACTCGAAGCCGAATGCGCTGGTGTACGGAAACTGCTCGCTGCGGATGAAGTTCTTCGCGCGGATCTCGGCCTTGTCCAGCCCGAGCCGCTGCGCCAGGATGTCGACCATCCGCTCGATGACATAGACCGCCTCGGTGACGCGGAACGAGCAGCGGTAGGCGACGCCGCCCGGCGCCTTGTTGGTGTAGACGCCCTTGACGCTGCACCACGCGGCCGGAATGTCGTAGGAGCCCGAGCAGATGTGGAACATGCCGGCCGGGAACTTGGTCGGATCGGCGCAGGCGTCGAACGCGCCGTGGTCGGCGATCACCTGCACTCGCAGGCCCAGGATCCGCCCGTCGGCGGTGGCGGCCAGCTCGCCGTCCATGTGGTAGTCGCGGGCGAACGCGGTGGTCGAGATGTTCTCGATCCGGTCCTCGACCCACTTGACCGGCTTGCCGAGCACGATCGACGCGACGATCGCGCAGACGTACCCCGGATAGACACCGACCTTGTTGCCGAAGCCGCCGCCGATGTCCGGCGACACGATCCGGACCTTCGACTCCGGGATGCCCGACAGCAGCGACACGACGGTGCGCACGACATGCGGCGCCTGCGACGTCATCCAGGTGGTCAGCTCGCCGCGGACCGGATCGAACGACGCGACGCAGCCGCAGGTCTCGAGCGGGCACGGATGCACCCGCGGATAGAAGATCCGCTCCTTGACCGTGACCGGCGCGCTCGCGAATGCGGCATCGGCGGCCGCCTTGTCGCCGGCCTCCCAGGTGAAGATGTGGTTGTGGTGGTCGCGCCGGCCGTGCGCGCCGTCGGTCTTGCCGGCCAGGTCCTCGCGCAGCACCGGCGCGTCGGGCGCGAGCGCCGCGAACGGATCGATCACCGCCGGCAGCTCGTCGTATTCGACGATCACCGCCTCGACACCGTCGGCCGCCGCGTAGCGGTCCTCGGCGACGACGACGGCGACCTCCTGCATCTGGAAGTGCACCTTCTCGTCGGCGAGCACGGCAGCGACGTCGCCGGCCAGCGTCGGCATCCAGTGCAGCTTCAGGGGCTTCAGGTCCTCGGCGGTCAGCACCGCGATCACGCCCGGCACCTTCAGCGCCTCGGACTTGTCGATGCGTCGGATCCGCGCATGCGCAACCGGCGCGCGCACGATATCCATGTGCAGCATGCCGGGCAAGCTGATGTCGTCGACGTAGTGGCCCTTGCCGTGGATGAAGCGGGCGTCTTCCTTGCGCAGCCGGGCGTCGCCGATGCCCTGCAATGCCGCGCTGCGCTCGAGCAGCTGCGGGTCGGCCGGCGCATTCATGCGGCCCCCTCGGCGCTGCGCGCCGGTCCCCCCCTGGGGGACGCGAGCCCGGCTTCGGGCGGCCGTGCGCTCGGGCTCATGCAGCCACCTTCTGCGTCTGCTGCAGCTTGTCGGCCGCGTACAGCACTGCCTTGACGATGTTCTGGTAGCCGGTACAGCGGCACAGGTTGCCGCTCATGCCGCGCCGCACGTCGTCCTCGGTCGGGTTCGGGTTCTCCTGCAGGAAGCGGTAGGCCCGCATCAGCATGCCGGGCGTGCAGAAGCCGCACTGCAGGCCGTGCTGCGTGTAGAACCCCTCCTGGACCGCGTGCAGCACGCCGCCCTGCGCCAGCCCTTCGACGGTGGTGATCGCCGAGCCGTCGCACTGCACCGCGAGGTGGGTGCAGCTCTTCACCGATGCGCCGTCGAGGTCGACGGTGCAGGCGCCGCAGTGGCTGGTCTCGCAGCCGATGTGCGCGCCGGTGAGCCGGCAGTCCTCGCGCAGGAAGTGGATCAGCAGCGTTCGCGGATCGACCGCCCGCTCGACCTTGCGGCCGTTGATCGTGACGTTGACGATGGATTTGCTCATGATCGGTCGGATGATCTCCGGTCTAGATGATTTCCCGGCTCAATGACAACGCGCGGCGGCGGTGCGGATCGCGCGCCGGACCATCTGACCGGCCATCGCGGTCTTGTACTCCCGGTCGCCGCGCAGGTCCTCGGCCGGATCGCAGATCGCCATCGCCGCGGCCGCCGCCGCATCGATCGCAGCCTCGTCGATCGCGCGGCCGTGCAGTGCCGCCTCGGCGTCGCGCGCGCGCAGCGCCATCGGCGCGACATTGGTCAGCGCGATGCGGACATGCTCGGCGCGGCCGGCGGCATCGAGCCGCAGCACCACCGCGGCCGCGGCGGTTGCCCAGTCGCCGGTCTTGCGCTTGAGCTTCTCGTAGGCATAGCCGGTCTTCAGCGGGAACGCCGGTATCCGGATCTCGGTCATGATCTCGTCGTCGGCGAGATCGGTCATGTACGTTCCGTGGAAGAAGCCGTCGGCCGCCACTTCGCGCCGGCCGCCCGGCCCCTCCAGCACGAAGCGCGCATCCAGTGCTATCGACAGCGCCGGATGGTCGTTGCCCGGATCCCCGTGCGCCAGATCGCCGCCGATCGTGCCGCGGTTGCGCACCTGCGGGTCGGCGATCAGCCGGGCCGCCTCGGGCAGCAGCGGCAGCTTCGCCTGCAGCAGCGCGGATTCGATCAGCGCCGCTTCCACCGTCATCGCGCCGATCACGATCGTGCCGCCGTCCTCGCGGATGCCGCGCAGCGCGTCGATCCGGTTCAGGTCGATCAGATGCGCCGGCTGCGCGAAGCGCAGCTTCATCATCGGCAGCAGGCTGTGGCCGCCGGCGAGCCACTTGGCGTCGCCGCCGAGCGAACGCATCAGTGTCAGCGCATCGGCGACGCTGCGCGGCGCATGGTAGTCGAAGCGGGACGGGATCATCGGGGTCGGTCTCCTCCGGCACCAGCGGCCTGCCCACTACGCTAGTCGGAATTGCCGCGAGGAAGCGGCGGCCGGACACGAACGGCGCGCAGCGCGCACCAAACGCAGGCTGCGCCGCACGAACGGCGAGCGGTCGCCGGTCGCGCCGCGGCCGGTGCCGGCCGCAGCCGCGCGCTCAGGTGCGGGCGACGTCCTGGTCGATGCCGAGCTGTTCCAGCAGGCGCGGCACGCTGCTGCGCGCGACCGGCAGCACGGCAGACTCGCCGTGCAGCTTCAGCGACACCTTGCCTTCATCGCGCAGGATCTGCTCGGCATGATCGAGGTTGGCGATGTAGCTGCGGTGGATCCGCAGGAACGATTCGCCGTCGAGCCGTTCGGCGAGGTCGCTGATGTTGAGGTTGCAGAAGCTCGATCCCTGCGCCGTACTGACCCAGGTGTAGTGACCCTCGGCGCGGATGTACGTCACCGACCCGACGTCGACCAGCACGATCCGGTTCTGCGACACGGTCGGGATCTTGTGCAGCTGCCGTTTGCTGCGTTGCAGCCTGGCCGACGCCGGATCGTCGCCGCTGACGAGCTCGGTGATGTCGTAGAAGATCAGCGTGTGGCCGGCCGTCTCGCCGCGGGCGTTCGACACCTTGGTGACCTTGATCAGCAGCACCCGCTCCGGGATGTTGATGATCATCGCCATCGGCGGCGGGTTGCTGACCGGACATTCGGCCTGGTCCAGCAGGAAGCGGACTTTCGGCTGCGAACGCTCGGGATGGAACGACAGCACCATCTTCTCGAATGGCTGCTTGTCTTCCACCGGCAGCACCCGGCGCGCGAAGCTGTTCATCGCAACGACCGTCAGCTGCTGGTCGAGATGCACGACGCCGACATCGGATCGTTCGAGCAGGTAGAGCGGGCTCCGGCTCGGATGACGTTCGTCCATGGTCGCCTCCGCCGAGCATTACAGCACGGAATGCGGCGGGCGGCCATGCACCGGCAGCCGTGAACGAACCGGCAGCCCCGGCGCCGGGGCCGCCGGTTCGTTCACGATCTCACTCGATCGTGACCCCGATCGATCTGACCAGCTCGCCCCACCGCTGCCGGTCGGCCTTGACCGTCGCACGGAACTGCTCGGGCGTCTCGATCCGGATCGTGTTGCCGGTGGAGATCAGCTTCTGCCGGACGTCCGGCCGTTCCAGCGCCTGCCGCACCGCATCGTTGATCCGCTTCGTCACTGCCGGGTCCATCCCCTTCGGCCCGAGCAGCCCGAACCAGATGTAGTTCGAAAAGCCCGGCAGGCCGGATTCGGCGATGGTCGGGATCTCGGACACGACGTCGACGCGGTTCGGCGTCGTGACGCCGAGCAGCCGCACCTTGCCGGCCTTCCACTGCTGCAGCACCGTCTGCACCTGGTTCATGATGCAGCAGACGTCTCCCTGCAGCACACCGAGCATCGCGTCGGGGCCGCCCTTGTACGGCACATGGACCATCTGCAGGCCGGCGCGGGCATTGAAGTCGGCGAAGGCGAGATGCGTGCCGGTGCCGTTGCCGGTCGAGGCGAAGTTGTACTTGCCCGGATTCGCCCGGACCTTCTGGATGAACTCGCCGACCGAACCGACGTCGATCACCGACGGATTGATCGTGAGCACGTTGGAGACGTCGATCAGGGTCGCGACCGGCGTGAAATCGGCCTCGACGTCGAACGGCAGCTTCCGGTACAGCGCCGCGTTGATCGCGTGGGTGCCGGAGGTACCGAGCAGCAGCGTATGGCCATCGGGCCGCGCCCGTGCGACGTACTCGGACGCGATGTTGCCGGCAGCGCCGGCACGATACTCGATCTGTACCGACGCGCCCAGGATCTTCTCGAGCGGCTCCTGGATCAGCCGGCCGGCGACATCGACGCCCGACCCGGACGGGAAGGTCATCACGATCGTGATCGGCCGGCCGCCGGGGAAGCCTTCGGCGGCCGCGCCGGCCGGCGCCTGCGCGCGCGTGGCCGCGGGCATCGAGGCGGCGACGGTCAGGGCGAGGGCAGCGAGCGCTGAGATCGCGAATCGCATGAGGCATACTCCCCGGCAAGGTTGGCATGGAAGCATGCGGCATGCGCCGCGGCGCCGTCAAATCACCATCGGACGCAAGCTCGTAACCGGACGGCACGGGGGCGAAGCGTCTCTCCCGGAGGTAGCATGACCGACACGATCGCTTTCATCGGGCTCGGCGCGATGGGCGCCGAGATGGCCGCGAACCTGCGTCAGGCCGGCTACCGGCTGCGCGTCTGGAATCGCAGCCCGGAGCGCACCGGACCGTTCGCCGCCGCCGGCGACACGGTCTGCGCGACGCCGGCCGAGGCGGTCCGCGGCGCCCGCTTCGTGGTCTCGATCGTCGCCGACGACCAGGCGACCCGCGCGGTGATGCTCGGCGCCGACGGCGTGATCGGTGCGGCCGCCGCCGGCACCGTCGTCATCGACTCGGCGACCATCACGCCGGCGATGGCTCGCGAGATCGCCGCCGCGGCCGCCGCGCGCGGCGTCGACTATCTCGATGCGCCAGTCTCGGGCAGCCTGCCGCAGGCGCGCGGCCGCGAGCTGATCTTCATGGTCGGCGGCTCGGCCGAAGCGCTCGCGCGCGCCGAGCCGGTCATGGCGGCGATGGGCAGGAAGTCGCTGCACATGGGCGGCCCGGGCGCCGGCGCCACGATGAAGCTGGTCAACAACATGATCGCCGGCACGGTCAACACCGCACTCGCCGAGGCGCTCGCGGTCGGCGAGGCGGCCGGCCTGAAGGCGCAGCAGATGTTCGACCTGCTGTCCGAAGGCGCGGTCGGCTCGCGGCTGATCAAGAGCAAGATCCCGAAGATGACCGGGCGCGATTTCACGCCGCAATTCCAGCTCGCGCTGATGGAGAAGGACCTGCGCTACTTCCTGGCGCTCGCGCAGGAAGTGGACCGGCCGACTCCGGTCGCGTCGATCGCCCGCAGCCAGCTCCTGAGCGCGCGTCGCGACGGCCTCGGCGGTCTCGACGTCTCGTCGGTGTTCCTGCGCGTGGCCGGCGAGCAGCCGGGCGGCAAGGTCACTCAGGGTTAACCCTAGATCGATTCCGTCGAAATTCGGTCCGCAGAACCGTCGTATGGCTATCCGGAAGGTTCTCCGGCCCGATCAATCACTTCGAGGAATCCATCATGTCTTCCCGCACCGTCCGCCTGCATCGCGTCCTGCGCACCAAGCCCGAGAAGGTCTATCGCGCCTTCACCGAAGCCGGTGCGATGGCGAAATGGCTGCCGCCCTACGGCTTCACCTGCACCGTCCAGCATTTCGACGCCAAGATTGGCGGGGCCTTCCGGATGTCGTTCCACAACTTCTCGACCGGCAACGGCCATTCGTTCAGCGGCGAGTATCTCGAGCTGGTACCGGGCCAGCGGATCCGCTATACCGACCGCTTCGACGACCCGAACCTGCCGGGCGTGATCGAGGTCACGGTGACGCTGCAGCCGGTCGTCTGCGGCACCGAGCTGAACGTGGTCCAGGACGGCATCCCGGAGGCGATCCCGCTCGAGATGTGCTATCTCGGCTGGCAGGAATCGCTGGCGCAGCTGGCGACATTGGTCGAGCCGGACATTCCGGGCTGAGCGCGCAGCGCTCGATCTGCGAGCCGGCGCCCGGCCTTCCTTCCGCCCCGCCCTGCTGCCGGAGCGTTCATCCCGGCCGGCGATCGCTATCGTCGGGAGTCGGGGCGCCGCTGCAGGAACTCGAGCATCCGGTCGAGCTCCTCGTCCAGCGCCTGCCCGAACGCCGGTTCGCGCGGCGCCGCGCCGGCGACGTACCCCGGCTCGATGCCGAGCCGGCCGTCGCGAAACGTCAGGTTGGCCCAGCCGATGACCCGGTCGCGCCATAGCAGCGGCAGCGCGTAGTAGCCGCGGATCCGCTGCGCCGCGGGCGTGTACGCCTCGAACCGGTAGGCCCAGCCCCAGAACAGTTCAAAGCGGCGCCGGTCCCAGACCACCGGGTCGAACGGCGCGAGCAGGCGAACCGTGTCGTCGGCCGGGCCGCGGCGCCGCGGCGGCGACTCGCCGGCCGGCCAGTACCAGTCGATGCCGTCGATCCGGGCGTGCGGCAGTCGCTGCCGGGCGCGCGCCAGCGCCGCCACCCGCTCGGCCCGCCACTGCGGCGTGGCCGACAGCGCCAGCGCGCTCATCAGCCAGCCGAGCGAGGGCGCCGGCAGCGGCGAATACTTGGCAACCGCCAGATCGGTCAACGCGTCGAGCGCGGCCGCGGCGTCCGGCGGCGGCGCCTGCCGATGCGCGTCGTGCGCCGCATAGCAGCGGGTCCCGCCTTCGCGCCGCGCCACCCGCAGCAGCCCGCGATAGTGCATGCCGTCGAGCAGCTGCGTGCTGGCGTTGCTCGAACCGCCGAACCAGTTGCGGATCTTGCCGTGGGCAAACTGCGCATCGACCTCGCGCGGATGGACGACACCGCGGTCACGGACGAACGCCAGCACCTCATGCGCCTGCCGCCAGCGCGCCGCCGGCCATTCCTGACGCGCAACGCGCGGATGCATCAGCCGGTGCAGCGCCCGCGGCAGGAAACCGTAGTTGACGAAGAAGTCCTCTTCGACCGGCAGCCGCGCATAGCGCGCCTCGAGATCGCCGGCACGGTAGTCCCGCACCCGGTGGCGCAGCGTCAGGTCCTGAGCCCGCGCCGGCGCGCGGATCGGATCGGCCTGAACGAACCCGAGCCGCTCGATCGCGCGGCCCAGGGTGGTCGGCGCGAACAGACTGCGACCGAGTGCGTAACGGCGCAGATGATCGATCGTCGGGGTGGCCATCGATGCGGCGTTCGAGGATTTCGAACCGCCGATCGTACGACGCTTCGACGGGCCGCCATCACGGCGGCGGCCCGGTCGCGGGCTGCGGGTCGCCTACTGCTGCGGTCGTACCGCTTCGGCGGTCGCGCCGATCCGGTCCGGCCAGCCCGGCAACGGCTGCGCGGCGACGCCGGCGCCCGCCGACCGGGCCACCGCCGCGCTGCCGGCCAGATCGGCGGCCAGTTGCAGCCGGTAGCGATGGAACTGCTGCAATTCGCCCGCGTCGAGGTCCCGGCCCGCCGTCTGCGCCGACGAAACCGCCGCCGCCGCGGCGCGCGCGAGACTGGCCGCCCGCAGCGCATGATCGGTCAGCCGGTCGACGAGTTCGGTACCGAGTTCCAGATTGATCTTGGGCATTTGCTGGTTCCGTAGTGGTTCGAGCGCGCCGCGAAGGGCACCGGCGCGGCCAGCAAATCGCGTGCCCGGGGCGAGCGCGGCCTCGCGCCGATTCATCCGAACCGTGCGATCAACGCCGCCGGCTCGCCGACCAGCTCCATGTCCGCCAGTGTCGGCCTGGCTGCCCACGGATCGATGCCGAGCACCACCCCCAGGATCTCGGCCATCGCGCGGTGCAGCGGCACCGGCACGCCAGCCTGTTCGGCCAGCCGCACCAGCGGCACGATCGCGTACGGCACGTCGATCGACTCCCAGCCGCGCCAGGTCGTCGCCGGAGCGGCGCCGAAGCCCTGATAGGCGGCACAGTTGAGGATCGCCTCGTAGATGCCGTTGCCGGACGTGCCGTAGTAGTGATCGATCGCTGCCGGCAGTGTCCGGTAACGCACGCCGTGGGCGGCGCAGACCCGGCCGCGCTCGGCGTCGAGCGCCTCCGACAGCTTGCCGGCGCTCGGCACGTTGCATTCGCGGTAGAACCGGACCTTCTCGCCGCGCAGATCGGCGCGTTCGAGCAGGCCGATGCCGAGCAGCACCGGCGCCGGATGCACCATCAGGTTCAGGTTCTCGAGCCCGGTCTGCAGCACCGACGGCGCCGCGATCAGGTCGCCGAACAGCGGCCGCAGCTTGGCCAGCGCTTCGTCGATCCGACGGCCCGGAATCGTCGCGACCTCGATGCCGCGCCGGCGCGTGCCGCTGATGGCGCAATCGGCGAGGTTCGCGGCGTGGGTCGGCGCGACCGCCTCGGTCACCAGCACGTCGTCGCGGCCGGCGCGACGCAGGATCGGCGTCAGCCGCGCCGCCGGCCAGTAGCCATGGCTCTGCACGTGCACGACTGCGCCGTTCGGCAGCGCCGGCAGCAACGCGGTGAAGCGCGCTTCGAGTTCGGGCATCGGTACGTCGATCAGCACCACCTCGGCGCCGGCGAGCGCCTCGGCCGGCGTATCGCAGATCGCCTGCAGTTCGGCGCGGCCGGTACGGCCCGAGAAATAGGCAGCCGGGTCGCCCTGCAGGTCGAAACCGCCCTGCGCGCGCAGCGCATCGAGCGCGCCGGCCGGCGGGTCGAACAGCGCATAGCGGACCGCATGGCCGGCGAGCGCGAGATCGGCGGCGCAGGCGGCGCCGACGTTGCGATGGGTGTTGCCCAGGATGGCGACTGTGGTCATGGTCGGATCTTCATTTCAGCGAGGTGGGTTCGTTCAAGCAGCTCCGGCTGCGGGCGGCCGTGTGCTCATTCCGCCTTGATGCCGGACTTGCGCGCGACTTCGGCCCAGGTGCGGAACTCGGCCGCGAGGAACTTCCGGACCTCCTCCGGTGAATTGCGCACCGGGATCTCGATGTTCGAATCGGCGAAGCGCTTCTGGATCGTCGGCGTTGCGATCGCGGCGCGGATCGCCGCGTTGATCTTCGCGATCAGCGCCGGCGGCGTGCCCGACGGCACCAGCGTCATGTACCAGCCGTAGGCCTCGAAGTCGCGGAACTCGGGCAGGCCCGACTCCTTGAAGGTCGGCACGTCCGGCAGGTTCGGCAGCCGCTTGCCAGACGTCACCGCGATCGCGCGGACGCTGTTCTTGGCCAGATACGGCATCGTGCTCGACGACGGATCGGTGGCCAGCTGCAGCTGCCCGGCTATCAGATCGTTCATCAGCGTGCCGCCGCCGCCGCGGTACGGCACGTGGGTGACCTCGAGTCCGCCGGCGGTCGCCACGAAATGCTCGAACATGAAGTGCATCGCGCTGCCGATGCCGGCGCTGCCGTAGTTGTAGCGGTTCGGATGCGACCTCACCAGCGACACGACATCCGGCAGCGTCTTCGCCGGAAAGTCGTTGTTGGCGATCAGGATGTACGACGTGGTGCCGACGATCGCGACCGGCGTCAGGTCGGTTTCCGGATCGAAGCCGAGCTTCAGCACCAGCGATTTCATGTAGCCGAGGCTGCTGGTCGTGTAGAGGATCGTGTGGCCGTCCTTCGGTGCACGGGCCGCCACGCTGGTGCCGAGCACGCTGCCGGCGCCGGTCCGGTTCTCGACGATCACCGGCTGGCTCAGTTGCCGGCCCAGTTCGTCGGCGAGCAGCCGCGCGGTCAGGTCCGACGGCCCGCCGGTGGCGAACGGCACGATGATACGGACCGGCTGCGTCGGCCACTCCGGCGCCTGCGCCGCCGCCGGGCCTAACGACAGCAGCGAGGCAGCGACCAGGGCAGCGAACGGCACGGGGATCCGGAACTTCATGATTCCTCCAGGGTCGGCGGACGGTGGCAACGGGAAAAACGGCGAACGGGGAACATCGGGCCGTGCCGAGTGTAAGGCCGAACGGGAGCCCCCGGCACGCCGGCGGCTTGACCGCCGTCAAGCCGATGCCGCGCCGCCCGCCTGGTTCGGTGCAGTACCCGCCGGTGCTGCGCCGGTTCCGCTCGGGGCGGCACCGGTTCCGCCCGAGGCTGCGCCGGTTCCGAGCCGCCGGGCCGCGGCGGCGTTGACCGCACCGACCGGTATCCGCCCGGCAACGATCTCGGCGGCCTGCGCAACCACCTCGAGCGCCTGATGGTCGATCGCCGGCGGCGTCAGCCCGCCGATGTGCGGCGTCGCGATCACCCGCGGATGCGCCGCCAGCGCCGGCGACGGCATCTGGTCCGATGCGCGGCCGACGTCGAGCGCGCAGCCGGCGATCCGGCCGGCATCGAGCGCCGCGAGCAGCGCCGCCTCGTCGACCAGATTGCCGCGCGACGCATTGACGAACAGCGCGCCGGGCCTCATCGCTGCCAGCGCCGCTGCGTCGATCAGGTTCTCGGTCGCCGGCGTCGCGACCGCGAGGCAGACCACGTAGTCGGACTCGCCGAGCAACGCCGGCAACGGCCGCGCCGCGATGTCGGCGCGGTCGATCGCAGCGTACGGATCGGCAACGATGACCCGCATCCCGAATGCGACGCCGAGGCCGGCGAGATAGCGGCCGATCGCGCCGTAGCCGATGATGCCGAGCGTCGCGCCGCGCAGCTCGCGGCCCATCGACGGCGCCGGCGGCCGCTCCGGCTGCGCATGGAAGGCGGCGTTCAGCGCACCGATGCCGCGGCTCAGATCGATCATCGCGCCGACGATCCATTCGGCGACCGCAGCCTGGAAGCCGGCGCTGCAATGCGTGACCAGCACCCCGGCGGCACTGGCCGCGGCGACGTCGACGTTGCGGTAGTCGACCGCGCAGCGGCATAGCGCGAGCAGCCGCGGCAGCCCGGCGAACACCGCCGCCGGCACCGCGGTGCTGCGGTCGGCGATCACGACGTCGCAATCGCGGGCCGCGGCGAGCAGCCCGTCGGCTTCCCACGGCGCCTCGCCCGGGTTGGTCACGACGGTGGCCACCGCCTCGAGCCGCGCACGGGCCTCGGCGCCGAAGTAGTTGGCGAGCGACGCGCGCGGATGCGTCAGCAGCACGCGCTTCATCACCGAGCCCGCGGCCGCCGCGCCGGCGCGGCCGATCGTGTCCGTGCCGGCGCGGCCGATTGCAGCCGCGGCCGCACGGCCGGTTCCGTCTGCAGCGGCGCCGGCCCGACCGACTGCCGCTCGACCAGCTCCGGCCGGAACAGGAACTCGGCGGTCGGCAGGCCCGGATCGGCGAGCCGGCCGATCACGCGTTCGACGATGGTCTCGGCCATCCGCGGCACCGGCAGGCTGACGGTCGTCAGGCCCGGCGACACCAGCGCCGACAGGTAGAGGCCATCGATGCCGATCACCGATGCGTCGGCCGGCACCTCGAGCCCGGCCTCGCGCAGCCCCGCCATCAGGCCGAACGCCAGCAGGTCGTTGACCGCGACGAACCCGGTCGGGCGGGCCTGGTCACCGGCGATCCGCAGCGCCTGCGCGCGGCCGACGTCGGCCATCTCCGAGTCGCCATACTCGGACTGCGTCGGGCCGGCGATCACCGTCGCGGTATCGGCCAGCCCGGCCTGCGCCGCGGCATCGCGAAAGCCGCGGATCTTCTCGCTGCGGCTCATCGTGGCGCCGGAGGCGGTGACGAACGCGAGCCGGCGATGGCCGCGCGCGATCAGGTGCTCGGTGGCAATCCGCGCCGCTTCGTAATTGTCGACCGAGACATGGTCGATCGGCAGGCCGTCGCCGGGGGTCGCGCGGCGGTCGTAGCTGACCATCACCAGCCCGCGCGCGACCGCCGCCGCGAAATGGCCCTCGTCGACCAGCGACGAGATCACCACCACGCCGCGGATGCCGTGGTCGAGCAGGTCGTCGAAGAAGCCGGTCTCCTTGTCGCGATTGCGGTAGGTGTTGCCGAGCACCACGCGATGCCCGTAGCGTGACTGCGCGACGGTCTCGATCTCGCGGGCGATGGTGCCGTACATCGGGTTCGCGATCGACGGTACCAGCAGGCCGAGCATCGGCGTCCGGCCGGTCTTCAGCTGCTGCGCCGCACGGTTCGGCCGGTAATCGAGCGTCGCGATCGCCGCTTCGACGCGCGCCAGCGTCTCCCGGCGCATCCGGTCGGTGCGGCCGTTCAGCACGTTGGAGATGGTGCTGACCGATACGCCGGCGTGGCGCGCGACGTCCTGGATGGTGCTCACGGCAAGCTCAGAAACCGAAATAACGCGGGATCCACGACGACAGGCCCGGCACGAAGATTACCAGCAGCAGCACCAGCGTCTCGGCCAGCATGAACCACCAGACGTGCCGGTTGACCTCCATGTAGCTCGCCCGCGCGATGCTGGTGGTGATGAACAGCAACGGCGCGGTCGGCGGCGAGACCGCACCGATCTGGTTGCACATCACCATCACCAGCCCCATCTGGAACGGATCGATGCCGTAGGTCTTGGAGATCTGGATCGCCACCGGCGCGAACACCAGCAGCACCGCCAGCGAATCGACGAAGGTGCCGAGCACGATCATCACCGCCGCGACGAGCAGCAGCACCATCGTCGGGCTGTCGGAGAAGCCGGTGACGAAGCGCACCGCGCCCTGGTCGAACTGCAGGTACGCCATCAGCCAGCCCGATGCACCGGCCACCGCGATGATGCCCGACACCATCGTCGTCATCACCGCCGACTCGACGAAGATCGCCGGCAGGTCGCGCAGCCGGATCTTGCGATAGACCAGCCAGCCGACGACGAACGCATAGAGACAGGCGAACGCGCCGGCTTCGGTCGCGGTGAAAACCCCCGAGAGGATGCCGCCGACGATCAGCACCGGCCCGAGCAGCGCCGGCCAGACCTCGCGGGTCGCCCTGACCAGCGTACGCCACGAGAACTTGCCGTGCACGACGCGCAGTTCCGGATAGGCGGGCAGATAGGTGTAGATCTTGACGGTGGCCATCAGGAACAGCCCGACCAGGATCCCCGGCAGGATGCCGCCGAGAAACAGGCCGCCGATCGAGACCTGCGCGATCGCACCGTAGACCACCATCGTCATCGACGGCGGGATGATCGCGCCGATCGTGCCGGCGGTCGCGATCAGCGCGGCGGCGAAGCCGGCCTTGTAGCCCGAGCGCTTCATCGTCGGGATCACGATCGACGCGATCGCCGACGCATCGGCGGTCGACGAGCCCGAGACGCCGGCGAACACCATGCTGGCGACCACCGACGCATGGGCGAGCCCGGCGCGCAGGTGACCGACCAGCGCCCGCGCGAACTCGACCAGCTGCTGGCTCATGCCGCCGGCCGACATCAGCGCGCCGGCGAGAATGAAGTACGGCAGCGCCAGCAGCGTGAACGAATCGAGCTGCGCGAACATCTTCTGCGCGAACAGCGGCAGCACCAGGTCCGGCACCGCCGCGATGCCGACATAGCCGACCAGCGCGATCGACAGCAGGATCGGCACGCCGATCAGCATCGTGCCGAGCATCAGCGCGAACAGGAACCAGATCATTGCGCGTTCCGCGGCGGCGGCGCCGACACCGCGCCGTGCGTTTCCACCGCGAGCGCGCCGCCCGCCTCGCCGCGGTCGCTGCCGCGGTCCGGCCGCCACGCCGCGATCCGCCGCACCGCGACGATCAGCAGATAGCCGCCGCCGAGCACCATGCCGTAGTACGGATAGCTCATCGGCACCTCGAGCCCCGGCGATTCCTGCAGCGCCGCGACTTCGGCGACGCGGTAGCCGAGCACCATCAGCGCCACCGCGAACGCGAACCAGGTCAGCTCGATCAGCAGGTCGAAGCCGGCGCCGATGCGCTGCGGCAGCATGTCGCGGAACGTCTCGATGTACAGGTGCGCGCCGCGCCGATAGGCGACCGGGATGCCGAGGAACACGATCCAGATGTGGCCGAAGATCTGCGCTTCCTCGCTCCACGACAGCGACGAGTTCAGCGCGAAGCGGTGAAAGATCTGCAGGAGGCCGATGACCAGGATCACGGCGAAGATCGCCGCGAGCAGCCCTTCGACGATGCGGTCGATCACCGACCAGAATGCTTGCATCTCAATTCTGCAGCTTCCGGATCTCGGCGAGCAGGGATTCGGCGCCGAAGTCCTTGGCGAGATCGTCCTGCGCCGGTGCCGCCGCCTTCTGCAACGGCGCCAGGTCGATCTCGTGGATCTTCATGCCGAGCTTCTGCACCGCTGCCATCGCATCCGCCTCGCGCATCGGCGCCATCGCGCGGACGATCTCGGCGGCGAGCTGCCCGCCCTTGATCATGACGCCCTGCTCGTTGGCGTTGAGCTTCTTCCATTCGGCCATCGACATGACCAGGAACGTCGGATCCATCAGGTGCCTGGTCAGCGCGATGCAGCACGCGACCTCGTTGAACTTGAACGACACGGTCGTCGCGGCGGTGTGCTCGTAGCCGTCGAGCACGCCGCTCTGCAGCGACGTATAGATCTCGCCGAAGTTCATCGGCGTCGCGTTGGCGCCCATCGAGTTGATCGCGGCGACGAACACCTTGGTCGGGATCGTCCGGATCTTGAGGCCCTTCAGCTCTTCCGGCTTGGTGACGACCTTCTTGGCGGTCACGACGTTGCGGTAGCCCCAGCTGACGGACCAGCCGAGCACCTTGAAGCCGGCCTTCTCCATGTCGCCTTCGAGCGCCTTGCCGACCGAGCCGTGCAACGCCGCCATCGCATGGTCGTACGACTTCCAGACGAACGGCAGCCCGAGCACGCCGACCCGCTTGACGAACGCCGCGTACTCCGCCGGACCGCCGGTGGTACCGGCGGCGCCCGAGCCGAGCCGCATCGCCTCGATCACCTCGCGCGACTGGCCGAGCTGGCTGTTCGGAAACACCTTGACCTCGACCGAATCCGCGTGGGCGTTGACGTAGGCGGCGAACTGGTGCGCCATCATCGTGTTGTCGACGCCGAGGTCGTTCGGGCCGGCGGTGTGGATGCGGATCAGCTTCTTCGCGGACTGGGCGGCGGCAGGCGCCGGCAGTCCGGCGCCGAGCGCGGCGACGGCAAGCGCGGTGACGAGGGCGCTCATCCGCATGCGGCCAACGGCCAGGGCAAGGCAACCGATGCGATCGATCATCGACGTCTCCTCCGGTGTCGTCCACCGGTGGCGGACGGGTTTGTGTATCGATTTACTGAAAGGATACACCGGAAGATATGCTGCGCAAGTCGCGGCGCAGCACGCGGCACCGCACGGAGGTCGAGGCGGAACTGTCGCGGATCAAGGCAGGCGGCTGAAGCTACAGGTCGTCGCGCGGATCCGGCCGCTGCCGCGGTTCGGCCGCCAGCGCGTCACCGACATCGAGCGTTCGGCGGCCTGGTACGAGCGCGTGCTCGGCATGCAACACCAGGACTTCGACCCAGGCCAGGGCAAGGTGCGCCGCACGTCGATGTCGTTCGGTCACCAGAAGATCAATCTGCGGCCGGTAACGGCGGACAAGATCGACTGGTTCACCGCATGCCACGAGGCGGCGGGCAGCGACGACGTGTGCTTTCTGACCGATTCGACGCCCGAGCATGTCGTCGCGCACCTGCGGCAGCTGGAGGTCACGATCGAGGAAGGTCCGGTCGCCAAGCGGGAGGCCCGCGGCATGCTGCAGTCGGTGTACTGCCGCGACCCCAACGGCAGCCTGATCGAGATCGCGTCGTACGCGCCGGCATCCGGCTGAGTCGCAGCGAAAGCCGCATCCGGCCGACCGGCATGCGTCACTGGCGCCGGCCGCGGTCGATCAGGACCTGGAGCGGCCGGAAGATGCCGAGAGGCGAGCGCCCGTCAGCTTCCCGGCGTCTGCGTCGAGGCGGCCTTGGTCGTCGCAGCTACCGGCGCGTCCATCGCCACCAGCTTGTTGGCGCAGAGGCGGGCTGCATCGTCCAGCGGCTCCTTCATGCCCTCGAGCGTGGCCCAGCCGCCCTCGGCGACGATGCCGCCCTGCTTCCAGGAAGAGGCAGCCTTGAGCGACGCGAGGTCCTTGGCAAAGGTATCGTGCGCGGCGTACCGGGCGACGCAGGCGTTGGCGACCAGCTCCGCACGCGCCTCGTCGACCGCTTGCGACACCATCTTCTTGACCGTACCGCCGGTCATCCAACCGCCGAGGCCGAAGCCGATGAACATCGTCGCGATGGCCACCACGATGCAGCACCAGAAAGCCATGGTCTTGGTCGGCTGGAACGCCAGCCAGCGGTCTCCCAGGGATCGTCCTTCACTCATGACGTCACTCCTCCTGTTGTCAGGTTCGACGCTCGCTTCCCGGCGGGGCGATCGCCGCCCGCCATCGGCGAGGAGGCAGCCGACCACCGGCGCCCTGAACCCATGTAACGCTAAGAAACAGCATGTGGCCGACAGAAACACTGGGCCAAAGGCCCGGATCGACCCCGGGATATCCCGCATACGGATCAGGGCAGTTCGAACCCGAGCCTGCGCGTGGTCAGTGCCGGATGCCTGCATTTCGCGCCGCCAGCCCTGCAGGACATCCGCGGACAAAGGGCGCGCCTTTGTCAGCCGGAT
Source organism: Lautropia sp. (assembly GCA_050249335.1). Lineage (GTDB taxonomy): Bacteria > Pseudomonadota > Gammaproteobacteria > Burkholderiales > Burkholderiaceae_E > Lautropia. Next base: position 18,208 of record JBFWQR010000048.1, read on the forward strand.
GTATTCATCTTCCGACAGCAGCACGGCGACCGGTACTCCCCGCCGCGTGATGCGCACGGCATCGCCGCGCTCGGCCTGCTGCACGATGCGTGGAAACTGGCTGCGGGCATCCGCGATAGAGATAGTCGTCATGACGGCGCTTATGTCCATCTGATTGGACATAACGAGGATCTTCTTGAACAGGGCTCCCGCGGCGAGACCGCTTGTCTCCGATGGCGCGCTCGGGCCGGCGTGAGTGTGCTGCGGCCTCGCTAGCCCGACTTTCTCTAGAACGGATAGTGCCGCGGCGTCGTCTGCACCGTGATCCAGCGCAGCTCGGTGAACGCCTCGATCCCCGCCTTTCCTCCGAACCGCCCGAACCCGCTCGCCTTGACGCCGCCGAACGGCATCTGCGCCTCGTCGTGCACGGTCGGCGCATTGACGTGGCAGATCCCGGAATCGATTCTCCGCGCCACGTTGATCGCCCGCGCGATGTCGCCGCCGAAGACCGCGGCCGACAGGCCGTACTCGTTGTCGTTGGCGCAGGCGATCGCCTCGTCGACGCCGCGGACGCGGACGATCGCCTTGACCGGACCGAAAGTTTCCTCGCGGTAGATCCGCATCGCCGGGGTCACGTGGTCGAGCAAGGTCGCCGGCATCAGCGTGCTGTCGGCCTTGCCGCCGCAGACGAGCCTGGCGCCCTTGGCGAGCGCGTCATCGATCAGCGCGTTGCAATGCTCGACGGTGTGCATGCCGACGACGCTGCCGAGCACGACCGGCTCGGGCTTGCGCGGGTCGCCGAGCGGCAGCGTCTTCGCCTTGGCGACGAAGCGGCGGACGAATCCGTCGGCGATCCGCTCGTCGACGACGATGCGCTCGGTGCTCATGCAGATCTGGCCGCTGTTGGCGAAGCAGCCGAACGCGGCGGCGTTGACCGCGTCGTCGAGGTCGGCGTCGTCCAGGATCACCAGCGGCGCCTTGCCGCCGAGCTCGAGCACGGCCGGCTTCAGGTGGCGGGCGCAGGTCTGGGCGATCAGCCGGCCGACCCGGGTCGAGCCGGTGAAGTTGACACGGCGCACCGCCGGATGCGCGATCATCGCCTCCACCACCGCGGCGGCGTCGGCCGGCGCGTTGCAGACGAAGTTGACGACGCCGGCCGGAAAGCCGGCCTCCTCGAACGCCTCGACGATCAGCCGGTGGGTGCGCGGGCAGACCTCGCTGCCCTTGAAGACGACGGTGTTGCCGCAGGCGAGCGGCGTCGCGATCGCGCGCACGCCGAGGATGATCGGCGCGTTCCACGGCGCGATGCCGAGCACGACGCCGGCCGGCTGGCGGATGCCCATCGCGAGGCTGCCGGGCACGTCGGACGGGATCACTTCGCCGGCGACCTGGGTCGTAGCCGCGGCGGCCTCGCGCAGCATGCCGGCGGCGAGGAACACGTTGAAGCCGGCCCACATGCCGGTGGCGCCGGTCTCGGCCGGAACCGCATCGACGAACTGCGGCGTCTTGGCCTCGAGCTTCTCGGCGGCCTTCAGCAGCAGCGCCCGCCGCTCGCCGGGGCCGGTCTCGCTCCAGGTGACGAACGCCTCGGCGGCGGCTTCGACCGCGAGCACCGCGTCGGCCGCGGTCGCCGCCGGCGCGCGGGTCGCAACCGTGCCGTCGAGCGGGTTGCGCCGCTCGAAGGTGGTGCCGGCCTCGGCGGTGACCTTCAGGCCGTTGATCAGCATCGAGATGTCGGACATGGCTGGCTCCTGCACGCAGTCTGAGGGGCGGGTGAGATGAATGGGTGAGATGAATGGGTGAGACAGGCGGGTGAGATAGGCGGGTGGATCAGGCGGATCGGATGATCGGTGCCGCGGCCGACGCCGGTGCGGCCGCTGCCGGCGTGACCGCCGCCGTGCCGAGGTAGGTTTCGCGGATCACGGCCGAACGCGCCAGCAGCCCGGCCGGCCCGCTCGCGACCAGCGCGCCGCGTTCGAGCAGGTAGCCGCGATCGGCGACCGCGAGCGCCTTGCGGACGTTCTGCTCGACCATCAGCACGGTGGTGCCGGCATCGGCGATCCGGCGCGCGATCGCCAGCAGTTCGTCGACCATCCGCGGCGCGAGGCCGAGCGACGGCTCGTCGAGCATCAGCAGCCGCGGCGACGAGACCAGCGCCCGCGCGACCGCGACCATCTGCTGTTCGCCGCCGCTCATGGTGCCGGCGAGCTGGCGGGCGCGCTCGCGCAGCTTCGGGAAGTCGTCGAGCACGCGCGCGATCGCGTCGGCGCGCGCCGCCTTCGGCAGCAGCCAGCCGCCGAGCTCGACGTTCTCGGCGACGGTCATCTGCGGGAACAGCTGGCGGCCCTCGGGCACCAGCGCGACGCCGGCGCGAACGATCGCGTCGGTGCGCTCGGGCAGCTCGGTGCCGTCGAGCAGGACGTCGCCGGCGCGCGGCAACAGGCCGTTCAACGCGCGCAGCAGCGTGGTCTTGCCGGCGCCGTTCGGGCCGAGGATCACGGTGACGCCGGGGCGCACGTCCAGGTCGATTCCGCGCAGCACCTCGAAGCGGCCGTAGCCGGCGGCGAGGCCGCGGACGCGCAGCCGCGCGCGCCGCGTGCCGCCGAGCGCGAACGGTTCGGCGCGCCAATGCATCATCGCCGCCCTCGCCTCATCGTGGCCCTCGCCTCATCGTGGCCCCCGCCTCACCGCGGGCCCACCGCATCGTGGCCCTGCCTCATCGCGATCCGCCCCCCTTGCGATCCGCCCCCCTCGCGGCCCTCGGTTCGGCTGCGGTGCCTGCCGCGTCGGCATCGATCTCGTCGCCGAGGTAGGCGTCGACGACCGCCGGATCGCGGATCACCGTGGCCGGCGCCGCATCGGCGATCCTGCGACCCTGGTGCAGCACGATCACGCGTTCGACATGACGCAGCAGCGTGCGGACCGCATGCTCGATCCAGACGACGGTCAGGTCGAGCTCGTCGCGCAGCCGGCGGATCAGCCGCGCGGTCTCCTCGACCTCGGCTTCGGTCAGGCCGGCGGCGACCTCGTCGAGCAGCAGCACGCGCGGCCGGGTCGACAGCGCCATGCCGATCTCGAGCAGCCGCTGCTGTGACGGCGTGATCGCGGCGGCCGGCAGCGCCGCCTGCGGACCGAGGCCGATCAGTGCCAGGATGCCGCCGGCATCGCGCAGCGCCCACGGCACCGCCGGCCGCTCGCCCCACCAGCGCCAGCGGCGCGGCCGCCGGCCGGCGAACGCGAGGCCGAACGCGATGTTGTCCTGCACGCTCAGGTCGGGGAAGACGCGCGGCGTCTGGAAGGTCCGGGCCAGGCCGCGGGCCGCGTAGCGATGCGGTCCGCGGCCGGTCAGGTCGCGGCCGCCGACCAGCAGCCGCCCGGCGCTCGGCGCCTGCACGCCGGTCAGCGCGTTGAAGAAGGTGGTCTTGCCGGCGCCGTTGGGGCCGATGATGCCGACCAGCTCGCCGGCGTCGAAGCGCGCGCTGACCGCGTCGACCGCGACCAGGCCGCCGAAGCGGACGGTGACGTCGCGCGCTTCGAGCAGCGGAACACCCTCAGAAGACACGACGCCGCTCCCGCAACCGCCGCTCGCGCGCCTCGGCGCGCGCGGTCGCGCCGCTCAGCCGGTCGCGCGCCTGCCGCCAGGCCGTGCGCGAGTCGCGCCACCAGCCGGTGACGGTCGCCCAGCGCAGCGATGCGAGCCCGCCGGGCAGGTACAGCACCGACGCGATCAGCAGCAGCCCGAGCGCCATCATGTAGACCTGCGGCGCGGACAGCCGTAGCGTCTCGGCGAGCAGGCTGAAGACGATCGCCGCGATCAGCGGCCCCCACAGCGTGGCGGCGCCGCCGATCAGCGCGATCAGCACGGTCTGGAAGCCGATGAACGGGTTGAAGACGGTGGTCGGGTCGATATAGGTCCAGCGCACCGACATCGCGGCGCCGACCGCGCCGGCGACCGCGGCGGTCAGCGCGAAGCCGGCCAGCTTGACCAGCCGGGTGTCGACGCCGAGCGTCTGCGCGCGCTGCTCGTCGGCGCCGATGCCGGCGAGCGCGAGGCCGAAGCGGGTGCGGCGCAGCCCGATCGACAGCGCCACCGCGATCGCCGCGATCGCGAGCACGGTCAGGTAGATCGTGTCGCGTTCGGGCACCGTCATCAGCACGCGGCCGACGGTGCCGGTCACGCTTTTCTCGAAGTAGCTGATCGCATGGCGGATCAGCTCGGTCATGCCGAAGGTCAGCACCGCGAAGTAGGTACCGCGCAAGTGCAGCACCGCGGCGCCCATCAGCGCAGCGACCGCCGCCGCGATCAGCGCGCCGAGCGCGACTGCCTGCAGCCACGGCAACGTTTCGAGCGTCAGCGCGCAGACGTAGGCGCCGATGCCGAAGAACGCCGAGGTCGCGAGCGACAGGTAGCGGGTGGTGCCGCAGAACAGTGCCCAGCTCGACGACAGCGCGATGTACATCAGGCAGGTGAGCGCCAGCGAGACGCCGAATTCGCTCGCGTAGCCCGGCAGCGCGAGCCCCCAGCCGAGCAGCGCGAACCAGACCAGCACGTCGCGCACCAGCAGCGACCGGTCGTTCACCGTTCCGCCCTCCGCGCCGCACTCGCTGCCGCAGTCACCGCCGCCCTCATCGCGCGAACAGCCCGCGCGGCCGCAGCAGCAGCACCGCGATGAACACGACGTACGACAGCAGCGCCTTCAGCGACGGGTTGGTGTAGTGCATGCCGATCGCCTCGACGACGCCGAGCAGCAGCCCGCCGGCGAGCGCGCCGCCCATCGATCCGAAGCCGCCGAGCGTGATGACGATCAGCGCGGTCACGGTGTACGGCTCGCCCATCGCCGGCGAGATCGTGTAAGCCATCGACAGCAGGCAGCCGGCGACACCCGAGAGGCCGAGACCGATGCCGAACACCAGCGGATGCAGCCGCCGGGTATCGATGCCGACCAGCTGCGCGCCGACCGGCGACTGCATCAGCGCCCGCACACCCTTGCCGAGCAGGGTGGTCCGCAGCAGCACGATCAGCGCCGCGGCGAACGCCAGCGCCAGGCCGAACACGACCAGCTTGTTGACCGCGAAGCGCGCGCCGCCGATCGCGACCGGCTCGGTCAGGTAGTCGTAGCCGCGCAGCTCGCCGCCCCAGAGCCACGACACCAGGTTCTGCACCAGGAACATCAGGCCGAATGCGACCATCAGCCCGCGCGCCTCGAACACGTCGAGGTTCGGCGAGGTTTCGGCCAGCCGCCGGAAGCAGAGCCGATGGATCGCGAGGCCGGCCGCCATCAGCACCGCGAACGACATCGGCACCATCGCCAGCGGCGAGACGCCGATGGTGGTCTGCGCCATCCAGGTCAGGTAGGCGCCGACCATCAGAAACTCGCCGTGCGCGATGTTGAGGATGCGCATCAGCCCGTACTGCAGGTTCAGGCCGAGCGCGACCAGTGCGTAGATGCCGCCGGTGATCAGGCCGCTCGCGATCAGTTCGGCCCAGGCCGATGGCGACACGATCGATTCCCGATGACCGGCGGTGGCAGGCGCAGCGGCGGCGCAACGGCAGCGGCAGCGGCGGACGATGCGGCGAGCGACCGGGCGCGCCGCTCAGCCCCAGGCCGGCTTGGCCGGATTCAGCGGCGCGGTCGCCAGCGCCTTCGGCCAGACCACCTCGAACTCGCCCTTCTGCCACTGCGAGACGGTGCCCGGCGTCGCGGTGTTCTCGCTGCCGGTGAAGCGGACGTCGCCGATGATGGTCTTGTGGGTGGTATTGGCGACGTAGTCGCGGATCGCCTTGCGGTCGAGCCCGACCTGCCGGACCGCGGCGGTGATGATCTCGAGCCCGGCCCAGCAGTGGCCGCTCGCCCAGCGGTCGGGCTCCTTGCCCTCGAACTTCTTGGTGTGCGCGTCGAAGTAGGCCTTGGCCCCGGCGCCGGTCTTGGCGTTCCACGAGCCCATGCCGAGCACGCCTTCGGCGCCGGCCGGGGTCATCACGTTGCGGTAGAGCTGGAACGCGGTGCCGACCGACGCGTAGAAGAACTTCGGATTGAAGCCGATCTCCTTGGACTGGCGGCTCGCCAGGATGGTGTCCGGCGGATAGGTGAAGCCGATGAACGCGTCCGGGTTCTTGTCCTTGATCGAGCGCAGCACCGGCGACAGGTCCTTGACGCCGCCCGGGTAGCTCTTGTCCTCGACCAGCGTGATGCCGCTGCCCTGCAGCGCGACCTTCAGCGCCGCGTAGTTCTCCAGCCCGAACAGGTCGTCGACGTAGACGCAGGCCGCCGAGCGCGCGCCGTTCGCCTTCAGCATCTCGACCAGCGCGGTCGTCATCGGCGCCGGCTGCTGCAGCAGCAGGAAGAAGTACGGCAGCTTCATCTCGACCAGCCGTTTCGACAGCGCGGTCGGCGCCAGGAACGGGTAGCCGTGGCGGTTGGCCAGCGGCGCGACCGCGAAGTTGGCGTTGCTGCCCCACGGCGGCAGTACCAGGTCGACCTTGTCCGAGCCCATCAGCTTCTCGTAGGTGCGCACGCAGGTCTCGAGGTCGCTGCGGTCGTCGGAGCTGATCAGCTCGATCCGGCGGCGGGTGCCCTTGACGTCGAGGCCGCCGGCGGCGTTCTGCTGCTCGGCCCAGAGCAGGTAGTTCGGTTCCTGGCTGACCTGTGCACCGCCGGTCCACGGGCCGGTGCGCGCCATCGCGTAGCCGACGCGGACCGGGGCCGGCTGCGCGATCACCAGCGGACCGGCCGCCAGCGCGCCGGCAGCGGCAGCGCCGCGGACCAGCGCCCGGCGGCCGCGGCGAATCGTCGTCGAGTCCATGCTGTGCTCCTCCTGATGTCGGGCGTCCGGCCGTGCGCCGCCGCCGCGGGGTCGCGGCGGGCGCCGGCAGGCCCGTCGGCCGATTCTAGGAACGACGCCGGCCGGCCGACTTTGCTGACCGTGCACATTCGGCGCGGCGCCCCCATAATCCGCGGCGCGGGAGACCATGATGGCGCAGTGCACGGTGCAGCCCACGGTGACGACCACCCAGCCCACGGCGACCCGGTCCGCGGTAACGCCGGCGACCGTGATGAACACCGCGGTGGTCGCGCCGCGCGACCGCGCTGCACAATGGCGCGAATGGATCTGGCGGCACTTCGGCGGCCTGGAATCGGATCTGTACGGCGATCGCGACTTCGACGGCGAGATGATCGCGTCGAGCGCCGGCGACATCGTGCTGACGCGGCTGTGCGCCGGCCGCCACCGGGTCCTCCGCTCGCCGCGCAGCGCACGCGCCGGCGACGCCGAATACCTGAAGATCGTCGCGCCGTGGCGCGGCACCGCGAGCGTCCGGCAGCGCGGCCGTACCGCCCATGTCGGCAACGGCCGCTGGATCATCTACGACACCACCGACGCCTATGCGGTCGACAACCCGCTGCCCGCCGAGCATCTGATCGTCATGGTGCCGAAGCGGCGGGTCGCCGAGGCGGGCGTCGCCCTCGAGCCGCTGATGGGGCGGCAGGTCGGCGACGGCGCCGGCATCGCGCAGCGCGCACTCGAGTCGATGCGCGGCACCTGGCGGGCGCTGCCGGCGATGGATGCGGCGCAGGCGGCCGCAGCCGGCGACGCGATCGCCGAACTGGTCCGGCAGTCGCTGCTCGAGCTCGCCTGCCGGGCGACCGCGATGACCCAGCGGGAGGCGCTGCGCGATCGGATCCGCGGGCATGTCGAGCGGCATCTGCGCGACCCGGACCTGTCGGTCGATGGCATCGCGGCGGCGCTCAACTGCAGCCGCCGGCACCTCTACAACGCGTTCGCCGGCGAGCCGGACTCGATCGCCGGCTACATCCAGCGGTCACGGCTGGAAGCCTGCATCCACGATCTGCAGCGCACCGGCGCCTATGCGCGGCCGATCACCGACATCGCACTATCGTGGGGCTTCGGCAACCTGTCGCACTTCAGCCGGGTGTTCCGCGAGCATACCGGTGCCAGCCCGCGGGCGTTCCGCAGCGCTGCCGGACGCGATTCCGGCAGGGATCGATGATCGGCCCCCATCGGCGATACGCCGCGCGGTCGGCCGGCAACGGCTATTCGAGCGTGAAACCGACCTTCAGCGTGACCTGCCAATGCGCGATCTTGCCGTCGGCGACATGGCCGCGCGTTTCGACGACTTCGAACCAGTGGATGTTGCGCACCGTCTGACTCGCCTTCGCGATCGCGGTCTGGACCGCGTCCTCGATGCCGGTCTTCGACGAGCCGGTCAGTTCCAGCAGCTTGTAAACATGGTCGGACATGGGTTGCTCCTCTGGGGTGGTGGTTGCAGCGCAGTCGCGTACCTGCAGCACCATCGTGCACCGCAATCGCTGATCCCGCCAGCGGTGGGCGGCGCTGTCATCGGCCGCCGGCCGAAAGGCGTTGCCGGTATGGAACCGGCGCACCGTTGCGCCATACGGCACGGCAGTTGCTTGCTGCGTCGCACCAAACGGCCATCGCCCGGCGCGCAACCGGCCGGCACCGGATCAGGGCCGGTAATCGACAGATCGACGGCTTCCATGCCGAATCCGCCGCTATTTCCGTTGGCTCGGTGCTAATCTTCAACCGGCTGCGCAATCGACACTGCAAGGTTTTCCCCCGATGAACAAGGTTCTGGTTGCGGCGCTGGCGCTGCTCGGTCTCGCCGGCGCGGCTGGCGGCGGCTATTGGTATGGCGAGCGCTTCGGTACCGCGAGAAAGCCGGCGGCGGTCGCGGTGCCCGGCGTCCGGCCGGCCGGACCGACCGACGCCCAGATCGCGGCGTCGGAAGCCCCGGTGGTCACCGTCACCATGACCCGGGTCGACACCGGATCGCTGCCGCAGACGATCACCGCGGTCGGCAGCCTGCGCTCGGACGAATCGGTGACGCTGCGGCCCGAAGTCGCCGGCCGGATCACCGAGATCCTGTTCCAGGAGGGTCAGCGCGTCACCAAGGGCACGCCGCTGGTGCGGATGGATCCGACGATCAATCAGGCCGAGGTCCGCCAGGCGCGGGCCAACCTGACGCTGGCGCGCGCGAAGTACGAGCGCTCGTCGGATCTGGCCAATCGCAACTTCATTTCGGGCCAGGCCCGCGACGAAGCCCGCAACAATCTCGAGATCGCCGCCGCCGCGCTGGCGCTGGCCGAAGCGCGGCTCGCCAAGATGGAGATCAAGGCGCCGTTCTCGGGGATCATGGGCCTGCGGGTCGTGTCGGTCGGCGACTATGTCCGCGAGGGCACCGACCTGGTTAAGCTCGAGGCGATCGATCCGCTGAAGGTCGACTTCCGCGTGCCCGAGGTATTCCTGCGCGAGGTCCAGGTCAATCAGCCGATCGAGGTCATGCTGGACGCGTTGCCGGGCAAGCAGTACGACGGCAAGGTGATCGCACTCGATCCGCTGCTCGACGCCGCCGGCCGCTCGATCGTGCTGCGCGCGCAGGTGCGCAACCAGGATACGGCGATGCGGCCGGGCATGTTCGCGCGGGTCCGGCTGATCACGCAGACCACCAGAGATGCGCTGCTGGTGCCGGAAGAATCGCTGATGCCGCAGGCGACCGAGCAGTTCGTGTACCGGGTCGTCGACAACCGCGCACGCCGCACCAAGGTCGAGACCGGTCAGCGGCGCGACGGCAAGGTCGAGATCGTCGCCGGGCTGACCCGGGACGACATCGTAGTCACGGCCGGCCAGGCCAAGCTGCGTGAGGGCACGCCGGTCAAGGCCGAGACCGGCGTGCTGCCGGCCGCCGGCGCGCCGGGTGCGCCGCGGGCGCCGGCAGCCGGGCCGACCAGCAACGGCCAGCCCCCCGGCCCGGGCGGCGGCAACCCCGGCCGCGATGCGGCGATCGGCAACGATGCCCGCCTCGCGGCCGCCGGCAGCGCCGCGCGTGCGGCCGATGTCGCCGCCGGCACCGGGCCGAGCGGAGCGAGGTAACCATGTCGCTGCCAGAGGTCTGCATCCGGCGGCCGGTGTTCGCATCGGTCCTTTCGCTGGTGATCCTGCTGATCGGACTGATCTCCTACCAGCGGCTGGCGATCCGCGAATACCCGCGGATCGACGAGCCGGTCATCAGCATCGACACCCGCTACCGGGGCGCGTCGGCCGAAGTGGTCGAATCGCAGGTCACCAAGATCATCGAGGACTCGCTGTCCGGCATCGAGGGCGTCGAGCTGATGACGTCGCGCAGCCGCTCGGAGCGCAGCCTGATCAACGTCCGCTTCCGGCTGGCGCGCGATCCGGATTCGGCGGCGGCCGACGTCCGCGACAAGGTCTCGCGGGTGCGCGGACGGCTGCCCGACGAGATCGACGAGCCGATCATCGCCAAGGTCGAGGCCGATTCGCAGCCGGTGATCCAGGTCGCGGTGCAGGCCGGCTCGATGTCGGCGCTCGAGGCGTCCGACTACATCAGCCGCTTCGTCAAGCCGCGGCTGTCGGTGCTGCCGGGCGCGGCCGACGTCCGGATCTGGGGCGAGCGGATCGTGTCGATGCGGATCAACCTCGACCGGACCCGGCTCGCCGGCTACGGGCTGACGGTCCAGGACGTCGAGGATGCGATCCGGCGGCAGAACGCGGAGATCCCGGCCGGCCGGATCGAATCGACCGCGCGCGAATTCACCGTCGTCGCCGAGACCGGCGTGCAGACGCCGGACCAGTTCAACGACATCATCGTCTCGAACGTGCGCGGCTATCCGGTCCGGATCCGTGACGTCGGCTCGGCCGCGATCGGCGCGGTCGACGAACGCTCGGTCTCGCGCTTCAACGGCCAGCCGGCGCTGAACATCGGCGTCATCAAGCAGGCGGTGGCCAACCCGCTCGACCTGTCGAAGGCGGTCCGCGCCGAGATCGAGAAGATCAACGAGGGCCTGCCGGCCGGCATGAGGCTGCTGGTCGCCTACGACACGTCGACCTTCATCGACCGCGCGATCTCGTCGGTGTTCAGCACGATCCTCGAAGCGGTGGCGCTGGTCGTGCTGGTGATCTTCTTCTTCCTGCGCAACTTCCGCGCCACCCTGATCCCGATGGTGACGATCCCGGTCTCGCTGATCGGGGCGTTCGCGCTGATGTACATGTTCGGCTTCACCGTCAACACGCTGACGCTGCTGGCGATGGTGCTGGCGATCGGCCTGGTGGTCGACGACGCGATCGTGGTGCTGGAGAACATCTACCGGCACATGGAAGAAGGCATGTCGCGGTTCCAGGCCGCGATCCAGGGCGCGCGCGAGATCGCGTTCGCGGTAGTCGCGATGACGCTGACGCTGGCGTCGGTGTTCGCGCCGCTGGCGTTCGCGACCGGCCGCACCGGGCGGCTGTTCATCGAGTTCGCGCTGACGCTGGCCGGCGCAGTGATGGTGTCGGGCTTCATCGCGCTGACGCTGACGCCGATGATGTGCTCGCAGCTGCTGCGCCACGACACCCGGCATTCGCGCCTCTACAACCTGATCGAGGGCTTCCTGAACGGCCTGACCCGCGGCTATCGGGCCCTGCTCGCGGCGGCGCTGAAGGCGCGCTGGGTGGTCGCGGTGCTGTGGCTCGTGACGCTCGGCGCCGGTGCCGTGCTGTTCATGACGCTGAAGGCCGAGCTGTCGCCGCTGGAGGATCGCGGCCTGATCTTCGCCGCGGTGAGCGCGCCGCAAGGCTCGACGCCGCAGTACACCGCCGAGCAGATGCGGCCGATCGAGTCCTATTTCAGCCAGATTCCGGATGCGTTCGGCTATACCGCCGTCGCCGGCTTTCCGACCGTGGTCGAAGGCACTGCGGTGCTGCGGTTGAAGCCGTGGGAGGAGCGCACCCGCAAGCAGCAGGCGATCGCCGAGGAGCTGCGGCCGAAGCTGACGTCGATCCCGGGCGCGCAGGTGTTCCCGATCAACCCGCCGTCGCTCGGCCAGAGCTTCCGCTCGACGCCGATCGAATATGTCGTGATGGCGCAGATCCCGTACGCCGAGCTGCAGCGGCTGGTCGATCGGCTGCTCGATGAAGTCCGCAAGGTGCCGGGCATCCAGAACCTGCAGACCGACCTGCGGCTGCAGACGCCGGAGGTCCGGGTCAACATCAACCGCGACAAGCTCGCCGACATCGGCGTCAATGTCGATACCGTCGGCCGGACGCTCGAGACCATGCTCGGCGGCCGCCAGGTGACCCGGTTCAAGCGCGAAGGCGAGCAGTACGACGTGATCGTCCAGGTCGCGCCGATCGACCGGAGCACGCCGGCCGACATCAGCGACATCTACGTCCGCAGCCGATCCGGCGCGATGGTGCAGCTGTCCAACCTGGCCGAGGTCCGCGAAGGCGTCTCGCCGCAGTCGCTGAACCACTTCCAGCGGCTGCGCGCGGTGAAGATCACCGGCACGCTGGCGCCGGGCTACTCGATCCAGGAAGCGCTGATCGCGATCGACGCGGCGGCCAAGGTCACCATCGGCAACGCGGCGCAAACCGACCTCGACGGCCAGTCGCGCGAGTTCCGCAATTCCGGCGCCGAGATCTACCTGGTGTTCGTGCTGGCGCTGTGCTTCATCTATCTGGTGCTATCGGCCCAGTTCGAAAGCTTCGTCTCGCCGTTCGTCATCATGCTGTCGGTGCCGCTGTCGATGACCGGCGCGCTGGCGGCGCTGCACCTGTCGGGCGGCACGCTGAACATCTACAGCCAGGTCGGGCTGATCACACTGGTCGGCCTGATCACCAAGCACGGCATCCTGATCGTCGAGTTCACCAACCAGCTGCGCGAGAAGGGCCGGACGCTGACCGACGCGCTGCTGGAATCGGCGACGATGCGGCTGCGGCCGATCCTGATGACCACCGGCGCGATGGTGCTCGGCTCGCTGCCGCTCGCGCTGGCGCACGGCGCCGGCGCCGAATCGCGGATGCAGATCGGCTGGGTGATCGTCGGCGGCATGTCGTTCGGCACGCTGCTGACGCTGTTCGTCGTGCCGGTCGCCTACTCGCTGCTGGCGCGCAAGAGCCGGGTCGAGAGCCATGCCGGCCATGGCGCGGTCGCCGCGGCGGTGCCGCACCGCGAAGTCGACGGGCGCTCCTGAACACCGACCTGACGACGCTGCGGCTGCTGCTCGCGACCGCTGTCGCGCGATACCGGCCAGGCCTGACCGCTGCGGACTCCGCGATCGGCAGATCCGGAGGTCGGGCAGCGCGCGGAGACCGGGTGCCAATTGAAGCAAATATATGTGACAAATATAATTGCCACATGAATGTCAACACCTACCTCCCCGATCATCTGGTCCGTGCACTGGATCATGTCGCGGCGGCATCCGGCAGCTCACGCAGTGCCGTGATGCGCGAGGCGGTGGAGCTGTACCTTCGCCGGCGTCAACCCGGCGCCTGGCCCAACGAGGTCGCGGGCTGGGCTGGGGATGCGGAGTTTCCGCCGTTCGAATCGCTCCGCGGGGAAGCGGAACGCAGTGTCGATCCCTTCGAAATGCCGACGCCGAATTGAAGCTCCTGCTGGACACCGATGTGATCAGTGACTTCGTTCGCGGCGTTGCACCAGTTCGTCTGAGTCTGCTCGCCTGCCCGCCCACCGACATCGCCGTTTCCACCATCACCTCGATGGAGATCGAATATGGCTTGGCGCGCAACCCCGAGCGAGCGCGCCGGATCGCTGCGATGGTCCGTTCGCTGCTCGATAGCGTCAGCATCCTCCCGTTCACGGAAGAAGACGCGGCAGAGTGCGGGCGGATCCGCGCCGAACTCGAGAGCGAAGGCCACCCGATCGGGCTTTGCGATGCGATGATCGCCGGCACCGCGCGGAGCCGGGCATTGACCGTCATCACGCACAATGTATCGGAGTTCTCCCGTGTCACCGGGCTCCGGGTCCGCAACTGGCACACATAGGTATTCGATTGCAGGCGCGGTTCGATGCCCACGATGTCGTTGAAAGCTACCCGCTGGCGACCTCCGCCAGCATCATCGCCGCGCCCTTCTCCGCGACCATGATGGTCGCCGCGTTCGAGTTGCCGGAAGTCCCGGACGGCAGGATCGACGCGTCGACGACGCGCAGGCCGGTGACGCCGCGCACCCGCAGCTGAGGATCGACGACCGCGTCGGCGTCGCCGCCCATCCGGCAGGTGCCGACCAGGTGGTAGCCGGAGACGCCCTTGCGCCGCGCGTAGTCGAGCAGCTGTGCGTCGCTCTCGACCTCGGCGCCGGGCAGCGTCTCGGCGACCCGCCAGCGCGCCAGCGACGGCATCGCGAACAGGCGCCGGGCGAGCCGCAGGCCGGCGATCAGCGCCGCCCGGTCGCCGGCGGTCGCCAGGTAGTTCGGCGTGATCGCCGGCGGCTCGGTGATGTCGGCGGACTTCGCGAGCACGCAGCCGGTGCTGCTCGGAAACGACGGCAGCACCGCGATCGTCATGCCGCCCTGCCGCTCGAGCCGATAGGTGCCCGGCTCGAAGCTGCCGGGCGCGAAGCTCAGCTGCAGGTCCGGCCCCGGCAGCGCTGGATCGCTGCGCGTGAACACCGCCGCGCTGCTCGCGCCCGACGTCAACAGGCCGTTGCCGCGCACCAGGTAGGCGAACAGCTCGGGCCCGAGCCGCCAGCTGCGGCCGCGCTCGTTCAGGGTGCCGGTGCCGGCGACGCGCTGCGAGATCCGGACCGAGAAATGGTCGTGCAGATTGGCGCCGACCGCCGGCCGGGCGACGACGACCGGCACGCCGAGCGTCGCGAGCAGCGGCGCAGCGCCGATGCCGGAGACCTGCAGCAGCTGCGGCGAGCGGATCGTGCCGCAGGCGACGACGACCTCGCGCCGGGCCCGCGCGGTCAGCGCGCCACCCGACCCGAACAGCTCGACACCGACGGCGCGCCGGCCGTCGAACAGGATCCGCCGCGCCAGCGTGCCGGTCAGCACCCGCAGATTGGCCCGCCGTCGCGCCCGGCGCAGATACGACTGCGCCGGACCGCCGCGGAACCGCCCGGCACGATTCTGATGGAAGGTGGCCGCGCCTTCGCGCTCGCGGCCGTTCAGCGACTCGCGCACCGGCAGCCCGGCCTCGCCGCAGGCGGCGAGGAACGCCCGCGTCAGCGGATGGACCTCGAGTGGCGACGAGACCGGCAGCGGATGGTCCGGCGCGGCGCCGTCGACGTTCTCGATCCGCGCATAGATCGGCAGCACCTCGTCGTAGGACCAGCCGCTGCAGCCCTGCGCCACCCAGCGCTCGTGCTCGGTCCGCGAGCTGCGGACGTACAGCATCCCGTTCAACGAGCCGGTGCCGCCGAGCATCCGGCCCTGCGGATAGGCGATCCGGCGGCCGTCGGCCGCGGCGTCGGGCTCGCCGCGGTAGCGCCAGTCGCGCTGCGGATGGTCGAGCAGCTTCATGAAGCCGGCCGGCAGGTAGACGTACGGATGGCGGTCGTCGCCGCCGGCCTCCACCAGCAGCACCTGATGGCGCCCGCTCTCGGACAGCCGGTCGGCGAGCACGCAGCCGGCACTGCCGCCGCCGAGCACGATGTAGTCGGCCGCCAGCGCGGAATCGGCCGCGCGCGTGGAGTCGGCCGCGCGCGGCCCTGTGCGATCGCCTGTGTCGTTCATGTCGCCCCGCGTCCGCTCCGAGTTCGCTCCGATGCACCGGCCGCGAAACCCGCGCCGGCCCGATCCGGATGCTCGCAGAAAAACGTGCGCCGATCAGCGGCGCCTGGCGCTGCGCGACACGGCGCCGGGCGCCGCCAATCAGCGATCAGCGCGGCGAGCGCTCGGCGACCGTCGCGGTCAGGTACAGCACCTGCGGGTCGGCGACGCCGCGCAGCAGCTTGATCTGGCAGTCCTTGTTGACGCGACCGCCGTCCAGGGTCTGGTGCAGCCGGTCGACGCTGTCGATCGCGACGCCGTCGAAGCCGACGATCACGTCACCGTCGCGCAGGCCGGCGAGCGCAGCCGGGCTGCCCGATTCGACCGACTGGACCCGGACTGCGGCCCGTTGCGTCAGTTCGAATGCGAGCGCGACCCGGCGGCCGATCGGCACGGTCTGGCCGCCGACGCCGAGATAGCCGCGCCGGACCCGGCCGTAGTGGATCAGCTGCGGCACGACCCACGCGGCGAGATCGATCGCGACCGCGAAGCAGATCGCCTGCGCGCCGCGGATGATCGCGGTGTTGACGCCGATCACCTCACCGCGGCTGTTGAGCAGCGGACCGCCGGAGTTGCCCGGGTTCAGTGCCGCGTCGGTCTGGATCACGTCCGGGATCAACCGGCCGGTGATCGCGCGCATGCTGCGGCCGAGCGCGCTGACGACGCCGGCAGTGACGGTATTGTCGAAGCCGAGCGGATTGCCGATCGCGACCGCGATCTCGCCGCGCCGCAGTTCGGCCGAGCGGCCCAGCTGGACCACCGCCGACGCCGTGGCGGCCTGGCCGGCATCGATCCGCAACACCGCGAGATCGGTATCGGGATCGTCGCCGACCCATTCTGCGGCGAGGTTGCGGCCGTCGCTGAACGAGACGCGGTAGCTGGCCCGCGGCCGGCCGCTGCCGTCCTTGCCGGCGCGGACCACATGCGAGTTGGTCAGCAGGTAGCCGTCCGGCGTGAACAGGAAGCCGGAACCGCTGCCGGTCGGACCGGCGGCAGCACCACCGCCGGACGGTGCGACCTGCACGCCGACCACGGCCGGACCGACCTGCTCGGCGATGCCGGCCACCGTCCGCGAATAGGCATCGAGCAGGAATTCATCGTTGGCGCCCATGCGCACCTCCCTCGCTCCGACGATCGGGGCGGGACGGCGTAAAAACAAGTGCCGGCCGGGACGGGTACGGGCGCGACCGAAGTGCGAGCGCCCGCGCGGCTGGCCGATACCGGCGACGTGACGATCCCGCCAGCGGGCGGCCAGCCGCCGCTGTGATATCGTGAAGATCCGACCGGGGCCGCCACCGATGGACCGCTTCACGATCTCGCTGGAACAGTCGCTCGCCGACGAATTCGATCGGTGGCTGCGCGACCGGGGCTATGCCAGCCGCTCGGAAGCGGTCCGCGACCTGATCCGCGAGGAGCTCGAGCAGGCACGCCAGGTCCGGGGCGATGCGGCGCACTGCGTCGCCTGCCTCTCGTACGTCTACAACCATCATGAGCGCGACCTGGCGCGCCGGCTCACCGAGACGCAGCATGCGCATCACGACCTGTCGGTCGCGACGATGCATGCGCATCTCGATCACGAGCATTGCATCGAGACGCAGCTCCTGCAGGGACCGACGGCCGCGGTCCGCCGCTACGCCGATGCCGTCGTCGCCGAACGTGGTGTGCGCCACGGCAAGCTCAATCTGATCAGCGCGCAGCCCCATGGCATGCACCGCCATCAGCACGGCGAAGCCGCGCATCGTCACCTGAAGCCCACGACCTGACGCGCCGCCGAGCCCGCCGCGGAGCGGGACCGTGTCCTGTTGCGCGAGCTGTTCCCGCCTGGCGGAACCTCCGACCTGCGTGCCCCGTCAGGTCTCCGCCGCGCGCCAGCGCATGCGCACGGTTGCGCCCGAGAACAGCCCTCAATGCGGCAGCAATGCGCGCGTGAACGTCAAGCGAAGCGCCCTCAAAAGCGCCTCGCCGACCGCCTTCGTGCGTCCACTTCGATGCCAGTGAAGAACGTTTCCGCTGAAGGCCGACAGCCACACGAGACCGAGGTCCGAAGGCATCCAGTCCCTGCTGAACTCCCCGCTTTCCTGACCCTCGCTGATGATTTCTTCGACCGTACGTCGCAGTGCAGAATACATTTCAGAGACCTTCTCGGCGACGCGGGGCCCGCTGGACATGTCCGCTGAAAGAATGACGAGAAGCAGGTAGGCGTGGGGATGCTCGGCGGCCTGAATGCCCTGCATCTTGATGTAGCGATCCAGCCAGTGAGCCGCGGTTTCACCTGGCTTGCGGCGGGGATTGTCACGCGTGTGAATCGCCTGAGATTCGATCTGCGAAAGCAGCGCCAGCAACAGGTCTTCTTTGCCGCCGTAGTAGTGATAGACAGCGCCCTTCGTCAGGCCGCATTCATCTGCGATCTGATCGACCGTGGTGTCTCGAAATCCACGCTGCACGAACAGGCGCAGCGCGGAAGCCATGATGGCCTGTTGCGCCCGTTCGCGCTGCCGCCTCTTGCTTCCTCGGGGAAGTTCCGATTCCTGCGCTGAAAATGCGACGGCCGGCTTAGAGTTGCGATCAGTTCCCATACTGAATGGGAATCTATCACCAGTTCACCATGCCTCCTCGAGAACGCGCTCAAGTTCCGCGCAGTCCCTGACCGGACGGGGATTACCCTGCAGAAACCAGTCGTCGAACGACATGGCGGCCAGTCCAGCCAGCGAGTCGCGTGAGACTCCGACATCACGCAGGCACCGCGGCAAGCCAAGCGAGCCGAAGAGCGTATCCAGCATCTGCAGCACCGCCGCTTCGGCCGGAATACCAGCAGTACCGACGCCCACGGCGCTGGCAATCTTCTCGAGCCCGGCCCGTGCGGCGCCGGAGTTGAAGCACACCGCGTGGGGCAGCATGATCGCGTTCGAAACGCCGGTCTCGATACGAAAGCGCGTCGCGATCGCATGGCCGATCGCGATCGCCATGCCAGCCCCGGCGTAGTCGGATCCGTGCCCCGTCAGGATCGACGCAGCCATCAGATCGGCCCGGATGTCGAGGTCGTCCGAGTCACGGACCTCCGGCAGGCGTTTGACGAGCAGGCGCGTGGCGTGAATCAACATTGCATCGGCCAGCGGATCGCCGTGACGAGCCATCAGTCCCTCGAGCGCCAATGCGAGGGTATTCAGCGCTGCACCGACGATCAACCCGCGAGGCGCAGACTGCAGCAGGGCCGGATGGAGCAGGACCGCACCGGCGCGCGCCTTCGGGTCGAACAGCACGAGGCGGCGTTGCTGCGCGGTGTCGTGAATCGCGCTTCCCGCCTTGACGGTGGCCGTCGTCGGCGTCGTCGGAAGCGCAATGACCGGCAGCTTCCTGGCCGGCAGCCTCGGGCTGTTCAACCGTCCGGTAGCGGGATCGCGAGCGGTGCACAGCTGGCGGGCATCGCCTTTCTCGGCATGAAGAATGTTGACAGCGCGCGCGAACGTCATCGCCGAGCCGCCACCCACAGGAATGATCGCGTCGGCCCGCAGTCGCTCGAGCTCGAGGATGGCGGATTCGACCGCCGGCAACGGCGTATCGGCCTCGACGCCGGAGCAGGTTCCGGCCAACCGATCTCCGATGGCCGCACGCACGACGTCCAGCACCGAACCCGCCGAGGCGAGCGTCTTGCCGACGAAGATGACCGCCCGCCGGCAGCCGAGCCGATCCAGTTCCGGCCCCAGCATGTCCAGGGAGTCCGTGCCTTGGTAGATGCGCAGCGAAGGAATGACGTGTCGAAAGGATTTCATCGGCTCGCGACCGGCCCCCTGATCTTCTACCGGCTGACCGAGGTCGCCCACATCGTCGGCCGAACCGGTGTCTCCTGCCACGTCACAGGATCGAGCTCCTTCAGCAAGGCGTCACGAAGGCCTCTCGCTTCCCGAAGACTCTCATTCTTGACATGTCCGTAGCCTCGGATGCGGTCGGGCCATTTCGCAAGCCCGATCGCGGCTTCGAGCTGGCGAGGCTCGAGCGCACCGGCCAGCCGCACCATCAGAGCCTCGTACTCATCGACGAGCGCACGCTCCTCGCGGCGCTCGCTGCTGAACCCGAAGACATCGAGCCACGTTCCACGAACGCGCCGAAACTTCGCAAGCATCCGCATCGCGGGGAAGATCCATGGCCCGTACTCGCGCTTCTTCAAGTGACCGGTGACCGGGTCCTTGCGCGCGAAGAGCGGCGGCGCGAGATTCACGCTCAACTTCAGGTCACCTTCGAACTGAGCATCCAGCTCGGCCCGGAACTCCGGCGAACTGTAGAGACGCGCAACCTCGTATTCGTCCTTGTAGGCCATCAGCCTGGAAAAGGAGGCCGCGACTGCCGAAGCCAGACGTTGACTTCCCGGCGCAGCGCGCTGTTCGGCCTGGCGAACCACTTCGACCAACACCCTGAAGCGATCGGCGTAGCGCTGGTCCTGATACCGCGCCAGCATCTCGCTTCGGTGCACGATGATCGCGTCCAGGCTATCTGGCACCGGCTCCTCGCCGGAAGGCGACCGATGCCGCAGGGCCTCCTCGACCAAGCGACGGTCATGCACCCAGAGCCGGCCGATCCGGAACGCGCGGATGTTGAGCTCGACCTGGGTCGCGTTGAGCTCAATGGCGCGCTCGATCGCCGCAGCGCTCACAGGCAGCCAGCCCAGTTGCGCGGCGATGCCGACGAGGATCAGATTGGATCCCACCGGGTCCGCGCAGAAGGCGGTAGCCAACCCGACCGCGTCGGCATAGTGGATGCGACCTTCCGCCACTTTGGAGCTGATCTTTCGCTTGAGCAATCCGAGGTCGACGCGATCGTCGGCATTCGTCACGAAGGCAGCCGTGGCAGCGACGCGGTCATTGGCGAGAAAGTGTGTCCTGTCGAAATCGAAAGTCCGGAAGCACTCGTCACTCAGCGCGGCGATCATGTCGAAGGCGAGGACGACCGAAGCCTCCCCGAGACCCAGTCGGGCACACGCAGCCGCGGCCCCCGGGGGAACGATTCTCAGATGGCTGAATACCGCGCCGTTCTTCTGAGACAGTCCGGTCATGTCGTAAGCCGAAGGCAGCTTGCCCTCCAGGTGCGCCGCCATCGCCAGGATTGCGCTGACCGTGATGACGCCGGTTCCGCCGATTCCGGCCAGCATCATGGCGTACTCGGTTCCAGCTATCGGCAGAACCGGTGCCTCCGGCAGCGCGTCGAGGATCTCGTCGCCGAGCGCCGAACCTGCCGGCTTGCGCAGGCGGCCACCGCGTACCGTCACGAACGAGGGGCAGAACCCCTTCAGGCAGCTGTAGTCCTTGTTGCACGACGACTGATTGATTCGACGCTTTCGCCCCGACGAAGTCTCCAGCGCCTCGATGCTCACGCACCCGGAGCTGACCCCGCAATCGCCGCAACCCTCGCAGACGGCACTGTTGATGAAAAGGCGCCTGTCCGGATCGTCGGCCTCGCCCTTCTTGCGCCGTCGACGCGTTTGCGCGGCGCAGGGCTGCTCGTAGATCAACACCGTGCAGCCGGCGGTGTCGCGCAACTCGCGCTGCACGGCGTCCAGCGCATCCCGATGCCTCACCGTGACCCCGGCGGGCAGACCGACACCGGCCCGGTAGCGCTCGGGCTGGCTGCTGACGACCACGACTTGTGCGACGCCCTCGTGGAGGACCTGGTGGGCCATCGCGTCCACCGAGATCGGGCCGTCGAGCGGTTGACCGCCGGTCATCGCGACCGCGTCGTTGTACAGGATCTTGTACGTGATGTTGGCGCCGCTGGCGACCGCAGCGCGGATCGCCAGCAGGCCGGAATGAAAGTAGGTGCCGTCGCCGAGATTCTGGAAGACGTGCTTCGTCTCGGAAAAGTGATGCAAGCCGGTCCAGTTGGCGCCCTCTCCGCCCATCTGAACGCTCAGCAGCGTGCGGGACTTGGCCCACATGGCCATTCCGTGGCAGCCGATGCCGGCCAGGGCAAGGCTGCCCTCCGGAAGCGCGGTGGAGGTGTTGTGCGGGCATCCGGAGCAGAAGTACGGCATCCGCCTGCCGACGTCCGACACGATGGGGACCAGGGCCCGCCGATAGCTGCGCAGGCCTTGCGCCGTTTCCACGAGCCGATCGTCACTCAGCCCGTTCCGGCGCAGACGCTCCGCGATTGCCGCCGCGAGGTCGACCGGCTCGAGCGGCGCCTCCTGCGAAACGAGCGGCTGGCCATGCTCGTCGGTCTTGCCGACGATGCGCGGGCGCACGAGTGCGTTGTAGAGGATCGCGGCGGCCTGCGGCTCGATGAACGCCTGCTTTTCTTCCACCACGAACAGTTCCTGCCGGCCTTCGGCGAAGGCTTGCAGGCCCTCGGGCTCCAACGGCCAGATCAGGCCCACCTTGTAAACGGCCAATCCCAGCTGCTTCGCCCGCGCATCGTCGATGCCCAGGTACCGCAATGCCTGCATCACGTCCTGATGGGCCTTGCCCGCAGTCAAGATGCCGAAGCCGCCGCCGGCACCCAGCGTGCACCGATCGACCCGATTCGCCCGGGCGAAGCGACGCACCAGCGGAAGTCGGTGATTCAACAGGATGGCTTCGTCGCGCGCCGGGCCGAAGACTCCGCGAAAGTGCACGCCTTCCGGAGGGAGCAGGTCCTCCGCACCGGGCCGCACGATGGAGCTGGATTCGGGCTCCCGCACGACGACCGTCGTCTGCTCGACCGTCTCGTTCACCAGCTTCAAGCCGACCCAGCAACCGCTGTATCGGGAGAGCGCGTAGCCAAGCAGACCGAACCGGATGATCTCGCCCGGGTTGCTCGGATAGAGCACCGGGACGTTGTTGGCCGCCATCGCCTGCTCGCTGTGATGGGCGATCGTGGAAGATTTTCCGGGATGGTCGTCTCCGAACACTGCCAGCACGCCGCCCTGAGGGTGGGTTCCCGCGTAGTTTGCGTGCTTGATGGGATCTCCCGAGCGGTCGACCCCTGGCCCCTTTCCGTACCACATCCCGAACACGCCGTCGACGCGGGCCGGGCCCATCTGCCGCAGCTGCTGCGTCCCCCAGACCGCGGTAGCCGCCAGATCCTCGTTCACCCCCGGCTGAAAGACGATGTCGGCCGCCTGCAGTTCCTTGGCGGCCTGCCAGAGAGCAAAGTCGACCCCACCCAAAGGAGAGCCGCGATAACCACTGACGAAGCCGGCGGTTCGCACTCCGCTCCGGCGATCGCTTTCTCGCTGCAACAGCAGCATGCGCACGAGCGCCTGCGAACCGGTCAGCAGCACGTCTTGCTTGGAGAGATCGAAGCGGTCGCCAAGCGACGCTGGCCTCAACGAAGAGGCTGAATCAGTCAAGAGTGGTCTCCATCTTCCAGGAGGCTGTCGGACTCAGGCGCAGGTTCCTTGATTCCGCTTCGTCCTGGGCGCTGCACGCAGGTCCGCCCAGGCCGAATCTTCGCGCAACCCCATGAGGCCAACGTCGAAAATGCGGGCGTCCATCGTTCTCAATGCCGAGCTGACCTTGATCGGAAAGCCGATCTGCGCCAGGACATCGCGATCGAGATCGATTCCAGGCGCGATTTCGACGAGCGTGATGCCGTCGGGCTCGAGCCTGAAAACAGCGCGCTCGGTGACATACATGATGTCCTGGCCACGTTCGACTGCCCGCCGACCGGAGAAGGTGATCTGCTCCACTTTCGGCACCCACTTGCGGGAGCGGCCTTCGCGGACGATCTTCAACTTGCCGGCCTCGAGCTCGACACTCGAGCCTCCTGCCGTCAGGTTTCCCGCAAAGACGACCTTCCGGGTGCCTTGACTGATATTGATGAACCCCCCCGGGCCGTTGACGGCGGCTCCATACCGGCTGACATTGACGTTGCCCTCCGCGTCGACTTCGGCAAACGACAGAAACGCCATATCCAGTCCGCCCCCATCGTAGAAGTCGAACTGGTAGGCCTGCTCGATCATGGCATCGTAGTTGACGCCGGTTCCCGCATCGGAGCCGCTCGCCGGAATTCCCCCTACGATGCCCTGCTCCACCGTCAACGTGACGTATCGATAGACCTGCTCCTCTGCCGCGACGTTCGCAATCCCGTTCGACACCCCGAACCCCAGGTTCACGATCGCATGCGGGAACAGTTCCAGCGCGGCTCGCCGTGCGATGACCTTGCGAGTGTCGAACGGGAGTGGCGCCACCGACGCTTCCGGCTGGCGAATCGTTCCCGCGTAGGCCGGGTTCATCAGCGTGCGATACGTCTGCCGCTGCTCCTCGTCGACCACGATGTAGTCGACCAACGATGCCGGGACCCTGACGTCTCTGCCCCGCAGCGAATCCGCCGCCGCCAGCCGCTTGACCTGCGCGACGACGAGCCCTCCTGCGCGACGGGCGGCCATGGCCGCCGACAGGATCTCTCCCGCGTATGCCTCTTCCTCTGTCGAAAGATTGCCCCGCTCGTCCGCCGTCGTGGCACGGATCAGCGCGACATCGATCGGGATCGCCTTGAACCGGAGAAACTCTTCACCACCCGCCTGGATCAGTTCGACCAGGGTTTCGGAAGGTCGCCCCCCTTGCAGTCCGCCTTGCAACCGAGGATCGACAAAGGTGTTCAAACCCACCTTCGTGATCAATCCCGACCGACCGCCGGCAGACTCGCGACAAAGATGAGACAGCACCCCCTGCGGCAGGGTGTAGGTCTCGATCTCATTGGCGATCGCCCTGCGGGCCAGTTCCGGACAAGCGCCGAATCCACCGCTGATGACCCGTCTCAGCAGTCCCGGCTGCGATAGCCGGTCCAACCCTCCCGAGCCTCCGTTGCGATCCCCGATGCCAACGACGCTCATGACCGTCAGATCCCGGGGCCGTGCGGTCTGGGAGAATCGCTCCGCGATCGCCTTCAGCATCCGCTCCGGAACTCCGTGGCCACTACCGGAACCCGCGACGAACACGGTGTCGCCGTCGCCGATCAGAGACGCCGCCGCCTCCGCCGAGACGACTTTGCCTTGGCCCGAAGCGGCCGCACGCTCGTTGCCACTCGATTCAGTCACTGCCGCTCTCCGGTTGCCTGACGTTCGCGGACCGGCTCCCCGCGAACTTGCGTGTCCTGAGCCTGAACTTCGGGTTGGTTCATGCCTGAGGGACGATCTTCCGAAGACGGGTTCGGTATCACGGGCACATCCGATGGCTCGAAGAGTCGACTCGCTCGCGAAGCCGCTTCTTACTCGGCCTTGAAGTTCAGCTTTCTGGTCAGTTGACTGACTTTCTCGTGCTCGGCGTCCATGAACTCCACAAGCTTGGCACCGGACGCCGGCTCTACCGTGATGCCCATGCGCTCCAGTTGCGCGACCAGATCACGATCGGTCAGCATCTTCAGGACGGCACCGTTGACCTTGTCCGCGATCGCAGGCGGCATGTTTGCCGGACCAGCGATGACGTACCAGTTGGCGAAGGTGTAGCCCGGAAGGCCGGCCTCTGCCGTGGTCGGCACTTCCGGCATCAGCGATGATCGCTGCTTTGCCGTAACGGCAAGAACCTTGACTCGCCCTTCCTTGCCCATCGGGGCCAATGTGCCCGCAACCGAAACCAGCGCGTGGATCTCACCACTCATCAGCGCCGGGATCGCCGCAGACGCCCCCTTGTACTGCACCCGCTCCATCGAGAGCTTGGTCATGTCGATGAGTTGCTCGGTCGCCAGGATCTGGGCCGTGGCTGTCGCGCCGTAGTTCAGCTTGCCCGGATTGGCCTTGGCGTAGCTGAGGAAATCGGTCAGAGTATTCAGCTTCAGGGACGGCGTGACCGCGATGAAGTTCGCCAGTTCTCCCAGGTAGGTGATTGGGGTGAAATCCTTGACCTTGTACGGCAGATTCTTGTACAGGATCGAATTGATGATCAGGCCCGCGTCCACCAAGCCCAACTGATACCCGTCTGGCGCCGCATTCGCAAGGTGCTGGAGTTGAATCCGTCCGTCCGCGCCAGGCCGGTTCTCGACGACGACGGATTGACCCAGGATCGCACCGAGCTTCTGCGCGAGGGCCCGCGCGACGATGTCCGTCGGACCGCCAGCCGCGAACCCGGCGGAGAGCATGATCGTGCGCGAGGGATACCCGTCCTGGGCAACCGCTGCCTGGTTCATCGAGAGGGTAGCCAAGAGAATTGAACAGACCAGTCCGGCACTCTTGAATGAGATCCGCGAGCGGCGCTGCTGGTTCGATGACTTGATCATTGCGTTACCTCCCGGCACTTGACCATTCGAAGTGGCGTGTAGATCAGAAGAACGTCGCCGTTCTGGCGGACGACCTGGTTGCGCGTCCGGACCAGCCCACGGCCCGGCCGGCTCTTGGAAAGACGCGACTCGATGACTTCACACTCGACGTGGATCGTGTCCCCGACAAAGGTCGGCCTTTCGACCTTCAGGTCCATTCCAAGGAACGCGTATGCCGTCATCTGCATGGTCGACTGGACGAGCAGACCTTCTGCAAAGGTGTAGACCAGCGACGCTGGAACCAGGCGCCCCTTGATGTCCGAATCGAGCCGAACGAATTCGGTATTGGTAAAGAGGACCTCGACGATGTGCGTCACGTTCACGAAGCCGCAGAGATCCGACTCGAACAGTGTTCGCCCGATGGTTTTGAACTTCATGCCCATCGGCAAGTCTTCGAAATTGAGGCCGAGTCCAACTGTTTTCATGGGATTCTTCGTGGATTGGAGGAACTCGATATCGGCGCATCCGCGGACATGCCGCCGTGCGGTCCGTCATCGCGATGAAGGCGCGTCCTTCGTGGTCCGGCTGCGCGGACGTCGCCGCCAGCGTCGCGGTGAGGAGACGGCCGAAGCGCCGTCGGCCAGGCGAGCGGGTGAGCGCGGCCCCGTCCATATCGTCTCCTCTTCCGTCCCGGATCCGCCGGCTCTGTCAGCCCAGGTACTTGCGCAACGCCTCGGCAGCCAGCAGGTAGAAGCCCTGGCCGAAGAGGCAGCTTCCGAACGGCACGCCGGGGCCGCCCGGGGGAACGGCCACGCCCGGTATCGCACCCGAAGGCTCGACGGAGCCGGCGACCACGGTCAGCGCACGCTTGGCTCGCTCGATGTAAGAGTCGTCCACCAGGTTCAGGCTGACGGCACGGGCGGCCGCGTAGGCGAACATGAGCGTGCCCGATGCCTCGAACTTCTCGTCGGGATCATCCAGGACGTGGCGCAGGAACCCGCTCCGGTCTTGCTTCGCCGCCATTGCTGCCAGGGCCGCCACGGCCGTTTCCCGAACCAGCTCGGCCTTCGGGTGCTTGCCGTTCAGATCCAGCATGTCCACCGAACAACTCACCATCCAGCCGTTGCCGCGCGCCCAGAAGGTGGAGCTGGGATAGCTGTTCGGCGTTTCCCTCCAGGCGTGACGCGTGAGGCCGTGTTCGCGATCCACGAGGTGCTTGGTGTGCACTTCGTATTGCCTGAACGCCTCGTCCGCCAGCTCGCTGCGCCCCTTGATCCGGGCGTACAGAAGCAGGAAGGGGCAGATCATGTAGAGGAAGTCGGTCCAGAGTTCGGGGCCTTCCTTTCGTGCCCAGAAGCCCCCTTCGCTGGTTCGGGGGGTGCGCAGCAGCGCGTCGATCTGCCGATCGGCAGCTTCCAGGTAGGCCGGATCCTTGGTGGCCTCATAGAAGCGAAGGAGCGGGTAGCCCAGACTCGACGGCAGGCTCGACGTCGGAGCAAAGGTCTTCGTATGCCCTGCCGGTAGGGCCAGCGCCTCGGCGTAGTTCAGGTCGCCGTTGCTGGTCTGTGTTTCGACGGCCCGGTCGATCCATTCCCTGATCGCCTCGATGGCCGAGGCGTCACCACCGGCAAGAATGCCGGTGATCGCCGGTGCCTTCTCCCAGTAGTCGCGTTCATAGGGGTGTGCCAAGACGTATTCGGTTACGGCTGCCACCTTGTCCAGGGGATTCACGCTTCGCATCGTTCGCCTTTCTCGCCGTTGTATTAACATACATACCAGTCGGTATGCATACGATAAGAGGGCTGCGACGCATCGTCCATAAGGGAAACCCCGCGCAAGGGCTGGAGCGCGAAGCGGCGCGTGGTGAGCAAGGCCGAGACGAAAAGGGCGGGATCAGGCCGTTTTGGGCGGCTGTGTCGCACTGCGCGCCGCGCTCGAGCTCGGTGGGCTAGGAGGCTGGGCCGCAGAAGCGACCGACTGGGGTAGCGTTCGGTAGAAGACGATGTGACCATAGGGCATGAGCACAAGCTATTTGCCCTATGAGCCGCGACAGCAGCAACTGCTACCGAACGCG
>JBFWQR010000049.1:0-44845 GCA_050249335.1 Lautropia sp.
AAAACGCCTACACTTGCTGTCATGGCTGGCGCGAAATATTCCCCGGGGTTCGACGATCCGTCTGCCCACCGCAAGACGACGCGAACCCGGACCGTCGTCGCCGGTGTCGTCGGGGTCTTGGCGCTCGCCGCGCTCGGACTGACCTTCGCGGCCTACCTGAATCCGGCGCTGTCGCTGGAGGTCGCGAGCCTGATGTCCTACTGTGCGCAGGTGATCGGCCTGCGCTGATTCGCGCCGGCGGCTGACGCGCCGTCGGGAGACTTTGCGCGATTTGTAATAATCGCGTGATGGCATCCCGAAATTCATCCAGCGCCGCGTACTCCGAGGCGTCGATCAAAGTCCTGAAGGGACTCGAGCCGGTCCGTCAGCGGCCCGGCATGTACACGCGCACCGAAAGCCCGCTGCACATCGTGCAGGAGGTGATCGACAACGCCGCCGACGAGGCGCTCGGCGGTCACGCGCGCAACATCGACGTCGTCCTCCATCCCGACGGCAGCGTCTCGGTCGACGACGACGGCCGCGGCATCCCGGTCGGGCCGCATCCCGAAGAGCGGGTGCCGGTGGTCGAGATCGTTTACACCCGGCTGCACGCCGGCGGCAAGTTCGACAAGGCCGGCGGCGGCGCCTACAGCTTCTCCGGTGGTCTGCACGGCGTCGGCGTCTCGGTGACCAACGCATTGTCGTCGCGGCTCGAGGTCACCGTGTTTCGCCCCGACGACAAGGGCAACGGCGTGCACACGATCGCGTTCGCCAACGGCGACGTGGCCCAGAAGCTGAAGTCGCGGCCGGCGGCCAAGGGCGACCGCAGGAGCGGTACCCGGGTCGTGGTGTCGCCGAACCCGAAGTACTTCGACAGCCCGCAGATCCCGCTGGCCGAGCTCGAACGGCTGTTGCGCAGCAAGGCGGTGCTGCTGCCGGGCGTGCGCGTCACGCTGCGGGTCGAGAAGACCGGTGAAACGAAGGTCTGGCAGTACGCCGAGGGCCTGCGCGGCTACCTCGAGGAAGAGCTCGCCCGCGGCGGCAGTGCCGAGCCGGTGCTGCTGTTCGAAGGGCAGCAGTACACCGAGGCCGGCCACGAGGCCTTCGCCGAAGGCGAGGGCGCGCAATGGGTCGTCGCCTTCACCGAGGAAGGCGGGCTCGCGCGCGAGTCGTACGTGAACCTGATCCCGACCTCGGCCGGCGGCACCCACGAGTCGGGGCTGCGCGAAGGCCTGTTCGCCGCGGTCAAGAGCTTCATCGAGCTGCACGGGCTGCTGCCGAAGGGCGTCAAGCCGATGCCCGAGGACGTGTTCGCGCGGGCGAGCTTCGTGCTTTCGGCGCGGGTGCTCGACCCGCAGTTCCAGGGCCAGACCAAGGAGCGGCTGAACTCGCGCGACGCGGTCCGGCTGGTCTCGGGCTATGTCCGCGGCCGCTTCGAGCTGTGGCTGAACCAGCATGTCGACCAGGGCCGCAAGCTCGCCGACCTGGTGATCCGCCAGGCGCAGGCGCGCCAGCGCTCGGCGCAGAAGGTCGAGAAGCGCAAGGGCTCGGGCGTCGCGGTGCTGCCGGGCAAGCTGACCGACTGCGAGTCGACCGATCTGGCGCGCAACGAGCTGTTCCTGGTCGAGGGCGATTCGGCCGGCGGATCGGCGAAGATGGGCCGCGACAAGGAATCGCAGGCGGTGCTGCCGCTGCGCGGCAAGGTGCTCAACAGCTGGGAGACCGACCGCGACCGGCTGTTCGCGAACAACGAGATCCACGACATCGCGGTCGCGATCGGCGTCGATCCGCATGGCCGCGGCGCGTCGCCCGACCTCTCGAACCTGCGCTACGGCAAGATCTGCATCCTGTCCGACGCCGACGTCGACGGCTCGCACATCCAGGTGCTGCTGCTGACGCTGTTCTTCAAGCACTTCCCGGCGCTGATCGACGCCGGCCACGTCTATGTCGCGCGGCCGCCGCTGTTCCGCGTCGACGTGCCGGCGCAGGGCAAGCGGCCGCTGCGCAAGCTCTACTGTCTCGACCAGGGCGAGCTGGTCCATGTCGAGGACAAGCTGCGCAAGGACGGGCTGCGCGAGGGTAGCTGGACCATCTCGCGCTTCAAGGGCTTGGGCGAGATGACCGCCGAGCAGCTCTGGGAGACGACGCTGAATCCGGCGACCCGGCGGCTGCTGCAGGTCCGCTTCGGCCGGATCCCCGAGCTCGACACCGAGAAGCAGTTCACGATGCTGATGGGCAAGGGCGAGGCGGCCGGACGGCGGGCCTGGCTCGAGGAGCATGGGCACGAGGCGCAGGCCGATGTCTGAGCGGGCCGGCGACGGGCCGGCGTCGCGAAGCGGCATCACCGGTCGTCGGCCGGACGATCGACAGATAACCAACGCAGGCTGAATGGACGACAACCTGAACCCGTCGCCGCCGGATGACGGCGCCGACGCCGATGATTCGCTGACGCTGGCGCGCTACGCCGAGCGGGCCTATCTCGATTACGCGATCTCGACCGTGAAGAGCCGGGCGCTGCCCGACGTCGCCGACGGGCAGAAGCCGGTGCAGCGGCGGATCCTCTACGCGATGAACGAGATGGGGCTCGCGGCCAACGCCAAGCCGGTCAAGTCGGCGCGGGTGGTCGGCGACGTGCTCGGCAAGTACCATCCGCACGGCGACACCGCGGCCTACGATGCGCTGGTCCGGATGGCGCAGGACTTCTCGCTGCGCTATCCGCTGATCGACGGCCAGGGCAACTTCGGCTCGCGCGACGGCGACGGTGCGGCGGCGATGCGCTACACCGAGGCGCGGCTGACGCCGGTCGCGCGGCTCTTGCTCGACGAGATCGATCAGGGCACGGTCGACTTCATCCCGAACTACGACGGCTCGGGCCGCGAGCCGGCGCTGCTGCCGGCGCGGCTGCCGATGGTGCTGCTGAACGGCGCCTCCGGGATCGCGGTCGCGCTCGCCACCGAGATCCCGCCGCACAACCTGCGCGAGGTCGCGAAGGCGGCGGTCGCGGTCGTGCGCAATCCGAGAATCAAGGACGACGAGCTGTTCGAATGGCTGCCGGGGCCGGACTTTCCGGGCGGCGGCCAGATCATCTCGGCGACCGAGGACATCCGCGACGCCTACCGCAGCGGCCGCGGCTCGATCAAGCTGCGGGCGCGCTATCACATCGAGGATCTGGCGCGCGGCCAGTGGCAGCTGGTGATCGACGAGCTGCCGCACGGCGTCTCGTCGCAGAAGGTGCTCGAGGAGATCGAGGAGCTGACCAACCCGAAGGTGCGGCTCGGCAAGAAGTCGCTGTCGCCCGAGCAGCTGCAGTCGAAGGCGCAGCTGCTCGGCGTGATGGATGCGATCCGCGACGAGTCGGGCCGCGAGGCGGCGGTGCGGCTGGTGATCGAGCCGAAGACCTCGAAGATCGACCAGCAGGTGCTGATCAACAGTCTGCTGACGATGACCAGCCTCGAGGCCAGCGTCGCGATCAACCTGGTGATGATCGGCCGCGACGGCCGGCCGCGGCAGAAGACGCTGCGCGAGATCCTGACCGAGTGGGCCGAGTTCCGCGTCGTCACGGTGCGGCGGCGGGTCACGTTCCGGCTGGCCAAGGTCGACGACCGGATCCACATCCTCGAAGGCCGGCAGATCGTCCTGCTGAATATCGACGAGGTGATCAGGATCATCCGCAACTCGGACGAGCCGAAGCCGGCGCTGATCGCGGCGTTCAAGCTGACCGACCGGCAGGCCGAGGACATCCTGGAGATCCGGCTGCGCCAGCTGGCCCGGCTCGAGGCGATCAAGATCGAGCAGGAGCTGAAGGGGCTGCGCGAGGAGCGTGCCGGCCTGCAGGCGCTGCTCGACAGCGAGGCGGCGTTGCGCCGGCAGATCGTCAAGGAGATCGAGGCCGACGCCAAGCAGTACGGCGACGACCGCCGGACGCTGATCGAGGCGGCCGAGCGCGCCAGCGTCGAGATCAAGCTGATCGAGGAGCCGGTCACGGTGATCGTCTCCGAGCGCGGCTGGGTCCGGGCGCGGCAGGGCCACGGCCATGATCCGGCGCAGTTCACCTTCAAGAGCGGCGACGCGTTCCACGGCGCGCAGGAGGTGATGACCACCGACCAGCTGTATGCGATTGCGACCAACGGCCGGGTCTATTCGATCCCGGTCGCGAGCCTGCCGTCGGCGCGCGGCGACGGCGTGCCGATCACCAGTTTCGTCGAGCTCGAGCCGGGCGCGCGGATCGAGCATGCGTTCGCCGCGACGCCGGATACCGCGGTGTTGCTCGCGACCGCGAGCGGCAACGGCCTGGTCTGTCGCGCCGGCGACTGGCAGAACCGGATGAAGGCGGGCAAGAGCTTCCTCGCGGTCGAGCCGGGCGACGTGCCGCTGCGGCCGGTGCCGTTCGACCCGGCGCAGCGCTCGACGGTGGTCTGTCTGAGCGCCGGACCCGACGGCGACGGCTTCAAGGGCCGGGTGCTCGGCTTCGCGGTCGCCGACGTCAAGGTGCTGAAAAACGGCGGCCGCGGCGTCACGCTGATGGCGCTCGAGGCGAAGGAGACGCTGCGGCAGGTGATCGTCGCCGGCAAGGACGGGCTGGTGGTCACCGGCAACAGCCGCGGCAAGCCGATGTCGCGGACCATGACGGCGCGCGAGATCGCCGACCACCAGGGCAACCGGGCGCGCAAGGGCAAGCAGCTCGCGCCGGCCTGGAAGGACTTGGTGCTGGCGTGGCCGCGGCCGGCCGCGCGCGAGTGACCGGCACCGATCCACTCTGCGATAATCCGGGGCGATGACCACCCAGAATCCAACCCCTGCGTCGCCGGCCGCGGCGACCCCGTCCGCGTCGGCCGGTGACGCGCCACCGGTGCAGTTCGAGGAGCGTGCCGCCGCCGGCGGCCGCCGGATCGGTATCGCCCGGCTCGACCGGCCGCGCCAGCTCAACGCGCTCGACCTCGATCTGTGCGAGCGGCTGCTGGCGCGGATGCGCGCCTGGGCCGACGATCCGGCGGTGGTCGCGGTGCTGCTGGCCGGCACCGGCCCGAAGGCATTCTGCGCTGGCGGCGACGTGTCGCGGCTGGTCCGCGAGATCCGCGCCGGCGGGCCGCATGCGTTCGATTTCGGCGATGCGTTCTTCACCACCGAATACACGCTCGACCTGCTGCTGCATCGCTATCCGAAGCCGCTGATCACCTGGGCGCACGGCATCACGATGGGCGGCGGGCTCGGGCTTTCGGTCGCCGGCAGCCAGCGGATCGTGACGCCGGACATCCGGATCGCGATGCCGGAGATCCATATCGGGCTGTTCCCGGACGTCGGCGGCGGCTGGTTCCTGAACCGGGTGCCCGGCGAGGCCGGCCTGCTGATGGCGCTGACCGGCGTCGGGCTGGCCGCCGCCGACGCGATCTATGCCCGGCTCGCAGATTACGTGCTGCCGCACGACCGGCAGGCCGCGTTTATCGATGCGCTCGCCGCGCTCGACTGGGGCGCCGGTCCGACCGACTGGCAGGCGCAGACGACGCGGCTGTGCCGCGAGTTCGAAGCCGCCGACGGCAGCGCCGCGCCGGCCGCCGCGTCGGCGCTGCGCCAGCGCTATGACCTGATCCGCTCGATCTGCACCCGCGCCAAGCTGTCCGGGGTGCTCAAGGGTCTGCGGGAGGCGGCGCAGGCCGATGCCTGGTTCGTGCAGCCGCTCGGCAACCTCGAGCACGGCTCGCCGACCGCTGCCGCGGTGACCTTCGAATACCTGCGGCGCAGCCGGCTGCTCGGGATCGCCGAGGTGCTGGCCTTGGACCGGACGGTTGCGCGCCGCTGCATGCGCGGCCATGATTTCCCCGAGGGGGTCCGGGCGCTGCTGATCGACAAGGACAAGTCGCCGCGCTGGTCGCCGGCGGCGCTGGCCGACGTCGATGCCGCGCTGGTCGCCCGCCATTTCGAGCCGTTCGAGGCGGCCGCCTGAGCCGCCACGATCCGTCCGGGCCGCTGGCCGATGACGACTCACCGCTGACGCCTCACCAATGACCAGAGACGAGGAGCAACGAATGTCCCGCAGAGAATTCCTGAGCCGTGCCGGCGCTGCCGGCCTCGCCGCCGCCGTGACCGGCCTGCCGGCGCTGCCGGCCCGCGCCCAGGCGCGCTTCGCACCGCAACCGGGCGCCTGGCAGACCTATGAAGTGACGACCCGGATCGAACTGACCCGGCCGGCCGGCGTCGCGCGTGCCTGGATCCCGCTGCCGTCGGTCGACGAGCCGGGCTGGGTCCGCAACCTCGGCGACGAATGGACCGGCAACGCCAGCCGTGCCCGGCTCGCCAGCGACGGCGTCTACCATGCGCGGATGGTCGCTGCCGAATGGGCGCCCGGCGTCGATGTCGCGGTGCTGTCGGCGACCAGCCGGTTCGCGACCCGCGACCGCGCGGTCGATCTCGGCAAGGGCAGGGCGGCTGCGCCGCTCGATGCGGCGACCGCCCGCTTCTACACCGCACCGACCGAACTGATCCGCACCGACGGCATCGTCCGCGCGACCGCGCAGAAGATCGTCGCGACCGCGAAGAGCGACGAAGCGCGCGCCCGCGCGATCTACGACTGGATCTGCGAGCGGACCTCGCGCAACCCGAAGACCCGCGGCTGCGGCCTCGGCGACGTCACCGCGATGCTCGAATCCGGCGACCTGTCCGGCAAGTGCGCCGATCTGAACGCGCTCTATGTCGGCCTGGCGCGCGCGGTCGGGTTGCCGGCGCGCGACGTCTACGGCCTGCGGGTCGCGCCGTCGGCGTTCGGCTACCGCAGCCTCGGCGCCGGCACCGCCAACGTGACCCGCGCCCAGCACTGCCGCGCCGAAGTCTTCCTGGCGCGCCACGGCTGGGTGCCGGTCGATCCGGCCGACGTCCGCAAGGTCATCCTCGAAGAGCCGCCGGGCACGCTGACGCTTGCCGACGCCAAGGTCAAGGACGCGCGCCAGGCGCTGTTCGGCGCCTGGGAGATGAACTGGCTGCCGTACAACACCGCGCACGACGTCGCGCTGCCGGGTGCGCGCGGCGCGAAGCTGCCGTTCCTGATGTACCCGCAGGCCGAGACCGCCAGCGGCCGGCTCGACGAGCTCGATCCGGACAACTTCAAGTACACGATCACCGCGCGGTCGCTGGCATCCTAGGATGAACGCGGCCGGGCGCAGGCGCTTGATCGGCCAGGCTGCGCTGGCCTCCGGCGCGGCGCTGCTGCTGCGCGACGCGGTGCACGCCGCGCCGCCGGCGGCGGATTCGCCGGACCCGCCGCGGCTGCGGCCGGTCGCCGCCGCCGAGTCGGTGCCGCCGGCATTGGCGCTGGCCGATCTCGACGGCCGCAACCACGCGCTCGCCGATTACCGCGGCCGGATCGTGCTGGTCAATTTCTGGGCAACCTGGTGCCCGCCGTGCGTGATCGAGATGCCGTCGCTGCAACTGCTGCGCGACCGGATCGGCGCCGAGCCGCTGGCGATCCTCGGCGTCAACTACGGCGAGAACCCGCCGCGCGTCCGCGAATTCGTCGCCCGGATGGATCTCGATTTTCCGGTGCTGCTCGATGCGTTCCACCTGGCGCGGCGCGACTGGAAGGTCCGCTCGCTGCCGACCACCTGGATCGTCGACCGCGGCGGGCGCCTGCGCTATCGCGTCGACGGCGAGATCGACTGGATCGGCGCCGAGGCGGTCGGCAAGGTCAAGGCGCTCGCCGGGGCGGCAGCCGTCTGACCCCTGACCGGCGTCACCCTGCCCGCTCAGTCGGTCTGGATCGGCAACGCGGCAGCGGCCGTGCGCAGCGCGAACGCGAGGCCGTCGAATGCCGGTAGCTCGCGCAGGATCAACGCGGTGCCGATCGGCTGCAGGTAGCTGCGAAAACGGCCCTTGTCCTCGAACCGTTGCCGGAAGCCGCCGGCAGCGAGCGGATCGGCCAGCGCCTGGGCGACGCCGCCGGCGATCAGCACGCCGCCCTGAGCGCCGAACGCGAGCGCGATGTTGCCGGCGTAGCCGCCGAGCAGCTCGCAGAAAGTTGCGACTGCCGCGCCGGCGAGCGTATCGGGGCGGCCGGCGGCGGCATCGGCGCGGGCCCGGTCGACGATGACCGGCGCTGCCGGCAGCGGATCGTCGGCCGGCTCGCCGCGGACCTGCGCCACCGCAGCGAACAGCGCCGGCAGGCCCCTGCCGGACAGCAGCCGTTCGGCCGACAGGTGAGAACCGCTGGCCGCCGCGGCCGCCGCGGCGAGCACTGCGCGTTCGAAATCGCTGCGCGCCGACAGCGTGACATGGCCGCCTTCACCGGCGATCGCATGCCAGCCGGCCGGATTGCGCAGCAGACCGGCGCAGCCCAGGCCGGTGCCCGGACCGATCACCGCCATCGTCGCCTGGCGATCGGGCAGCGCGCTGCCGAGCGGCCGCAGGTCGGAGTCGGCGAAGGTCGGCAATGCCCAGGCGAGTGCTTCGAAGTCGTTGACGATCCAGCGGGCCGCGAGGCGGTGGTGCCGCGCCAGTGCCGCGCCGTCGAGCACGAGGTCTTCGTTGGTCAGGTGGATCGGTCCGCGCCGCGCGGCTGCCGCCGGCGCCGCAATCGCGATCGCGGCCGAGCGCGGCGCCGGCACGCCGGTGCGCTGGCGGTAGAGGTCGATCGCGTCGGTCATCGATGCGAAGTCGGCGGTCGGGAACTTCAGCATCGCCGACGGTGCGGCTGCGGCCGACTCGAGCGTCGCGAGCCGCAGGTTGGTGCCGCCGACGTCGGCGATCAGGCTGGGGTAGGGCCACGGTTTCATCAGGTTCCTCGCGAGATCCTCGCGAGCGCATTATCGGCCGCCGGCGCCCGGACCGATACCGGGTTGCGGATACCGGATACCGGCACCGGGGTATCGGGTTCCAGTACCGGGGGGTTCCGGGTACCGGGTTCCTGCTACTGGGGTACGATTGGCCTGCTGCACCGGCCCGGCACGCTTGCCAGGCTCGGCTGCCCGGCCGGCTGCCATTCGAGCGAAGCGGGACATTCGACACCGGATCGTCATTCCGCGACGCTATGCTCCGACGTGGATGTGATGGACTTCGTGCCAGGTACATGCAGCGTACCCGCAGGGGTACATAGAGGGTACATACAGGAGGCCACCCCGGATGACCGAACTGAAAAAATCGATCGGCGCGCGCGTGCGGCGCGCGGCGATGTCCGGCGCCACCGTGCGCCGGGCGATGGCGCGGCGCGCGTCGGTGCGCGCGGCTGCCGCCGCGGCACTGGCGCTGGCTACCGGCCTTGCCGCCGGCATGGCGAGCGGCGACGCGGCGGCACAGGCTGCCGCGTGGCCGCAGAAGACGGTGACGATCATCCTGCCGTTTCCGCCGGGCGGCGCCACTGATCAGCTCGGCCGCGAACTGGCGGCGAGCCTGGCGAAAACGCTCGGCCAATCGTTCGTCGTCGACAACAAGCCGGGTGCCACCGGGACACTCGGCACGGCACTGGTCAAGCGGGCCGCGCCAGACGGCTATACGTTGCTGGTCGCGTCGCTCGGGCCGTTCGTGATCGCACCGCATCTGATCAAGAACCTGCCGTACGATGCCGCCAAGGATCTCGATCTGCTGACGGTCGCGGTCCAGGCGCCGAACGTGCTGGTGGTGCCGGCGGCCTCGCCGTACAGGAGCGTCGCCGATGTCGTCGCCGCGCTGAAGGCGAACCCCGACAAGCTGACGTTCTCCTCGTCCGGCAACGGTGCGTCCGATCACCTGACCGCGGTGTTCTTCTGGCAGCAGACCGGTACCAAGGGGATCCACGTGCCGTACAAGGGCGGCGCACCGGCGATCGCCGACCTGATCGGCAGCCAGGTCGATGCGTCGTTCCAGAACGTCAACGCGATCCTCGGTCATGTGCAGGGCGGCAAGCTGCGTGCGCTCGCGGTTACCGGCGCTGCCCGCTCGCCGGTGCTGCCGGACGTTCCGACGCTCGACGAGGCCGGCGTGCGCAACGTCGACATCTACTCGTGGCAGGGCGTCGCCGCGCCGAAAGGACTGCCACCGGAACTGAAGCAGCGGATCCATGGCGCGATCGTCGCGGCGCTGCGTGATCCGGCGGTCGCCGAGAAGTTCACCAAGGTCGGTCTCGAGGTCGTCGCCAACACGCCCGAGCAGTTCGCCGAGTTCCAGCAGAAGGAGAATGCGCGCTGGAAGCGGGTGATCGAGGACGGCAAGATCGTCGCAGACTAGATAACGCCCCCGTTGGCCCCCTTCGGGGTCCTCCCCCCACTGGGGGTGTCACCGACGGACCGGCGGAGCCGGATCCGTGGTGACTACTGAGTGTGGAGCGCTGCGTAAAGCTTAGGGTGGCGGTGTAGGCGCGAGAGCGGCACCCGATCCCAGGGACGAAGGGGGCGGCGTCAGCGGACCGGCAAGGATCCCTGCAGATACAATACGGCCCCGGTACAGTTGAGCGGGTCGGATCGTGTCGGTGGCACCGGACGGTGAGCAGGGCTGGGGTGGCTCGGGTGATCGCGCAACGGCGGGGGTCGCCGCTGCAACGGCGGCGGGTGTGCGCCGTATCGCGGGCGGTGCGGCTGCGGCTGAAACGGCAGCGTCTGGAGCGGCCACGGACGGCACGCTGGCTCCGGCGAGCCGGATCGTGGTCGCCGGCAGCGAGCGGACGCTGGTCGATCAGATCGTCGATCACTATGCGGCCCGGATCGACGAGCGGTTGCTGCGGGCCGGGCACAAGATGCCGTCGATCCGACGCTTTGCCGG
The DNA here is from genome assembly GCA_050249335.1 of Lautropia sp. GTDB lineage: Bacteria > Pseudomonadota > Gammaproteobacteria > Burkholderiales > Burkholderiaceae_E > Lautropia. The sequence continues at coordinate 10,696 of JBFWQR010000049.1, forward strand.
CGAGCACCGGGTTTCGCGGTTCACCGTGGTCGAGGCCTATGACCGGTTGATCGCACGCGGCTACATCGAGGCGCGGCCGGGGTCGGGCTTCTACGTCAAGGCGCGCGACGTCGCGAGCCATCTGGCGCAGGCCCGCACCTGGGCCGAGGCGCCGAACCGCAGCGTCGACGTCGTCTGGCTGCTGCGCAACATGTTCCGCCAGCTGCCGGCCGCCGACATGCCGGGCGGCGGCGTGCTGCCGCCGGACTGGCTCGACGCCGAGCTGGTCGCCGCCAGCCTGCGTTCGCTCGGCCGCCAGAAGGGCTCGGCGCTGCTCGGCTACGGCCATGCCCAGGGCTACCTGCCGCTGCGCCAGCAGCTGCAGCTGAAGCTGGCGCAGCTCGAGATCGCGGCGACGCCGGAGCAGATCGTGACCACCAACGGCGTCACCCAGGCGCTCGATCTGGTCGCGCAGCACTTCGTGCGGCCGGGCGACACGATCCTGGTCGATGACCCGGGCTGGTTCCTGATGTTCGGCCGGTTCGCGCTGCTCGGCGCGCGGGTGGTCGGCGTCCCGCGGCAGGCCGACGGGCCCGACCTCGAGCGGCTCGCCGCGCTCGCCGAACTGTACCGGCCGAAGCTGCTGGTGACGAGCTCGGTGCTGCACAACCCGACCGGCACGTCATTGTCGGCAGCCCGCGCGTTCGGCCTGCTGCAGCTCGCCGAGCGCCATGATTTCCGGATCGTCGAGGACGACGTCTATTGCGACATGCATCCGGGGCCGTCGATCCAGCCCGCTACCCGCGTCGCGTCGCTCGACCAGTTGCGGCGGGTGATCTATCTCGGCAGCTTCTCCAAGACGCTGGCGGCGAACCTGCGTGTCGGTTTCATCGCCTGCGAGCCGGCGCTGGCGCGCGACCTGACCGATCTGAAGATGCTGATCGGGCTGACCAGTTCCGAGCTCGGCGAGCGGGTCGTCTACCGGGTGCTGTCGGAGGGGCACTACCGCCGGCATCTCGAGCGGTTGCGGCAGCGGCTGGCGCTGGTCCGCGAGCAGGGCGCCACAATACTCGACGGGCTCGGCTGCCGCCGCTTCGCTGGCACGAGCCACGGCATGTTCCATTGGGTCGACACCGGCGTCGATTCGGTCGCGCTGGCGCAGGCGATGCGCGAACGCGGCTTCCTGATGGCGCCGGGGAGCTTGTTTTCGCCGATTCAGGCCCCATCAACCTGGATGCGTTTCAATGTGACGACGCTGGACAACCCGAAAATGACCGCGGCGCTCGCCGAAGCGCTGGCGGCGCTCGGCGCTGCCGGACGGCACGAACGCCGCACCGCGGCGATCCGGCCGGCGGCCGACCGATCGCCCGACGACTGACCGCGCCTTCGATCGACCATGCCTTCGATAGACTCCCGACTCAACTAAACCGAACTTCGACCGAGATGACCGAGAAGCACACCGCCACCGGATCCGCCGACCCAGCCGCCGCGGACAGCGCCGCCGGCAGCCGGACCGGCGATTCGAACGGCAGCCAGCACGGCAGCCAGACGCTGGGTTTTCAGACCGAGATCAAGCAGCTGCTGGATCTGATGATCCATGCGCTCTACAGCAACCGCGAGATCTTCCTGCGCGAGCTGATCTCGAACGCCTCCGACGCCTGCGACAAGCTGCGCTTCGAGGCGATCGACGACCCGGCGCTGCTCGCCGGCGACGCCGATCTGGCGATCCGGATCAGCGTCGACAAGGTGGCGCGGACGATCCGGGTCAGCGACAACGGCATCGGCATGTCGCGCGACGAGGCGATCGCCAACCTCGGCACCATCGCCCGCTCCGGCACCAAGGAATTCGTCAGCCAGCTGACCGGCGACAAGGCCCGCGATTCGAACCTGATCGGCCAGTTCGGCGTCGGCTTCTATTCGTCGTTCATCGTCGCGACGCGGGTCGTGGTCGAGAGCCGCCGCGCCGGCCTCCCGGCGAACGAAGGGATCCGCTGGACCTCCGACGGCAGCGGCGAATTCACGATCGAGACGATCGAGCGCGTGGCGCGCGGCACCGAAGTGACCCTGCATCTGCGCGACAACGAGAAACCGGGCGAAGGCCAGGACGACGCGATCGAGTTCGACACGCTGCTCGACGATTACAAGATCCGTTCGATCATCCGCAACTACTCGGACCACATCTCGCTGCCGATTCTGATGAAGGCGCGCAAGTGGGACGAGGCGAAGAAGGCGATGGTCGAGACCGACGAATGGGAGACGGTCAACCAGGCCCGGGCGCTGTGGATGCGGCCGAAATCGGAGCTGGCCGAGACCGACTACCAGGAGTTCTACAAGCACCTGACCAACGACCCCGAGCCGCCGCTCGCCTACACCCACAACCGGGTCGAGGGCCGCACCGAGTACACCCAGCTGCTCTACGTGCCGCGGCGCGCGCCGTTCGATCTATGGGACCGTCAGCAGCGCCGCGGCATCCGGCTCTACGTCCGGCGGGTGTTTATCATGGACGATGCCGAGCAGCTGATGCCGGCGTATCTGCGCTTCATCAAGGGCATCATCGATTCGAACGACCTGCCGCTCAACGTCTCGCGCGAGATCCTGCAGGAAAGCCGCGACGTGCGGGCGATCCGCGAAGGCAGCACCCGGCGCGTGCTGTCGATGCTGGAAGACCTGGCCGAGAACCGCAAGGACGACTACGGCGTCTTCTGGCGGGAGTTCGGCCAGGTGCTGAAGGAGGGCGTCGGCGAGGATTTCGGCAACCAGGCCCGGATCGCCGGGTTGCTGCGATTCCAGACCACCGGCGGGCCGGTCGTCGACGCGGCTGCGCCGTCGGGCGCCGCTGCCGATGCCGCCGGAGCCACCGACGCCCCGGCCGACGCCGTGACGGCCGAGGGTGCGAAGGCTGACGCCACGGCAACCGGGGCCGCGACGGCCGAGGGCACGGCGGCCGACGCCGCGACCGCCGGCGATGCGAAGCCGGCGGCCGCCGACCTGCCGGTCACGGTTTCGCTCGCCCAGTACAAGGCGCGGATGAAGCCCGAGCAGAAGGCGATCTACTACGTGACGGCCGAGACGCTCGCCGCCGCGCGGAACAGCCCGCATCTGGAGATCTTCCGCAAGAAGGGCGTCGAGGTGCTGCTGCTGGTCGACCGGGTCGACGAATGGCTGCTGTCGCATCTGCACGAGTTCGACGGCACGCCGCTGGTGTCGGTCGCGCGCGGCGCGCTCGATCTCGGCAAGCTGGTCGAAGAGGCCGACAAGCAGAAAGCCGAGGCGGTGGCCGGCGAGTACAAGGACCTGGTCGAGCGGATCGGCAAGGCGCTCGGCGAGCGGGTCAAGGAAGTCCGCGTCACCGACCGGTTGACCGATTCCGCCTCGTGCCTGATCTCGGACGAAGGCGACATCAGCGGCAATCTGGAGCGGCTGCTGAAGCAGGCCGGCCAGAAGGTGCCGGACCGCAAGCCGATCCTGGAGATCAATCCCGACCATCCGCTGGTGAAGCGGCTGCGCGACGAGACCCGGCATTTCGACGACTGGTCGCAGCTGCTGTTCGACCAGGCGCTGCTGGCCGAGGGCGGCCATCTCGAGGATCCGGCCGGTTTCGTCCGCCGGATGAACGAACTGCTGCTGACGCTGTCGATCGTTGCGCGCTGAGCGCAGCCGGCCGGGTGCCGCCGGCCTGCCGGTCGAGCCGGAAATCACGCTGTCCGAGGAGGGCGGCGTGCGCTATCTGCATTTCGGCAGTCCGTGGGTGCAGGGTGCGATGCGGATCCGCCGGCCCGACCAGCTCGAGATCCCGTACGTGCGCGACATGATGGCCTGGCTGCTGTTTCTCGAGCCGCGCGGCCGCATCCTGCAGCTCGGCCTCGGCGCCGGCTCGCTGCTGCGCTTCTGTCATCGGCACTGCGCGCCGGCCGCGATCACCGTCGTCGAGATCAGCCGCGCGGTGGTCGCCGCCAACCGCCGCTGGTTCCAGCTGCCGGACGAGGACGCACGGTTCGAGCTGGTGACGGCCGACGCCGGCGTCTGGGTCGCGAGCCCGCACGGCCGCGGCCGCTTCGACGTCGTCCAGGTCGATCTCTATGACCGCGAGGCGGCCGGCCCGGTGCTCGATTCCGAGGATTTCTACGCCGATTGCCGGGCCATGCTGACCGAGCCCGGCGCGATGGCGGTGAACCTGTTCGGCCGGCACGCGTCGTTCGACCGCAGCCTGCGGCGGATCCGCAAGGTGTTCGGCGCCCAGGTCTTCACGCTGCCACCGCGCGAGGAGGGCAACCTGGTCGTGCTGGCGCTGAAAGGGCCGCCGCTCGCGATCACGCGGCGGATGCTGTTCGAGAGGGCGCTGCAGATCGAAGCGCGCTACCGGCTGCCGGCGCGCGGCTGGGCCAAGACGATCAGGATCGACAGTCCGCCGCCTGCGCAGTGACGGCGGCGATCGTAGTGACAGCGGCGATTGCCGTCACTCGATCGCGGTCGGTCCATCGCGGTCATTCGATCGCGGTCAGTCGATCTTGATCCCGGCCTTCTTCGCGACGCCCGCCCATTTCTCGATCTCGACCGCGAGGAAGCGGCCGAACGCATCCGGACCTTCGGCGACGATGTCCGCGCCCTGGGCCTGGAGCTTGTCCCGGACATCGGGCTGTTTCAGTACCGTCTGCAGCGCGGCATCGATCCGCCGGGCGAGGTCGGCCGGCAGGCCGCCCGGGCCCATCACGCCGCCCCACGAGACCGATTCGTAGCCGGGTACGCCGGCCTCCTGCATCGTCGGCACATCCGGCAGCGCGGCGACCCGTGTCTTGCCGGCGACCGCGAGCGGGCGCAGCTTGCCGGCCTTGATGTTCGGCAGTGCGGCCGGCACGGTCGGCATCGACATCGCGACCTGGCCCGAGATCGTGTCGGTCATCGCCGGGCCGTCGCCCTTGTACGGCACCGCGGTCATCCGGATGCCCGCGATCGACGCGGCGAGCTCGATGCCGAGATGGTTGGCCGAGCCGTTGCCGCCCGTGCCGTAGTTGAGCTTGCCGGGGTTGGCGCGGGCGAATTCGATCACCTCGGCGAGCGTCTTCTGCGGCAGCGTCGGCGATGCGACCAGGATCTGCGGCACCAGCGTCGTCAGCGTGATCGGCGTGAAGTCGCGGATCGGGTCGTACGGCAGCTTCGAGTAGACCGCTGGATTGATCGCGTTCGGCCCGAGGTTGGCGAACAGCAGCGTGTGGCCGTCGGCCGGCTGCTTGGCGGCGTATTCGAGCGCGATGATGCCGTTGGCGCCGGCGCGGTTGTCGACGACGACCGACTGCCCCCACAATTCCGTCAGCTTCTGCGCGAGCAGGCGGGCGGTGATGTCGGACGCACCGCCCGGCGGGTAGGGTACGACGATGTGCACCGGCCGGGTCGGCCACGGCGCCTGGGCCGCCGCCGACTGCGCCGCGGCCGGCGCAGCGGCCGCAGCGGCGATCGTGCCGAGGGCGCCGAGTCCCGCGAGCGCGCTGCCCGCTCCGAATCCGGCAAGCCAGCCGCGCCGGCGGCGAAGGAATCTACCCATGAATCGTCTCCTCGCTCGATCGTCACGCCGCTCGACCGGTCCGGCCGGCGCGACTTGTAGTTGGATCGCCGGCACGGTCACCAGCGGGATCGCCGGCGAAACCGCCGACAGGGTCGCCGGCAGAATTCTAGCGACAGGGCGGGGCGCGGACCAGTGACCGCGGCCGGCTTCGACTTCATCGTCGTCGGCGCCGGCAGTGCCGGCTGCGTCGTCGCCGCGCGGCTCGCCGAATCCGGCGCGTGCCGTGTGCTGCTGCTCGAGGCCGGCGGCGAGGCGCGCAGCCCCTGGATCGCGATTCCGGTCGGCTACGCGCGGCTGCTCGGCGACCGGCGCTACAACTGGATGTTCCGGAGCGAGCCCGAGCCGCATTTGCACGACCGGATTCTCGATGTCCCGAGTGGCCGCGGGGTCGGCGGCACCGGGCTGATCAACGGCATGATCCATGTCCGCGGCCAGCGCGAGGACTTCGACGGATGGCGCGATGCCGGCTGCGCCGGCTGGAGCTACGACGAGGTGCTGCCGTGGTTCGTCCGCTCCGAGGCCAACGGTCGCGGCGCCGATGCCTGGCACGGTGCCGACGGGCCGCTCGCGGTCAGCGATCCGCGCGATCGCAACCGGCTCGCCGATGCGTTCGTCGCCGCTGGGATCGAAGCCGGCTTCGGCGCCAACGACGACTTCAACGGCGCGCAGCAGCGCGGCATCGGCCACTACCAACTGAACGTACGCAGCGGATTGCGCGCCAATACCGCGAACGGCTACCTGCGGCCGCAGCGCCGGCGCGGCAACCCGACCGTCGTCAGCGGTGCGCTGGTCGAGCGGATCGTGTTCGATGGCGATCGGGCGGTCGCGGTCGACTATCGTCGCGGCGGCACGCGGCATCGTGCCCATGCCGATCGCGAGATCGTCGTGGCAGCCGGCGCGTTCGGTTCGCCGGCGTTGTTGCTGCGTTCGGGGCTCGGCCCGGCCGGCGAGCTGGCGGCGCACGGCATCCAGCAACGGGGGGCGCTCGCGGGCGTCGGCAAGAACCTGCAGAACCACTTCCGCGTCAGCGTCGTCACGCGGTGCCGGCAGCCGATCACGCTCAACGATGCGCTGCGCGGCGCGCTGGGGCCGGCACGGCAGGCGCTGCGCTACGCGCTGACCCGCAGCGGCCCGCTCGCGACCGGCACCCGTGCCGGCGGCTTCGTCGCGAGCGGTGCGGTCGCCGGCGATGCCAGCGGCCGTCCGGACATTCAGTTCGTGTTCTGGGACTACAGCGTGCTCGAGCGCGGTCCACGCGGCGTCCGCCTGCATCCGTTTCCGGCCTTCACCATCAATGTCGCGCTGCTGCGGCCGGCAAGCCGCGGTTGCGTGCGGCTCGGCGGTGCCGACGCCGGTGCCGCGCCGCGAATTCTGTTCAATCATCTGGCCGAGCCGGACGACGCGCGCCGGCTGGCTGGCGGCATCGGGCAGGCACGGGCGCTGCTGCTTGCGCCGGCGATGCGACCCTATGCCGGCGACGAACTGGCGCCCGGCGCCGGCGTGGCCGGCGAGACCGCATTGATCGCCGATGCCCGGCGGCACGGGCATTCGGTCTTCCATCCGGCCGGGACCTGCCGAATGGGCGCGGCGGGCGATCCGCTCGCGGTCGTCGACGAGCGCTTGCGCGTGTACGGTGTGCGCGGGCTGCGGGTGGCCGATGCGTCGGTGATGCCGACCGTGGTCGCGGGCAACACCCAGGCGGCGACGGTGATGATCGCGGAGCGGGCGGCGGCGTGGGTCGGAGCCGGCTCCGGTTAGCGGCAGAGCGACGATGAGCGCAGCGGCAGGGTCACGATGAAAGGCTCCGGCAAGTCGAGCAGCGCCGGCCGGCCCCAAGGCCCCGGTGACCCCGGCGGCCCCGGCAGCCGCGCGCGGCGGGTGGCGGCGGATCCGTTCGATGGGCAGCCGACCATGCGCGGCTACTGCCTGTGCGGCAAGGTCGAGTTCGAGATCATCGTGCCGGCGTTCTGGGCCTGGCACGACCATTCCATGGCGAGCCGGCTCGCGCATGGCGCCGCCTACGCGACCTATGTCGGCAGCTGGCGCAAGCGCTTCCGGCTGGTGAAGGGCAGCGAAGAAGTACGCTGCTTCGACGATGAAGAGCAGGGCGCGACGCGCAGCTTCTGCGGCTGCTGCGGCTCGCCGCTGTTCTACCAGCGGTCACGCACGGCCCGGATGATCGACATCCCGCTGGCGCTCTTCGCCGGTCCGATCGGCCGCGAACCGCGGTATCACATCGCGATCGACGAATGCCGCGACTGGGCGTTCAGCGGCGCGGCGCTCGAGCCGTTGCCGGGTTATCCAGGCGTCTTCCGGGAGCGGCCGAGAAGCCGGCGCAAGGGCAAGCCGGCTCCGCCGTCGGCGGGCTGAGGATCGATCGACACCGGCTCAGCCGGCCGGCCACGGAAACGGGCGTCGTTCGACGACGGCGCCCGGATCGATCTCCGCCAGGCTGTTCCAGCCGCTGTGCGCGAGCGCGCGCGAGATCTCGTCCTTCAGGATCCGCAGCGCGCGTTCGACGCCGGCCTGACCGCCGGCCGCGGCGCCCCACAGATAGGGACGCCCGACCAGCACGCAGGTCGCGCCGAGCGCGAGGCACTTGATCACGTCGGTGCCGCGGCGGATACCGCCGTCGAGCAGGATCGGGAGCCGGCGTGCGACCGCCGCCGCGATCTTCGGCAGCACTTCGATCGTGGCGGGCTCGGTGTCCATCTGACGCCCGCCGTGGTTGGACACCATCACGGCGTCGGCGCCGATCTCGATCGCGCGGCGGGCGTCGTCCGGATGCATGATCCCCTTCAGGATCAGCGGGCCGGACCAGCGCTCGCGCAGCCAGCCGATGTCCTTCCACTGGACCGACGGATCGATCAGACCGTTGAGCCACGAGCCGACGTCGAGCAGGCCGGACCGGCCGTAGCCCTCGAAGTTGCCGAAGCTGATGCGCGGATTGCTGAGCAACCGGCCGAGCCAGCGCGGCCGGCTCAGGAAGTCGACGAGGTTCGACGCGCCGATCCGCGGCGGCACGGTGAAGCCGTTGCGGATGTCGCGGTAGCGGTTGCCCGGCGCCGGCACGTCGATCGTGACGATCAGCGCCCGGTAGCCGGCCTCTTCGGCCCGCTTGGTCAGGTCCAGCGTCACGCCGCGATCCCGGTAGATGAACTGCTGGAACCATTTCGGGCCGGTCGACGCGGCGGCGATCGCCTCCAGGCTGAGGGTCGATGCCGCGCTGACCGACATGACGGTGCCGGCGGCCTGCGCCGCGCGCGCGACGTCGGCTTCCGCGAGCGGCGAGACGATGCCGGTGAAGCCGGTCGGCGTGATCGCGACCGGCAGCTGCAGCCGCTCGCCGAACAGCTCGACGGACGTGTCGCAGTCCGAGACCGGCTGCAGCATCCGCGGCACGATCGCGATGTCGGCGAACGCGTCGACGTTGCGCCGCGCCGTGGTTTCCAGGTCGGCCGCGCCGTCGATGAAATCGAAGATCATCCGGGGCAGGCGCGCCCGGGCGAGCTGCCGGAGATCCGCGATGCTGTGGGCGTCGGAGAGTCGTCGGAGTGTGCGAGGGTTCAATCGTTCGCCGTCAGTCGAGCTTGAACAGCCGTCTGGCATTGCCGCACCGGATCAGCTCCTTGTCCGGGTCGGAGATCGCCGGGTGCTCGTCGAGCAACCGGACGTCCTCGAACTTCATTCGCCCGCCGGCGTCGTTGTGGGGATAGTCGGTTGCGAACAGGAACTGCGTGGCGCCGGCAAACGCGATCGCTTCGGCCAGCTCGGGCTCCTCGGTCTCGATGGTCCAGAAGATGTTCTTGCGGAAGTAGTGGCTGGGTGGTTGCAGGTTGCGCTCGCGGGTCACCGACGGCGGCACCAGCAGCAGATCGCGGAACGACGCATGCTCGCGGCGGCGCATGTGGGCGGTGAAGCCTTCGTCGTCGTAGCGGATCGGGGTGTGGCCGAAGCGCGCGTCCATCTGGGTCGCGAGCGGCTTGATGTAGGCGGTGCCGGTCTCGGCGTAGATGAACTTCAGGCCGGGGAAGTCGTCGAGCAGTCCGCTGGCGATCAGCGACACCAGATTCAGCTGCGCGTCGCTCGGCGCACACAGGTCCAGTCCGTTCTCCAGGAACCGCGGGCAGTTGAGGATCCGATGGCCGTGCTGGACGGCATGCAGGATGATCGGAATGTCGAGCGCTTCGACGGCCTCGAAGAACGGCCACAGCTCGCGGTGCGATGCCAGCGTGGTGCCGAACGGATGAGCGGGCACCGGGTAGATGTAGTCGAGCATCACGGTGCTGAAGCCTTGCCGCGCCGCCCAGCGCAGCTCGCGGATCGCCGCGTCGACATCCTGCAGCGCCACCAGCGCGGCGCCCAGCACGCGGCCCGGATACCGCTCCATCAGCTCGAGCAGCGACAGGTTCCACGAGTGCGCCATCGCAGCGGCGGTCGCCGGTTCGATCAGGTACGACCACCAGCCGGTCAGCTGCGGCAGCGCCAGGTGCGCATCGATGCCCATCGCCTGGTAGTCGGCCATCCGGGCTTCCATGTCGGTGTTGCCGGCGAACGAGAGGCCGTGCGACGGATGCGCCGGCGGCAGCGGCGTGGTGCCCGGAATGTAGGCGGGGTTGCCGGGGTATTCCAGATCGGCAAAGGCGCCGCGCTGGTCGAGCCGGATCGTCGGCATGCGGCCGGCGAGCGTCGGGTCGACGTGGGCGAATGCGTCGCCCGGCATGATGTGGCTGTCGCAGTCGATGATCATCGTGATCGGTCTCTCGCCTCGCCGTCAGTCGCGCTTGCCGCCCGCGAGCGGGATCGACGTCTTGCTGGGATAAACGTCCAGCAGCCGCGCGCCCTTGCGCAGCTCGCGTTCGGTGACGACTTCCGAGTCCCGGAAGGTCCTGGCGATGCCGAGCGCCTGTTCCGCCGCCGCCTGCGGGCAGACGACGACGCCGTCGGCGTCGGCGGCCACCAGATCGCCAGGCCGGATCGTGGTGCCGCCGATGTCGAGCACGACGCCGGTCTCGGTATCGGCTTCGTCGGGGATCATGCCGCGCATGGTGATCGTCCGGGTCCAGTACGCCAGCCCGATGTCACGGATCTGCTGGATGTCGCGCGAGTAGCCGTCGACCACCGCGCCGGCGACGCCGAGCGTATGCAGCCGCAGCGCGACCATCTCGCCGAACACCGCGGCGCCCACGTCGTCGTTCGCCTGGATGACGAACACCGACCCCTTCGGCGCCTGGTCGATCGCGTCGAACCAGCGCTGGCGCTCGTTGCCGGCCGGGTTTCGCGCCGCCCGGACCCGCACCGTATAGGCCGGTCCGATCGCGACGCGACCGGTCAGCGCGGTGAGGCCGCGCAACTCGTGTTCGCGGGCGAACGCCGCGCCGTTGAGCCGTTGCATGCCGTCCGCGACGAACGACGCGTTCAAGCCTTGCCAAGCTGTGCTGTCCATGGATTCACCCGATGAAGATCAAGATTGCCGACGTGGTATCAGCCCGACGTAGTCCCAGGCGAGCAGCAGGGACGGATCGTTCGGGTCCGGCGTGCCCGCGCCGGGAAATCCGTCGCAGGGCAGGTCCTTGGTGGCGATCGAGCGCAGCCGCAGCGCGCCGATGTCGGTCCGGCCCGGGAGCTCCAGCCGTTCGCGCACCTCGGTCCACGCATAGACCGTCGCGCCGGCGAAGGTCGCGCGGAAATGCCGTGTCGAATCGATCGCGGCGACGCGAAAGACGTTGGACAGGCCGTTGTACGACAGCGCGCGGACCAGACCGACCAGATGCCCGACGAAGACGATCCGCCGCCCGAAATCGGTCGACGCCATGAAATGCGCGTTGTAGTGCGGCGGGGCGACGTTCTGATAGAGCCGCGCGGCGGCGGTCGCCTCGAATTCCTCGATCGTGCAGCCGTCGACGTGGTCGATCCGCTCTCCGACCTGGTAGTCGTCCCACAGAAACGGCGAGCCGGTCACCGTGACGTCGAAGTCGGCGACTGTCCAGTCGGCCGGCAGGTACAACTCGGCCGGCGCGGCCGACGCGAGCACCGGCGCCGGGCCGGTATCCACGGCGAGGTCGGCGGCGGGCTCGCGCCGCCGCACCGACAGCCAGCGCGTGAAGGCGGCGACGACCCGGCCGGCCTGGTTGGTGCCGGTGGTGCGGACGTGGACCAGGCCGGTCTGTGCGCTCGGCCCCGGCCCCAGCGCCGTGATCACCGTCTCCGACTGCAGCGTGTCGCCCGGATAGACCGGTTCGCGAAACACGCATTCGCCGTAGCCGAGTGTCGCGACCGCCCGCATCGAGATGTCGCGGACCGAGTGGCCGAACAGGATCTTGAACACCAGCACGTCGTCGAGCGGGCAGGTCCGGAACCCGATCGACCGGGCGAACGGCTCGCTGCATTGCACGGCGTGGCGGGTGCCGGTCAGGCAGCGATACTGGGTCGCCATCGATTCGGTCACCGTCAGCGCACCGGCGTGCCGGATCCGCTGGCCGACCGAGAAATCCTCGAAAAAGCGGCCGCCCCAGTGCTTCGTCGTCGTGGACATCGATGCGATCCCGGTCTATTCGGCCTTGGACGGATAGGCCTCGACGATCGACTTGCCCGCGGCGATGCCCTTGTGAGTCTTCTCCTCCGAGGCGAGGAACTCGTTCGCCAGCTCGACCGCCGCGCCGGCGAACTCGGCCGGGCAGACGAACACGCCGTCCATGTCGGCGGCGACGATGTCGTCCGGGCGGACGACGACGCCGCCGACATTGAGCGTCACGCCGACCTCGACGTGGACCTCGGACGGCACCATGCCGGCCATGCTGATCTCGCGCGCCCAGACCGGCATGCCGAACTGCTCGTTGCCGGCGACGTCGCGGACGCAGCCGTCGACGACGACCGCGCGGACGCCGAGGACCTTCAGACGATGGGCGACGACGTCGCCGATGACGCCGCCGCCGACGTTTCCGACCACTTCGATCACGACCGCGCGGCCGGCCGGCGCGGCGTCGTAGGCCGACATCACGCGCTTGCGCTCGTTGCCGTCGAGCGCCCGTGCGCGGCTCAGCCGGATCGTGTGTGCCGGCGCAACCACCGCCGGCTGGCGGGCGGTGGCGGCAAGCCCACGGCAGACCAGCCGTTCGCTGGTCGCGTGCCCCTGCAGGCGCTCGACCGCGTCGTGCAGCAGCGAGCTGTTCAGGCGACTGAGGTCCATCGTCATGACTCCTAGAGGTTGCAGCCGCTGTCCTTGGGGTTCGGCAGCACGTCGCCGCTCGAGTACGTGTGCTCGGCGATCCACGAGTAGTTGACACCGAACTGCGGCGTCTCGAGCTTGCGGATCGTGCCCTCGTACAGATTGACGATCGCCTGCTGGTCCGGCTGGCGGAACTTGACCGTGCCGGTGAAGTTCTTGAACTCCATCGTCGCGAGCTTCTTCTGGATCTCCTCGCGCGTCGGCTTCTCGGCGGCCGCGATCGCGTCCAGGATGATGTCGGTCGCGACGATCTGCTGCAGCGTCTGCTGCGACGGCGCCTCGCCGGTCGCCTTGTGGTAGGCCGCCACCAGCTCGCGCGCGGCCGGCAGCGTCAGGTCCATCTGGAAGCCGGCGCTGGTCAGACCGACGCCGTCGGGGCCGAGGTTCTGGATCGCGTCGAGGAACGACAGGCCGACCGGCAGGAAGACCTTGGTCGACTTGAGCAGACCCAGCCGGTTGGCCTGGTTCAGGAACTGCGACAGCGGCGTGCCGAAGTTGACCGGCAGCCAGATCGCGTCGGCACCCGAGCTGAGCGCCTTGTTGATGATCGGCACCCAGTCGGTCGTGTCGAGCGCGGCCAGGTTCGAGCCCAGCACCTTGCCGCCGGTCTGCGCGAACGCCTTGACCATGCCGTTGCCGTAGGCCGAGTCGGAACCGATGATGTACCAGCCCTTCTGGCCGACGGTCGGGTTGCGCTTCAGGTAGTCGGCCTGCGCCTTGATCAGCATCGCGATCGACGGCTGCGTCCGGAACGTCCACTTGCTGCAGAGCTGGCCGGTGATGTTGTCGCCGACGTTGTTGCCGTCGATGTACGGAATCGCCAGCCGACCGGTCTTCAGCGCGCCGGCCACGGCTGCTGCTTCCTGGCTGTAGCCGACGCAGGTGATCGCGACCACCGCCCGGTTGCCGTCGAACGCCTGCGCCTTCTGCAGCGCGTTGGCCGGGTCGCCGACGGTATCCTGGATGTTGAGCCGGATGTTCCAGCCGTTGATGACCGGCCGCCGCGAGACGGCGAACTTGGCGCCGGCGGTCAGGTTGTTGCCGATCGGCGCCGCCGCGCCCGACAGCGGCGAAATGCAGCCGATCTCCACCGTCCCCTTGGTGCCCTGGGCGAAACCGGAGACCGGCACACCGACGGCCGCGACCAGCCCGGCCGCGAAGATCACTTTGCGCATCGCACGCTCCCTGTCGAGTTGATTGGTCAAAGACGTACCCACGTGAAGGCCGCTCGTCAGCCGGCGGCTGCCTGGCCGAGCGTCAGCAGCGACCGGACCCGTTCCGGATCGGCCCGCAGCTCGGCGGCGCCGAACTCCCGGACGATCGATCCCTTCTCGATCACGAGCACTCGCTCGCTGAGGTTCAGCGCGAAGCTCAGATGCTGTTCGACGATGATCATCGTCACGCCGGAGCCGGCGATGTCGCGCAGCGACTGCTCGAGCGTGCCGATCACCGCCGGCGCGAGCCCGAGCGACGGCTCGTCGAGGACCAGCACGCTCGGTTCGTTGGCGAGCGCCCGGCCGATCGCGAGCATCTGCTGCTGGCCGCCGCTCAGCGTGCCGGCGATCTGGCCGGCCCGTTCCTGCAGCACCGGGAACAGCTCGAAGATCCGTTCCCGCGGCCATTTCGGCGACGGCACCGCCCGGCGCGCGACCCGCAGGTTCTCGGCCACGGTCAGCGTCCGGAACAGGCCGCGGCCCTCCGGCACGTAGCCGTAGCCGCGCGCCACGACCGCATGCGGGAAGCCCGGCCTCACCGGCACGCCGGAATGGCGGATGCTGCCGGTCCACAGCGGCGACTCCATGCCGACCAGGCAGCGCAGGATCGACGTCTTGCCCATGCCGTTGCGGCCGAGGATCGCGACCGACGTGCCGGCTTCGACGGTGAACGTCACGTCGCGCAGTACGCGCGCATGCCCGTACCAGGCGTCGAGTCCCCGGACCTCGATCATTGGTGCCCCTGCCGCATGTAGGCGGCCGCGACGCGCTCGTCGCTGCGGACCGCTTCGGGCGTGCCGCTGGCGATGATCCGGCCCTGGTCGAGCACGACGATGCGGTCCGAGATGCTCAGCACGAACGCGATGTCGTGCTCGATGATCATGATCTGCATCGTGCCGCGCAGGTTGCGCACGACCGACGCGATCTGCGCGACTTCGGCCATGTCCATCCCGGCCGTCGGTTCGTCGAGCATCAGCACCCGCGGCGCGCTCGCGACCATCATGCCGATTTCCAGCAGCCGCTGGCTGACGTGATTCAGATTCTCGGCCGGCTCGTCCTGGTAGCGGGCCAGATGGAACGTCTCCAGCCACTCGGACAGCGCCCACGCGCGCCCGCTCTGCGGATGGCGGTTCGCGAGCAGCGCGAAATGCTCGACCGGCGTCAGCTGGCGGAAGATGCCGGTGTGCTGGAAGGTCCGTGCGATGCCGAGCCCCATCCGCCGCCGCATGCCGAGCGGCGTCACGTCCCGGCCGTCGAGGAACACGCTGCCGTCGTCGGCCGGCAGCGCGCCGCAGAGCAGATTCAGCAGCGTCGTCTTGCCCGCGCCGTTCGGGCCGATGATGGTCGTCACCGGCGCGTCGGCGCCGAGCTCGATCGAGACGTCGGCCACCGCCTGGACGCCGCCGAAGCGCTTGGACAGCGCCCGGCCCACCAGCGTCGGGCCGACGGTCACTGCGCCCTCCGGCGGCGATACCAGGCGGCGAGCGCGACGATGCCGGGCACGATGCCGCGCGGCGTGAAGTAGACGAACAGCACGACGCCGATGCCGAGGATCAGCTCCCAATGGGTCGTGACCGCGGACAGCCAGTGCTGCAGGAACGTCATCACGATCGCGGCGAGCAGCGGGCCGACCAGCGTGCCGGCGCCGCCCATCAGCAGCTGGATCATGAAGTGGCCGGACTGCTGCCAGCCGAGCGCGCTCGGATCGACCGCGCCTTGCAGATAGACGAACAGCGCGCCGGCGGTTCCCGCGACCGCGCCGCTGATCGCCATCGCGGCGATCCGGTGCGCGTAGACGTGGATGCCCGCCGCCTCGGCGCGGATCGGATTGTCCCGCACCGCCTGCAGCGCCAGGCCGTAGCGGGTCCGGACCACGGCCCGGAGCACGACGAAGATCACGCAGGCGATCCCGACGCTCAGGTAGTAGATCGCGTCGGATCTCAGCGCGTACCCGAAGAACTCCGCCAGCGGCAGCGCCACCAGCCCGTCGGTGCCGCCGGTCACGGCGCGCCACTGGATCGCGATGATCCGGACGCACGACGCCAGCGCCAGCGTGCCCATCGCGAAGGCGACGCCCTCTAGCCGGCCGAGCAGCGCGCCCCACAGCGTCGCGAGCAGCGCGGTCGCGAGCGCGGCGAGCAGCAGGCCGACGACGATCTCCGTGCTCAGATACAGCAGCGTGAAGCCGGCGATGTACGCGCCGAAGCCGAACAGCGCCGCGTGTCCGAACGACATCATCCCGCCGTAGCCGTAGATGTAGTCCAGGCTCATCACGCAGATGCCGAAGATCACCGCCAGGCACAGCAGCGACTGCGTGCTGCGCTCGATCTCGAACAGCGGCAGCAGCAGGAAGATCGCGGCGAAGGCCGCCAGCAGCCAGTAGCCCCACGGCCGGCGTCCCGCCGGTTGCGGCTGTCCGGCGTGCGCGCCCGCCGTCACGCTCGCGGTCTTCATAGCAGCACGCGCCCCTCTCTGAAAATGCCGCGCGGCTCGACGATCAGCACGGCCAGCATCATCAGGAACACCAGCAGGTTCGACCATGCGCCGACGTAGGCCGAACCGACCGATGTGACCGTGCCGACCAGCAGCGCCGCGACCACCGTGCCGCGCAGGCTGCCGAGGCCGCCGATGATCACGATGACGAACGCATAGATGACGATCTCCTCCATGCCGACGACCGCGGAATAGAGCGGCACGCTGACGACGCCGGCGAACGCCGCCAGCGCGCTGCCGGCCGCGAAGATCATCCGGAACATCTTCTCGGTATCGATGCCGACGATCGCGCCGGTCGCCGGATCCTCCGACGCCGCCCGGAAGCGCAGCCCGATGTCGGTGCCGAACAGCAGATAGACGAGGAACAGCGCCATCGCCAGCGCCCCGAGCCCGGCGACGATCTGATAGCGGCCGACCCGCACGCCGAGCACCTCCCAGACGCCCTGCAGATAGGCGGGGATGGCGTAGTACTGGCTCGACGTGCCCCAGACGTCGCGGATCACGTTGGCCAGGATCAGCAGGATTCCGTAGGTCAGGATGAAGGTCATCAGCTCGGACTGATGCCGGACCTTCTGCAGCACGATCCGGTCGAGCACGACCGCGAGCGCCGCGACGATCAGCGGCGCGACGACCAGCGTCGCGGCGATGCCGAGCAGCGGGACCAGCGAGACGCCGAGAAACGCCCCGAGCGCATAGAAGATGCCGTGCGCGAAGTTCACGACCCGGCCGATGCCGAAGACCACGGTCAGGCCCAGCGAGATCAGCAGCAGCACGAGGCCGTAGGTAAGGCCGGCGAACAGCTGGCCGAGGAATTCCGTCATGATGAAAGCTCTGCAGGCCCGCGAGCGGGCGGCGCGGGCGGAATCAGGCGGTAGTCGATCGACTCCGTCAGATGACGAACTTGTGATACCGGCGGACGCAGTCGGCCGCCCCGCGCAGGTTCTGCCGGCGCATCCGCTCGGCTTCGGCCGCATCGCCGCGACGCATCGCTTCCAGCGTGGCGCGGTGTTCCTGCAGCCCGAGCTCGGCACGGCCGGGCAGGATGATGGTCCGGCGGACGATGATCTGCGTGCGCTCCAGGATGCTGTCCAGCATCTGCTGGACGATCTCGTTCTGCGCTGCGGCGCAGACCTCGCGCCGGAACTGCTCGTAGCCGGCGAGCGACGCGTCGAAGTCGCCCGCCTGCAGGAAGCCGAGCATCGGCTCGCCGAACAGCCGATGAAGCTCGTTCCAGCGATCGGGCGTGCTGCGCTCCGTCGCGAGCCGCACGCACAGACCCTCGAGTGCCTCGCGCGCCTCGTAGATCTCGAGCACCTGCGCGAGGTCGAGCCGCGTCACGATCGCGCCCTTGTTCGGGATCCGCTCGACCAGCCCGCGGCCTTCGAGCGCCGACAGCGCCTCACGGATCCGCGGCCGCGGCACGCCGAACTCGTTGGCGAGATCGATTTCCTTCAGCTTGCTGCCCGGCGGCAGATCGTGATTGGCGATCCGCTGGCGCAGCAGCAGCACGACGTCAATGCGCCCGCTCGCCGGCGGCACCAGCTTGATGGCCGCTTTCGCTGCGGTCGCGCGACGGGTTGTACGGGGGCCGGACATGCAGTTCTCCGCTTCGGCCGGATCATGACATTTTTGTAATCATTTTTGCAAGTAGTTTTGTAATAAGCATATGCGACAGACGAGTGACCGCATCGATCCTCGGCTGGCCGGCCGACCGGCATCGCCCCGTGCGCCGCGCGTCGATGCCGCGACGATTCGCCGTACCGACCCGTCAGCTCGGCGGTAGCATCTCGCCACTGTCCGAGCCGGACGCCCGAATCGCCGAAATCGACCATGACCGACTTCCCGAAGGACATCTACACCGAGCCCGAACCCGACGTCGACACGCTCGCCAACCTGGGGCCGCTGACCGGCATGGCGGGCATCTGGACCGGCGTCCGCGGTCTCGACGTCAATCCGAAGGCCGACGGGCCCGAGCACCAGGCGTTCATCGAGCGGATCGAGCTGCAGCCGATCGATGCGCAGACCAACGGGCCGCAACTGTTCTACGGGCTGCGCTATCACACGCGGATCGTCAAGCCCGATGACGTCGAGGCCTTTCACGACCAGGTTGGCTATTGGCTGTGGGAGCCGGCGACCGGCAACCTGATGCTGACGCTGTCGATCCCGCGCGGGCAGGTGGCGATGGCGGTCGGCCGCGCGGCGGCGGACGCGAAGACGTTCCGGCTCGAGGCGGTGCGCGGTTCGCTGACCAACGGGATCGTGTCCAATCCCTTCCTCGAATACGCCTTCCGGACCGAGCGCTACGACATCACGGTCACGATCGACGACGATGGCACCTGGTCGTACCAACAGGACACGCTGCTGGTCATTCCGGGCCAGGCCGAGCCGTTCCATCACACCGATCACAACACGCTGCACAAGATCGGCGAGCCGACGCCCAATCCGACGGCGCAGGCGGCGGCCAAGGCCAGGCGGGCGGCAGCGGCCAAGCCCGGGTGTTGAACGCCTGCCGCAGCCGGCGGGCTGCGGCAGGCGGCGGTGGCTGCGGTATCCTAAAGGGTTGTCACTGCATGCCAGGAGCCCAGCATCATGCCGCAAAGAGAAGTCGTCTTCGTCTCAGCCGTCCGTACCGGGGTCGGTGATTTCGGCGGTGCGCTGAAGGATGTCGCGCCGTGCGAGCTCGGCGCGACCGTGATCCGCGAGGCGGTCGCCCGCGCCGGCGTCGATCCGGCGAGCATCGGCCACGTCTTCATGGGCCACGTGATCAATACCGAACCGCGCGATATGTACCTGTCGCGGGTCGCCGCGCTGAAGGCCGGGTTGCCGCAGTCGGTCGCTGCGGCCAACGTCAACCGGCTCTGCGGCAGCGGCCTGCAGGCGATCGTGTCGGCGGCGCAGACGATCCTGCTCGGCGATACCGAGGTCGCGGTCGCCGGCGGCGCCGAGTCGATGAGCCGGGCGCCGTACTCGTCGCCGTCGCAGCGCTGGGGTGCGCGGATGGGCGACGCGAAGTCGGTCGACATGCTGGTCGGCGCGCTGTCGGATCCGTTCGATGCGGTCCACATGGGGATCACCGCGGAGAACGTCGCGGCGCGCCACGAGATCTCGCGCGCGGCGCAGGATGCGCTCGCGGTCGAGAGCCATCGCCGGGCGGCGCGCGCCTGGCGCGAAGGGTGGTTCGCTTCGCAGATCGTGCCGGTCGAGACCATCGTCAAGCGCAAGACGGTGCCGTTCGCCGCCGACGAGCATGTGCGGGACGATGTCACCGCCGAAAGCCTCGCGGCGCTGCGCGCGGTGTTTCAGAAGGACGGCACGGTGACCGCCGGCAACGCGTCGGGGATCAACGACGGCGCCGGCGCGCTGGTGCTGATGGAGGCCGGCGAGGCGGCGCGGCGCGGCATCAAGCCGCTGGCGCGGCTGGTCGCCTGGGGCCACGCCGGCGTCGAGCCGCTCTACATGGGCATCGGGCCGGTGCCGGCGACGCGCGCGGCGCTGAAGAAGGCGGGCCTGAAGATCGGCGACATCGACGTGATCGAGGCCAACGAGGCGTTCGCGGCGCAGGCGTGCGCGGTCGCGAAGGAGCTCGACTTCGATCCGGAGCGGGTCAACCCGAACGGCAGCGGCATCTCGATCGGCCATCCGGTCGGCGCGACCGGCTCGATCATCGCCACCAAGGCGATCCACGAGCTGCAGCGCACCGGCGGCAAGCGTGCGCTGGTGACGATGTGCATCGGCGGCGGGCAGGGCATCGCGGCGATCCTCGAGCGTGCCTGACGACGGTGCGGTGACGTTTCGCCGCGCCGGCGCCGCCGACCTCGGCGCGATCGTCCGAATGCTCGCCGACGATCCGCTCGGTGCCGGTCGTGAACGGTTCGAGCTGCCGCTGCCGGACGGCTATCGCCGCGCGTTCGCCGCGATCGAGGCCGATCCGAACAACGAGCTGATCGTCGCCTGCGCCGGCGCGCAGCCGGTCGGCGTGCTGCAGCTGACGTTCATTCCGTATCTGACTTACCAGGGCAGCTGGCGCGCGTTGATCGAGGGCGTCCGGGTCGACGCGGCCTGGCGGTCGCGCGGCCTCGGCCGCCGGCTGTTCCAGTGGGCGATCGAACGCGCCCGGCAGCGCGGCTGCCGTCTGCTGCAATTGACCACCGACAAGCGCCGGCCGGATGCGCTGCGCTTCTATCGGAGTCTCGGCTTCGTCGCCTCGCATGAAGGGATGAAGCTCGCGTTGTAGTCGCGCCGACCAACGGTCGCGGCAACCGGTCGATCGGGTCCGCCGACCGTATGTCCGCGGCCTCGCCCGGCGGGCCGGCTGGTTTGCTACCGTCGGTGGATGCCGATCGCAACCTCGTCGGCCGCGCCGGTTCCGCCGGCAGCGGCCGGCTCGCCCGCCAGCGCCGAAACCGATCCGCGGTCGCCAGAGACGCGGCCGCTCGACGCGCGCGCGGCGGAGGCGCCGGCTGCGGACCTGCTCGGCCCGGACGGCAAGTTGCGGCTCGGCCGTGAAGGCCGGCCGCTGGCGGTCGCCGATCTGCTCGACGCGCTGGTCGAAGACGGCCTGCTGCCGCGGTCGGTGGCGGCGACGCTGACGCGCGATGCCAGCCTGTCGACGGCGGACCGCCATCCGCTGGTCGTGATCGCCGATCGCAAGCTGAAGACGGTGCGGGCGCCGCATGTCGCGCTCGATCTCGAATTCCTGTGTCAGTGGCTCGCCGACCGGCTCGGCATGCAGTACCGCCACATCGACCCGCTGCGCGTCGACTTCTCGCGGATCAGCGAAGTGATGTCGGGCTCCTACGCGAGCCGCTTCCGGATCCTGCCGCTCGAGGTCAGCTCGGCCGAGGTCGTGATCGCGACCGCCCAGCCGTTCGTCACCGACTGGGTCACCGAGCTGTCGCATACGTTGCGCCGCGAGATCAAGCCGGTGCTGGCCAATCCGCAGGAGCTGCAGCGCTATCTCGCCGAGTTCTTCAGCCTGGCGCGGACGATCAAGAGCGCGCAGAAGAACGGCGGCGGCAGCGTCCAGAACAATTTCGAGCAGCTGGTCGAGCTCGGCCGCAGCGGCAAGAGCTTCGATGCCAACGATCAGCACATCGTCACGATCGTCGACTGGCTCTGGCAGTACGCGTTCGAGCAGCGCGCCAGCGACATCCACATGGAACCGCGGCGTGATCTCGGCGTGGTGCGGTTCCGGATCGACGGCGTGCTGCACAACGTCTACCAGGTGCCGCCCGGCGTGCTGTCGGCGATGACCAGCCGGATCAAGCTGCTCGGCCGGATGGACGTGGTCGAGAAGCGCCGGCCGCAGGACGGCCGGATCAAGACCCGAACCACCGCCGGCCGCGAGATCGAGCTGCGGCTGTCGACGCTGCCGACCGCATTCGGCGAGAAGCTGGTGATGCGGATCTTCGACCCTGAGGTGCTGCAGTGCGACTTCGACGAGCTCGGCTTCACCGCCGACGACCTGTCGCGCTGGCAGACGATGACGACGCGGCCGTCGGGGATCGTGCTGGTCACCGGCCCGACCGGCTCGGGCAAGACCACGACGCTGTATACGACGCTGAAGGAGCTCGCGACCGAGGAGGTCAACGTCTCGACGGTCGAGGATCCGATCGAGATGGTCGAGCCGAGCTTCAACCAGATGCAGGTCCAGGCGAGCATCGACCTGACCTTCGCCGGCGGCATCCGCGCGCTGATGCGGCAGGATCCGGACATCATCATGGTCGGCGAGATCCGCGACCTCGAGACCGCCGAGATGGCGATCCAGGCGGCGCTGACCGGCCACCTGGTGCTGTCGACGCTGCATACCAACGACGCGCCGAGCGCGATCACCCGGATGCTCGATCTCGGCGTGCCGGCCTACCTGCTGTCGTCGACGCTGATCGGCGTGATGGCGCAGCGGCTGGTCCGGACCTTGTGCCGCCATTGCAAGGCACCGGACGGCGAGATCACCGAAGAGGCGTGGAACGACCTGATCCGGCCGTACACGGCACCGCGGCCGGCCAGCGTCTATCGCGCGGTCGGCTGCCTCGAATGCCGGATGACCGGCTACCGCGGCCGGACCGGCCTCTACGAGATCCTGATGCTCGACGAGAAGCTCCGCCGGCTGGTCACCGACCGGCCGGACCTGCCGGCGCTGCGCCGGGCCGGCATGAAGAGCCGGATGCGGCCGCTGCGGCTCGCCGGCGCGATGCGGATCGCGACCGGCGTGACGACGCTCGAAGAAGTCATTCGCAACGCGCCGCCGATCGAGCAGTAGCGCGGGCCCCCGAATCCCCGCCGGCGGCGCGGTCAAAAGCGTGCGGTGCGGCGGGCTTTCGACGATACTTCGGCCATGATCCGCATCCAACGCATCCGTTACGCCGGTGGTCGTCCGGCGGCAGGCAGCGCACCGTCCGCGCCGGCGCCGCTCGGTCCGGTCGGCCGCGCGCTGGCGATCGCCGGCGGCGCGCTGCTGCTGGTCGCCGGGCTGTTCGTCTCCGCGATCGTGTTCTCGGTCGTGCTGGTGGTCGGCGTCGTCGCCGGCGGCTGGTTCTGGTGGCGCACGCGCGGGCTCCGGGCCGAACTGCGCGCACGGCTCGCCATGCTGCAGCAGATGCAGCGGCGGGCGGCTGGCGACGGCATCGGCCCGGGCGCGAGCACGATGGCCGGTGCATCCGCCTCGAGCCAGGCAGGCCGGGCAAACCGCGGCGAAGTGATCGACGGCGACTGGATCCGGGAATCGCCGGACGAGACGACGGCCCGCCGACCCTAGGAACCTGCCGGAGCTGCCGCACGCCGGGGCCGCGCAGCGGCCTTCGTCTCTGAAGTGTCGTCGCTTCGTTAGCCGGGGCTCGAGCACGATCGGTGCGTGATGCGTGCGGATCGCTGCCCACCGACACCCGATCCGGGTGCGATACTGTCCAGACTCGACCACGACAGCCGATGCGGCGGGTGCGGGGTGCTGCCTTTCCTATGGCTCGCCCTCCGGGGGCGCGGCCCGCATACCGAATCCGCATCTCATCCTTTCCGTCCATGGAACTGCGCCATTTCCGATACTTCCTCGCCGTCGCCGAGGAGCTGAACTTCCGGCGTGCGGCCGAACGACTGCATATCAGCCAGCCGCCGTTGAGCGTGGCGATTCACGATCTTGAACGGGAACTCGGTGCCCAGCTGTTCGATCGGTCGCAGCGACAGATCTTCCTCACCGAGGCGGGCCGGCTGTTCATGCAGGCCGCGAAGCAGATTCTGAAAGAGGTCGGCGATGCCACGGTCTCAATTGCGAGGCTGACCCGAGGCGAAGCGGGAACCTTTCGGATCGGCTTCAACCCGTCGACCAAGTTTCTCCCGTTCGTCCCCAGCGCCATCCACCAGTTCCGTGCTCTCCATCCCCGCGTGACGCTGGTCCTGCAGGAAATGGAGTCGGCAGCGCAGATCGAAGCCGTTGCAAACCGCAAGCTGGACATCGGTATCGGCCGCAATCCGTCCGGAAGGCCCGTGGCAGGCGTGCAGATGGCCAAACTGTGCGCGCACCCGCTCGTGCTGGCGATTCACGCGAAGAATCCTCTGAGCCGCAAGAAGAATCTCGCGATCGCCGACCTGCGCGGCGAGGCGTTCATTTGCAGCCGCCCCGATACCGGCCCCGCATTCCTCTACAACACCGCGATGGACCTATGCTGGGCCGCAGGTTTCGCGCCGCGCATCGTACTGGAGGTACGAGAGGTCTCGACCATCATCGGCCTCGTCGCATCAGGCCTCGGCATAGCGATCGTGCCTCAATCGCTCAGAACGATCGCCATGAAGGGCGTACGCTACCTGCCCCTGACAGGGCCCGGCACCAGCATGGACATCTTCACCGTATCTGCACGGCGGCAATCTTCCGCGCACGTCGCGCGGCTGCGCGAGATGTTGCTCAGGGCGAGCGCTTCGGCAATCTAGCTGTCGCCCGACAGCGCTTGCGCGCGTTCCCGCGCTGCAGCAAGCACGAATCCTGTGTCGTTCCCGCCGATGAGCAAGCGGACGCCGAGGTCGCGGTAGCGCTTCGACCAGACACTGTCGTAGATGCCACCGCTTCCGAGCACCTTGCCGTGCCGGACGCAAGCATCGGAAACGCTGGCGTAGGCGCGCAGCAACCGTTCGTGACCCCACTGGCCAGGAATGCCCATCTCCCCGGTCAAGTCCGATGCGCCAATCAGCAGCACGTCGATGCCCGGGGTAGCGGCAATCTCGTCGGCATTCGAGACGGCTTCCTCCGACTCCAGCATGACGATCACGAGCAACTGCTCATCGACCTGCCGCTTCCCCTCGGCCGCCGGAGGCGGCTGGTATCCGAACTGCGCCTGATTGCCTCCCCAGCTTCGCCGGCCGGTCGGGGGATAGCGGAAGGCCGTCACTATCGCCCGAGCCTCTTCGGCGGTATCGACGTGCGGCACGACGATCCCCTGCGCACCGTTGTCGAGCGCGCGGACGCCTTCATCGAAGGCGGACTTCGCGATGCGCACGATCGGAGTGATGCCGGTCGCAAGGGACGCAATGCACAACTGCGTCGTGTCATGGAGCGTGATCGCCCCATGCTCCATGTCGATGAACAGCCAGTGGAATCCGGCGGCACGCGCGATGTGGGGGGCTGCCGCGCTGCGCAACAGTTGTATGCCGAAGCCCAGCGCCACGCGACCGTCACGCAGCCGCTCGGCGGTGGCATTGACAACGACGGCCATGCGCGTTGCGGCTACAGATGCGAGTACAGCTTCTGCCCGGGCACCGGCATGCGTGCCGTCATGACGGAACCGGTCACCGACTCCGTGATGTACAAGGTCCGATGATCGGACCCACCGAACGAGACGTTGGACACGCCAAGACCACCGGTGCAGCTGTTGATCCGATAGATCGGTTCACCCTTGGAGTCGAACACCCATGCGCATCCGAAGCCGCTGTGCGCGACGATGAGGTTGTCGTTCTGGTCCACAGCCATGCCGTCCGGGCCGCCGCCGCCGGAGAAGTGAATGTAGACGCCAGTGCGATCGATGTGTCCGTCGGGGTAGATCACCGTGCGCCATACCGTGTTCTCACGTGTCACCGCGATGAACAGGAACGTATGGTCCAGCCACCCCGCCCCTTGATTCCCCAGCACCAGGCCATTGGGACTGGGAATGCCGGTCACCAGCACGTCCGAAGCGCCATCCGGCGAAGTCCGGATCACGCGGCCGTGGGGGCGCTGCAGGTCACTGTTTCCCTGGTCGGTGAAGTAGAGGTCGCCATTGTCGGCGAACACCAGGTCGTTCGGTCCGCGCATGCGCTCGTTGTGAAGACGGTCGACGAAGGTCGAGATCTTCTTGCTGATCGGATCGATATAGATGATGCCGCGCTTGTTGTCGGCGACGAAGAACCGGCCATCCTTGTGGATCTTCATTCCGTTCGGCTCACCGTCGTACTCCAGGAAGACGGATATCTCGCCATCGGGCTCGAGACGCAAGATCCGGCCTCCCGCCACGTCCGTGAAGTACAGCGTGCCGTCGCGCGCCACGGCCGGGCCCTCGAGGTAGTGCTTGCGCGAGCCGAAACGGGGCGACTTGCCTTCTCGCAGGTGCAGGGATTCGGGCATCCGGGCGACCAGCTCTGCGGGAATGAGCTCAGGCGGAGCAAACATGGTTAGTCTCGTATGGAAATCGGGAAGGGCCGGTCTGCTCAATCGAGCGTGATGCCCGAAGCTTTCAGAACCGGCAACCACTTGTCGCGCTCCTGCTTGAGGAAGCTGTCGAGCTCGGCCGCGGACATCGGCTTGGCAGCCTCGTTGCCGACTTTCGCGAGGCTCGCGATGAGTCCCGGATCCTGCAGCGCTTTGCTGACGGCAGCGTTGATCCTTGCCACGATTGCAGGCGGCGTGCCGGCCGGCGCGAACCAGGAGTTGAACGTGTACAGATACAGGTTGGGGATACCAGCTTCCGCGAACGTCGGTACCGAAGGCAGGAGCGGGTCGCGTTTCTCGGCCGCGACCGCCAGGATGCGGAGCTTGTGGTCGGCCGCAAGCGGGGCCAGCGTCGAGGGAACGTCCATGAAGTAGTGCAGGCGGCCGTCGATGAGGTCTGCCAGCGCTGCACTGGAGCCCTTGTACGGCACATGCACCGCGTCGGCTCCGACGGCATTGTTGAACATCACCGCGGCCAGGTGCCCGATGCCGCCGCTGCCGGCCGACGCATAGTTGAGCTTGTCGGGCCCCTTGAGCACTTTCGTGAATTCGGCGAGATCGGTGACGTTCACGGCGTTGGAGACACCCAGCACCACCGGGGTTCGGGCGATCAACGCTACGTGCGTGAAGTCCTTCTCGATATCGAAGCGCAGCCGCTTGTAGAGACCGATGCTCAGCACATGCGACGTCAGGGTGCCGGCTTGCAAGGTGTAGCCGTCGGGTGCCGAGCGCGCAACCATCTCGCTCGCGAGCTGGCTGGCAGCACCGGGGCGGTTTTCGATGACGATGGGTTGCCCCAGCTCCTTGGCGACCGTGGCAGCCACCAGCCGCGCGACCACGTCGGTATTGCCGCCCGGCGCGAATCCGACGACCAGCCGGATCGGCCTGTTGGGGTAGTCTCCGGTCTGCGCCACGGCGCTGCCTACCGCAACGGAGCACAACATCAAAGCGCCAATTGCGCCGGCCGCCAAGCAGCGCACGATGGGAAATCCGCCTTGCTCGCTCACGATACCTCCAGGCCTTCGGCTGTGGGATGGCTATCGTCAGTGCCAACTGCGCAGCCCCTCAGCGGTAGATGGTCTCGAAATGCCGCGCTGAAATCCAATACCGATCACTCGAACGGACCGATACGCAATGAATATTGGTGTGTCCTCCCGGAAGTCGGCGCCTCCGGGATGACTGCAGAGATCGTTCGGAAAGCGGCCGAGGCGCTGGGCATCAGCGGTACGACACCGCGGCGCCGGCGACGCGCTCGATCGTCGGCGAACCAGCTGGCGCCGGGTCAGTCGCTCTTCGGGGACGGCAGCAACATCAGCACACCGGCGCGCCGGCTGCTGCGGAGCTGGATTAGCGCGACATCACCCGCATCGCCGACTCGAGCCCGGCGAGCGTGATCGGGTACATCCGGTTCGCCATCAGCTGGCGGATCACCGAGATCGACTGGCGATAGTTCCAGACGCCTTCCGGCTCCGGATTCAGCCAGGCGAACTTCGGAAAGCGTTCGGCCAGCCGCTGCAGCCAGACCGCGCCGGCTTCCTCGTTGTTGTATTCGACCGAGCCGCCCGGCTGCAGCACTTCGTACGGGCTCATGGTCGCGTCGCCGACCAGGATCAGCCGCCAGTCGGCGTTGAACTTGCGCAGCAGGTCCCAGGTCATCAGCCGCTCGGCATGACGGCGCCGGTTGTTCTTCCAGACGAAGTCGTAGACGCAGTTGTGGAAGTAATAGAACTCGAGGTGCTTGAATTCGGAGCGCGCCGCCGAGAACAGCTCCTCGGTGCGGGCGATGTGATCGTCCATCGTGCCGCCGACGTCGAGCAGCATCAGCACCTTGATCGTGTTGTGCCGTTCCGGCCGCATCCGGATGTCGAGATAGCCGGCATTGCGCGCGGTCGAGCTGATCGTGTCGTCGAGATCGAGCTCGTCCTCGGCGCCATCGCGGGCGAAGCGGCGCAGCCGGCGCAGCGCGATCTTGATCGTGCGCGTGCCGAGCTCGACCTGATCGTCGTAGTCGCGATAGGCGCGTTGTTCCCAGACCTTGGTCGCGGTCCGGTTGCCGGCCGACGGTCCGCCGATCCGGATGCCCTGCGGGTTGAAGCCGCCGTTGCCGAACGGCGAGGTGCCGTTGGTGCCGATCCACTTGTTGCCGCCCTCATGGCGGCCCTTTTGCTCCTTGAGCAGCTCGCGCAGCCGTTCGAGCAGCTTGTCGAGCCCGCCCATCGCCTCGATCGCCGCCTTCTCCTCGGCGCTGAACTCGCGCTGGAAGCGGCGCTTGAGCCAGTCGAGCGGCAGGTCGAGATCGATGCCGGGAATCTGCTGGACGCCCTTGAAGTAGGCGCCGAACGCGCGGTCGAACTTGTCGAAGTTGCGCTCGTCCTTGACCAGCGCCGCCCGCGACAGATGGTAGAACTGGTCGATCGACGGCTCGATCACCTGCTGCTTCATCGCATCGAGCAGCATCAGGTATTCCTTGATCGAGACCGGCAGCTTGGCCGAGCGCAGATGCAGGAAGAAGTCGATCAGCATGGTGGCATCGGAGTGGCAGCGTCGGCGACCGGGACGGCGGCGCTGGTCGGGCGGTCCGGTATCAGTGTACGCCTGGAACGCGGCGGTGTACGGTTGGAACGCGACGGTGGTGGCGGCATCATTTCGCGACGCCGACCGAGACCGGCGGCACCCACGGGCATTCGGGCTCGAACCGGCCCGACAGCAGCTCGGCCTTGTAGGTCTCGAAGCTGCGCGGCTCGATGTCGGTGACCGATTCGAGCCGGTAGACGCCCCAGCCGTGTGTCCCTTTGACCGGCTGCGGATGGACCTGCCGCGGCTTCAGCGAATCGAGCATCGCCAGCGTCGCCTTGGCCCAGCGGCAGCTGGCGTGGCTGCCGAGGTCACCGCCGGCGGCGGCGCTCTCGGCGTGGATCGACCGGGTACGCGCCAGCTCTGCGAAGTCGGCGCCGCTGCGCACCCGTGCGATCAGGTCGCGCGCGGTCGTTTCGTCGGCGACCCGGATATAGCTGACCCGGTAGCGCCGCATGCCGCGGATGCTGTCGACGTAGTCGCGGTATTCGCGGGCCAGTGTCGCGTCGTCGAGGACTGGCTGGCCGCCGGGCTCGGCCGCGAGCGGCAGCGGCAGCAGTGCCGCTGCGACCGCCGACGCGGCCAGCGCCGCCGCGATCGCGATCGCCGCCGGCGTGGATCGGCCGGGACCGTGCTTCAGCCGCGCGGTTGCTCGAGCTTGAAGCGCAGGTTGCTGCGGACCGCGGGCCATTCGTGCGCGATGATGCTGTAGACGCAGGTGTCGCGCAGGCTGCCGTCGGGCATCATCTGATGGCTGCGCAGCACGCCGTCGAGCTTGGCGCCGAGCCGCTCGATCGCACGGCGGCTCTGGTGGTTCATGAAATGGGTCCGGAACTCGACGCCATGGCAGCCGAGCTGCTCGAACGCGTGAGTCAGCAGCAGCAGCTTGCATTCGGTGTTGACCGGGCTGCGCTGCACCGACTTCGCGTACCAGGTGTGACCGATCTCGAGCCGGCGGCTCTCGGCGGCGACGTTGAAGTAGCGGGTCGCGCCGATCACCCGGCCGCTGCCGGCCTGCCGGATCGCGAACGGCAGCGCGCCGAGCTGGTCGCGCTGGGCGAACGCGGTCTGGTACCAGGCGTCGAGCCCGGCCGGCCCGGGGACGCTGGTGTACCAGAGCCGGTCGAGCTCGCCGTCGGCGGCCGCCGCGGCCAGGCCTTCGCGGTGCGACGGCGACAAGGGTTCCAACGTCGCGTAGCGGCCGGTCAGGGTGACCGGTTCGATCCAGCGTGCGGTCATCGGTACGGTCATCGGTGCGGTCACGGGTGCAGTCATCGGTTGTGCCGGGCCATGAACACCAGCCGCTCGAACAGGTGGATGTCCTGCTCGTTCTTCAGCAGCGCGCCGTGCAGCGGCGGGATCACCGCCTTGTCGTCCTTCGAGCGCAGCGCCTCGGGCGGGATGTCCTCGGCGACCAGCAGCTTCAGCCAGTCGAGCAGCTCCGAAGTCGAAGGCTTCTTCTTGAGGCCGGGCAGCTCGCGGATCTGGAAGAACGCGTCGAGCGCTTCCGCGAGCAAGCGTTTCTTGAGCCCCGGGAAATGGACGTCGACGATCGCCTGCATGGTGTCGCGGTCCGGGAACTTGATGTAGTGGAAGAAGCAGCGGCGCAGGAACGCGTCGGGCAGCTCCTTCTCGTTGTTCGAGGTGATCATGACGATCGGCCGGTGCCGGGCGCGGATCGTTTCACGCGTCTCGTAGACGTGGAATTCCATCCGGTCGAGCTCGCGCAGCAGGTCGTTCGGGAACTCGATGTCGGCCTTGTCGATCTCGTCGATCAGCAGCACCATCGGCCGGTCGGACTCGAACGCCTGCCACAGGACACCCTTGACGATGTAGTTCTCGATGCTGCGCACGCGCTCGTCGCCGAGCTGCGAGTCGCGCAGCCGCGAGACCGCGTCGTACTCGTAGAGGCCCTGCTGCGCCTTGGTCGTGGACTTGACGTGCCACTGCACCAGCGGCGCGCCGATCGCGGCGGCGACTTCCTCGGCCAGCATCGTCTTGCCGGTGCCGGGCTCGCCCTTGATCAGCAGCGGCCGCTGCAGCGTGATCGCGGCGTTGACCGCGAGCTTCAGGTCGTCGGTGGCGACGTACGACTCGGTGCCTTCGAACTTCATGCGGTCGGCCGGTAGGGTGGAAGCTGAGGTGGGTAGCGGGATACGGCCAGTATACGGAACGGCGACCGGCCGGTACAATCAAAGGTTTTGTAGACCTTCGGGCGAAGGCCTCAAGAAAATGGCCGAAAAAATGGCGCCGGGAAGGGAACGAGCGGAACGAGCGGAACGAGCGGAACGAGCGGAACGAGCGGAACGAGCGGAACGAGCGGAACGAGCGGAACGAGCGGAACGAGCGGAACGAGCGGAACGAGCGGAACGAGCGGAACGAGCGGGCGCCGGAAGGCAGGCGTCGAGAACGATGGCGGGCGAGGGCATGCAGAGGATGGAGTGGAAGCTGGGGTACGAGCGGGTGCGCGGCCGGGGCTGGCCGCAGCAGCAACCGGGGTCGGGGCGCATGGGACGATGTGCAATGGTTGCGCTGTTCGGTCTCGTCACGGCACTGCCGCTCGCGGCGGCGGCGCAGACGGTGAAGGGTGATGCCAAGGCGGCCGAGCAGAAGATCGCGATGTGCATCGGCTGCCACGCGATCGGCGGCTACCGGGCGTCGTATCCGTCGGTCTATCACGTACCGATGATCAAGGGCCAGACCAGCAAGTACATTGAGAATGCGCTGAACGCCTACCGCAGCGGCGATCGCAGCCATCCGACGATGCGGGCGATCGCCGGCAGCCTGAGCGACCAGGACATCGCGGATCTGGCCGCGTACTACGGCAAGTCGGAGGCGAAATGAGCCAGCCATCATCGATCGCCCGCCGGTTCGCCGGGCCGGCGCTGGCTGCCGGACTGTTCGGGTTGGCTGCGTTGGCTGCAGCCCTGCCGGCTGCCGCAGCCGACCTCGCGGCCGGCGAGAAGATCGCGCTCGAACGCTGCGCGTCGTGTCACGGCAAGGACGGCAACACCCCGATCGATCCGAGCTATCCGCGGCTGTCGGGCCAGCACGAGGACTACCTGGTCGAAGCGCTGAAGGCCTATCAGACCGACCGCCGCAAGAATCCGATCATGGGCGCACAGGCCAAGCAGCTCTCGCGTGCCGACGTGCTGAATCTGTCGGCGTACTACGCGCGGCTGCCGGGCATGATGAACCACCAGCGTTGAGCCCGCGCGACGCCGGCATGCGGCAGGCGATGACGCGCGTCATGCGATGACGACGCTGGCGGCGCTTCCGCCGACCCCGTGGCGGGCCGACGCCACGCCGGTCGCGCTGATCTCGCTCGGCCACGCGGTCTCGCACTTCTATCAGCTCGCGTTGGCGCCGCTGTTTCCGTGGTGGCGCGACGCGTTCGCGCTCGACTGGACGCGGCTCGGCCTGATCATGACGGTGTTCTACATCGTCTCCTGCATCGGCCAGGCGGTCTCCGGTTTCGCGGTCGACCGTTTCGGGGCGCGCCGCGCGCTGATCGGCGGCTTTGCCTTGATGGCGGCGGGCGCGCTGCTCGCGGCCGGCGCGAACGGCTACCCGATGCTGCTGGCGGCCGCAGTGATCGTCGCAATCGGCAATTCGGTGTTCCATCCGGCCGACTACGCGCTGCTGAACCACAAGATCTCGGAGCGGCGGATCGGCCATGCATACAGCGCCCATGCGATATCCGGCACGCTCGGCTATGCCGCGGCTCCGGTGGTGATGACGGCACTGGCGCTGGCCTTCGGCTGGCGTTCGGCGCTGCTGTTCGCCGCGGCGCTCGGCGTCGCGATGGCGCTGCTGGTGATGCTGCGCGCCGCCGACTTCACGCCCGGGCGCGGCACGCCCGATAGCGGCCGCGGCGGCGCCGGCCGTGCCGCCGGCTCGATCGCCGCGGCGCCGATCGCTGCGGCGGCGCCGACCGCTGCGGCTCCGATCGCTTCCGAAACCGCCTTCTTCAACTCGGCGCTCGCCGCCTGCATGCTGTTCTTCGTCACCGTCAATATCGCCGGCCTCGGCATCCAGAACATGGGGGCGTCGCTGCTCACGGCGCTCGGCCGGATGGACCAGGCGGCCGCCGCCGGCTGGATCACGACCTACATCGTCATGGTCGCGGTCGGCATGGTGATCGGCGGCTTTCTGGTTTCCGGCGTGCGCAGCGGCGCCGGCGGGTCCGGTGGGCGCTATGCGCCCGCCTATGAACGGATCGCCGGCGGCGGCACGGTGATCGGTGCGTTCGCGCTGTTCGCGTTGATCCATCCGGCGGTGTCGCCGCTCGGGACCGGGCTGCTGCTCTGTGTCGCCGGGACCGCGCTCGGGGTCGTCACGCCGGCGCGGGACCTGCTGGTGCGCGCGGCGGCACCGAGGCAGGCGACCGGCCAGGCCTACGGGATCGTCTACTCGGCGGTCGACATCGGCGCCGCGATCGGTCCGGCGGTTATGGGCTGGTGGCTCGATCACGGTCGCGCTGCCGGCGGCTTCGTCACCGCCGGGGTCGCACTGCTCGCGACCGCGGCGGCCGGCTGGCTGATCGCGGCCCAGGTGCGGCGGCTGGGGCTCGACCGCCGCTGAACGTTCAGCGACGCCGGGGGCGTCCGGCGTCAGGCCGCCCCCGCGCGTTCACCGTGCGCACGGATCACGGCGGCCAGCGTCGCGATCGCCGCGTCGATCCGCTCCGGCGCCACGGTGGCGAAGCTGAGCCGCAGCGCGGCCCGGCGCCGCACTGCGGGCGTCGGGTCGCCGTCGCTGAAGAACGCCGCGCCCGGGACATAGGCGATACCGGCGGCGACTGCATCGGGCAGCATCGCCAGCGTGTCGATCGGCGCGCTCAGCGCGACCCAGAAGAACATGCCACCGCCGGGCGTCACCCAGCGGGCCGCATCGCCGAGGTGGTGGCGCAGCGCCGCGTCCATCGCGTCGCGGCGGACCTTGTAATGCTGCCGGATCGCCGGCAGGTGGCGGTCGAGCAGGCCGGTCGCGAGCACCTCGGCGGCGATCCGCTGGGTCAGCCCCGACGTATGCAGGTCGGCGGCCTGCTTGGCCTGCAGCAGCTTCGGGTACAACGTGCGCGGTGCGACCAGATAGCCGAGCCGCAGCCCCGGCGACAGCACCTTCGACAGCGAGCCGAGGTAGATCGTGCGCTCGGGAGCCAGCGCCGCGATCGGCTGCGGCGGTGCGGCGTCATACCACAGCTCCCCGTATGGGTTGTCCTCGAGCAGCAGCGGCGCCATGGCCCGGTTGGCCGCCGCGGCGAGCGCGCGGCGCCGCGACGCCGAAATGGTTCCGCCGCTCGGGTTCTGGAAGTTCGGCACCAGGTAGGCGAGCCGTGCCGCGGTCGCCGCCGCCGGCGCGCACAACGCGTCGACGTCCGGGCCCTCGGCATCGCATGGCACTGCTTCGACGCGCGGAGATCGGAAGAGCACACG
>JBFWQR010000050.1:0-43730 GCA_050249335.1 Lautropia sp.
CGAGAGGGCGCAACGCTGGAGCAACGACGGCAACCGCCGGTCGGGCCATGCCCCCCAGGCGAGCCGAAGAGCGACGGATCACGCAGGCGGACCGCAGCCCACGTGCGACACTGTCGGGCACGACAGGGGTTGCTCGCTGTAGCGAAAAAGAATGGCACCGAGAATCGTCTTCCTGGTCATGTCCGCCGTACACGAGCCTGCGACCGTGGCACAACTCGCCCGGTCGCTCGCGCCTCATACGGTGCTGATCCATCATGACTTCAGCCAGACCGCGGACTTCGTCATCGACGAGCCGAACGTCGTCTTCGTGGCCGATCCGAAGCGGACCGGCTGGGCTGTGTGGGGTTTCGTGGACGGACTGTTCCACGGGATGCGCTACGCGCTGCGCCATCTCGAATTCGACTATCTGCAGGTGCTGAGCCCCACCTGCCTGCCGATCAAGCCGATCGCGGATTTCGAACGCCATGTGATGGCCGGCGGTATCGAGGCGCACTATGCCGCGGTCGACGTGCTGAACGATCCCGACGCCTACATGACCATCGGTTTTCGCGCCTTCGCGCCGCAGGGCACGCTGCGCTACAAGCTGCTGATGCGGATGACCTGGCTGTACTTCGGCGGCGTCAACCTGCTGAACGACCACGACAGCAGCCAGCAGCGCCGCGACGTCGGCAACGTCCAGCTCAGAACCGGGGGCGAGACGACGGCGTCGGGCCGGCTGCGGCTGCGCGCGCGGTTCGCCCGCGGCATCATGCGGCTGGCGGAACGCTATGGCAGGCATGGCTTCTCGTCGGACCTGCCGCCGTTCTACGGCTCGACCTGGTTCGGTGCCCGCCGCCACGTGATCGCGTGGATGGTCGACCGCTTCGCCCAGCCGGACATCCAGCGCTATTTTCCCGACAAGCACATCGCCGACGAATTCCTGGTGCCGACGCTGCTGAAACGGGGCGGATTCCGCAGCGGCACGGTCAACCATTGCATCGTGACCTTCGTAGAGGCGAATCCGACATGGCTTTCCGACGCCGATTTCGATAAGCTGAGGGCATCGCCAGCCCACTTCGCCCGCAAGTTTCCCGATGACTCGACGGCGCCGATTCGTCATCGCGTCCTGCGCGATCTCGCCCTGCGTGCCGATCGGTCAGCCGGCGCGGCCGTCGACGCCGTGGCAGTGTCCTGAACAGCGTCGTCGTGCCCGCCGATCGCGCCGTCAGCCGGCTACCGGCCGTTGACGCGATGCCCGACGTCGCCCCGCGCCCTGCCATGGCCACCGAGCGGCCCAAGCTGTCGTTCATCGTCATCGCCCGCAACCAGGCGAACACGATCGCGATGTGCCTGGACAGCGTCGTCGCGGCGGCCCGCACCTGCGGGCTGCGCGCTTTCGAGATCATCTACGTCGACTCGAACTCGACCGACGGCTCGCTCGAGATCGTCCGGCAATGGCAGGGGGCGCCGGTCAAGATCGTCCGCCTGACCGGAATGATGAACGCCGCGATCGCCCGCAGCGCCGGTGCCGGCGTGAGCCAGGGCGACGCGCTGTACTTCATCGACGGCGACATGGCGCTCGACCCGCAGTTCCTGACCGCCGCGCTCGACGCCGACGGCAAGCCGATCCATCCGGTGCTGGTCGGCCAGCTGCCGGAGAAGTTCTACGACAGCGAATGGCGCTTCGTCGCCGACGGGCCCGATCGCTTCAACGCCCGCCAGCGCGGCTACCGCTCCGAGCTCGGCGGGATCGCGCTGATCGAACGGTCGGCGTTCGAGGCGGTCGGCGGCTACCGGCCCGAGATGCGGATCAACGAGGACATGGACCTCGGCTTGCGGCTGGCCCGCGCCGGCTTCCCGATCCTGTCGCTGCCGCAGCCGATCGCCACCCACCATACGGTCGAGTACTTCGACTGGGGCCGGATGCGCGGCATGCTGAAGAACGACAGCCTGTTCTACCCCGGCGCGATCTTCCGCCGCCACATCACCAATCCGGCCTACTGGCCGCTGCTGCTGTCCCACCAGCGGCCGACCGCGGTGCTGGTGACGTCGGTGCTGCTCGCGATCGCCGTGCACCCGGCCTGGCTGCTGCTGTACCTCGCCTACGTCGTGCTGAAGAACCTGCGGCGGCCGAACATCTCCTTCACGCAGGACCTGGTCGGCACTACCGTGCGCAGCGTCTGCTTCCTGCTCGGGATCCCGTTCTTCTTTCCGCCGCGGATCCCGCCGGAGCAGATCGGCTACCAGGTCGAAACGCCGACGAGCCGGCCGTAGCGAACGTGCCGGCGTAGCGAACGTGCCGGCGTAGAGCGAGCCTTAGCGGGGCGTCAGCCGCCGGATTCGTCCTTCTCGACCAGCACCGCCCAGCGCGCCATCGCGGCGTCGAGCCGGCGTTCGACGTCCGCGAGCTCCTCCTGTCGGGCACGGATCGCTTCGCCGGGCCCGCGGTAGAGCGCCGGGTCGGCGATTGCCCGCTGCAGCTGCTGCTGGGTGCGCTCGAGCGCTTCGATCTGTGCCGGCAGCTCCGCGAGCTCGCGCTTCTCCTGGTAGCCGAGGCCGCTGCGGCGCGCCGGCCGGCGCGATTGCGGCCCGGCTTCGGCCGCGGCGGCGGAGTCGCCGGCGGCGCTGCGGTCGGCGCTGCGGTCGGCGCGACCGTCGCGCGGCTCGGCTTCACGCTGCGCCCGCACCGCCTGCCATTCGCGATACCCGCCGACCAGCTCAAGCCAGGCGCCCTCGCCCTGCGCGACCAGTACCGAGGTGACGATGTTGTCGAGGAACGCGCGGTCGTGACTGACCAGCAGCAGCGTTCCGGGATAGGACTGCAGCGTCTCCTCGAGCAGTTCGATCGATTCGAGGTCGAGGTCGTTGGTCGGCTCGTCGAGGATCAGCAGATTGGCCGGCCGGGCGAACAGCCGCGCCAGCAGCAGCCGGTTGCGCTCGCCGCCCGACAGTGTCCGCACCGGCGAACCGGCGCGGTTCGGCGGGAACAGGAAGTCGCCGAGGTAGCTCATCACGTGGCGGCGCGCGCCGTTGATCTCGACGTAGTCGGAGCCGGGACTGACGGTCTCGGCGACGCTGCGCTCGCCGTCGAGCTGTTCACGCATCTGATCGAAATACGCGACCTCGAGCCGGGTACCGAAGCGGATCGTGCCACGGTCGGGCGTGCGGTCGCCGGTGATCAGTTCGAGCAGCGTCGACTTGCCGGCGCCGTTGGGGCCGATCAGCCCGAGCCGGTCGCCGCGCATCACCGTCAGGTCGAGCGCATCGATCAGCGTCCGGCCGCCGCGGTCGACGCCGACGCCGGTCAGCTCGCAGACCAGCCGGCCCGAGCGCTCGCCGGCGTCGAGCTCGAGCCGGACCTTGCCCGACCGTTCGCGCCGCGTGGCGCGGTCGCGGCGCAGCGCCTCGAGCCGTCGCACGCGTCCTTCGTTGCGGGTGCGACGCGCCTCGATGCCTTTGCGGATCCAGGCCTCCTCCTGGGCCCAGAAGCGGTCGAACTTGCGGTTGGCGACCCGCTCGGCGGCGAGCTGTTCACCGCGGCTCGCCTCGTAGTCGGAGAAGCGGCCCGGAAAGCTGCGCAACAGCCCGCGGTCGAGCTCGACGATCCGGTTGACGACATTGTCGAGGAAACGCCGGTCGTGGGTGATCACGACCAGCGCCGGCCCGGCACCGATCAGGCCCTCGAGCTGCTCGATCGCGGCGATGTCGAGATGGTTGGTCGGCTCGTCCAGCAGCAGCAGCTCGGGCTCGAGCCCGAACGCCAGCGCCAGCGCGGCCCGCTTGCGCTGGCCGCCGGAAAGCCGGTCGGGGGCCGCAGCGGCGTCGACCCCGAGACGGTCGAGGAACTCGGTGATCCGCGCCTGGCGGCGCCAGTAGCTCCGCTCGTCGCCGGATGCCGGCTCGGTCAGGCCGGCGCGCACGAGCAGCGCGTCGAGCACGGTCTCGGCCGGCGGCAGCTGCGGCTCCTGCTCGACCAGCGTCACCGCCAGGCCGTCGCGCCGGACCACGCGACCGTCGTCGAGCGCGACGCGGCCGGCGAGCACACCGAGCAGCGTCGACTTGCCGGTACCGTTGCGACCGATCAGGCCGACGCGATCGCCGTCGGCGACGGTCAGCGCGGCGCCGTCGAGCAACGGCAGCGCGCCGAACGCCAGGCCGGCATCGAGCAACGTGATCAGGACCGACAAGGCTGGACCGACAAAGGCTGGGCCGACAAGGCTGGGGCAGGACCGACGCAGGCGGCGGCGAGTCAGGACGCGCCGGCGTCGGCGAACAGCCGCGAATGGCGCGGCACGCCAGCCAGCAGGAAACTCATCTGATCACTCAGGATCCGCCGATTGGCCAGGATGAACGCCTCATGCCGGTTCGGGACGTACGGCACGTAGAGCAACGGCATCCGCGCCGCTTCCGGCGAGCGGTTGCCTTTGCGCTGGTTGCAGACGCGGCACGCCGAGACCAGGTTCTGCCAGATCGAGCGGCCGCCGAGCGAGCGCGGGATCACATGCTCCATCTCGAGCTGCATGCCGCTGAAGCGGCCGCCGCAGTAGGCACAGACATGGCGATCGCGCGAGAACAGCATCGCCCGCGACAACGGCACCCGTTCGCCACCGCGCGCATGGCGGTGGCGCGGCCCGTCGACCGCGATGATCGCGGCCAGCGACAGCAGCGACTGCAGCCCCGAGCCGCGGTTGGTGCCGCCGCGCAGCACGGTCCGATGCTCGCCGAGCTCCCACCGTACCTTGCCGTTGGCATAGTAGCCGGCCGCCGTCTCGACATCGATCCAGCGGACCGGGGTGCCGGCGATGTCGAGCGCGAGGAGGTCGTGCATCGTCATGATTCCCTCATAACCGCGCGTCCGCGAGCTGCCGTGACAGCCGGTGGCGCCACCGGCCGGCGCGGCGGCCAGCCCGACGGTCGGCCGCCGGATCGCCATCGGATCACCGCCGGATACCCGCCGGCGGGTCCGATTCGGGTACCTTGCGGGTTTCTCCGGCTCTCCGGGCACCGGCCGCGCATGAAGAAAAACCTGCTGATCGTCGCCACCGGCGGCACCATCGCCGGCGCCGCCGCCAGCGCGACCCAGACTGTCGGCTATCGCGCCGGCGCGCTACCGGTCACCGCGCTGGTCGACGCGGTACCCGGGCTCGCCGACCTCGCCGCGCTGGCTACCGAGCAGCCGTTCGCGATCGGCAGCGAGGACCTGTGCTCGAGCCACTGGCTGACGCTGGCCGGCCGGCTGCGCGCCGCGCTGGCCGACCCGGCGATCGACGCGATCGTGATCACCCACGGCACCGACACACTCGAGGAAACCGCGTTCTTCCTCGACCTGGTGCTCACGCCGGCCAAGCCGGTGGTGCTGACCGGCGCGATGCGGCCGGCGACCGCGCTCGGTGCCGACGGTCCGGCCAATCTCGCCGCGGCGACGCGTTTCGCGCTGGCCGCGGCCGGCAACGGCGCCGCCGCGGGCCGGCCGCGTGGCGTACTGGTCGCGTTCAACGACTGCGCCTGGTCGGCGGCGACCGTCCGCAAGGTCCGGACGACCCGGATCGATGCGTTCGACGGCGGCGACAGCGCACCGGTCGCCGCCTTGCTGTCGGAAACCGTCGTCTGGCGCGACGGCGCGGGCGACGACTCGCGCGACGACGGCTCGAACGACAGCGACAGCTCGAACGGCAGCGACGGCGCACGCGACGACCGTCCCGGCGCGCGGTCGGGCCGGTTCGCGGCGCTGCCGCTGACCGACCCGCTGCCCGCCGTCGCGCTGATCTGGCAGCATGTCGACTGCGACCAGGCGATCGTCGATTGGCATCTGGGCCGCGGCGTCGCCGGGCTGGTGCTGGCCGGCACCGGCAACGGGACCATGCCGGCAACGATGCGTGCGGCGCTGGCGCGGGCGAGCCGCGCCGGTTGCCGCGTCGTCCGTGCCAGCCGGGTCGCGGCCGGGCCGGTGATCCGCAACGCCGAGGCCGATCCGGCCGACCGCGACGACGCGCTCGGCTTCATCGCGGCCGGCTGGCTCGGCCCGCTGAAAGCACGGCTGCTGTTGCAGTGCGCGCTGGCCGCCGGGCTCGCTCCGGCAGCGATTCAGCGCGCGTTCGACGACTATCGCTGACCGCCAGGGGCAAGCTGCCCCAGGGGGCTGTTGACGCTACGGACGCCGCCTCGCGCGCGCCTTGCGCTGCGGGCCGGCAGGCCCCGACGCCGCGGCGTCCGCAGGGTGCACGGGCGCCAGCGCATCGATCCGCGCCGCCAGCGCCCGCAGCTGCTCGGTGAAGGCGTCGAACTCCGCGGCCGCGACCAGCGGCGGCGCATCGCCGGCGGTGACGCCGCGCCGCACCGCGTCGAGCCAGCGTTCGCCGGCCGCACCGGCGCCGGCGCGCAACGCGCGCAGCGTCGAGCCGACCCGGTGCGCGGCGACATCGCCGACGACCCGGCTCAGGTCCTCTTCATAGTCCCACTGCAACGACCGCGCGACCTGGCCGAGCGCCGCGGCAACCATCACGTCGCCCTCGATCCGCAGGTTCGAGCCGAGGCCGCCGGCGCCGTCGCGCGCCAGGCCGGCCAGCGCGTCGAGCGATGGCGTGACGGTCAGCGTCGCGGCCGGCTCGGCACCGGTCACGACCGCCAGCCGGCCGTCATCGCCGATCCGCGCGTCGGCCTCGACCTGTGACCAGCGGCGAAGCGCCGCCGGCAGCGGACTGGCGACCACGATCCGCAGCACCCGGCCGGCATGGGCGCGCAACACCTCGGCAAGCGACGGCTGCTGATCCAGCGCATGGTTCAGCGCGGACAGTGCAAGCTGGGCGAGCGGCAACGGAACGCGGGACATCACGCGACGGTACACCAGAAATGACGCGGGCCCCGGTCTGCCCGACCGGAGCCCGTGTCGATCGACCCGGTGCGACCGGGTCGAAACTCGTCAGGCGACTTGCTGGAT
Source organism: Lautropia sp. (assembly GCA_050249335.1). Classification (GTDB taxonomy): domain Bacteria; phylum Pseudomonadota; class Gammaproteobacteria; order Burkholderiales; family Burkholderiaceae_E; genus Lautropia. The sequence goes on from JBFWQR010000050.1 coordinate 6,917, forward strand.
GCCGGCAAGTACCCAGCCGCCAGGCTGGTTCAACGGCCGCGAGAAGTTCCAGAGTTCCTCGAACGGCTCGGCCGCCGCATCGGCCGCTTCACGGATCATGCCGCTGAAACGGACGCTGGCGATCTCGGCAGCCCCTTCCCGTTCGACGCCGATCATCCGGGCGTCGAGCTTGACGACGTCGGTGGTCTGCGGCGCGTCACCGCGCTTCAGCAACTCGAGATTGAGTTCCGCGAACATCTCCGGCGACGTGAATTCCCGCAGATCGTCGACCGCCTTCTGGTCGAACGCGGTCTGCAACCGGACGAAGTAGACCTTGGCGTTGTGCAGGAACTTCTCGCTGTCGAAGCCGGCCGGCAGCGACGACGCCGCATCGGCGGCCGCGGCTCCGGCCGCCGCGCCAGCGGGCCAGCGGGCGTCATAGCCGCGATGCTCCGGCTGCGCCCCCTGGCGCAGCGCGGCCTGGCCGCCGTTGGCACCAGCACCGGCCCAGGCCGGCCGATTGCCGGCCGCGCCATTGCCGGCGGCACGCCGCGCCATGAACATCCGGACCGCGATCAGCACCGCGAACGCCAGCAGCGCGATCAGCATCATCGTCGCCAGCTCTTCACCGAAGCCGAGCCACGATGCCAGCGCCGCGAGACCGAGCCCGGCGGCGAGGCCGGCGAGCGGAGCCATAAAGCTGCGCTTGCCGGCCGGATTGGCCGGCGTAGCCTGCGGCGTGGCCGGTGCTGCCGGCGGCCGGGCGGCATTGCGATTGACCATCTCGCTCTGCTTGCCGATGCTGCGGCCACCGCCCATCCGCCGCGCATCCGCTTCCGGTGCGATCAGCACGAAGCTGCACAGTGCCAGCAGGAACATCAACAGAATCCGTTTCATTATCGTCTCCAGGGGACCTCTTCCCGATATGGTTGCGCGCAGTATCGCTTCAAGAGCCGGTGAAACCACGAGCAACCGCACGCGATGTCGGACATTCCCGGTCACTGCCCGCGCGAAAACGCGACGAGATCAGTCGATCCGGACGCCTTGATGCAAAGCAACAACGCCCGCGGCGAGATTGAAATACTCGACGCGGGCAAAGCCGGCAGCGGTCAGCATCGCGGCCAGCGTCGCCTGGTCCGGATGCACCCGGATCGATTCGGCGAGGTAGCGATAGCTGCCGGCGTCGTTGGTGATCAGCTTGCCCAGCGTCGGCAGCACACCGAACGAGAACGCATCGTAGACGCCGGCGAGCGGCCGCCAAACGCGCGAGAATTCGAGCACCAGCGCCCTGCCGCCGGGCTTGAGCACGCGCCGCATCTCGGCGAGCGCCTTTTCCTTGCGCGTCATGTTGCGCAGCCCGAACGCAACGGTAACCCGGTCGAAGTGCCGGTCGGGAAACGGCAGCCTCTCGGCGTCGCACTGCACCGTCGGTAGCACCCGGCCGTCGTCGAGCGCGCGATCGCGGCCGATCGCGAGCATGGCGGCGTTGACGTCGGTCATCCAGACCTCGACGCCGGGGCGCTTCGCCATCGCACGCGCCAGGTCGCCGCTGCCGGTCGCGAGATCGAGCACCCGCATGCCCGGACGCAGGCCGGCCTGCGCGACCGCGAAGCGCTTCCAGAGCCGATGCAGACCGCCCGACATCAGGTCGTTCATCAGGTCATAGCGCGATGCGACCGAATCGAACACGTCGCGGACCCGTTCGGCCTTGGCGGCCGCGTCGATCGACTGATAGCCGAAGTGGGTCCGTTCGGCCGGCTCGCGTTCGGAGGCTTCGCGTTCGGAGGCTTCAGTCATCGCTCGGGCCGCGGCTCAACTCCGCTTCAGCGGGACCGCATTGAACGGCGCATCGGGCCGTGCGCCGGAAGCCGGGCCCGCGCCGGGCCCGACGCCGGCCGCGGCCGACCCGGCGCCGGCTGCTGCTGCCGACGACGCCGGTACGGTCCCGGCATCACGGCTCCCGCCGGCTGCCGCGAGCCGCTCGAGATAGCCCTGCCAGAGCGCGTCACGCCGGGTCGCGAGGTGATGCAGATAGTCCCACGAATAGATCCCGGTGGCGTGGCCGTCGGAGAACCGCGGCTGGATCGCGTAGTTGCCGACCGGATCGATCGCCTCGATGTCGACGTCGCGCTTGCCGACCTGCAGCACCTCCTGCCCCGGGCCGTGGCCGCGCACTTCGGCCGACGGCGAGTTCACCCGCAGGAACTCGAACGACAGTCGATAGACCTCCGCATCGCCGAAGGCGATCTCGAGTTCGCGCGCCTTGCGGTGCGCGACGATCCGCGTCGGGATCGGCGTGTCGGCATCGAGTCCGGCCATGGCCAGAATGGTAACGCAGTGCCGGGCGTCAAACCGTGACCAGCCGCCCGGGATCGAACCCCGGGTTCTCGTAGTCGCCGCTGCGCAGCAGGTAGCCGCGCGGATTGGCGACGACCCGAGCGGCACCGGCGCGATAGTCGAACGAGTGGTGGGTATGGCCGTGGATCCAGAGCGCCGAGCGTTCGACCAGTGCGTCGAGGTCGCTGGCGAAGGCCGCATTCGACGTCGCCTTCAGGAACGCCGGCGCCACCGAACGCCAGCTCGGCAGATGATGCGTGACCACCACCCGCGGCCCGTCGAACGGCTCGAGCAGACGCTCGCCGAGCCATTGCCGGCTCGCCCGGTGCAGTGCCACGGTATCGGTCGGCAGCAGTGTCCGCGGCTCGACTGACGGATCCGGCTGCCAGCCGACCGCGGCGAAATCGATCATTCGCCGCTGCATCAGCAGCATCGCCTGGTCGGCGGTGAGGGCGAATGGCCGGCCCGGCACGGTAAACAGTTCGAAATCGGTCCACAGCGTCGCGCCGTGAAACCGGACGCCGTCGATGTCGACCGAATCGTTCTCGAGGAAGTCGATGTCGAGCGAGCGCGCAGTCTCGCGTAGCTCGGCCAGCACCGTCTGCCAGCAGCCACCGAAGAACTCGTGGTTGCCGGCGACCTGGACGATCCGCTGGCGCGGGAAGGCATCGCGTGCCCACTGCAGCGCGGCGACGCCGTTGTCGATATCGCCGGCGAGCACCACGACATCGGCCGCCCGCAGCGACGGCGGCGGGGTGAACGGTTCGAATTCGAGGTGCAGATCGGACAGCACCGCGAGCCGCATCAGCCAGCCTCCCGACGCGAAGCTGCGCGGCTGCGGAGCGCACGATCGGCGACGGGCACGGGCACGGGAATGTTCGTAACGGACATCGATCGGTTCGTGCCTTGGCAGGCGTTGACTCGGCAGGCTGCCGAAGCAGGGAAACGAGGTCGGGGAACGGTCGTCGCGGAACGGTCGACCCGCAAGTATGCGACGATCGAGCTAAATGGATTCCTTCGACGATCGTTGCCGCCGCGACCCGGGCGGGAGCCGCAGCATCGACGCCCGGCCCCGTGACCGCCGCTCCGCCGATGCCCGCCCCGCTGACGCCCGCCCCGCTGACGCCCGCAGGCGGCTGCTCGGCGGGGCGCTCGCCGCGCTGCCGGTGGCCGCGGCGTCGGCGTCCGGCGCCGGATCACCGGCACGGCCACCGCGCCCGACCTTCGACCCGTTCGGGCTCGGCGTCGCCTCCGGCGATCCGGGCAGCGACCGGATCGTGCTGTGGACCCGGCTGGTGGCGCCGGACGGCGGGTCGCCGACCGGCCGGCCCGGAACCGACGTCGCGATCGACGTGCGCTGGCAGCTCGCCGCCGACCCGGCGCTCCGGCAGACCGTCGCCACGGGCCGGCTGCGGGCGGTACCGGCCGATGCCCATGCGGTCCGCGTCCAGGTCGACGGTCTCGCGCCCGACCGGCCCTACTGGTACCGCTTTCACGCGCTCGGCTACGACAGCCCGATCGGCCGGACGCGGACGCTGCCGGGAGCCGGAGGCCGGTCGCGGCCCTTGCGGATCGCGGTCGCATCGTGCCAGAACTTCGAGCACGGCCATTTCGCCGCCTACCGCCAGATCGCCGCCGACGAGCCCGACCTGGTGGTCCATCTCGGCGACTACATCTACGAAGTCAGCTGGGGCCGGGTGGTCCGGCCGCTCGGCCTGCCGGAGGCGCGGACGCTCACCGACTATCGGACCCGCTACGCCCGCTACCGCAGCGAACCCGAGCTGCAGGCGGCGCACGCCGCGGCGCCGTGGGTCGCGGTATGGGACGATCACGAGGTCGCCAACGACTATGCCGACCTGGTGCCGGAGCGGCTCGGCGACGCGCCGGACTTCGGCGGCCGACGGGCCGCTGCCTACCGGGCCTGGTACGAGCACATGCCGGTGCCGCCGTCACTCGCGCCGCGCGGGCCGGCGCTGCCGATCCACCGCGCGTTCCGGCTCGGCGATCTGGCCCTGCTGACCCTGCTCGACACCCGCCAGTACCGCAGCCGGCAAGCCTGCCCGCCACCGCAGCGAGCCGGTGGCAATGCCGTGGTGCCGGCCGATTGCGCGGAACTCGCGGATCCGCGCCGGACGCTGCTCGGCGCCGCACAGGAGGCATGGCTCGCCCGGACGCTGGCGCGCTCGACCGCACGCTGGAATCTGATCGGTCAGCAGACCTTGATGTCGCCGCTGGCGCTGCCGGCGGCGGGCGGCGCGCCGCCGCGGATCCGGACCGACGGCTGGGACGGCTATCCGGCGGCGCGGCAGCGGATCGTCGACGCGATTCGCGGCAGCCGGCTGGCGAATCCGGTCGTGCTCGGCGGAGACCTGCACGCCTTCTACGTCGCGGATCTGCCCGGCGGCGAGCGACCCGACGACCCGGCGGTCGCGACCGAGTTCGTCACTACGTCGATCAGCTCGCAGGCGGCCGAGCAGCGGCACTATGACCGGCAGCGCGCGGCCAACCCGCGGCTGCACTATGCCAACGGCAGTCAACGCGGATATCTGCGGCTGACGCTGCGGCCCGACCGGCTCGATGCCGACCTGGTCGGCCTCGCCGATGTCCGCCGCGCCGACTCGACGGCTGCGACGCAGGCGGCCTGGGTGGTGGCGGCCGGGCGGCTCGGCGCCCTGCCTGGCTGAGCGGGACCGCGCCGCGGTCGAGCGGAACTCAGACCAGCACCCGCTCGATCCCGCCGGCGTTGGCGTGGGCGACGTAGTCCTCCAGCCAGGATTCGCCGAGCAGGTGGCGAGCCAGCTCGACGACGATGTAGTCGGCATCGACGCTGACATCCTGCTGATAGCGCGACAGGCCCTGCAGGCACGACGGACACGACGTCAGCACCTTGACCGCGGTCGCACCATCGCCGCGCAGCGCGGTCGCGCCCTTCTTCATCTCCTCTTCCTTGCGGAAGCGCACCTGAGTCGAGATGTCGGGCCGGGTCACCGCCAGCGTGCCCGACTCGCCGCAACAGCGGTCGTTCTTGTCGATCCGGCCGTTGACCTGGCTGTTCATCAGCTGATTGACGACCGCGAGCGGCTGGTGCGTCTTGATCGGCGAGTGGCACGGGTCGTGGTACATGTAGCGCACGCCGGTAACGCCATCGAGCTTGACGCCGCGCTCCATCAGGAACTCGTGGATGTCGAGGATCCGGCAGCCAGGAAAGATCTGGTCGAACTGGTAGCCCTGCAGCTGGTCGTAGCAGGTGCCGCACGAGACCACGACGGTCTTGATGTCGAGATAGTTCAGCGTGTTGGCGACGCGGTGGAACAGCACCCGGTTGTCGGTGATGATCCGGTCGGCCGCATCGTACTGGCCGGAACCGCGCTGCGGATAGCCGCAGCACAGATAGCCGGGCGGCAGCACCGTCTGCACGCCGGCCCGCCAGAGCATCGCCTGGGTCGCGAGCCCGACCTGCGAAAACAGCCGCTCCGAGCCGCAGCCCGGGAAGTAGAAGACCGCCTCCGACTCGGCGGTGGTCGCCCGCGGGTCGCGGATGATCGGCACGAAGCGCTTGTCCTCGATGTCGAGCAGCGCCCGCGCGGTCCGCTTCGGCAGGTTGCCGGGCATCCGCTTGTTGACGAAGTGGACCACCTGCTCCTTCAGCGGCGCACGACCGACCGTCGCCGGCGGATGCCGGGTCTGCTTGCGCGCCGCCCGCGCGATCAGGTCGTGCGCGAACCGCTGCGCCTTGTAGCCGACGCCGACCATCAGCCGCCGGGTCGCGCGGATCGTGTCGGGGTCGGTCGCGTTCAGGAAGAACATCGCCGCGGCATTGCCGGCGTTGAACTTCTTCCGGCCCATCGTGCGCAGCAGGTTGCGCATGTTCATCGAGACGTCGCCGAAATCGATGTCGACCGGACACGGCGTCTCGCACTTGTGGCAGACGGTGCAGTGGTCGGCGACGTCGGAGAACTCGTCCCAGTGCTTGATCGAGACGCCGCGGCGGGTCTGCTCCTCGTACAGGAACGCCTCGATCAGCAGCGAGGTGGCCAGGATCTTGTTGCGCGGGCTGTACAGCAGGTTGGCGCGCGGCACGTGAGTCGCGCAGACCGGCTTGCACTTGCCGCAGCGCAGGCAGTCCTTGATCGAGTCGGCGATGCTGCCGACCTCGGACGCCTGCAGGATCAGCGATTCCGCGCCCATCAGCCCGAAGCTCGGCGTATAGGCGCCGCGCAGGTCGCCGCCGGGCATCAGCTTGCCGGCGTTGAAGCGGCCGCGCGGATCGACCTGCGCCTTGTAGCTGCGGAAATCGCGGATCTCGTCGTCGGTCAGGAACTCGAGCTTGGTGATGCCGATGCCGTGCTCGCCGGAGATCACGCCGTCGAGCGAGCGCGCCAGCGCCATGATCCGGGCGACCGCCTGGTTGGCCTCCTGCAGCATCTCGTAGTCGTCGGAGTTGACCGGGATGTTGGTATGCACGTTGCCGTCGCCGGCATGCATGTGCAGCGCGACGAACACGCGGCTCTTCAGCACCCGCTGATGGATCTTGTCGCAGCCGGTGCGCATCGCGGCGAACGCGGCGCCGTTGAAGATCCCGGCCAGCGGCGCGCGAATCTCGCGCTTGTACGAGACGCGCAGCGCGCGGGTCTGCAGCAGCAGGCCGAGCGGCGCCTGCGGGTCGGCCGGACGATCGGGGCCGTCGGCGCCGATCCCTGCGGCGAGCGCCGCGTCGAGGCCGTGCTCGTCGAACGCCGCCGCGAGCGTGCCGACCGGTACGTCGAGATTCTTCAGCAGGAACTGCCAGCGCTCGCGGACCCGGGTCAGCAGCGCCGCCGCCTGCAGCACCCGGTCGTCGAGCAGCCGCTCGGCGGCGGCCACGGTGCCGCCGTCGGCGCCGGCCGGGCCGCGGCCGTTGGCACTGGCGTCGTTGGCCTCGCCGTCGCCGAGCTTGGGCAGCGGCAGCGCCGACGCGTCGCCGAGCCACGCCAGCAGCGCGTCGATCAGCTTCAGCTTGTTGCGGGTCGACAGCTCGATGTTGATCCGCTCGATCGCGTCGGTGTATTCACCCATCCGCGGCAGCGGGATCACCACGTCCTCGTTGATCTTGAACGCGTTGGTATGGCGCGCGATCGCCGCGGTTCGCGAACGATCGGCCCAGAAGGTCTTGCGCGCCTCCGGCGACACCGCGACGAAGCCCTCGCCGCTCCTCGCATTGGCGAGCCGGATCACTTCCGAAGTGGCGCGCGCGACCGCCGCCTCGTTGTCGCCGACGATGTCGCCGATCAGCACCATCTTCGGCAAGCCGCCGCGGCGCGACTTGGTCGCATAGCCGACCGCGCGCAGATAGCGCTCGTCCAGGTGCTCGAGCCCGGCGAGGATCGCGCCCTGCGGCTGCTCGTCGAGGAAGCGCTTGATTTCGACGATCGACGGCACCGCGTCCTTCGGCAGCCCGAAGAACTCGAGACAGACGGTCCGCGCGTGGGTCGGCATCCGGTGCAGCAGCCAGCGCGCCGACGTGATCAGGCCGTCGCAGCCTTCTTTCTGCACGCCGGGCAGGCCGGCCAGGAACTTGTCGGTGACGTCCTTGCCCAGCCCTTCCTTGCGAAAGCGTGCGCCGTCGATCACCAGCGTCCTGGTGCGCATCGGCGCACCGCGCATCCGCTGGTCGGCGGCGAGCTGGTGCGGCGCGTACCAGGCCAGCTCGAAGGTCGCTTCGCGGACGTCGTGGATCTTGCCGAGGTTGTGCCCGATCCGCGTGACCTCGAGCCACTGGCCGTCGGGGTCGACCATCCGCCACCAGACCAGATTGTCGAGCGCGGTACCCCACAGCACCGCCTTCTTGCCGCCGGCGTTCATCGCGATGTTGCCGCCGACGCACGACGCGTCGAGCGAGGTCGGATCGACCGCGAACACCAGGCCGGCGCGCTCGGCCGCCTCGGTGACGCGGCGGGTCACGACGCCGCACTGCGTCTCGATGGTCGCGACCTGCTGCGCGACGCCCGGGATCGTGCCGTACTCGACCGCGCCGATCCGCTCGAGCTTCTCGGTGTTGATCACCGCCGACTTCGGCGACAGCGGCACCGCGCCGCCGGTATAGCCGGTGCCGCCGCCGCGCGGGATCACCGTCAGCCCGAGCTCGAAGCAGGCCGCGAGCAGCGGCGCGATCTCGGCCTCGCTGTCCGGCATCAGCACCACGAACGGATACTCGACCCGCCAGTCGGTCGCGTCGGTCACGTGCGACACTCGCGACATGCCGTCGAACCGGACGTTGTCGCGCGCGGTGACGCGGCCGAGCCGGGCCGCCGCACGCTTGCGCAGCCGCTCGGTCTCGTCGAACCAGTTGGCGAACCGATCGACCGCGGCGCGCGCGGTCTCGAGCAGGCTGCCGACCTGCTCGTCCAGCACATGGCCGGGCTGGCGCCGCTTCTCGATCTCGCCGAGCCGATGCTCGAGCGCCTCGATCAGCGCCCGCCGCCGCTTGCGGTTCTCCAGCAGATCGTCCTCGAGGTACGGGTTGCGCTGAACGACCCAGATGTCGCCGAGCACCTCATAGAGCATCCGTGCCGACCGGCCGGTGCGACGCTCGGCGCGCAGCACCTCGATCGACTGCCACGCCGATTCACCGAGCACCCGCCCGACGATCTCGCGATCCGAGAACGACGTGTAGTTGTACGGAATCTCGCGCAGCCGAACCGGCTCGTCGTGCAGCGCCGAGTCGATCCGCGCCGGCAGCGGAGCGTTCATGTGACAACCTGGAGGGAGGAGTGATGCTCATTCTACCGCCGGCGACGGCAGCAGCCGCGAGGCCGGGGTCGGACGGCGGGCGCCGTTGCCCGGCGCACCCCGCCGAAATCTCACCCCAACCCGACCGCCGCCATCACCCGCGCCCACCAGCTGTCGGGCACCCACAGCAGCAGCGCGGTCATGACCGTGTAGCGGACCGCCTTGCCGGCGGCCATCCAGGCGACGCAGCGCCAGAACGGCAGCTTGAGCCAGCCGGCGAACGCGCACAGCGGATCGCCGACGGCGGGCAGGAACGAAAAGAACAGGGTCTTGGGCCCGAGCCGCTCGAACCATTTGAGGTAGCGCGTCTCGCGATTGCGCGCGACCGCGTTCTTGGCGCCGCGGCCGATCCAGTAGTCGATCGCACCGCCGGCGGTGTTGCCGGCGGTCGCGACCAGGATCACCAGCCAGAACTGCCCGGGGTTCAGCTTGGCGTAGCCGAACACCGCCGGCTCGGAGCCGATCGGCAGCAGCGTCGCCGAGATCAGCGAGACGACGAAGACCGTCGACAGCCCGTGCGACGGCAACTGGAACCATTCGATCAGCGACGCGGTCAGTGATTCCAGCATGGGAGGTCGGTACGGCGACCGCGGGCAGGCGGCGCTGCATTATAGGAACCGGGGTGCGGAATCGTCGGGGAAGGGCCCATCGGGCGACGCATCGGGCGAAGAGCGGGTGCGCAGCAGCGCGCCGCTGCCGACCGCGGCCGTGCGAGTCGGCTGCGACGGCCACCGTAGAATGCCCGGCAACGGCAGGACGCGCTGATGGCCATCGATTACCTGAAGAGAACCCTGAACGCCCGCGTCTACGACGTCGCGCAGGAATCGCCGCTCGAACCGGCACCCAATCTGTCCCAGCGGCTCGGCAACCGGGTGCTGATCAAGCGTGAGGACATGCAGTCGGTGTTCTCGTTCAAGCTGCGCGGTGCCTACAACAAGATGGCGCAGCTCGATCGCGCGGCCCGCGAACGCGGCGTCATCGCCGCATCGGCCGGCAACCATGCCCAGGGCGTGGCGCTGGCGGCGAGCCGGCTCGGCTGCCGGGCGGTCATCGTCATGCCGGTGACTTCGCCGCAATTGAAGATCGACGCGGTCAGGATGCGCGGCGCCGAGGTCGAGTTATACGGCGATTCGTATACCGATGCCTACCGTCGCGCACTGATGCTGCAGGCCGAGCAGCGGCTGACGTTCGTCCATCCGTTCGACGATCCGGACGTGATCGCCGGCCAGGGCACGATCGGCATGGAGATCCTGCGTCAGTATCAGGGGCCGATCGATGCGATCTTCGTGCCGATCGGCGGCGGCGGGCTCGCCGCCGGCATCGCGACCTTCGTCAAGCAGCTGCGGCCGGAGATTCGCGTATTCGGCGTGCAGACGGTCGATTCGAACGCGATGGCGCAATCGCTGACGCGAGGCATGCCGGTCGAACTGCCGGCGGTCGGCCTGTTCTCCGACGGCACCGCGGTCAAGCGCGTCGGCGACGAGACGTTCCGCCTGTGTCAGGAGTTCCTCGAACGGACGCTGATCGAAGTCGACACCGATCAGATCTGCGCTGCGATCAAGGACGTCTTCGAAGATACCCGCGCGATCCTGGAACCGGCCGGCGCCCTCGCCGTCGCCGGCATGAAGCTCTGGGCCGAACGCGAATCGATCCGCGACCAGACGCTGATCGCGGTGGCGAGCGGCGCCAACATGAACTTCGATCGCCTGCGCTTCGTTTCGGAGCGCGCCGAAGTCGGTGAAGCGCGCGAAGCGGTATTCGCAGTCACCATTCCCGAAGAGCGCGGCAGTTTCAAGCGCTTCTGTTCGGTCGTTGGCCAACGAAATGTCACGGAATTTAACTATCGGATTGCCGACCGCGAGCAGGCTCACATCTTTGTTGGAATTCAGATCACCGGCCGCGCCGAATCCCGGGAAATCGCCGCCAGTCTCGAATCGACAGGTTTCCCGACACTCGATCTGACCGACGATGAGCTCGCGAAATCGCACCTGCGCCATCTGGTCGGCGGCCGGTCGCCGCTCGCCCACGACGAGGTGCTCTATCGCTTCGAATTCCCGGAGCGCCCCGGCGCGCTGATGAGATTCCTCGACAGCATGAGCCCGAACTGGAACGTTTCGCTGTTTCATTATCGGAATCACGGGTCGGACTTCGGCCGTATCCTGGTCGGCCTGCAGATCCCGCCGGCCGAGCGGCCGCTGTTCGACCGCTTCGTCGGCACGCTCGGTTACCGCTGCTGGGACGAGAGCGCCCATCCGGCCTATCGGCTGTTTCTCTCGGCCCACGAGGCGTCGCCGGCCGCCCGTTGAATCGATCCGGCGGCCCTCATTCGCCGGGGCTCGCCGAGATTCGTACTTTCCCGTAGCTTGCCCTCGGAGTTCTCCGGCAGTTAAATAGTGCGGTCACTGCCACTCGAGTCCCAGTCTGATGCGAATCGCAATCATCGAAGACGACAAGTCCGTCGCCTCACGGTTGGTGTACACGCTGACGGTCGAAGGCGATACCTGCCATCTGTTCAGCGACGCGAAGTCCTTCCTGCATGCGCTGCCGCGCGAAAGCTTCGATGCATCGATCGTCGATCTGATGCTGCCCGGAGTCGATGGCTTTTCGCTGCTGCGTGCGATCCGCGAGAAACAGCAGACCCTGCCGGCGCTGGTGCTGACCGCGCGCGACGCCGAAGCCGATGTGATCAATGCGCTCGAAGCCGGTGCCGATGATTTCGTCGTAAAGCCGGCGCGCTCGGGTGAGCTGCGTGCGCGCTTGCGTGCGCTGGTGCGGCGTGCCGGCTCGAGCGCCCTCAACGGCAACGTGTTCCAGTACGACCGGTTCAGTTTCGACCTGAAGACGCTCGAGGTCCGCGACGGCGATCAACCGGTCGAGCTGACGCAGAAGGAGTTCCAGCTGGCGGTACTGTTCCTGCGCAATGTCGGCAAGCCGTTGTCGCGTGGACATATACGCGAAGCCGTATGGGGTCGCAACGCCGAAGTCCCGTCCCGCACGATGGATACCCATGTCTCGCGGGTGCGCAGCAAGCTCGGACTCCGCCCCGATGGTGGCTACTTGCTGGCCCCGGTGTACAGCTACGGTTATCGGCTGGAGAACCTGCGGATCAACGAAGGTGCCAACCGCCCCGGCAGCGCGGTCGCGCCGTCGTGATGCGCGCGGTGCCAGCCGCACCGGCACCGATTTCCCGATCGCATTGAAGCCGCGGCCCGCGAGCGGCCCGGCGTCGGTGGCGGTCGTGCCGCTGGCCGCGGCCGCCGCCCTCGCCGCCGCGCTGGCGTTCGGCCTCGCGCCGCCGGCCGCGGCGCAGACCAGCGAAGACATCCGCTACACGGTCAAGCCCGGCGACTCGCTGTCGACGCTGGCGCGGCGATTGCTCGACCGGCCGGATCGCTGGCGCGATGTCCAGGACTACAACGGCCTGCGCGATGCCCGGCGGATGCGAGTCGGCACGGAGTTGCGATTCAAGCCCGAATGGCTGCCGCCGCGGCCGGCCAGCGGCCGGCTCGAGGCGGTCGGCGGCACGGTCACCGCGGCTGGTGCCGGTAGCACCGGTAGCGTCCCAGCCGCCGATGGCACCGCGGTCGGCGAAGGGAGCGTGATCGACACCGGCGCCGATGGTACGGCGGTGATCGTGCTCGGCGACGGCACGCGGCTGCGGATCCCGCCGGCGTCCCGAGTCCGGTTCGAACGGCTGCGCCAGTACCACGGCGACGACGCGATCGAGGCCCGGCTCAGGCTCGAGCGCGGCGCGATCGAGCCGCAGTCGTCGCCGCGCAAGCGGCCGCTGACGATCCAGACGCCGGCCGGCAACGCGGCGGTCCGCGGCACCGAGTTCCGGGTCCGCACCAGCGGCGCCAGTGGCCGCGACTTCGTCGAGGTGCTGGGCGGGCTGGTCGAGGCCGGCAGCGCCGCCGGCCGCGCCGAGGTCAGCGGCGGCAACGGTGCGGTGGTCTCGGCGACGGCGGCGCCACGGCTCGAAGCCCTGCTGCCGGCACCGGACCTGCGCGACCTCGACAACCAGCGCTACACCGAGGCGACCCCGACGCTGGCGCTGCGGCCGGTGACCGACGCCGCCGGCTACCGCCTCGAGGTCGCCAGTGATCAGGCGTTCGTCGGCATTCAGCTCACGACGCAGCTGACCGAGCCGGTGGTGGCGCTGCCGACCCGCCACGACGGCCCGCTCTACCTGCGATTGCGGGCAACTTCGGCCAGCGGGCTCGAGGGCCTGCAATCGGTCGCCCGCATCGAGATCCAGGCACGGCCGTTCGCGCCGAGGACGCTGGCGCCGGCCGCCGGCGACGCGCTGTTCGCCGGCCCGATCGGACTGCGCTGGGTCGCCTTGCCCGGCCTGCAGTACCGGGTGCAGATCGGTGCCGACGAGCGTTTCGAGCGAGTGCTCGACGAAGCCGTGGTCCAAGGCGATACCGTGGATCTGACGCTGCCGCCCGGTCCCACCGGTCCGCGCTGGTGGCGGATCGCGGCGATCGAGCCGGCAGCGGGTGCCGCGCCGGCGAGCGACGCCGGTCGCGCCGGCCGCAACGACGAAGCCGGCGCGCCGAAGCAGGGGCCGTTCAGCGCGCCGCAGCCGTTCACGCTGCGGGTGGCGGCGCCGATCGTCCGGCCAGCAGGGCCGGTGCCAATGCTGCGCGACGGCAGCGGTGAACCGATCCGCAGCGGCGACGGTGGCATCGTCCTCCCCGGCTACTGAAGACGCCGAGACGCCGCCGCGGTCGGCCGTGCCGCCCGCCGCCCGCCCCGGCCGCGCTGCGCTGATCGAATGGCTGTTGCTGGTTGCCGCGCTGGTGCTGTTCGCGGTGCTGCACGATTTCGGCCGCCGCGAGTCCGGTGATCGTGGACCGGTGCCGGACCCGACCGGCAACACCGCTCATGCCAGCCCGGTCGGCTATCTGAACATCTTCCTGTACGACCTGGCGCTGCAGGCCGACCGGCACGAGCATCCGCCGACCAGCGTGATCGTCGCGATCGACGACGACAGCATCGCTCAGATCGGCCGCTGGCCCTGGCCGCGCACGGTGGTCGCCGCGATGATCGACCGGCTGGTGGCGGCCGGCCCGGGGCTCACGCCGGCGGCGATCGCGATCGACGTCCTGCTCGCCGAGCCGTCCGAACAGCCGGTGGCCGACGTGGCGCTCGCCGAAGCGATCGCCGGCGCGACCCAGCGCGGTATCCGCGTCGTGCTCGCGGTCGGCAAGGAACCATGGCTCGAATCCGGTTTCCTGCCGATCTATCCGCAGCATGCGTTCGCGCAGGAGGCGGTGCTGGCGCACGTCGCGTTCGTCACCGGCGCCGACGGTCTGGTCCGCGGACTCCATCTGCGGGAGGGCTATCTGCCGGCGCTGGCCGAGGCGCTGATCGACCCGGCTGCCCTGCCCAACATGGCGGCAGCGGACCGGATGATCGGTGCCGGCCGCTGGGACACCAGTGGCGGCCACCTGCTGCGCTCCTGCGTCGTCGGCGGCATCGAGCGGGTGTCGGCGGCGGCACTGCTGCGTGGCGAAGTCGCGGCGCAATCGTTCGCCGACCGCCTGGTGCTGATCGGCGCGACCGCGGTCGGCGTCGGCGACGTCTACGCGACGCCGTTGATCGGCGGCCGGCTGCGCGCGAGCGGCGTCGAGCTGCATGCCGCCGCCGCGGTCGCGCTCGCGCACGGCCACGTGGTCCGGACGCTGTCGCCGCATTGGCACGCGCTGGCGACGGCGCTGCTGGTGCTCGCGACGATGGCGCTGCTGTATCGGACCCGGCCGCTGCCAGGACTCGGGATCGCGATCCTCGCGATCGCCGGCGCGATCGCCGCGACGCTGATCGCGTTCCGCTTCGGCTGGTGGATCCAGCCGGGCGGCGCGCTGGTCGCGATCGCGCTCGGCTATCCGCTGTGGAGCTGGCGGCGGCTGACCGCCGCGTCCGCCGGATTGTTCGTCCAGGCGCGGACCCTGGAGCTGCAGGACGCGGTCTTCGGCAGCTCGCGCCGGCAGATCGAGCCGCGCGAGCCGATCTCGGCGCAGCTGTCGCGGATCGAGAACGCGGTCGCGCAGGTCGGGCGGCTCAACCGCTTCCTGATGGACAGCCTGCAGAGCCTGCCGCACCCGGTGCTGCTCGCCGACCGCGGCCAGAAGATCCTGTTGTGGAACCATCGGCTCGCCGCCGCGTTCACCGCGCCACGGCCCGGCGCCTCGATGAGCGAATGGCTGCATCTCGAATTCGGCGCCCTGCCCGATCGCTTCGAGCTCGACCCGATCCGGCTCGACGGCGAGCACGGCGACCGCAGCGGTCGCCATTGGCTGATCGACGTCAGCCCGGCCGGCGACGATCAGGACGACGGCCGCTGGCTGGTCCAGCTGGTCGACATCAGTCCGCTGCGCGCCGCCGAGCGCGAACGCCAGGAGGCGCTGTCGTTCCTGTCGCACGACCTGCGCGCGCCGCAGGCGACCATCCTGGCGATGATCGAGCGGGCGCACAGCGACGGCACCCGCGGGCTCGGCATCGACCTGTCCGAGCTGGAGCGGCAGTCGCGCCGGACGCTGGCGCTGACCGACTCCTTCCTCGGCTATGCCCGTGCCGGCGCCAAGCCGCTGGCGCTCGAGCCCTACGACCTGGTCGCGCTCGCCACCGAGGTGGTCGACCTCGCCTGGTTCGCGGCGCGCCAGCGCAGCGTCCGGCTCGAGGTGGCCGGGCCCGAAGCGGCCGAGGTCGCCTGCGACGCCGAACTGCTGCGGCGGGCGCTGGCCAACCTGGTCGACAATGCGATCCGGTACTGCTGCCAGGGCGGCCAGGTCACCGTCACGGTCGCCGAGGAGCCCGGCTACTGGCAGATCGCGGTTGCCGACCAGGGGCCGGGGATCCCGGCGGAACTGCGCGAACGGATCTTCGAGGCGTTCTGGCAGCAGTCCGAACGCAACGGCGCGGCCGGGCTCGGGCTCGCGATGGTGCGCAAGACCGTCGAGCGCCACCACGGCACGATCACCGCTTCGGACCGGCCCGATGGCCCCGGGGCGATGTTCCTGATCCGTCTGCCGCGTACGACGGCGATATAATTCAGGCCATTCCACGTCCCGCCGTGGCACCCTGCCGGTGCCGCGGCCGGCGCCCGTTCCTGGCCACCGGCCGGCCGGGACAAGCCGGATCCGGGGTACTCCGGATAAATGAGCAGGATGAAACGCCCCCCGCGCCCGCTACGCTCGCTACCCATGCCCGAACGGGCGGGTCGGCGGCTTCGGGTCGCCTGGTGTCGCTGACGTGGCACTGCTCACGCTCGGGCTCAATCACACGACGGCGCCGCTGGCGCTGCGCGAAAAGGTCGCGTTCCCGACCAGCGAGGCGCTCGGCGGCGCGCTCGCCGACCTGCGCTCGGAACTGCGCGATCTGGCACCCGAGGCGGCGATCCTGTCCACCTGCAACCGCACCGAGATCTACTGCAAGACCGAGGCGCCGGCCGAGGCCACGCCGGCGCTCGCGGAGTGGATCGGCCGCCGTCATGGCATGGCCGGCGTCCGGCTCGACGATCACCTGTACCGACTGCCCGATCAGCAGGCGGTGCGTCATGCGTTCCGGGTCGCCTGCGGGCTCGACTCGATGGTGCTCGGCGAACCGCAGATCCTCGGTCAGATGAAGGAAGCGGTGCGGGTCGCGCAGCACTCGCGGACGCTCGGCAGCCATCTGCACCAGCTGTTTCAGCGATCGTTCTCGGTCGCCAAGGAGGTCCGGACCCAGACCGCGATCGGTGCCGAGTCGGTATCGATGGCGGCAGCCTCGGTGCGGCTCGGCGAACGGATCTTCGAGAGCCTGGCGGACTGTTCGGTGCTGCTGATCGGTGCCGGCGAGATGATCGAGCTCTGCGCGACGCACTGGGCGCCGCATCCGCGCCGGATGGTGATCGCGAACCGCTCGGCCGAGCGCGGCCGCACGCTGGCACGCCGCTTCGTCGCCGAGGACATGCCGCTCGCCGACCTGCCGGCCCGGCTGGCCGAGTTCGACGTGGTGCTGTCGTGCACCGCGAGCACGCTGCCGATCGTCGGTCTCGGCATGGTCGAGCGCGCCATCAGGAGCCGGCGCCACAAGCCGATGCTGATGATCGATCTGGCGGTGCCGCGCGACATCGAGGACGAGGTCGCCCGGCTCGACGACATCTTCCTCTACACCGTCGACGACCTGCGTGAGGTCGTCGAATCCGGCCGGCAGAACCGGCTCGCCGCGGTCGAGCAGGCCGAGGCGATCATCGACACCCAGGTGCTCTCGTTCATGCAATGGCTGCAGCAGCGGAGAATGGTGCCGCTGATCCAGGATCTCCATGCCCGCGGCGACGCGCTGCGCCAGGCCGAGCTCGATCGTGCGCGCCGGATGCTGGCGCGCGGCGCTGACCCGCAGCAGGTACTCGAGGTCCTGTCGGTCGCGCTGACCAACAAGTTCCTGCACGGCTCGACCGCGCTGCTGAACCGCGAAGGCGCGCACGACCCGAAACTCGCCGCCCTGCTGGCGCAGCTGCTGCCGGCCGCCCGCAAGTGAAGCCGACGCTGACAGCGCGGCTGGCGCGGATGGAGGCGCGGCTCGACGAAGTCAACGCGCTGCTCGCGAGCGAGGACGCCGGCCGCGACCTGAAGCTGCTGCGCCAGCTCAACCAGGAGCATGCCGAGCTGACCGAGGTGCTCGGCCACTACCAGGCGTGGCAGCAGGCCGCCGCCGACCTGCGGACCGCCGAGCAGATGCAGGCCGACCCGGAGCTGCACGACCCCGAGCTGCGCGCGTTCGCGCAGGACGAAGCGACGGCCGCGCGCGGCCGGACCGAAGCCGAGCTCGCGACCATCGAGACGCTGCTGCTGCCGCGCGACCCGAACGACCGCCGCAACGTCATCCTCGAGATTCGCGCCGGCACCGGCGGCGACGAGAGCGCGCTGTTCGCCGGCGACCTGCTGCGGATGTACCTGCGCTATGCCGAGCGGCGCGGCTGGCGCACCGAGATCCTGTCGGCGAGCGAAGCCGAGCTGGGCGGCTACAAGGAAGTGATCGTCCAGATCGACGGCGACCAGGTGTTCGGCCGGCTCAAGTTCGAGTCCGGCGGCCATCGCGTCCAGCGCGTGCCGGTCACCGAGGCCCAGGGCCGGATCCATACCTCGGCCTGCACCGTCGCCGTGATGGCCGAGGCCGACCAGGTCGGCGACGTCCAGATCAACCCCGACGAGCTGCGGATCGACGTCTTCCGCGCCTCGGGCGCCGGCGGCCAGCACGTCAACAAGACCGAATCGGCAGTGCGCATCACCCACCTGCCGACCGGCATCGTCGCCGAATGCCAGGACGACCGCTCGCAGCACCGCAACCGCGACAAGGCGATGAAGGTGCTGCTGACCCGGCTGCGCGACGCGCAGCAGCGCGAGCTGCATGCGAAGGAGGCGGCGCACCGCAAGTCGCTGATCGGTTCCGGCGACCGCTCCGAGCGGATCCGCACCTACAACTTCCCTCAGGGCCGCGTCACCGACCATCGGATCAACCTGACGCTGTACAAGCTCGCGTTCGTCATGGACGGCGACCTCGACGAGCTGACCGACGGGCTGATCAAGGCGCAGATCGCCGAACAGGTCGCGGCCCTCGAAGCGGCGGCGTGACGGCAGCGCCTCCCACCGCACCGCCGCCCGAAGGGAGCGCGTCCGCCAGCCACGACGCGCTGATCGCAGGCGCCGGCCTGCCGCGACTCGAAGCGCGGCTGCTGCTCGCCACCGCCACCGGCCGCAGCAACGAATGGCTGATCGGTCACGGCGACGAACCCGCCGATGCCGCGGCGGCGGCGCGGTTCGAGCGACTCGCCGCCGAGCGCCGCGCCGGCACGCCGATCGCCTACCTGACCGGCTGGCGCGAGTTCTACGGCCGCCGCTTCACGGTGACGCCGGCGGTGCTGATCCCGCGGCCCGAAACCGAGCGGCTGATCGAGATTGCGCTGCAACGGCTCGCCGCTGACCGCCCACCGGCTGACAACTGCCCGCTGGCCGCTGGCCAGCCGCCGGCCGACTTGCAGCCGTTGCACCCGCGGCCCTCACCGCGGCCACGGCTGCTCGATCTCGGCACCGGCAGCGGCGTGATCGCGATCACGCTGACGCTGGAACGGCCCGACGCCGAGGTCACCGCGACCGATCGCTCGGAGGCGGCGCTGGCGGTGGCGCGCGCCAACGCCGCGGCGCTCGGCGCCGCACGGGTCGCGTTCCGTGCCGGCGACTGGTGGCAGGCGCTCGATGCCGAACCGCCAACGCGCTACGACCTGATCGCGAGCAACCCGCCCTACGTCGCCGCCGGCGACCCGCATCTGCTCGCCGGCGACTTGCGCTTCGAGCCGGCGGCGGCGCTCGCTGCCGGTGCCGACGGCCTCGATGCCTGCCGGCTGCTGATCGCCGGCGCGCTGCCGCGGCTCGTGCCCGGCGGCTGGCTGCTGCTGGAACACGGCTGGGACCAGGGCGCGGCGGTCCGCGCGCTGATGGACGCCGCCGGTTTCGTCACCGTCGCGACCCATGCCGACCTGGCCGGCCATGACCGGGTCACGATCGGCGCCGCGGCCGGATCCGGCGGCCACCGATAGGGCCGATTTGCCACCCGACACCGGAATCCGGTATTTTGTTTCGATCGCAGCGACACGCACTGGACGCGCAGACCATGGACGCGCAGGAATTCATCCGCAAGACCGTCAACGAACACCCGGTGGTGCTCTTCATGAAGGGCACCGCACAGTTTCCGCAATGTGGCTTCTCCGGCCGCGCCATCCAGGTGCTCAAGGGCAGCGGCGTGAAGAACATGGTCACGGTCAACGTGCTGGAAGACGACGAGGTCCGCCAGGGCGTCAAGGATTTCTCGCAGTGGCCGACGATTCCGCAGCTCTACATCAACGGCGAATTCGTCGGCGGCTCGGACATCATGGCCGAGATGTTCGAGTCCGGCGAACTGCAGAAGCTGATCCCGGACGCCGCGAAATAGCGGTCGATAGTCGATCCGGCAGCCGGCACGGCCGCCGGTAGCGCCGCCGCGAACGCGCGGGCGCGAGTCGATTCGCAGCTGGCGTTCGCGCCGTTCAGCGGCCGACCGAACTATTCCAGCCCGAGCCCCTCGTCGAGGCCGAGGTGCACGTTCATGCACTGGACGGCGGCGCCGCTCGCGCCCTTGCCGAGGTTGTCGATCCGGCCGATCAGCATGATCCGCTCGTCGTTGCCGAACACGAACAGATCGGCGCGATTGCTGTCGTTGCTGCCCTGGACGTCGAAATAGCCGGCGGCGGCGTCGAGCACCGCCGGGTCGTTGACCGGCAGCACCCGGACGAACCGTTCGCCGGCATAGCGCTCGGTCAGCACGCGATGGACCGATCGGGCGCTGCTGCCGCCGGCAAGCCGGGCCGGGAACAGGCCGATCGAAACCGCCAGCCCTTTGTAGAACGGGCCGACGATCGGCGCGAAGATCGGCGGCTGCGCGAGCCTGCCGTGGACCCGCATCTCCGGCAGGTGCTTGTGCACCAGCGCGAGCCCGTACTGCCGCGGCGCATCGAGCCGTTCGGCCGAACCGGCCGGCGCCGCAGCGGCCGCCCGGTACTGCTCGATCATCTTCTTGCCGCCGCCGGAATAGCCGGTGATCGAGAACGCGTCGATCGGATAGTCCGGCGGCAGCACGCCGGCATCCACCAGCGGCCGGACCAGCAGCAGGAACGCGGTCGCATGACAGCCCGGATTGGCGATCCGCTTGGCGGCGCGCAGCTGCTCGCGGCTCTGCGGTGCCAGCTCGGGAATGCCGAACGCCCAGCCCGGATCGATCCGGTGCGCGGTGCTCGCGTCGATCACGCAAGTGCGCGGATTGGTCACCAGCGCCACCGCCTCGCGCGCGGCAGCGTCCGGCAGGCACAGGAACGCGATGTCGGCAGCGTTCAGCAGGCGGCCGCGCTCGGCCGGATCCTTGCGCCGGTCGGCGTCGATCCGCAGCACCTCGACGTCATTGCGCCGGCTCAGATACTCGTTGATCTGCAGGCCGGTGGTGCCCTCCTGGCCGTCGACGAAAACCTTGGTGACCATCGCTGCTTCTCCGGGGCGACAGCCCCTCAGGTGCCGGCGGACCCGGGGCCGGCGAGATCGACGAAGACGGCGTCGGCCTCGACCTTGGCCGGCCAGGTGCGGATCGGCCGTTCGACCGGTGCGCACAACGGTGCGCCGGTGCGGATGTCGAACTGCCCCTGGTGCAGCGGGCATTCGATGCAATCGTCGAGCTGAAACCCCTCGGACAGCAGCGCATCGCCGTGAGTACAGCGATTATCGGTAGCGAAGATCTCGCCGGCAACCCGGAACAGCGCGATCTCGCGCCCTGCGACGACGATGCCGAGCGGCGCATCCTCGACGACGTCGGCCGCCGCCGCGACCCGTAACCATTGCGCTGAAGTCATCCCTGCCCTCTATCTCGCCCGCTGTCGCCACCGGTTGCCTGCCGCGCGCTGCGTACCGCCCTCTGCCCTCTGCACGCTGCCTTCTGCAACCACTGGCGCAGGTCGGGGATCACTGTTGCGTTTGCGCCGATTCCGACCAACCTGCACACTACCACCTTTCTGGCTGGAACCGAGTGACTCGATGACCCGTCGCCTGATTGTCGCGATCACCGGCGCGAGCGGTGCTGCCTACGGGGTCCGGCTGCTCGCGCAGCTGCGCGCCGCCGGCGGTGTCGAGACCCACCTGCTGGTCTCGCCGTCGGGCTGGCTGACGATCGATGCCGAGCTCGACATCGGTCGGGCCGGCGTCGAAGCGCTTGCCGACCGGGTCCATCCGGTCCGCGACATCGGCGCCTGCATCGCGTCGGGCTCGTTCACGACCGACGGCATGATCGTCGCGCCGTGCTCGATGCGCACGCTCGCCGCGATCGCACACGGGTTTTCCGACAATCTGATCACCCGGGCCGCCGACGTCGTGCTCAAGGAGCGCCGGCGGCTGGTGCTGATGCCGCGCGAGACGCCGTTGAACCTGGCACACCTGCGCAACATGACGCTGGTCACCGAGATGGGAGGCATCGTGTTTCCGCCGGTGCCGGCGTTCTACCAGCGGCCGGCCAGCGTCGCCGAACTGGTCGACCAGACCATCGGCCGGCTGCTCGACCTGTTCGGCATCGCGCAGACCGCGAGTCCGCCATGGCCCGGCCTGGCGCGGGCCGCGCGGCGCGGCGAGCAGCCTGCATGAATGCCCAGGACCCGCGGCTGACGCGTCTGGACGCCGTGGCGGCGGCCAGCGAGCATGAACTGAAATTCGCGCTGACCGACAGCATGGTCGCCGAGTTCGCCGAGCGCGCCAGTGCCGGGCTGACGCGACCGGCACTGCGGCTGGCAAACCGATACTTCGATACGCCGGCCGGCGAGCTGATGAATGCGCGGGTCAGCCTGCGCGTGCGCCGCGCCGGCGATCGCTTCGTCCAGACCGTCAAGGCCGCCGGCGAAGGGCCGTTCGAGCGCTTCGAATGGGAGCGTCCGATCGCCGGCGAGCAGCCGGAGCTCGACGCGCTGCCGCCGTCGAGCCATCCGGCCGGTGCGCTGATCCGTGACGGCTTCGGGCTGCTGATGCCGGTATTCGAAACGAACTTCGAGCGCGAGCTGCGACTGGTGCAGCCGCAGCCGGGCGTACGCGTCGAGGTCGCCTGCGACCGCGGCGAGATCCGGGCCGGCGAGCGCAGCGAGCCGATCGCCGAGGTCGAGTTCGAACGCAAGGAAGGCCCGGCCGCGGCGTTCTACCACTACGCGCTGCAATGGGCGCGGCTGCACGATGCCAGACTGTTGCTGCCTTCGAAAAACGAGCGCGGGCTCCGGCTCGCCGGCTGGCTGACCGAGCCGGCGCCGGTCAAGGCCGTGCCGGTGGCGCCGCCGGCGTCGGCCCCGACCTGCGAAGCGGCCCGCGCGATCCTGCACGGCCATCTGGCGGCGTTTCTCGCCAACGCCGAACCGGTGCTGGCCGGCACCGATGCAGAGGGGCCCCACCAGCTGCGGGTCGCGCTGCGCCGGTTCCGCTCGGCGGTGCGCTTCTTCGACCTGCGCCGCGCCGCCGGCGACGACGGCGCGCGCTGGCAGGCGGTCGACGCCGCGGCACGTACGCTCGCCGGCGCCGCCGGCTTCGTCCGCGACGCCGATGTCTTCGAGAACGGCCTGCTGGCCCAGTTGACGCACAGCTTCCCGGGCGACGCGGCGCTCCAGGTGCTGCGTCGCGCGCTGCTGCAGGCACGCGAGCACGAGCGGCAACTGCTGCGCGACGCGATCCGGGCACCGGCGGCCACCGCCTTCGTGCTCGAAGCGCTGGTTGCGATCGAGTCGCTGGCTGCGCTGCCCTGGCCCGCGCCGCACTTCGAAGCGTTCGCGTCGGCACGGCTCGCCGCGCTGGCGCGCCGGGCTCGCCGCCGCACCGCCCGCGCCGCGGTCGAAGCCGACTGGCATGAAGTCCGCATCGCGATCAAGAACCTGCGCTACGCGCTCGACGGCTGCCGTGCGCTCGACGTGACCAGCCTGCCGGTCGGCGACGCGATCAGCCGGCTGGCCGAGTGGCAGGGCAGGCTCGGTCTCGGCCAGGACCTCGCGGTCGCCCGGGCCGTTGCGAGCCGCGCGCTCGGGTACGGCGCGGCGCCGGCCGGAATGGGAGTGCGCGCTGCCGCGCTGATCGACGGCTATCGGGCCTTCGCGGCCCGCAGCGCGGCGCCGGAGAAGCTGCGCAAGCCGATCCGCAGCTTCCTCGACGCGCTGCTGAAGGACCCGCCGCCGCCGCGGGAGCCAGCCAGCGGCGATGGTGCCGGTGACGACGGCGAGCGCGGCAACGGCGAGCGCGGCAACGGCGAACGCGGCGATGGCGAGCGCGGCGATCGCGGGGGACCAACCGGCGGCGCGGCCGGGCTATCATCGGACGGGGCCGCCGGTCGAGTTCGCGGCACGCAGATAGGACGACGCCAATGAAACTGCTGCTCGGCTGGGCGATCAATGCCGCGGCCCTGTTCCTGCTGCCATACCTGGTTCCGGCGGTGCAGATGAAGAGCTTCGGCACCGCGCTGCTGGTGGCGCTCGTGATCGGCCTGCTCAACACGTTCATCCGGCCGGTGCTGTTCATCCTGACTCTGCCGATCACGGTGCTGACGCTCGGGCTGTTCACGCTGGTGCTGAACGGCCTGATGTTCTGGCTCGCCTCCCGTTTCATCGACGGCTTCGCGGTCGACGGCTTCTGGTGGGCGGTGCTCGGCGCATTGGTCTACAGCATCATCAGCTGGGCGATCAGTTCGCTGCTGCTCGGCAACGAAATCAAGCGGAGCTGAGAAGAGCAGCGGAAGCCGTGACGGCCGGGAAGCCGTGACGGCCGGGCCGGCTCACGGCTTCCGAGCGCCGCAGGCGCGAGCAACCGCGCCGTGATCTGATCGATACGGCTCGGGGAGTACGCTGCTCAGCCATCGGCCGCTTTCGCCATGGCGGCTGGCCGGGCCTCGCTACAATCGGCTGATGTCAGCCGCCGACGCCCGCCCCGCCGCCACGACCGCTGCCGTCGCGCGCACCGCAACTGCCATCGCTGCGACCCCTGCTGCTGCGACCCCTGCTGCTGCGACCCTTGCTGCTGCGACCTCTGCCGCTGCGCATACCGACCGTCCACCCGGCCGGCGGCCGCTCGGCGCCGACGCGCACCGGATCGCCGCGGTCGACCTGCCGATCATCCCGACCATCGCCGCGATGGTCCGTGCCAACCCGGGGACGATCTCGCTCGGCCAGGGCGTCGTCAACTACGGCCCGCCGGTCGATGTCGGCGCTGCGCTCGCGCCGCTCGGCGCCGACCCGGCACTGCAGAAATACCAGGCGGTCAGCGGCCTGCCGGAGCTGATCGCCGCGCTGCGCACGAAGCTCGCCGAAGAGAACGGCATCGCCGACCAGCGCGACACCGAGGTGATCGTCAGCGCCGGCAGCAACATGGCGTTCCTGCAGGCGGTGCTCGCGGTCACCGATCCCGGCGACGAGGTCATCCTGCCGGCGCCCTACTACTTCAACCAGCAGATGGCGCTGACGATGGTCGGCGTGGTCCCGGTGCTGGTGCCGACCGACGCCGCCTATCAGCTCGATCTCGCCGCGCTGGCAGCCGCGATCACGCCGCGGACCCGCGCGATCGTCACGGTGTCGCCGAACAATCCGACCGGCGCGGTCTATCCGGCCGGCGCGCTGGCCGCGGTCAACGCGCTGTGCCGCGACCGCGGCCTCTACCATTTCAGCGACGAGGCCTACGAGTACTTCTGCTTCGACGGCGCACGTCACTTCTCGGCCGCCTCGCTGCCGGGCGCCGCCGCGCACACGCTGTCGTTCTTCTCGTTCTCGAAAGGGTTCGGCATGGCGAGCTGGCGGATCGGCTACCTGCTGTATCCGGCCCATCTCGCCGAGGCGATGAACAAGGTGCAGGACACCAACCTGATCTGCGCCCCGGTGGTGTCGCAGCTGGTCGCGCTGGCTGCGGTCCGCGCCGGCCGCGCCGCCGTCGCGCCGCGGCTCGCCGCGCTCGCGTCGGTCCGCGAACGGGTCCATGCGCGGCTCGCCTCGCTCGGCACGCGGATCGACTTCGTGCCGACCGAAGGCGCGTTCTACGCTCTGATCAGGCTGCCGCCGGTCGCCGACCCGCTCGCGTTCAATCGCGCGATGGTCGAGCGTTTCAAGGTCGCGACCATTCCCGGCTTCGCGTTCGGTCTCGACCCGGCGCTCGGCAACTACCAGCGGCTCTCGTACGGCGCGCTCGACGGCGACATCGTCACCACCGGCGTCGACCGCTTCGTCGCGGCGGTCGAAGCGCTCTGCTGAGCTTCGTTCGCGGCTTGTCAGGGCACCCGCGGCGTCGCGAGCGCCATCGTCCAGTACGACGTGTACTTGCTGCCCTCGCGACCCGGCACCAGCGCGACACCGACCTGCGTGATGTCGGCCCGCATCAGCGCGACGCAGTGCGGCGGGCTGTCGATCCACGCCTGCATCACGGACTCGAGCGTATCGAAGCCGGCGGCGATGTTCTCGTCGCCGAGCCGCCATTCGTAGCCGGCCATCGTCAGCCGGTCCCACACCAGTTCGCCGTTCGGCCACGCGTGGCCGAAGGTATTGGCCTCGAGCATCCACTCGGATTCCAGCAGCGCCGCATACGCGACCCGCGGATCCCAGGTCAGCGGCCCGACTGCCGGCTGCTCCTTGTCGCCGCAGCGACGCGCGGTCGCCCGTGCCTGATTGATCGCGGCCAGCGCCTGCTGCGCGAACGAATGAAGCGCCGCGGCCGAATCGGCGGCGGACGCACTGCCGCCGCCGGTCGCAGGCATCGCGCCGCCAGTCGCGGAGACCGCGGTGGCCGCTGCATCCGCACCTTCTTCGGCGGGCACCGAATCGCCGGGCACGATCGTCGTCCCAGCCGTCGTGATCTCGGCGGGCCGCTTGGCGCCGGCCTCCGCATACTCCTTGCGGATCGGCGCCGCATTACCCTCGGCGATCGCCGGATCGAGGCCGGCATCGCCACCGCCGCCGCAACCGGCGATTCCGGTCGCCAGCATCAAGGCGATGACGGTACCGGCCACCGGCCGATACCGCCGCGAACGCTGAAAACTGGTGCTCGACACGCTCAGACTCCATCCAACGCGAGGCGTTGAACGGATTGTTCGAGCCGACCGGACGGCGTCTCATCGGCCGCGGATGAACGGCCGCATCGGGATCGTCAATGGTTTGCGGGTGTCGTACCGCCGCGATCGCGCCCGGTCGGATCGCAGGTTGCCGTCGGATCGCGGGCCACGGCATGAATCCGCCGCAAAGCGCCTCGAGCCGCGCCGCGACCGCGAGCAACGATGCGTCCTCGCCGAGCCGCGCCAGCAGCGGGACGCCGACCGGCGACCGGTCGGTCGAGCGATGCAACGGCAGGCCGATCGCCGGTTGCGTGGTGGCGTTGAACGGTGCGGTGAACGGTGCCGTGAGCGGGCACGATCCGCATGAACCGCGCGAACAGGTTGGGTAACTCGCGACCGCTTGCGGCGCCAGCACCGGCATCGCCGACGGGCCGGCCGCCGCGCGGCCACAGGCCCGGACGGGCAGGAACAGCCCTTGCAGCGCTCCCGGCATGAACACGGAACCGACTCGTGACGAACCGCCCCGGATCCTGGTCGTCGACGACAACATCGATGCCGCCGACAGTATCGGCGAGTTGCTGAAACTGCTCGGCGCCGACGTACAGGTCCGTCATGCCGCCCCGGCGGCACTCTCTGCGCTCGACGACTTCTCCGCCGATCTCGTGTTGCTCGACGTCGCAATGCCGGAAATGAACGGCGACGAACTGGCGCGAACGATTCGCGCTCGCCTCGGCGAACGCGCGCCGATGCTGATCGCGCTGACCGGCAGCTGCCTGGGCGACGACGAGATCGCAGGCACTTTCGACCGCGCCTTCGTCAAGCCGATCGGCATCGAGTCGCTGCAGGCGCTGCTCGACGAGCTCGGCCCCGGTCACGATGAACGGCGGCAACGATGAGCGGCTGCAGGGCACACCTGTTGCCTGGGCGAGAGGTCTGTTGCCTGGTCGAGAGGTCGACCCTGACAAACCAGGAAAAGGAGCACTGCCATGCCCAGAGGTGATAAGAGCGCCTACAGCGAAAAGCAGAAGCGCAAGGCCGAACACATCGAAGACGGCTATCGCCGTCGCGGCGTCCCGGCCGGCCAAGCTGCCGCCCGCGCCTGGGCGACGGTCAACAAGGACTCCGGCGGCGGCAACCGGTCGGGTAGCGGCCGTGGCCGGCCCGACAGCAATGCCGCCTCGGCCCGCGGTGGCCGTGCCCACAAGTCCGGCTCCAGCGAGCAGCGCAGCGCCGCCGCCAGGAAGGGCTGGGTGACCCGGCGCAAGAATGCAGCGCGGAGATGACCCCGATGCCGGGCAATGACGTCGCCGTCACGTGGCGTGGCTGAACCTGCTCCAGTGGCCGGCGATGGTCGTCACTCTGACGGCCGCCTGGCTGGTCAGTGCCGACACGGAACGCAGCCGCAACTGGGGATTCTGGCTCTACCTGGCGAGCAATGTCCTGTGGATCGCCTGGGGCTGGCACAGCGGCAGCTGGGCGCTGATCCTGCTGCAGATCGGGCTCGCGGTGATGAACGTTCGCGGCGCGCGAAATTCCGGCGAATGAAGCCATCACGATGCCCGCGAATCCGCCCCCGCACCGGGCGCGCGAGCCAGCTCGGTCAACGCACGGCGACGATGAACAGTCGCCGGAATGGAAACAGCGTGGTGCCGTCCGCACGCATCGGATACGCGATGCGCAGTCGGGCCGCATAGTCGGCCTCGAACCGGGCAGCTTCGTCGGGCGCCAACGCGGCGAGGAACGGCGCGAGCGCCGTTCCCTTGGTCCATTCCTTGACGGGATCCGGGCCGCTCAGTACCTGCAGGTACTCGGTCTCCCAGATGTCGAGCCGCGACGCGGCCGACGCGAGCAGATCGTAGTACCACGCCGGTTCGGCCACCGGGTTCCCGCGCAGCAGCGGCTCGAGCCGCTCGCGGAACGGGCTGTCCTCGATCGTGTCGGCGACCAGCCGGTGCGACGCCGCAGCATAGTTGCGCGGCATCTGTACCGCCATCACGCCGCCCGGCGCGAGCAGCGCGAACAGCCTCGGGAGCAGCAGCGCATGGTCGGAGATCCACTGCAGCGCGGCGTTCGAAAAGATCACGTCGGCGGGCTCGGCCGGAACCCAGTCGGTCAGATCGGCCTGCTGCCAGACGACATTGACCGGTGTCCCGTCCTCTGCGGCGCGCGCGAGCATGTCCGCGGAACCATCGACGCCGGTCACCCGCGCCTGCGGCCAACGCGCCGCCAGCAGCCGGGTCAACGAGCCGGTGCCGCAACCGAGATCCCAGACCGTCCGCGGCGCCGCCGCCTCGATTCTCGCCGCGAGATCGAGCGCGGGCCGCAGCCGCGGCTGTTCGAACTTCAGGTATTGCTTCGGGTTCCAGCTCATCCGATGTCCCGTCGGCAGAGATTGCTCGCCGAGAGTATGCCGCGACCGACTCGAGTCGAACGCGTCGCGGTTCGCTCAGGCGGGCCGGGAGGCCGGCACGGCGGCCAAGGCAGCGCTGGCGCTACCGGACCGCCCCTCAGGGACAAGATACCCGGGGCCGGAAAGCTGGCAATCGTTCGAGCCGAGCGACAAAGACGGAGATCGGAGGCGCAGGAGTCCGCGGCTTCGCTGCTCGTGTCCGAAC
This sequence comes from Lautropia sp., assembly GCA_050249335.1. Classification (GTDB taxonomy): domain Bacteria; phylum Pseudomonadota; class Gammaproteobacteria; order Burkholderiales; family Burkholderiaceae_E; genus Lautropia. Next base: position 36,220 of record JBFWQR010000050.1, read on the forward strand.
GCCTTCGGATCCCCTGGACGCAGAATTGGTGCGACTATCCGACTCTATAGTTGGCCGAAGATCCTCACCAGTCCTGGATCTCCTCCCAGCCGGCTGGGTGGTCCGGCCCGCCCGGCCGGTCACCCCGGCACGGGTGATCAGGCAGTCACCGGCTCGGGAGCTCACCGCACCGCCGGATCGCTCGCGACTTGATCCGGCCCGCGCACTCTGCGACATCGATGGCTACTTGGCCGACGAAGCTGAAGCTATCCGAGAGCATGTTCGCGAGCACAATGCGGCCTTCGTGGAGCTATTCGCCCAAGTGAACCGGCACGCTGTGAGGACACAGTACGCGATCGATATCCCCAAGTACGATCGTCAGCGCGTGATCGCCGCCGTTCTCTTCGGCCGTCTCGTCATGTCGACTCAGGCGGCGACCATTCCTTGAACGAGGTATGGAAGCGCAGGCGAGAGCCGTCCTCCGTCAAGGACTGGAAGCCCTGTTTGCTCTCGGCGCGATAGAGCGGGATCCGTCGACCTATGACCGATTGGTCGAGGCTCATCAGCATGAGCGAATGAGAACGGTCAAGCACGCAAAGGCGTGGGCACCTCAAAGCGTGCAGAATGTCTTCGCAACCTACGCTCAGCCTGGTGAGAACGGGGAGCGAGAGCCCCGGAGTCTGAGCACGGCGTCACTCGCGGAAGCTGCCGACATGATGGGTGACTGTCGCTCGCTCTACTCGATTCTGAGTTGGTCTGTTCACCCTACCGCACACGATCTCGACCGACATCTGGTGTCCGACAACAAGGGAGATCTCACTGAACTTCAGATGTCTCCGGTCATCGAGCAACGAGTATCGTGGGAGGCTGCGTGCGCGATACAGATTCGGAGCTTGCAGATCATCGGCCGGTTGTTTCGAAAGATGGAAAGGCTCCGGACCGATCGACTGGCAGCCAAGTTGGCGGAGTTGGTCGCGCAAGCATGTTGAGTTTCTTGACGATGCCGAGGTCGGCGAGGGTGCGGTTCTCTTTCGGAACCGCACTCGTGCCGATACCCTTTGCGCCACTTGCCTTCGGCATCGCCGCCAGGATCTCGCCGAGCGCGACAGATGGGCGCTGCCCAATACGGCTAGCCGCCTTTCTCGACGAAGAGACGGGCTGGTTCTGCTGCCATGGACGGCAGCATACGCGGGTCAGGCGGGGTGTGCGTTCATCGGTAATGAGGTGACCGCGGCGAGCATGCCCAGTCAGGAACCGATTTGGACGCTCACCGTCATCCCGGTGAAAGCATCGCTAGGTCCAGCATAGGATCCTTCCACGGGGGTCAATCGATGCATTTGCGACCCGACCGCCACTGGTATCAGGTAGGCCGCACCGACCGTCCCGTTCGTGGGATCGAAAGGGATCCAGCCGGGGCCTGGTATATAGACCTCCGACCAGGCATGAGTGGAGGCGCCCCCGCGCGCTATACCCTCAAGCAGTCCGCCCTCCCAGAGATAGCCGGACACGGCGCGCGCACCGAATCCAAGCGTTCGAACGGCCTGCGTGAAGAGTTCCGCGAAGTCTCGACAAGATCCTGAGCGAAGCGCCAGCGTATCGGCAGGCGCCTGTGTTCCTTCCTGCTCTCGCTGCTCATACCTGAACGTGGCGAATACGAAGTTGTTGATGTCCTTCAAGAGCGAAAGCGTATCGGTTGGGTAGGATGCAACGAAGGATCTCGCCCAGATCGCTAGAGGGTCTGACTGGTCGCTGCGCACCAGCGAACCCAGATCGTCCCGCTCGTCGCTTCCATACTCGAAGGGGAACTGAATGGCCGAAGCGGCGATGTCGAAGACCGGCCACTCGGGCGCCAGGATCTCGACCTGCGACTGGCAGCGGAAGCACAACTCGTTCTGTGGACCCTGAAACGTAGCCGTCGCAATAACGTTGTCGAAGGCATCGGCGGACCATGTTACCGACGCATCCGGCTCGACGTGGAGGCTTAGCGAGTGCAACCGCAGAGTTGGACTCTGCCGAGGATGCACCATCAGACGGTGCGGATTGACGACGACCGGCTGCGAGTAGCGATAGGTTGTCTCGTGTAGGACGGAGACGAGGGTCATTTCGTGGTTCCTGCCGAGGTCGGAATTGCGCGCCGAAAACCACCATCCCGCAGAAACAGCAAGGCCGCTGGCACCTCGTACCAGCGGCCTCTAGCCGTCGCTCCCTATGGGGACGCCGGATTCTTAGGTTCGATGTTGTCTCATGAAGCCATCACCCGAAGGGTATTCATGCAGCGGCACGAATCCGCCATGCTTGTGGCCCATTGGTGTTTTGCGCGACCTCAAACCGCACCCGCTGACGCAGAACCAGTGTGCCGAGCGCCGGGTCCACGTCACCGATGTGCGCGAAGAGTTCCGAGCCGCCACGATCGGGAACGATGACGCCGAAACCCTTGCTGGAGAACCATTTGACCACGCCGGTGTTGCTTGCCATCGAAAGCCTTCCTTTGAACGAACGAGTGCCGCGCTCGACTCGGATGCGCACGGTCACGACTTCGGATCGTCTGCTGCGCGAACCCGCGTTGCCTGCAAGCGTCTGTCGCTCTGTGTCACGACGAATTCCACCCGCTGGTTGCGAGCAATACCTCTCAGCGCCGGATCAAGGTCACGAGACTGTACGAAGATGTCATCCCCGCCGCTGTCCGGCATGATGTACCCATGACCCTTCGTCGCGTCGAACCAGTGAACAATGCCTGTTTGCGTCATCACTGTTCTCCTCATTGGGGCAGACCGAGCTGCCGCCATTGGATGTTGGCGGCTCTGTCCGCAGGCCTAACGCCTGTCGATGACGTCACCCAGCGGCGCGAATCCGTGAAGCCTGCGGCCCTTTCTGGCCTTGGACGACGTCGAATTGGACACGCTGATTCTCAGCCAGCGGACCGAGAGTCGGGTCCACGTCGTTGATGTGCGCGAACAAGTCCTTTCCGCCGCTTTCCGGCATGATGAAGCCGAAGCCCTTGGACGAATTGAACCACTTGACGATACCTGTTTGAACGCTCATTGCGATCGATTCCCATGACAGAGGACGCGCGCGGCCGCAAGGTGCTGCCGCACGGCAGAAGCTCTCAAGATTACCTAGGGAATTCGAATCGCCGCCCCGGAGACTGCCGGGAGGGATCAAAAGACCGGGAGATGGTCTTGCGAAGGGTCTACCCGCCCACTATACACGTCTTTCAAGCTCGTGGTGCCTAAATAACAAGCAGCGGCGGCCGCTCGGGTTGAGTCCTCGAATTGGACCGTCAGATGACATCCGTATGTGCTTCCCTTCCGCGATACGAATGACCCTTCTAGCGCAGAGGCGAGAGCAAGGATAGTCGCCGAGAAGGGCGCACGCTTGGAACATCCCCGCAGCGAGATCCGCGCGCGCTGCGCCCATAGTTAGTTTGCTGCGGGTCGGACGCTTAGCGCTCGACCGTCCCGTAATCTCACGACGGGGATGCCCCAAGGAGCGAGCAACCTTTCACGCTTCCATTCACGCGACAATTGCACGCCGTGAGGTGCTCCGGCGCCTTAGCGAAATGGAGCAGCGCCTCGCGGATACCGACCTTCGAATAGAAGATGTTCGGCGATTGTTTGCAGGAGCCGCGCACGGCCGCCGCCAGACCGGCGGACTGACCCGCCTTCTCGCCTTGTGCCGGGGATCGTTTGACAATCGAATGACCCGTCGCAGGGAAATCCTGGACCAGCTCTTCGACTAAGGTTCGGCGGAGGGGCACCGGATCTCGCTGGGGTGGCTGCTGCAGATCACGATCCGCGGGCGGCCCGGACCCGCGCGGCGCCAGCCACCCCCCAGTTCAATCCGTCCGCTCGCACAAGGCTGACCAGCTTCCCCTCGATCAGCACGATCAGGATCGCCTCGGCCGGGTGTGGCCAGTCCGTTTGCTGAAACACGCGGACCACTGCGGGCCAATGATCCGATAACACTGCGCCTTCATAGGCGTTGATACCAACGGCGCGAAGGGCGTTGCCGGAGACGCGCCGCAACCAGGCGTCCACTACGTTCACGGCGCCCGTCTCATCCGCATCGGCGTCGGCGAACAGTAATATCTTCGCTTCGAGACTTGGCGCCATCGGCAATCCAGCTTTGCGGTGTATGAGCCGCAATTAGCGCACCCGATTGCTCGTAATGGCGCTACACGAGAGCAATGCGTCCTGAGTTTGAGGTAGACGGAGGAACCATCAATGCCACATGCCGAGCTATGGGTGCCGGCCCGAGGCGCCTTTGTGTTTCGGATGCGGGACTCAAAGGGCGTCCTATGGACGTTCACAGTAAGCGGCGAACAGCTTCAAGCGCTTGATCCTTCCCTGAAGAGCATTCCCGGGGACGCATTCGAAAAGCACCGTCCAGCGATCGCGCGAGCCGCACGCCGTCGGCAGGAGCTGGAGTCCGATCCTACGGTCCAGCATGTGCTAACCGACGACGACCTGCGCGAGTGAGGGCTCCTCGTCAGCCGCAGCAACGGCAGTCAGTCACGATTGGCGCGGATAGGGTACTGCTGCATGTCGACGTACGCAGCGCGCCTGCCAGCGCTGTACGAGTCCGCGCAGCGCGCTCGCCGAGCTCAATTCGTCGCTACCATGCGACGGGCAAGTTGCTCAGTCAGAGACCGCCTTCGGCAGACTGCTGTCATCCAAGAGCGCGACGCCGTCCACGCAGACCACCTCCCGCGCAACCGCCGGCACCATCCGATGCGACCCACGAACCGCCCGGATGCCCAGACACAGATCCAGCGCACGGCCCGAGTCCAGGAAATCCCGCAGCGATGCCGGTGAGAATGTAGACAAGCTTGGTCCCCTCGGCCGCCTCGATCTTCCACTCCCGGGCATCCCGGTAGACAGCAGACATCTCGCGCCGCACAGCCCGCAGGCTGGTCAACTTGAACTTGCGCCGGCAGGGGGTACCCCCCTTCGGCTTCGTCTTGCGGACCCAGCTCCATCGCGTGCGCTCGGATGCCAGCGACTCGCGCCGGCTCGCGGCCAGGTCGAGCGACGCGCGCGACCCAGGCGCCCGGCATAACCTGCCGCATCAACTCCAGGTACTGGACACCGGCGGCGCCGAACGCTGCGTCAGCGGCTTCCCTTGACTCCGCGATGGCCGGATCCAGGACCAGCCCGGCGATGTCGGGGACATCTGCCGCAGCGCTCATCTTTCGCATTGCCTTCTCCCTGAAGATGCCTCGCAATCAATCGCAGCGCGGCCCTGGACTGCGCCGCGCGCCGTGCCTCCGAACCGACCCCGCACGGCAGCAATGACAGTCTCGAGCCGCCGGCTGGCCGGGTCCGGGACGCCGTCGGCCAGGACCCGCGCCGCCACGATCGCCTCGGCGTCGGACAGCCTGGCGATCACGCCGTCCGGATCGGCAGCGAGCTGCCGGCGCGCGACGGCGCGGAACCACGCGGCGCCCTCCGGGTTCGCTTGGCCGGTGATGATGTCGGGATCGCGCTCGCCGAAGACCGGGCCGAGCGCCTGAACGACAGGAAGTAGATCGGGTATCGGTGCCGGCGGATCGAACGGCTCGATGGCCGCGCCGGGATAGCGCGCCGCCACATCGGTGGCTGGCTCGGCCGGCAGCGATCGATTTCCCACCCTGGATCACCTTGAAGCGGTTCCACCGAGCCATCGGTGACTTGGAATCGCCACCGAATAGCGGCGACAGCGGCGACACGGCGACAACCCGCGCCGTTGCTGGATCTACGCTGGCGACAACTTGGCGACAGTTGGCGACAACGCCCTGACCTGGTGCAGTTTGTCGCCGGTTGGCGACACCAAGACCCACTTGCCCCCGGCCGGCGCGACCTCGAGGTAGAGGTCCCCGCCGTCAGCCAGCCGATACGGCCGCGTCGTGGGCTCGCCCTTCAGTGTACGGCCGGGGCCGGCATTGCGGATGGCGGTGTCCGTCAGAGGCACTTGGGGCAACCGTTCGTGGGGGCAGGTGACTTGCCCCGATGTCGCCCCCAGCGATGTCCGGATGTCAATGGACGTTCCCGGACGATACCGGACGACCCAATCCAGTCGATTCAGGTACTTAGATCGCCTTCTGGCTCTTTTCCGGACGCCTTCCGACGCCCCCGGAGGCTGAATTGGTGCCGACTATCCGACTCGAACGGATGACCTACCGCTTACAAGGCGGTTGCTCTACCAGCTGAGCTAAGTCGGCGCTGTCAGTCGATCCGATTTTGTCACTTGATCCGGGTCAGCCGGGCGCGACCGGCCTTGCCGCCGCCGGACGGCGGCTCGTCGTCGCCCGACGTCTCGCCCGAACCCGAAGGCTCTGCCGCGCCGGTACCGGCACCGTCCGACGCCTCCTGCCCCTGACGTACGCCGCCTTGGCGGACATCCTGGCCCTCGGCTCCGGCCCCGTCACCAGCCCCGTCACCGGACTTGGCGCTGCTATCAGCCCCGCCACCGGCCTCGGCCCCCGGCGCCGACTTCCGCACACTGCGCGGCGAAGAACTGCCCTTGCGACGCCGGTCGCCCGGCGCCGGAGCAAAGGCGATCACTTCGGCACCGGCCGCGGTCTCGGCACCGGTGTTGTCGGCGGTGTCGGCTCCGGCCCCGGCTCCGGCCCGCCCGCGACCCGGCAGCGTGGTCACCGGCGCCGGGCGCCGCGCCGGATCGGCATCCGGTACCGCGGACAAGCCGCCGCGATCGGCGACCGGCGCATCCGTGTCAGCAGCCGCGGCATCGTGGGCGGCCGGCGTGTCACCCCGCTCCGCCCCACCGTCGGCCGCATCGGACCCGTCGGAGACCTCGCCATCGACCGGTGCCGGCCGCTCGACCTCGAATGCCATGCCGTGTCCGGTTTCACGCGCGTAGATCGCCGAGACGTTGCCGATCGGGATCGAGATGTCCTGCGCGACGCCGGAAAAGCGAGCCTGGAACTCGATGAGCTCGTTGCCGAGCTGCAAACGATTGGTCGCCAGCGGCGATACGTTGAGCACGATCTCGCCGCTCTTCACATGCTGATGCGGCACCCGGGTCCGGCGGTCGACAGCGACCGCGAGGTATGGCGTATAGCCATTGTCGCAGCACCACTCGTAGAGGGCACGGATCATGTAGGGCTTGGTCGACGTCTCTGCCATCAGGACTCCGTTGCTGCGGGCTCAGCGGCGCATCACCTTCTCGGACGGCGTCAGCGCTTCGATGTAGGCCGGTCGCGAGAAGATCCGCTCGGCGTATTTCATCAGCGGCGCAGCGGTCTTCGGCATCTCGATCGCGTAGTGGTCGAGCCGCCACAGCAACGGCGCCATCGCGACGTCGAGCATCGAGAACTCCTCGCCGAGCATGAATTTGTTCTTGACGAAGATCGGCGTCAGCTGGGTCAGCCGGTCGCGGATCTGCAGTCGCGCGCGGTCCATCATCTTGCTCGTGTCCTTGTTGTGGTCACGGCGCTCGAGTTGCTGGACGTGTACGAACAGTTCGCGCTCGAAATTGAACAGGAACAGCCGCGCCCGCGCGCGCATCACCGGATCGGCCGGCATCAGCTGCGG
>JBFWQR010000051.1:0-43676 GCA_050249335.1 Lautropia sp.
TACGGGGCGTGGGCTGCGCCTAGCCTGGGGGCTTCGGCGGCGGCGGCGCGGGCGCGTCCGTAGTGCGAACAGGCCCTAGTGCCAAGCGAGGAGCGCAGCGTCGAGATCGGGTCGTGCAGTAGGTTCATTCGCCCCTTCGTCAGTGCTGCCAATCCTCGCCGCCATAGATCGTCGACAGATGGTTGTCGCCGATCGCGCCGGCCGGACCATCGTAGACCACGTTGCCGCCGGTCATGCCGACGATCCGGTCGGCGAACCGCTTGGCGAGCGGGACGTTATGAATGTTGAGGATCACCGGGATCCGGTGCTGGTCGGACAGCTCGCGCATCAGCGTCATGATCTCGACCGAGGTCTTCGGATCGAGCGACGAGGTCGGCTCGTCGGCGAGCAGCAGCTCCGGCCGCTGCATCATCGCGCGGGCGATGCCGACGCGCTGGCGCTGGCCGCCCGACAGGCTGTCGGCGCGCGCCTGCGCGAAGTTGCCGAGCCCGACGATGTCGAGCAGCTCGAACGCGCGATCGATGTCCGCCTGCGGGAAACGCCGCAGCCAGGCGGCGAACGGCGAGACGTAGCCGAGCCGGCCGGACAGCAGGTTCTCCATCACCGTCAGCCGCTCGACCAGGTTGTACTCCTGGAACACCATGCCGATCCGGCGCCGCGCCTGCCGCAGCGCCTCGCCGCGGACCCGCGCCAGGTCCTGGCCCTTGAAGACGATGCTGCCCTCGGTCGGCTGCACCAGCCGGTTGATGCAGCGGATCAGCGTGCTCTTGCCGGTGCCGGACGGACCGATGATCGCAGTGACGCCGCTGTCGCCGAAATCGAGATCGATGCCTTTCAGGACCGGCTTGCCCGGCACGTACGACTTCGACAGACGGCGGATCTGCAGCGCCGGCGCTGCGGCCGGTTGCCGGCCGGGCGCTGCGGCAGCGGCGCCACCGCCGCTCGCCGCATCGGCGGCGGTCGTGGCGGTCACGGTTTCTTCTTCGAGGCCGCTTCCTTGGCGGATTCCTTGTCGTACGAAGCGCGGTCGAAGCCCTGGCCGCTGCCGGTCGCGACTTCGCGGACCACTGCCCAGTCGTCCTTGTAGTTGATCTTGAAGAAGCGGTCGGCGCCGTCGAACGCCTTCCTCATCTCGGCCGGAAAGCGGTAGTCATAGAAGCAGGCGAGCATCTTGTCGCGCAGCGCCGGCTCGAGATCGTGCGCGTAGGCGAACGACGAGGTCGGAAACTTCTGGCTGCGATAGATGACGCGGAACTTGTCCAGATCGATCTGGCCGCGGTGGCCCATCCGTTCGAACACATCGGACGCGACCGCCGCCGCGTCGTAATCGCCGGTGTTGACGCCGAGCACCGACTGGTCGTGCTTGCCGGAGAACAGCACCTTGTAGTCCTTCTCCGGCGTCAGCCCTTCCTTCGGAAACAGCGCGAGCGGCGCCAGGTGACCCGAGTTCGACGACGGCGCGGTATGCGCGAGCTTCTTGCCCTTCAGATCGGCGAGCTTCTGGTACGGGCTGTCCTTCTTGACCACGACGATCAGGTTGTAGCCCTGGAACTCCTTCTCGGTGCCCTTGATCGCGAACGGCACCGCGCCGGCGATGTTGACCGCGAACGCGGTCGGGCCGGTGGAAAAACCGCCGACATGCAGCCGGCCGGAGCGCATCGCCTCGATCTCCGCCGCGTTCGACTGCACCTGGTAGTAGACGACCCGCTTGCCGGTGCACTTGGCGAGATGGTCGGTGAAGGGCTTGAAGATGTTCTCGTAGACCGCCGGGTCTTCGACCGGCGTGTAGGTGAACACCAGCGTGCTCGGATTCTTCAGCCGCTTCGCATCGGTCGGCGTGTCGGCGACCATGTCGCCATTGGCGTCGCAGTACAGCGAATCGAGTTCGCCGCGACTCGTGCAGCTGTCCTGGGACAGAGCCGGGCCGGCCAGCGCAGCTGCGGCGACGCCGATCACGCCATGCAGCAACCGGTTCGCCAGCAGGGATTTGAGCGCCATGGTAAGTCTCCTCGAATTGGCGGGATGCTCGAAGTGGCGGGATTCTAGTACCTGGACACCCGAGTCACGCGAGATTCACTCGGTTCAGGCGGCCACCGACGCGGCACCGGAGTCGGACTCGGGAAAACCCGCGGATCCGACCCGCACCCGCCGCGGGGCGGGGTCCGAGCCCGAGCCCGTGAACGGCACCGGCCGCGGCGAGCGCGGCGACACGCGGCAGGCGGTCCGAGGTGCGCCACCGGTACCGAAAGCCGCCGGCTGCCGGACGCCGCCGGGCTACCATCCGGTCGATGTTCCGCTCGATCTGGTCGATCTCGTCGCTGCTGTCCGGCATGGCGGTGCTGCTGACCGGCTCGGGGCTGCTCGGCATCCTGCTCGGCTTGCGCGCGGCGCAGGACGGCTTCGGCAACCTGGCGATCGGCCTGGTGATGTCCGGCTTCTACGTCGGCTACATGCTCGGCGCCTGGGTCTGTCCGCCGCTGATCGTCCGGGTCGGCCACGTCCGCGCGTTCGCGAGCTTCGCCGCCTCGGCTGCCGCGCTGTCGCTGACCTACGGAATGGCGGTGCATCCGGTCGTCTGGGGCGGGCTGCGCGTGCTGAACGGCCTGATGATCATGGGCATCTACATGGTCATCGAGAGCTGGCTCAACGAACGCGCGCGCGGACCGCGGCGTTCGCGGGTGTTCTCGATCTACATGATGTCGAACCTGTTCGCCGTGTCGGTCGGTCAGTACCTGATCGCGGTGCACGGCGTCGACGGCCTGGGCTCGTTCGCGCTGGCGGCGATCCTGTTCTGTCTCGGCCTGCTGCCGATCGCGCTGACGCCGTTGCGCCAGCCGGTGCCGATCAAGTCGCCGACGCTGTCGCTGCGCAAGCTGTTCCGCGCTTCGCGCACCGGCGTCGCCGGCGCCTTCGGCTCGGGGCTCGCGCTCGGTGCGTTCTGGTCGCTGTCGGCAATCTACGCGCGGGCGCTCGGCCTCGAGAACGTCCAGATCGCGCACTTCACCGCGTCCGCGATCGTCGGCGGCGCGCTGATGCAATGGCCGATCGGCTGGGTATCGGACCGCCGGGACCGCCGGCTGGTGATGATCTGGGTCGCGGTCGCCGCGGCGCTCGCGCTGATCGCGCTGGCGGTGGTCGACCGGGTGGCCGGCGCGTCGTTCGGACCGGCGTGGTACGTGCCGCTGTCGTTCGCCTTCGGCGCCTTCGTGTTCTCGATCTACGGGCTCGCGGTGACGCAGACGCACGAGCGCGTCGCGGCGGGCGAGGTGCTCGAAGCGACCAAGGGGCTGCTGCTGCTGCACGGCATCGGTGCGGCGATCGGCCCGCTGGTCACCGGTCTGATGATGCACTGGCTGCAGGCGCGCGGCTTCCCGCTGACGATCGCCGGGGTGATGGTGCTGCTCGCGGCCTATACGCTGTCGCGGGTCAGGCGGGAACCGCCGGTGCCGGCCGGCGCCCGCGGCAGCTTCGCGCCGCCGGAGCAATCGGCGCCGATCGACGTCGAGATCGTGCCGGCGTCGCCAGCGCCCGACCGCCGGCGCAGTTGAACGGCGGCGGTCGCCGGCTGCGCGCGATCGCAGCGGCAGCCCTTGCTCCGGTCAGTCCACCTGCAATGGCGGCCGGGGGTCGAATGCCAGGACCGATTCGAGCGCGTAGGCAGCCCTCAGCACCAGCGCGTCGCCGCCACGCGGCGCCGCGATGTGCAAGCCCATCGGCAGGCCGCTGCCGGTCAGGCCCATGGGTATGCTGATGGCGGGCTGCTGCGTTAGGTTGAACAGCGAGGTATACGGCGTCCAGGTCCGTCGATTGAGAAATGCCTCGAATGCCGCCGGGTAGCTGCGATGCGCGTCGAACGCGGGCGCCGCCACGGTGGGGGTCAGCAGCAGATCGAACCGCTGGTGGAAGGCCAGCAGGCGCCGAGCCAGATCCTGGCAGCGCGCCTGAGCACCCAGGTAGTCCTCCAGGGTCAACGCCCGCGCGTCGGCGAGAATCTCCGTCATCGTGGGCGACAGCAACGCTTTCCGGCCGTCGGACAGGTGCTGCAGCGCCTGACGGTAGCCGGCCTGGAGCAGCACCAGATAGGCATCGATGGGATCGTCGATGTCCGGGTCCGCCGCTTCCACCGTTGCGCCCAGCTCGGCCAGCAAGTCGGCCACGCGGAGGAAGGCCGCGGTGATCTCGGCATCGACCTTGGGCGCATAGCCGAGGGTGAGACTCAGCGCGATTCGCCGGCCGGACAGGCCCCGTTCCAGGTCGCGCGTCAGGCTGTCGGGGCGCCAAGGCAGCGCCATCGCGTCGCGCGGATCGGGCCGGGCGATGATCTCGAGCACGGTGGCCGCGTCCCGCACCTGGCGGGCCAGCGGGCCGACGCAGGACAGTCCACCGGCCAGGTTCGGCGGGTACATCGGTACCAGTCCGCCGGTGGGCTTGAAGCCGACCACGCCGGTCAGCGCCGCCGGTATCCGGAGCGATCCGCCGGCGTCCGACCCCAGCGCGAAGGGACAAAAACCCGCGGACACCGACACCGCACCGCCGCCAGTGGATCCGCCCGCGTGCTTGCTGGTGTCCCAGGGATTGGTGGTCGTGCCCGTCAGCGGACTGATCGTGATCGGGCCGGCGCCCAGTTCCGGCATGGTGGTCAGGCCCAGCAGGACGGCGCCCGCTTCCAGACAGCGCTGCACGGCCGGGGCGGTTTCCGTCGCCGCATCGTCCGGCATCGCGCGGGATCCGCGCCGGTGCGGCAGGCCCGCGACCATCAGATTGTCCTTGGCCGTAAACGGGACGCCGTCCAGGGGACCGAGCGGCGCGCCGCGCAACCATCGCGCTTCGCTGGCCCGCGCTGCCGCGTGCGCGCGCCCGGCATCGGTCACGGTAAAGGCGTTGACGCGAGGATTCAGCGCATGGATGCGGTCGAGCTGGGCGGCCAGCACTTCGACCGGCGAGAATTCCCTGCGCTCGAAGCCGCGGGCGAGCTCGGGCAGGGACCGGAACGGGAATGCCGTCATGCCTGTCCTTGCGACTCCGAACGGTACTGATCGCGCACACGCAGCATCTGCTGATACACGGCCCGGTTGTGCGCGGACCGTTCCTGCCAGGTTCGCGCTACGGCAGCAAAGATTCGCCGGAGCTCCTCGCGCTCGTCCTCGGCGACTTCCAGGCAGGCATGCCCCGGTTCCGCGCGCAGCCGCCCGTCCATGGATTCCATGTACCGGCCATAGCTGTCGTTGTAGGCATGCGCGAGTGCGTCGGTGGTCTCGAGATCGCCGCGCGCGGCCGGCGGCAGCGCTTCGATGCGCCGCCGGTTCCACAGCACCACGGCGGGCGTGCTGCCGATACCCGCCATCCAGTGCCATCGGGCCACCGCGTCGGCACGATAGTTGAAGAAGGCGCCGGCATTCATCAGCGCGGCCTCGATGCGCTGCTCCCGCATGGCGTCATGCACGTCGGTCGGCGGCATGGCGACGGGCCGGGCGCCCAGGCTTGCCACGACCTGGGCATCGATGGCGTTGCCCACACGCACGGACAGTCCCGCGAGATCCCGGATCCCCTGGATCGGCACCCGCGCGTGCAGATGCTGCGCCGTCGTACCCAGGCCCGCAGCGACGACGTAGTCCTCATAACCGCGCAGCGCCTCCGCGGCCAGCAGCCTGGTCAGGACGATCGAAACCTCCGCGTTGTCTTCGAACAGTCCTGGCAGGCAGAGCGCGTCGTTGTCGGGAAAGCGCGCGGGCGCGAGACCGGGATGGATCACCCCGCCATCCTCCCTGCCCTCGGCAATGGCTTGCGGCCGATCGTGCAGGCCATGCGCGCCCTGGTCGAAAACCGGCTCGATCGCCAGGTTCCGTCTGGCCTGCAGCGCTTCGAAATAGGGACGAAAGGCGAGATCCCAGGCCTTGTGCCGCGCGTTGCCGAAGAAATGGAACTGCAGTACCGGAGGTTGACTCATTTCGCCGTGATCCCGCGATCCCGAACCAGCCGCGTCCATCTGGCCAGATCGCTGGTCACCAATTCGCCGAGCTGTTCGGGAGAGCCCGCCACGACGTTGAAGCCCATGCGCACCAGCTGCTCGCGCGTCTCCGGTTCGTTGAGAATCTCGGCCGCGTCCCGGTAGAACCGCTGGATTGCGGCGGCAGGCGTTCCGGCCGGGGCGAAGATTCCGTACCACAGGGGCACATCGAATTCCGGCATGCCCACGGAGGCCGCCACCGGAACATCGGGCAACACGCTCACTGGCTTGCTGCCGCTGGCGAGCAACACCTTCACCTTGCCGCTTCTCACCTGCGGCGCCACGGAGCTGGCCGCGCCGAACGATAGATCGACCTCGCCGCTGATCGTCGCGTTCAGGCTTTCGGGTGCGCCCTTGTATGGAACATGGAGCAGCTCGATGCCCACCAGCGAATTGAAGTACTCCCCGATCATGTGCAACGACGATCCGGTACCCGACGAGCCGAAGGTCAGCTTGCCTGGATTGGCCTTGGCATACGACACCAGATCCTGGACCGTCTTGAACGGCGTCCCGGCGTTCACCGTGACCACGGTCGGAACGTCCGCGATGTAGATGACCGGCGCGAAGTCCTTGCGCACGTCGAACGGCAGATTCGGGTGCAGCGCCGGGATCATCATCGACAGCGTGTTGGCGGCCACCACGAAGGTATATCCGTCGGCCGCAGACTTGGCCACGAAGTTCAGGCCGATCACGCCGGCAGCCCCGACCTTGTTCTCGACGATGACCGATCGCCCCCACCGTTCGCCGAGCTTGGTTGCCAGCAGGCGGGCCAGGATGTCATTGGCGGCACCCGGCAGGAACGGATTGATGATGCGGACCGTGCGGTTCGGATAATCGCTGGCCTGCGCTTGCGCCTGAGGTGTCATGGCGGCCGACAGGCCCGCGCAAAGGGCCAGATACGCGCACAGCCACCTGCGCGAAGAGACGGGGAAGCGGCGAACATGCAGGGCGTTCTTCATGAGATCCTCGGCGGAAGTAGTGAAACCGTTGTCACGAGCCTGGACTGTCGTCACGAGCCGGAAGCGGCGCGAGCGAACGCTATTGCGTTCGAATTCCCGCGTCGTTGATGACTTTCCCCCACCTGCGGTAGTCGCGTTCCAGCAGCTCGCCGAGCTGCCGGGGACTCCCGTTGACGATGTCGAAATGCTGTTGCGCCAGGTTGGCCTTGAGCTCGGCCCCGGCGAGGATCTCCGAGGCGTCCTGGTAGAACCGGTCGATGATCGGTTGCGGGGTATGCGCCGGAGCGAAGATTCCATACCAGAACCCGAATTCGAGGCCGGGCAACCCCGCTTCGACCGACGAAGGAACGCCCGGCAGGCTGTCCGAACGCGTCTTCGAGCCGACCGCGAGGGCTTTGAGCTTGCCCGCCTGGATCAATGGCGCCGCCGAGCTGACGGCACCGAAGGTCATGTCGACTTCGCCGCTCATGAGTGCCACCCATGACTGCGCTGCACCCTTGTAGGGAACGTGCAGAGTCTCCACCTTCGCCAGGGCATTGAAGTACTCGGCGACGATATGCTGGGGAGAACCGCTGCCGGAAGAGGCATAACTGACCTTGCCGGGATGAGCCCTTGCATACTCGATCAACTCGCGCAGCGAAGCAGCCGGAAAGTCGGGACGGACGACAACGACGCCTCCGACGTCTCCGACGTAGAGCACCGGCGCGAAGTCCTTGAGCATGTCGAAACCGAGCTTCGGGAACAGCCACGGCACCATGGCCATGGTGTTTGCGCCGATGACGAAGGTGTATCCATCCGCAGGCGCGCGAGCCACGTATTCCATGCCGATGTTGCCCGACGCGCCGGTCTTGTTGTCCACGATCACGGCCTGCTTCCAGCGTTCCGAGAGCTTCGCTGCCAGCGCACGCGCAATCACGTCGTTGGCGGCACCGGGCGGGAACGGATTGATGATGCGTACCGGCTTGCTGGGATAGCTTTGGGCCAGGGCGGAACCGGCGCCCAGGACCAGGGCCGTCACAGCGGTAGCGGCGGCGATGAGCACTCTGTTCATGCTGAGCTCCAAGAAGAATTCACGATACTGTCCACGGCGCCTGCCTCAGGATCGGGAAGCGCGAATCCGGGCACGCCAGCGCGGCAACACCTCGGGATTTCGGAGATAGGGGGGTGGGGAGCCGGCCAGCAGCGCCGCCACGTTGGCCTGCAAGGCCTGCTGCAGCGACGCCATCAGTTCCTGGGTGTGGCCGATGCAGTGCGGCGTGAGCAGTACCCTCGGGGCCTCGCGCAAGGGACTGTCGGACGGCAGCGGTTCGGCGGCGAAGGTATCCAGCGCAGCACCGGCCAGATGCCCGGACTGCAGCGCGGCGCAGAGGGCCGCCTCGTCTACCAGGCCGCCCCGCGCCGTGTTGACCAGCAGCGAACCTGGCCGCATGCGCCCGAACTCGCGCGCCCCCAGCAGTGGAGCTGCTCCCGCGCGGTATGCCGCGTGCAGGCTGACCACGTCACTGTCGGCGAGCAATGCGTCCAACGACACCAGCTCGATGCCGGGCATGCCGATCTCCAGCTCCGGACGAAGCCGGCAGGCCAGCAGGCGCACGCCCCACGGGGCCAGTCGTGAAGCAACCGCCCGCGCGATGCGTCCGATGCCGACCAGCCCGACCGTCCGGCCCTCGAGCATGCGCGCCGTGATCGTTGCCGGCCGCGGTCCCCCGCGATGCATGAGGTCCCGGGCCCGCTCCAGGTCGTACAGCAGGGCGAGCATCAGCAGCACCGTTGCTTCGGCCATGCTCGTGTAGTTCGGGTGCGTGGGCGCATGCGCCACGGCGATGCCTGCCTCCGTGGCTGCCTGCAGGTCGATCCCGTCGGTTCCGATCGCGCCGTACGCCACCGCAAGCAGCCGAGTGGCCCGCCGCAACGTCGCGGCGTCGAGCTGATACGCGCTGCCGGTTACGACCAGTTGCGCATCCCACAATGGCGCGGGATCGCTCGCCAGCGACGCGGGGCTGGCGAGCCGAACGTCCGATCCTTCGGCACGCAGCCGGGCGATCACCGGCTCGAACGTGCCGTTCAGCGTCGGGCTCTCGATGAAGAGGACGTTCATGGCGGGCCGGACGCGCGTTCAGTTCCGGTAGCCGGGGTCGATCGCATCCATGACCCGCATGTACGCGTGCAGGTTCGCGCGCGCGCCGGTCTGGTCGAACGCTTCCCATTGCCGGGCGGTGTGCTCGCACACCTCGACTGGAGGAAGATGCGCCTGGCCCTGCATCGACAGCACAGCGCGCTGCACCTGGCAAGCCGTGATGAGCTGCCCCATGATGTAGATGGCTTGCGAGACCGAGGCGCCGCAGGTCAGCAGGCCGTGGTTGCGCAGGATCATGGCCTTGTTGCGCGGACCGAGGTTGGCCGCGAGGCGGGCACATTCGTCCGAGTCTTCCGACAGGCCCTCGTAGTCGTGGTACGAGATCCGCTGGTAGAAGCGCATCGACGTCTGGCAGAGCGGCAGCAGCTCCGTGCCGTGAGCGGAAACCGCCACGGCGTCCAGCGGGTGCATATGCATCACGCTGCCGAGGTCCGGCCGGGCGCGCAACAGCGCGGCATGGATGTTGAAGCCGGCGACATTGATCTGCTCGTAGCCGGGGGCGGGCGTTCCGTCGAGGCTCAGCTTGACCAGGGTCGAAGCGCTGACTTCCTTGAACAACGCGTCGTGGCGCTTGATCAGGAACATCCCCGGCTCGTCAGGCACTCGAGCGGTAATGTGGTTGTAGATGAAAGTCGACCACCCCTGATGGTGTGCCCATCGATAAGCCAGTGCCAGCTCGATGCGCGCATCGCGCTCTGCATCACTGCAGTCCATCGGCCGGGCGGGAGAAGCGGAAACGGATGTCATGGAGCCCTCCATGGATGGAAACGGCAGCCGTCGCCCTTGCCGGGGATCACGGCCGCCCGCTCGGAATTCATTGCAGCCTGGCACCGCTTCGCGCGATGATGTCCCGGTACTTCTCGGCGTCTTGCGCGAGAAACGCGCGGAACTCGTCGGGCGACAGCGCCGGCGCCGCCACCACCCCGGTCTGTGCCAGGCTGACCCGTACGTCGTGCTGATGCAGCACGTCGATGACCTGGCGATTGAGCCGGTTCACGACATCCTTCGGCGTACCGGCAGGAGCGAACAGGCCGTACCAGTACACCGGCTGGTAGTTCGGCAAGCCTGCCTCCCGGGTGGTCGGCACGTTCGGCACGGCTTCCAGGCGACTGGAACCCGTCACCGCCACGCCGGCCAGCTTGCCCTCCGCCACGTTCGGCAGGACCCCGCCGGCCGTGCCGGACAGCATCAGATCGACGTGGCCGGGGATCAGGTCCGCCATCGCCGGCGACACGCCCTTGTAGGGAACGTGATTCAGCCGGATCCCGAGCTGCAGGACCAGCAGCTCCATGTTCAGATGATGGACGGTGCCCGGGCCGGTGGATCCGTAGGTGATTTGCCCGGGGCGGGCCTTCGCTTTCTCCGCCAGGTCCTGAATCGAGCGAATCCCGGAGGCCAGGCTGGCCACCAGAATCAGATCGCCG
The DNA here is from genome assembly GCA_050249335.1 of Lautropia sp. GTDB lineage: Bacteria > Pseudomonadota > Gammaproteobacteria > Burkholderiales > Burkholderiaceae_E > Lautropia. The sequence goes on from JBFWQR010000051.1 coordinate 10,528, forward strand.
CGGATCAGCTGAGCGACCGGCGCGAAATCCTTGACCGAGTCATAGGGCAGCTTCGGAAACACCAGCGGATTGATCGAGTGCGCGTCCGTGACGAGCGCCAGCGTGTGGCCGTCGGGCGCCGCCTTGGCGAGTGCCTCAGTCGCGATGATCGAACTGCCTCCAGGCCGGTTCTCGACGATCACCGACTGACCGAGCGAGTGGGTGAGCTTGTCGGCGATCAGGCGCGTGATCGCATCGGCCCCGCCGCCCGGCGGGTTCGGCACGAAGATGCGCACCGGCCGGCTTGGAAACGCCTGGGCGTTCAGCTCGCCGACGGGCAGGAAGCCAAGCATCAGCGCCACGGCTGCCGCAGCCAGAATGCCGGAACGAAGCCGGGCGAGCCTGCCGCCATTTGGATCGTTCACGGTGATGCTCCTGGTGACGGAGCCGCTTGATCGGCTCCGGCTGCGCGGGCCAGGGTCATGCCCTGGTGGATGTTCGGAGGAAAGACCGGCGCGAGCGCCCCGACCGCGTCGACCAGCGCGGGCGGCCCGACGATGACGCCGTCCGCGATCACCGGGCTCCCGTCGACCCACACCGAGTGCTCCCGCATCAGCACGTCGGGATGGTTCTCGCCGCCGCCGGGCTGCCACCAGGGGATGCCCAGGCCGACGGCATTGCTGCCGACCGCGCGCGAATCCTCGATGAAGGACCGGCCGGTCGCGCGAGCGGCGGGATGCATCCCATGCGTGAAGTGAATGATCGATCCGTACGCCGAACCGCCGCCGGCGCGCAGCATCGCCCGCCGCAGCGGCGGCAGCGATGCGCCGCCGCCTTCGACCGAGACGATGCGGCCGTTCACCCGCAGACGGACCGGCGATCGGAACTCCTCGTAGAACTCGTGAAAACCGGACGTGACCGCGATCTCGCCCTGCACGGTGTCGATGTCCGGAGCGATCGAGCAACTGCCTGGCACCAGATACATCCCCGGCTGCGTGACGCGCCGCGGCTTGGACAGCGGCGTGCGGGCCAACTGGAAGCGAACATCGGTGCCGTCGGGGGTCGTGATCCGGCAGGGTTTCCCGACCGCGGCCCCGAAGACCGCGTCGAAGGCCGTCTGGGCACGGAAATAGTGATCCAGCTCGATCCGTCCGAACAGGCGCTGGAAGGCTTCCGCATGCAGGTCGCCGGCAAGCAGGTAACGCACCCGCCCGGCCCGTAGCACCTCGTCATGCGCCGCGCATCCGGCGAAATAGGGAAAGGCGAGATCGATCCAGACATCGGCCATCCGGAAAGCCGCGGCCAGCAGCGGGGAGACATGGGGATCGGCCAGCTGTCCCTGGAACGGAAGCCTCGGCGAAGCCAGCACCGTGGCCGCCGCTCCCAGGCTCTGCGCGACTTCCATCAGCACCGGCGACAGCGCCGGATCGGTCGCATCGTCCACCGTGATCAGCACGATCTCCGAAGGCTGCACCGCCATGTAGTCCTGCAGCAGCAGCTGTGCCGCGCCGTGCAATCCCGGTCCCGGATTCATCGGGTGAGCGCTCACTGATCTACCCTCCGCGCTGACGCGCTGCGGGATTCGCCCTTGGGACGGCCCGGCGGGCTCATGCCAGCCTCTCCGGCGCATTCGACGCAGCGCACCGGCCGTTGAGCTCATCGACGGCGGCGCGTACTGCACGGACGATCGGCAGGTAGCCGGTGCAGCGGCAGAGATTGCCGTCGAGCACCTTGCGGATCTCCTCGTCCGAGGGGTCCGGGCTGCGCTGCAGGTAGTCGGTGAGGACGACGAGAATTCCCGGCGTGCAGAAGCCGCACTGCAAGGCGTGATGCCGGGCGAACGCGCGCTGCAGCACGCCGAGCGCGCCATCGGGCGATGCCAGACCCTCCACCGTCGTGACCGCGCTGCCGCAAGCCTGTACTGCGAACATCAGGCAGCTTCGCGTGCTGCTGCCGTCCACCAGGACCGAGCAGGCCCCGCAGACACCGTGCTCGCAGCCCAGGTGAGTGCCTTTCAAGCCGGCGTGATGCCGCAGGAAGTCCGCCAGCAGCAGGCGGGCGGGTACGGCGCCGCGCACCGTCACGCGATTGACGTTCATCTCGACCTGATGCAAGGAATCGGCGCCGGCATCCACGGGCTTCAAGACGCGTCTCCCGTCCGTGACGAGCGAGCCGCCGCGATCAGCGCGCGCAGGTGATGGGGATCGACCGGGAGCGTGCTGACGCCGACGCCGAGGTCCGACAGCGCATCGGCGACCGCGTTGGACACGGCCGGTACCGCGCCGATCGTCCCGCTCTCCCCGACGCCCTTGAACTCGGCAGCGCCCGCCGGCGAATGCACGGCATCGATGGTGATCCGCCGCAGCTCCGAGGCCCGCGGCAAGTGATAGTCCAGCAGGTTGACGCACAGCGGCTCGCCCTCGGCGCTGTAGCGCACCTGCTCCTTGAGCACTTCGCCGATGCCCTGCACCACCGCGCCCTGGATCTGGCCGTCGACCAGCAACGGATTGACCATCCGGCCGCAATCGTGAACGACGACGTAGTCGCCGACGTGCACCATGCCGGTCTGCAGATCCACCTGCACGGTGACCACGTGCACGGCGCTGGCCAGCGTCATGCCGGCGCTATCGCCGAGCTCGGAGACTTCCAGCGAGTCGGCCTGATCGGCCGCACAGGCCAGACGGGCCGCCTCGCGCAGCGGCACCGCGCGTGCCGCCGCGCCCGAAACGCAGACTCGGGCATCGGCGAACTGCAATGCCTCGGCGGGTGCGTCCAGCGCCATGCTCGCCGCCCGCGCCAGACGCGCCCGCAACTGCTGCGCCGCCCGCAGCAGCGCGCTGCCGGCCAATGCCATGCCTCGGCTCGCGAAGGTACCGGTGCCGTCAGGGGTCCGGCTGGTGTCGCCGGCGACTACCCTGACGTCCCGCAGGGGAACGCCCAGCACATCGGAGGCGATCTGCGCCCAGGCCGTCGCGTGGCCTTGTCCTTGCGCGACCAGGCTCACGCGGACCGTCACGACGCCGTCCGCCGCGATGGCGATGGACGCCCGCTCATGGCCCGGCACGCGCAACAGGCCCCGCGCCCGGTAGCGGGCGCTTCCCATGCCGGTCTGCTCGGTCACGACGGCAACGCCGATGCCCATCCGCCGGTGCGCGCGGCGCGCGTTGTACCGGCGTTGCGCCTTCCGGCGCTGCGCGTAGCGGGACAGCTCGAGCGCACGGTCGAGCGCGGCGCCGAAACATCCTTCGCGATACTCCAGCCCCAGCACGTTCAGATACGGGAAGGACGTCACGAGATTGCGCCGTCGCACTTCGGCCGGATCCATCGACAGGGCCCGTGCAATGCGGTCCATCACCCCTTCCATCACGAAGCACGCCAGCGGCGCCGCGACGCCGCGATACGCTCCGGTGGGGCAGGTATTGGTGAGCACCGAGCGTGTGCGGTAACGGAAGTGCCGCAGCGCATAGGGGCCCGGCAGGTTGCGCGGGGCGCCGTTGGATTCCAGGCTGGAGCCGAACGGCAGCATCGGATAGGCGCCGATGTTGACGGTGACCCGGGCGTCCAGGCTCAGCAGGCGCCCCGAGCCGTCGTACCCGGCTTCCACGTCGTAGCCGTGTTCGCGCGCCTGGGTGGTGGTCAGAAAATCGTCGTACCGATCCTGCACCCATTTCACCGGCGTCCGCAGCCGGATCGCCGCGGCCGCCACCGCCAGCTCTTCGGGATACACCGAAGTCTTGCCGCCGAACCCTCCGCCGACCGCAGGAACGCGCACGACCACGTCGGCCTCCGGCAGGCCCAGATGCTCGGCCAGGCAGGCGCGCAACAGGTGCGGAACCTGGGTGGAAGACCAGAAGTGCAGCTTTCCGCGGGCCGCGTCGAACTCGGCGATACATCCGCGCGGCTCGAGGGCGACGCAGGCGATGCGGGCACACGAGAAGCGTTCGCGCAGCCGCAGCGGCGCGGCCGCATGCCGGGCCTCGAAGTCGGGGCTGGCGAACTCGCTATGAAAGGACGTGTTGTCCGGCACGGAGTCGTACAGCAGGAAAGCGGCGCCGACGGCCGCTTCCGCGGTCACGACCGCCGGCAGCGGTTCGTAGTCGACCTGGATTTCCTCGATCGCGTCGAGCGCGACATACGGATCGGCAGCCAGGCAAAGCGCCACACCGTCGCCGACGAAGCGAACGCGGTCGCTGGCCAGCACCTCCCGGGCGACCGGCCGGAAGCCCGGGCGCTCGAAGTCTGCGGTGAACGGCCGCAGGTGGTCCCGCAGATCGGCAGCCGTCAGCACGGCGACGACGCCGGGCAGCCCGAGTGCGCCACGGGTGTCGATGGACGACAGCCGCGCGTGGGCATGGGGGCTGCGCAGGAACGTCGCATGCAGAACGTTTTCCGGACAGGGAACGTCGTCCAGGAAAACCGCCTGGCCGCGGAGGAAGGCGCCGTCCTCCACCCGCTGCGCGGCATCCCCGATCCGGACACTGGCGTCCGGACGGAAGGCGCCGTGCTCGATCCCGGAGCTCACGCGCCCGCCCCGACCGGATCGAGCACCGATTGCAGCGCGCGCTCCGCCAGCGTGCCCGCGATGCCGATCCTGATCATCGCCTCGGCGTCGGGCGGCCTCGACCCGCGCTGCGAGACTTCGGTGCGCAACAGTTCCGCAACCGCCCCCGGCCGGCCGGCGTACGAAGCCGCGCCCTCCGGGCAGGAAAGCCGGATCGGGACGCTGCTGTCCAAGCCGCTGACGGCGACGTTCATCGCCCGCACTGCCGCGGGGCCGGCGCCGTCCAGCAGCGCGGACAGCGCAACGCCGACCACGGCAGCCCCGGCCGCATGATCCGCCCATTTCAGATAGGCATGGCGCCAGCCCGCGAGGCGAGGGATGCGCAACTCGACCACCACCTCGTCGAACGCCAGCGCGGTCGTGAACGCGCCCAGGAAAAAGTCCCGGGCCTGCCAGGAACGCCGGCCCTGCGCGCCCTGCACCACGATCCGCGCATCGAGACAGACCAGGGCCGTGACCAGATCGGAGGTGGGATAGCAATTGGCCGCCATCCCGCCCACGGTGCCCCGGTTGCGCACCGTCACCGGGCCGGCATCGGCGAGGCACGCCCGCACCAGCGGCGCCCACCGATGCACCAGCGGGTGCTGCTCGACCGTCCGCTGGCGCGCCATGGCGCCGAGGCTCAGCGCGTCTTCGTCGACCGCGATACCGCCCAGCCCCGCGCACCCGTTGAGGTCGATCAGCACGTCGGGCCGCGCCAGCCGGAAATTCATCATCGGCACTAGGCTTTGCCCGCCCGCAAGGATGCGCGCACCGCTCCCATGGCGATTCAGCAGACTGACCGCCTCCTCGACGGTACCTGCGCGCAGATAGGCAAAGGCCGCAGGCTTCATGCCGGGACGTCGGTCGGTTCCTCTACGAGCGGATCAGTCAGCACATCGGGACCGAACAGCCATTCATGGTCCATGGTGTATCGCATCCACGTGCGCGCCTTCGATTCCATCTGGACCCGGGCGGTGCGCGCCTGCCGGTTCAGCTCATACAGCCGGAACGCGTCCTGCGGCTTGTCCAACCCGGCATGCAGCAGGCAGCGCACCAGGATGGCGGCATCCTCGACCGCCATGCCCGCGCCCTGCCCCATGTAAGGCGTCATCGGATGGCAGGCGTCGCCGACCAGCACCACGCCGCCGCGAGACCAGACGGATTCGGGCTCGCGTTCGCGAATCGCCCAGCGCGACACGGCGTCGGCCTGATCGATGACGCGCTGAACCTCGGGATGGAAGCCCGCAAAGGCGTCCTTGACGCGGCTGACGGGGACGGCCATCGGCGCATAGCTGTCACTGCCCCATTCGCGCTCGGGCCCTCCGCCGACGAAGTAGATCTGGTCGCGGGCGCCGCTGATGAAGTAGACCAGCATGTAGCGGCCATCGTCGGCCCACCACTTCGTGCAATCGGGAAGCTCGACACCCGGCAACCTGGCACGGGGATAAATGGCCCGGTAGGCCACGTCGCCGCTATAAGGGGCAGGCTCTTCGCCGACCAGCATGTGGCGCGTGCGGGAATTCACGCCATCGGCGCCGATCACGATGTCGGCATCGGCACTCGATCCGTCGGCGAAGTGCAGGCGGGTGACCGGGCCCCGTGGCTCCAGCCGCTCCAGGGCCTTGCCGAGCCGGAGCTGATCAGGCGCCAGGCCTCCCAGCAATACGGTCTGCAGATCGCCGCGATGGATGGTCAGGAACGGCGCGCCATACAGCCTGGCCAGGCCCTTGGTGTCGACACGGTAGGTGAGGCGTCCGGTGTCGAAGTCGCGATTGAGTTTTTCCTCGTGCTCCAGGCCATGGCGGAACATCTCGGACTCCAGGCCCAGGTGCTGGAACACCCGAGTGGAGTTCGGCGCGAGATTGATGCCCGCCCCGACGCGGGCAAGCTGCGGCGCCTGCTCGTAGATCGTGCTGGCACAGCCGACTTCGTTCAGCAGCCGGGCGATTACGGCTCCGGCCACTCCCGCGCCGATGATGGCGATATGCAAGGCAGACCTCTTACGGACCAGGCGCCCAGGTCTTGCGCTCCGGATCAATCAAATGTATACGTTCTATTCTAAGAAATAAATCCAACGTAGACAACCACTATTTTCGATACTCTCACTAGAGTCTCTCCGAATAATTAAGCGTATACATCTTATTTGAACGATGTAAACGTCAGCGATCAGGCTACCGGCGTCGAGGATCCGAGGTCCCTGGAGCTACAATTCCGCATCCCGATTTCGCAATCCATGAGGCTGGTGCCGGCCAACCTCCAGACGGTGGCGAGCCGGTCGAGCGATGAAAGAAGAGGACGCCGAATTCGACTTCACCAAGCAGGTCGGTCATCTGCTGCGAAAAGCCCTGCAGAGGAACCAGGCCATCTACGGCCGCCTGAGCGTCGATTCGAAGATGACTTCCATGCAGTTCGCCGTGATGTACACGCTGGAGAAACTGGGGCCGTCTTCGCTCGCCGTGATCGGCCGCAAGGCGGCGATCGACGCGGCGACGACGCGGGACGTGGTCAAGCGGCTGGAATCGCGGGGGTTCGTTTCGGTGGTTCCCGACGAGAGCGATCGTCGCAAGTCGGTGGTTGCACTCGAGGAGAGCGGCCGCAAGATGATCGACGCGATGCGGCCCCGTTCCAGAAAGGTCGCCGAGCTGACGATGGCAGGGCTCAACCCGGCCGAGCGAGTCGCGTTGGTCTACCTGCTGCAGAAGATCACCGACGACACCAACGACGAAGTCCGGCAATCTGGATAGGGCGCGCCCATCGACGGCTCCGGCGCACGCGGCAGCTTCGTGCAGCCCGAGCAGTCGGCGCTGATCGACATCGAGATCGTGCCGGCGGCGCCGAGCCCGGCCTCCGCAGTCGCCGGGGCCACCGATGCCACACCGACCGGTGGCGACCAGGATGTGCGGCCGGACCGCCGCCGCAGTTGAACTGCTGTCGTCAGTTCCGGCTCGACAGCATCGCGATCCGGTCCGGGCGGCCGGCGAGCCATCGGGGCAACACGGCGCGCGCCTCCGCGAGGGTCTCGTCGCGCACCGTCACCCGGTAGCGCAGCGTCCCGTCGCTCGCACCCGGCCGGTTCGGGTCGAACGTACCCCCCGGCGATCCGACCGGACCGATCGCGCCCGGATCGGCGCCGATCGCGATATCGCCGAGATAGTTCACCGCGCCGGCCTGCAGTTCGGCGGACAACGGCGGCGCGATCGGCGCGGCGCCGGCGCCGCGGGCCAGCTGCAGCCAGGTGATCCGGCGACCGGCGACCCGGAACAGCAGCGGCTGACGCGCCGGCGACACCGGGACGGTGAAGACCGACGGTGCCCCGGTCCCGGTGCCCTCGACGCGGAAATGCAGCGCCGCAGTGCGCAGCTCGTCCGTCACCGGCTCGAACCTGAGCAGGACCAGCGCCTCGTCGGCGCCGAGCGCGGCCGGCTGCTGGTCGTCGGTCAGGCGGACGCCGGCGGTCGGCAGCGGCGCGCAGCCGGCGAGCCATGCGCCGCCGAGCGCAGCCGGGACGGCCGAGGCGAAGCCGAGCGGCAGCGAGCCGAGCCAGGCCAGCGCGCCGCGGCGGGTACATCGCAACGAATCGCCATGCGTCACCACCGGCCGTGCGGCGCGGGCCGAGCCGCCGGTCAGAGCACTTTCCATCGCAGCAGCAGCGCGACCACCGCCGGGATGCCGAACAGCATCAGCAGGATCGGGAATTCCTCCCGGGCCGTGTAGCCGGCCTTGGCGACACCGACCCACATGTTGAATGCGGTGATCAGCAACCAGATCACCAGATAGGCGGCGGTCGCCCAGGTCAGCGCGGCCGGAATGTCGTGGACGAACAGGCGCGCGAGGATGAACGTCGCGGCCATCAGCAGGAAACCGGCGAGCAGGATCAGCGGCGTGCGCATGGAACTCATCCCGGGACGATGAACCCGCAGTCTACCGCTTCCCGGCAGTCACTCGATCACCTGGTCGGCGCGCTCGAGCAACTGCGGCGCCCGCCGGCCGCGAGCCGTACCGGCCGCGGCAGCATCCGCCGCCGCGTCTCCGACGGCCGTTCGCCGAAGCGGTGCGCATAGACGGCGCTGAAACGCCCGAAGTGGCCGAAGCCGCAGTCGAGCGCGACCCGCGAGACGTCGGCAGCGCCGGCCTCGAGCGCCCGGCGCGCCTGCAGCAGCCGGCATTCGCGCAGGAACTGCATCGGCCCGTAACCGCGGTCGCGCTGGAACGCGAGGAACAGCGCGCGGACACTGACACGGTGGCGCGCCGCCAGCGAACCGGCCGAATGCGCGGCGTCCGGATGAGCTGCGAGGTACGCCTCGGTATCGGCGACGATCCGCGCCGGCGGCAGCGGCGCCGGCCCGGCGAGCCGCGCCGACAACGAGTTCGGCTGGCCGTGCAGCAACAGCCCGGCGACCAGGTGCTCGAGCGGCTCGGTGATCGCGGGCGTGTCGAGCCGGGCGCCGAGCCGGGCGCGCCGCTCGAATGCATCCTGCAGCACCGCGAGCAGCGGCGAAGCGGCGGTAATCATCGCCCGCGCGGTGAACACCGGCAGCGGCAGCGTCGCCGCGTCGTCGCCGGTCCACTGCGCGGCGAGCATGCGCAGCCGCTCGGCACCGATGCGCAGGATCAACTGATCGTTGGCGCCGGACCAGCGCATCGCCAGATCCGGCTGCGGCGACAGCAGCGACGCGATGCCGGGACGGGAGTCGAACGCGACGCCGTCGACGACGATCCGCGCCGCGCCGGTCAGCGGCATCTGCAGCAGGTAGAAGTCACCGAGCGGGCCCGGCGTGATCGCGACGTCGGCGCCATATCGCAGCCGCGACAATGACAGTGCGCCGTGCGCCAGGTGGTCCATTCGCGCCTGCAGCGTCTGGCCGCGGCCGAGCAGATCCAGCCGGTGCGGCTTGAACACCCGCCCGACCTCGGCGCGACAGTGGTCGAGATCGACCGACTGGAACAGGCAGCTGAACATGGCGATCCGCCGGCACGGTTCGCGGACCGCTATCGTTGCACGAAACGGATAGTGCTGGCCAGCGTCCGGCGGCAACCTTCGGAGCGGCGGGGCGGCAACCGCTCGGAGCGGCAGGCGCCGATCCGGGCACCCGTCGAACGTCCGTCAACTGCCCGTGGGACCCCAACGACTCGGAGGCGACATGACCGATTCGACCAAGTACCTGCTGCCGGAAGACCGGCTGCCGAAGGCCTGGTACAACCTGCAGGCCGATCTGCCGAAGCCGCTGCCGCCGGTGCTGCACCCCGGCACCTTGCAGCCGATCGGCCCCGACGACCTGGCGCCGCTGTTCCCGATGGCGCTGATCATGCAGGAGGTCAGTACCGAGCGCGAGATCGAGATCCCCGAACCGGTGCGCGACGTCTACCGCCTGTGGCGGCCGGCGCCGCTGTACCGCGCCCACCGGCTCGAGCGGGCACTCGGCACGCCGGCCCGAATCTTCTACAAGTACGAAGGCGTCAGTCCGGCCGGCAGCCACAAGCCGAACACCGCGGTCGCGCAGGGGTTCTACAACAAGGAAGCCGGCGTCCGGCGCCTGACCACCGAGACCGGCGCCGGCCAGTGGGGCACGTCGCTCGCGTTCGCCGGCGCGCTGTTCGGGCTCGACGTGACCGTGTTCCAGGTCCGCGTCTCGTACGATCAGAAGCCGTACCGCCGTGCGGTGATGGATACCTACGGCGCGCGCTGCCTGGCGTCGCCGTCGAACGAGACCGCCTACGGCCGCTCGGTGCTCGAGCGGCGTCCGGACCATCCGGGCAGCCTCGGCATCGCGATCTCCGAAGCGGTCGAGATCGCGGCGCAGAACGACGATACCAAGTACGCGCTCGGCTCGGTGCTGAACCACGTGCTGATGCACCAGTCGGTGATCGGTATCGAGGCGATGGAACAGATGGCGATGGCCGATGCCTGGCCCGACGTCATCGTCGGCTGCACCGGCGGCGGCTCGAACTTCGCCGGCATCGCGTTCCCGTTCATCGGCGACGGCCTGCGCGGCGGCGCCAAGCCGAGGATCGTCGCGGTCGAGCCGGCCGCGTGCCCGTCGCTGACCCGCGGCAAGTACGCCTACGACTTCGGCGACACCGCGCACATGACGCCGCTCGCCAAGATGCATACACTCGGTTCGACGTTCACGCCGCCGGGCTTCCACGCCGGCGGCCTGCGCTACCACGGCATGGCGCCGCTGGTCTCGCACATCCGCGAGCTCGGCCTGATCGAGGCGGTCGCCTATCATCAGACCGAATGCTTCGCCGCCGGCGTGCAGTTCGCCAAGGCCGAAGGCATCGTGCCGGCGCCGGAAGCGAACCACGCGGTCAAGGGTGCGATCGAGGAGGCGCTGCGCTGCAAGCGCGAAGGCCGCGCCGAGACGATCCTGTTCAACCTCTGCGGCCACGGCCACTTCGACATGCAGGCGTACATCGACTACGCGGCCGGCAAGCTGACCGACCAGCGCTACGACGAGCAGGAGCTCGCGATGGCGCTGGCGGGGCTGCCGTCGGTGGCGGAGGCGGCCTGACGGCGCCGGCCGATCAAAACCAGTTCGGCGCTGCACCGGGTACGCGACTCGTCTGGCATGTAGTGCCCGACGGCACCATTCTCGTCCGCGCGAAGACGAAATCGAGCCTCGATCTGACGGGCAACCTGGAAGCGTCAGACTATGAAGGCGGCGGATCCGCTGCCGCCTCCATCACGACGGTCGATCGCCGTCAACCGGCCAGTTCGGTCTCCCGGCGGTACAGCGCCGGCAGGAACTGCTCCAGCGCGCCGACCTCCTCGACGTTGTGCCTGATCCAGGCGATGCCGCGTTCCCGCGGAAACGCGAAGCGCTCGAGCAGCGGCGTCAGCGCTCGCCGCCAGCCGCGCGCGCCGCCGATGATCAGGCAGTTCTCGTAGCGCGTGCCGCCCTGCTCCGGCGTAAACCGGTATTCCATCCGCGCGAGGCCGGACACGCCGTGCACGACCGGGTTGTGCACGTAGCCTTCCTCGTCGAGCTTCTCGATGACGGTCGCGATGTCGACCGCATAGGCGCGGTTCGCGCCGAGGAACTCCTTCAGCCGGATCACCGCGCCCGGGCCGACGCTGCCGTCGGGCCTGCGCCGCGCGTAGCTCGCATGGACGTGGTCGTACGGATGCCAGGCGCGATAGCGGTTCACCCGTTGGCCGTCGATGTCGACGTCGCCCTCGAGGTTCGCGAACCACCAGGCAAGCATCGTCGGCGTGACGCCGTGCAGCAGCTGGTGACGGATCCAGTAGCAGAGCCGGCCGTCCGGCAGGCGCCGGGCACCGAACTCGGCCGATCCGAGCGGCTTCAGCGCCCACGGCAGCGCGAGCGGCTCGGGCGGGCGGGCACAGGTCGCCGGATACGCCGGCGCGCAGGCGCCGCCGCCGATCGTCATCGGAAGTTCGAACGTGGCCATGAGCAACTCCTGAAAAAGTGTATAGCAAATACTATACTTCAATCTGATAAACCGTCAAGCGATTGCTATACTTTTCGTAGCCCCAACCGGTGATGGAGCCTGTCGATGGCCGGCGGATCGATCGATCAGGACGAGCAGGACGATCGGAGCGGTCGGCCGCGCGGTCGCCCGCGCCGCGGCCCGGCACCGACGAAGCACGTCGACCTGCTGTGGGCCGCGGCGCGGCTGTTCGCCGAGCGCGGTGTCGGCGGCGCGAGCACGCGCGACATCGCGGCGGCGGCCGGGACGACCGAGCGGACGCTGTTCAAGCGCTTCGGCTCGAAGGACGGCCTGGTGCAGGCGGTGATCGCCGAGGCCGTCGTGCCCCATCTGGCGCCGGCGTCGCTCGACGGGCTGCGCGCCGCGATCGAGGCGCACGGCGGCGACGTCGAGGTCTGGCACGTCGCGCTGCTCGAGCAGCGCGCGGCCGCGCTTGCCGCGGCGCCGGAGCTGGTGCGCCTGCTGCTCGTCGAGCTGCTGCGCGACGAAGCGCTGCGCGCCCGCTTCGCCGAGCGCTGGCTGCCGGCGGTCTGGGCGCCGCTCACCGGCCTGTTCGGGCGGTTGCAGCGCGAAGGACGGCTCTCCGCCGACATTCCGGTCGACGCGCTGACACGGACGTTCCTGTCGCTGAATCTCGGCTACCTGATCGGCCGGCTGGTGCTGGCGCCCGGCCTGCGCTGGGACGATGCGGCCGAGCGTCACGCGATCGCGCGACTGTTCGCGCGCGGCGCGGTGCCGGGGCCGGGCTAATGCCCGGCCGCCAGCGGCGCAATGAAGTCCGCGACATCGACCTGCGCGACGCCAGGCGCCGCGCCCGCCGGTGCATCCCCGGGCGGTGGTCCGCCAACGGCGCGCCTGGCGATAGCGCTGGCCGGGCTGCCCGTCGGTGCCGAGACGGCCTGAGCGATGGCCTGAAGGGCTGTCTGAGGCGCTTGACGACGGTCGCCCGCCGCCGGCTCGGAGACGATCAGCGCCCGCCGATCAAAGCCAGCCGACCCAGCGGCGCGGCGCCGTCCCGTCGGGATCCTCGACCAGCTCGATGCCTTCGAAGCCGCCGTCGGACCGACGATGCACGTGACACGTCAGCCGCTCGGTCGCCGGCAGCGAGGTGCGCCAGCAGATCCGGAACAGCGGTCGGTCCGGCGCCTCGGTGCGCGGCGGCGCCTCGCTCGTGCGGACCTCGACGAACCACGGCTCGGCCGGGTCGGTCGCCGTCCAGCGGTGCAGCGCCCGACCGAGCTCGACCGTGGCGCTGCCGTCGACGACCCATGCAGTCGGCGACGCCAACCCATAATCGACGGACACCGACGAGGCATTCGTCGTCGCGGTCAGCTGACTGCCGAAGGCGAGCGGCTCGGCCGCCGACTCGGTCAGCGCGACACTGACCAGCGGGATCGACTCGCCGTCGCTGCCGCTCGAATAGCCGCCGCCGACCATCCGGTACCCCGGCGCGAGGCCGCCGAGGCAGATCTGGTAGGCATAGACGATCGGGGCGCCATCGGCGAGGTGGCCGACGATGAACGGCGTGCCGTGCACCGGCTGCGTGTCGGTGCACAGGGCCGTCTTGAACACCGCGGACGAAACCGTGACCGGGGGCGGCGGGTTGGTTCCCGGGTCCGTCCCTGGATCGGTGCCGGGGTCGGTGGTGCCGGGATCGGTCGCGCCAGGGTCGGTGGTGGCAGGGTCGTGGAACGATGAGCTGCCGCAGCCGACGAGCGCACCGATGATCAAGGCGAGCAGGAGAGGCTGGATTGCGCGTTTCATGATGGGTCCTGTCGATCCAATCTTGCCACCCACGGCGGCCTGGACCTTGACCCAGAGCAAGAAGCCGACGATGCCGATCGTCGGCCGGGCTATCCGGGCGTCGGCGCCGGTCGGGGCCTCAGTCCCGGAGGGGGCGGCGACCGCGTCAGTGGTAGTCGTCCTCACGTTGGTGCCGGACGGCAACGACGACGACGCTGCTCGGATCTTCGATCTCGAACAGCGCAACGTAGCCTGAAGACCCGAAGGGGATGATCAATTCCCGCAGGAATGGACTGCGTGCCGCCTTGCGACAGGTAAACGGCGATGATCGGAGCGTGGCGAGTCCGGCTCGGATCGCAGCGAGTGCCCGCTCCGGGAGATCCAGATCGCCCGTGCCGCGCGCGAGTTCGCGATCCAGCACGAAGTCGAAGAGTCGCTCCAGATCTTCGCCGGCTTCACGCGTCAGACGAACCTTGAAAGTCACCGGCGCTGCTTCGACAACCGTACGCGGGCACTGTCGAGCTTACGTTCGAGCTTGGCAACGACGACATCGGCATCCAGGTACACCCCGCTGCGGCGGGCCTGGTCCCGTGACCGCAAGCCCCGCGCGACGAACTCGGCCTGCAGGCGTCGCCGTTCGACTCCGGCCCGGACCGACGCTTCGACGAACTCCGATAGCGTCTCGCCCTCGACCAGCACCGACTCGACCTCGGCGCGGAACTCGGGCTCGACGCGAACCGACGGAATGGAACTGGTCTTCATACGATAATTGTATCGCAATTGCAGCGCACCCGACAGCACTCGAGCGCCACGATCCTCTCGCGCTGGAAGGATCTCGACTTTCCGAATGCATGGCTCGTCGCCGGCTGTCTGTTCCAGACGGTCTGGAACCTTCAATGCGGGCGTGCGCCGGGAGCTGGCATCAAGGACTACGACATCTTCTACTTCGATGCCGCCGACCTGAGCGAATCCGGAGAGCAACAGGCGCAGGCTCGGGCGGACAGGATCCTTGGCGACCTCGGCATCACGGTCGAAGTGGCGAACCAGGCGCGCGTTCATCTCTGGTACCCGGAGCATTTCGGTCGGCCGTACGCCCGACTCGACTCGTCCGAGGAAGGGATCAGCCGCTTTCTCGTGCTGGAAACCTGTGTCGGCGCTCGTCCGGATCGATGCCACGCGCCCCATGGTCTTTCCGGCATCTACGCGGGCACGCTCTCGCCGAATCCGCGGACGCCCTACCCCGAACTGTTCGCAGACAAGGTTGCAAGCTACCGGGCACGCTGGCCCGGCCTCGTTGCCTCCGTCCCGAGCGCCATGCCGGACGGCAGCGACGACGCGGGCCGGATCTCGGGACCTTGAAAGTCACCGGACCGACGCTTCGTCGAATTCCGGTAGCGTCTCACACGCCATCATCGCCGCCCTACCGGAACACCACCGTCCGATTCCCGGCCAGCAGCACCCGATCCTCGAGGTGGTACTTGAGCGCGCGCGCCAGCACGCTCTTCTCGATGTCGCGGCCGTAGCGGATCAGGTCTTCCTCGACGTCGCCGTGGTCGATCCGGACCACGTCCTGTTCGATGATCGGACCTTCATCGAGATCCTGGGTCACGTAGTGGGCCGTTGCGCCGATCAGCTTGACCCCGCGGGCAAACGCCTGGTGGTACGGCCGGGCACCGATGAAGCTCGGCAGGAAGCTGTGGTGAATGTTGACGATCCGGCCGGGAAAACGCGCGGTCATTTCCCGAGGCAGGATCTGCATGTAGCGCGCCAGCACCATCACGTCGCCGCGCAGCTCGATGAACCGATCCTCGACTTCCTCGAAGGCGGCGCGCTTGCCGGCCTCGTCCTTCGGGACCGGCACATGGTGGTAGGGAATGCCGTGACCTTCGACCAGGCCGCGGAGATCCTCGTGGTTGCTGATCACGCCCGGAATCTCGCACTTCAGCTCGCCCGAGCGCCAGCGATACAGCAGGTCGACCAGGCAATGGTCGTACTTGCTGACCAGCAGCACGGCCCGCTTGCGCACGCCCGAGTCGGAGATCGACCAGGTCATGTCGAAGCCGCGCGCCATCGGCGTGAAGTCGCGCTGGAAGCGCTCGATCGCCTGGTCGCCGTCGGTCAGCGAATCGGCGAGGATGACCTGCCGCATGAAGAAGCGCTTCAGCGCCCGATCCGAATGATGGTTCGCCTCGGTGATCCAGCCGCCGCGGTCGGCGATGAAGCGGCTGACCGCCGCGACGATCCCGACCTGGTCCGGGCACGAGATCGTGATCGTGTAGGTCCGCTCGGTGGTCACGCCGCCGCTCCTCTCGCCGCCGCGCCTCACGCTGCGGCGCCTCCGGTCGCTGCGCCTCCGGTTGCCGCTCCCCAGCCGCCGCCGCCCGGCGTCTCGATGACCACGGTCTCGCCGGCCTTCAGCGTGACCGTGACCTTGCCCGGCTGATCGTGTGCCTGGCCGCCGGCATCGATGACGAGGTTGCGCCCCAGCTGCCCGGGCTGGCCGCCGTGGAGCCCGTACGGGTTGAAGCGACGGCGATCGGACTGCAGCGAGACTCGGGCCTCGTGGCCGAGCACCTGCAATGCGCGCACGACGCCGAGCCCGCCGCGGTGCTTGCCGGCCCCGGCCGAGCCCTCGCGGAGCTCGTAGCGCTCGACCCGCAGCGGATAGCCGATCTCGAGCGCCTCGACCGGCGTGTTCATCGTGTTGGTCATGTTGCACTGGATGCCGTCCTGGCCGGCACCCATCGGACGGCCGCCCTGCCCGCCGCCGATCGTCTCGACATACGCGTAGCGCCGGCCGCTGCGCGGATCCAGCCCGCCGATGCCGATCAGGTTCATCGTCCCCTGGCTGGCCGCCGGAACCCGGTCCGGCGCGCACGCCGCCATCGCCTTGAGCACCACGTCGGCGACGCGCTGGGTGGTCTCGGTATTGCCGGCGCACACTGCCGCCGGCGCGCGGGCATCGAGCACGCTGCCCTCCGGAATCCGGATCTCGACCGGCCAGAAGGCGCCGGCGTTGGCCGGAATGGTCGCGTCGGTCACCATCTTCAGCGCGAAGTAGACGGCCGAGTGCGTCATCGGCGCGACCGCGTTGATGTTGCCCGGCCGCTGCGGCGACGAGCCGGCGAAGTCGATCACCATCCGTTCGCCGTCGATCGTGATCGCCACCTCGATCGGCACCGGATCGGCTCCGATCCCGTCCTCGTCGAGCGCATCGGCGGCCCGATAGACGCCCGGCGGGAACTGCGCGATCCGGTTGCGCATCCGGCGGGCGGCATACTCGAGCAGCGCATCGAGGCCGCGCAGCAGTACGTCCACGCCGTACTTGGCGGCCAGCTCCACGATCCGGCGTTCGCCGACCCGCAGGCAGGCGAGCTGCGCATTGAGGTCGCCGCGCCGCTCGAGCGGCGTGCGCACGTTCGCGAGAATCAGCCGCTCGACGTCGGCCTGCAGCACGCCGCCGCGGTACAGCAGCACCGGCGGGATCACCAGCCCTTCCTGCCAGATTTCGCGCGAGTTCCCGGGCATCGAGCCCGGCTCCATGCCGCCGACGTCCGAGTGGTGCGCGCGCGCCGCGACATAGCCCACGTGCAGCTCGCCGACGTAGATCGCGCTGACGAACAGCACGTCCGGCAAGTGGGCACCGGCGACGAACGGGTCGTTGACGACCAGCACGTCGCCCGCGGCGAGCGGCTCGGCCGCTGCCAGCGTCGGCTTCAACGCCGACAGCATCGAGCCCAGATGCACCGGCACGTGCTCGGCCTGCGCCACCAGTTGGGCATGGCGGTCGAACACCGCGCAGGACGCGTCCATCCGCTCCTTGATGTTCGGCGAGAACGCGGTCCGGCGCAGCACGGCGCCCATTTCCTCGGCGGTCGCATCGAGCGCGTTGCGCAATACCTCGAGCGTTGCCGCATCCAACCGCAGATCTTCCTTCATGGCTTCACCTCGACGAACAGGGCGCCGGTGGCGTGGACCTTGGCCACGTCGCCCGGGTACAGGACCGTTGTGGACGAAATCTCTTCGATGATGGCGGGGCCGGTGACGACGTTGCCGGCCCGCAGCCGGCCACGGTCATAGACCGGCGTGTCGTGCCAGTCGCCGCCGCCGCGCAGTGCCCCGGCCTCATAGTAGACCGGCCGCGTGCCGTCCAGCGCGGCCTGCGCCGATGCGCCGCCCTGCTCGAGCGCGGCTAGTCGCGGCGGATCGACCTTGCCCCAGCCGGTTGCCGCGAGCGTCACGACCTCGATCGCGGCGCGCGCATCGGCGTGGCCGAAGCGCTGCCGGTGCTCTTCGTGAAACCGCGTCTTCAGCGCATCCCAGCCCGCGGCGGTCGGCGGATCGATCGCGACCGCCAGCTCGAAGCTCTGGCCGACATAGCGCAGATCCGCGCGCAGCTCGACCAGGCGGCGGTCGGCCGGCACGCCATCGCGCGCGAGCAACTGCCCGGCCGAAGCCTGCAGCCGCTGCAGGATCGGGCCGGCTTCGTCGAACTCGAACCCGGCGAGCTCCCGGACATGGGTCTCGAGCAGGTCGTGCCGCAGGTCCGAGACCAGCAGGCCGAACGCGCACAGGATGCCCGGATTCGGCGGCAGCAGCAGCTGCCGCATGCCGAGGTCGCGGGCGACCGGCGTACCGTGCATCGGCCCGGCGCCGCCGAACGGCACCAGCACGAAATCGCGCGGGTCATGACCGCGCTCAACCGAGACGACCCGCATGCCGCGCGCGATGTTGGCGTGCGCCACCCGCAGGATGCCGGCCGCCGCCTCGATCACGTCGATCCCGAGCGGAGCGGCGATCCGCGCCTCGATGACCCGCCGTGCGGCATCGATGTCGAGCGTCATGTCGCCGCCGAGCCGGGTCGCGGCGCCGAGCCGTCCCAGCACTAGATTGGCGTCCGACACCGTCGGCTCGGTACCGCCGCGCCGGTAGCAGGCGGGGCCGGGCACGGCCTCGGCGCTGCGCGGGCCGACCCGCAGCGCACCGCCGTCGTCGATCCAGGCGATCGAGCCGCCGCCCGCTCCGATCGCATTGATGTCGACGACCGGCAGCCGGATCGGCATCTCCTCGAGCTTCGCCTCGCGCGTGACCGCCGGCCGGCCGCCGCGGATCAGGCTGATGTCGGTGCTGGTGCCGCCGATGTCCATCGTGATCAGGTCGGCAACGCCGCAGGCCGCTGCGACGTGGCTGGCAGCGACCACGCCGCCGGCGGGGCCCGACAGTACCGTGTGAACCGGCTTGTCGCGGGCGGACTCGACGGTCATCACGCCGCCGGCCGCCTCCATCACCATCACCGGCGTGCCGCCGTTCAGGCCCAACCCCTCGCTGGACTCGAGCAGGCTGACCAGCGACGACAGATAGCGGTCCATCAACGGCACCAGAAACGCGTTCAGTGCCGTGACGCTGGCGCGCTCGAACTCGCGGAACTCCGACAGCACCTCGGTCGAGATGCAGACCACCACCCCCGGCAGTTCCGCGCGCAGGAGCTCGGCGGCCCGGCGCTCGTGCGCCGGATTCGCGTAGGCATGCAGCAGCGTCACCGCGACCGCCTCGATCCGGTCGGCGCGCAGCGCCGCGGCAATCTCGCGCAGGCCCGCCTCGTCGAGCGGCACGATCTCGTTGCCGCCGGCATCGATCCGGCCGCGGACCGTGTAGCAGCGCTCGCGCGGGACGATCTGCTCCTGGCGGACCACCGACAGGTCGTACAGGCTGGGGCGGTTCTGCCGGCCGATCAGCAGGATGTCGCGGAACCCTTCGTTGGTGATGAATGCGGTGCGCGCGCCCTTACGCTGGATCACCGCGTTGGTCGCGGTCGTCATGCCGTGGCCGACATAGGCGACGTCGGCGCCGATCCGCTGCTGCAGCTGCAGCGCCCGCCGCAGGCCGGCCACGGTACCTTCGGCGCGGTTGGCCGGCGTCGTCGAGACCTTCGAGACCGACAACCGGCCGGTGTCCGGATCGTAGGCCACGCTGTCGGTGAAGGTGCCGCCGACATCCGAGGCGACGCGCATTCGATCCATGTTCTTTCCGTTCGATTGGGAGACTGTCGGCTTAAGGCGTGACGGGCGCGGCCGGCCGTCTCGGCCCGGCGCCGCGCCCGGAGGAGGCGGTCGTCCCGGCGTCGCTGACATCCATCCGCGCGAGCAGGTTCCGCTCCATGTATGCGATGAAGCGCGATCGGAACAGCTCGGCATGTTCGGCACCGAGCGCATCGGCGCGTTCCGCGTCGCGTGCCCGGATCACTTCGATCATCGCGCGATGATCCTCGTCGACGCGTTGCGTGTGTTCGCTGACGCTGTCATCGGGGCCGGGATCGTAGGCGAACGGGACGCTGAGCATCCGCATGCCTTGATCGAGCAGGCGGGTATAGGCGTCGGCCAGGTAGCGGTTGTGGCACGCCTCGGCAATCGCGACATGGAATGCGCGGTTCGACAGGGTCAGGCTCACCGGGCTGCGGTCGCCGACCGCCTGGACGAAGCTCCGGTAGGCCTGCTCGATCTGCTCGAGGTCCTTCGGCGTACGGCGCAGCGCCGCGGTCCGCATGACGGCGCGCTGCAACAGCGACAGCGCCTCGGCGAACCGCGGGGTCTCCATCAGGTCGACCGGGGCGACCTGATAGCCCCGGTTCGGCGACTGGGTGACCAGACCGTCGCCGGCCAGCCGTGCCAGCGCCTCGCGGATCGGCGTGCGCGACAGGCCGAGCCGATCGCAGAGCTCCGCGTCGTCGATGTCCTCGCCCGGCGCGAGCTTCAGGCTCAGGATCTCGGCGCGTACCGTCTCGTAGACGTGCGTGACCGCGTTGCCGCGCCCGAGCGTCGCGCGCATCGAGGGCTTCGCCGTCTTGCGGCCCGATCCGTTCTTGCTGCCTTGCTTACGAGTCACCGGTATCTCCTGCTCGGGGCCGCCAGTACCAGCCCCGGGTATGGCGCAGATCGACTATGCATCGCTCGCGATCATCGCGGCATTCAGCGCCGCGAGCTGATGCTGGCGGACCGTGATGTCGCAGAGAACGACGATTCGGGTGGATTCTCCCATCGACAGGTTCCAGATCTGGGCACCGACGCCCGCGCACAGCGTCTGCAGCACATCGCCCGGGCGGAACGCCTTCGGGCGCAGGTCGGCGGGACAGACCATTGACAGCGCCGGCAGGGCCCGGTTGCCGGTCAGCTCGAACACCGCCTGGCCGTCGTTGCGCGGCACCGGATAGCAGGCCGCGGGCCGGGTTTCGGCGAGCCTGCGGCGCAGCTCGGCGACGGCGCCGGTCGAGCTGCCGCCGAGCTCCGCGATCGCGAACTCGGCCTTGCCATAGCGCGCGACGACCAGGCCGTCGGCCCGGGCCGCGAGGCGGTTCGGCGCGGCCGGCAGCTCGAGGCCCCGGGCGGCGAGCCAGGCGGCCGAGCCACGGCCTTTCAGGCCGATCCGGTCGGATGCCGTCAGCTCGACGAGCTGCGGATGGACATCGACGGTAGCCACGCTCATGTGGCCCCCTCGGCCCTGCGGGCCGGTCGGCCCTCGGCCGGAGGCCGAGGGCGTGCGGCAGGCACGGCTAGTCCGCAGGGACTGGCCGTGTCCGGCCGCACCCCCGAGGGGGACGCGAGCCCGGCTTCGGGCGGCCGTGCGCTCGGGCTCATCGCTTCTGCCTCGCACCCTCGAGGTCATAGAACGGTGCCGCGACCACTTCGGCCTGGAGCCGCTGGCCGCCCTCGCCCTTGATCGTGATCGCCGCCCCGGGCGACGCGGCGGACGGCGCCGCGAACGCCATGCCGATCGTCCGGCCCAGCGTCGCCGAGTAGCCGACCGACGTCACGTGGCCGACGATCGCGTCCGATTCCAGCACCAGATGGCCTTCGGCGACCGGCCATTGCGCGCCGGCAGGGCCTTGCCAGCAGACCAGCGCGCGGGTCGGGGCCTGGCTCGCGCGCACGCGCAGCGACCGCTGGCCGATGTAGAACGGCTTGTCGGCGGCGAGCGCCCAGCCCATGTTGGCTTCCTGCGGCGTCGAGATCCCGTCGGTATCCTGTCCGACGATCACGTGCCCCTTCTCGAGTCGCAGCTGCCGCTGCGCCTCGACGCCGATCGGAACCAGGCCGTGGGCCCGGCCGGCTTCGAGCAGGTGATCGACGACCGCCAGTGCGCGGCTGGCCGGCAGGTGCAGCTCGTAGGCCAGCTCGCCGAGAAAGCCGACCCGCATCGCGATCGCCGGGACCCCGGCGACCGCGATCGTCCGGTTGCGCATGTAGCCGAACGCGGCCTGCGACAGGTCGTCGTTTGGGCACAGCGCCGACAGGATCGCCCGGCTCGCCGGCCCGGCGAGATTCACGCCGCAGTACGCGCTGGTCACGTTGGTGACGTCGAGATCGAGCTGCCAGCGCGCGTTCCACTTCAGCATCGACCGATAGATCGCATCGGAGTGCCCGGACGTCGTGGTCACGTAGAACACGTCCGGCTCGACGCACGCGACGACGCCGTCGTCGTAGATCGAACCGACTTCGTCGAGCATCAGCGCATAGCGCACCGCACCCGGCTTCATCGTCGCATAGCGGCCGGTGTACATCCGCTCCAGGAAGGCCGCCGCGTCCGGCCCCCGGACCAGCAGGCCGCCGAGCGTTCCGACGTCGAAGAGGCCGGCGCGCTGGCGCACCGCCTCGACCTCGTCCGCGATCGCCTGCTCGCGCGAGCGGCCGTTGCCGAAGTAGGCCGGCCGCAGCCAGGCGCCGGCCGGCATCATGACGGCGCCGAGCTCGAGATGCCGGTCATGCAGCGCGGTCCGCCGGACCGGATGCTCCGGGCCGGTGGCCAGGTGCGCGACGGTCTCCTCGCCGACCGGCGGGCGCGGCGTCGCCAGGCCGACGTCGGACTGCTCCGACCCGGTCTGCCGCGCGACGATCCGCAGCGTCGCCAATGCCGAGTGGCGTCCCTGCGACGGCCCCATGCCGACGGTCGAGAAGCGCTTCAGCAGCTGCATGTCGGCATAGCCGAGCCGGACCGTCTCGCGCAGATCCTCGGGCTGCAGGTCCTCATCGAGGTCGACGAACGCCTTGCCGCGCCCGGCCTCGAAGATCGGCCACGCCGGCAGCGGTGCCCGGCGGACCGGGTCGGCGTGCGCATCCGGTGCCGCCACCAGCGCATCGGGCGCCACCGGCGGCTCGCCGCGCGCAGCCCGGCGGCCGCTTTCCCGCGCATGGTCGATCGCCGGCGCGAGGTCGAGCACGCCGGCCAATGTGCCGACCACATGCAGCGACGGAACCGCGGACTCGACGACGAAGTTGCGCAGCGCCGACCGGTAGCGGACCGCGGCGCCGGCCTGGGCGGCCAGGTTGAACGCGGGAACGGTGCCGGCCGAGGCCGCGACCAGGTCGCAGGCGATGCTCTGCGGCTTGCCGCCGCCCAGCGACACTTCCAGGCTTCCGACGTGCAGTCCGCTGAAGGCGGCACGACCGCGCAGCGCCGACACGTTGTCGAGCAGCCGCGTACCGGCGTGCCGCAGCCGCTCGACCAGGTCGATCGGCCCGACGATCGCGCCGCGCAGGTCGGCCAGCGCCGCGACCTCGACGCCGGCGTCGAGCAGCTCGACCGCAGCGCCGTAGGCGGCGTCATCGGACGCGACGACGACGGCGCGGCGGCCCGGCCGGACGCCGTGCAGCCGGATCAGCCGCTGCAGTCCGCCGGGCAGCGCAATGCCCGGCAGGTCATTGTTCGGAAACACCGGCAGCTGTTCGATGCCGCCGTGCGCGAGCACGATCTGCCGGGCGCGGACCTTGAGCAGCGCATCGCCGGCGATGACCGACAGCAGGCCGTCATCGAAGATTCCGGTGACCGTCGCCGATGTCCACACCGTGACTTCCGGCGGCAGCGACAGCTCGCCGGCGAGGCGGTCGCGTTCGGCCTGGTCGTCCGAGGCTTCGGCGCGCAGGCGGCCCCACGACAGCGCGCCGCCGAGCTTCGGCTGCTGCTCGAACAGCGCGACGTCGGCGCCTTCCCGCGCGGCGGCAGCCGCCGCCGCGAGCCCTGCCGGGCCGCCGCCGACCACCGCGACGTCGCAGTGGACGAATCGCTGCACGAACCGCCGCGAAGCCGCCGGGCGGCCGACCTGGCCGAGACCGGCCATCGCGCGGATCTTCTTCTCCCAGCGGTCCCAGATCCGGTCCGGCCCGAAGAAGTCCCGGTAATAGAAGCCGACCGGCAGGAACCACCCCAGGCTCCCGAGGATCGCGGCGCGGTCGCGGTCGAGCCGCCCGACGACGTTCAGCGGCCGGACATCGCTGCCGGTGCCGGCCGGGCGCAGGTCCGCGCAGACGTTGGGCTCGGCATCGACCTGGACCAGCGTATTCGCCTCGTGGCCGGCGAACGAGACCGGTCCGCGCGGCCGGTGATACTTGAACGAGCGCGACATCAGCCAGCGCCCGCTCGCGACCAGCGCGCTGGTGATCGTATCGCCGGCGAACGCGTCGATGCGTTCACCGTCGAAGCGGAACGACAGCGGCCGCGACCGGTCGATCAGCACGCCGGCCGCAGCGTCGAGCCGGGACGAGAAGCCGCTGCGCTCAGCCATTGGCCAGTCCCCGCGCGGCCACCAGCGCGTCCGCCGCCGCTTCCACCGCTGTCGCTGCCGCCGCTGTCGCCACCGCCGCCGTCGCGCCGATCCGGTCGCGCCACTGCTGCATCGTGTACGTTTCGACCACCCGGCCGCTGCCGGTGTCGCGCACCGCGATAAACCAGAGCGCGGACGGAACATGGCACCACCATTCGGCGACCTCGCCGCGGCGGTTCTCCCGCATGAAGACGTAGCGGCTCCAGGTCTCGTCATCCGCCGAGTCCGGATCCGGCATCTCGAAGTACTCGCCGCCATAGGCGAATTCGTCCACGCCGCGCCAGCCGTTCAGGGGACAACGCATCAGCTTCATGTCGGGTGTTCAGTGGCTGGCGGCGGTCGCGCCCATCTCGTTGACCTGGCGGAACTCGGCGAACCGCGACAGACCGAAGCTTTCGATCAGGCGCGGCACGCGCCCGGTCGCCACCATTTCGGCCATCGTCTCGCCGCAGACCGGCGTCGCCTTGAACCCCCAGGTGCCCCAGCCGGCATCGAGGTAGTAGTTCCGGACCCCGCTCGCGCCCATGATCGGGCTGTAGTCGGGCGTCATGTCGGTCATGCCGGCCCACTGGCGCAGCACCTTGGCGCCGGCGAGGCACGGGAACATCGTGGCCGCCGCATGCAACAGCTCTTCCTTCATCTCGAGCGTAACCCGGGTCGAGTAGAGCGGATAGGGGTCGGACCCGCCGCCGATAATCGCCTCGCCCCTCGGGCTCTGCGACACGTAGCAGTGGTACGCGGGCGCGCTGACCAGCGGATCGACGAACGGCTTCAGCGGCTGCGTGACCAGCGCCTGCAGCGGATAGGTCACGATCGGCAGCCTGATGCCGGCCATCGCCGCGACTTCCGAGCTCGCGCCGGCCACGGCCTGCACGACCGCGCCGGCCTCGATGTCGCCGCGCGTCGTCCTGACGCCGCGGACCTGGCCGCCGTCGACGTCGATGCCGAGCACCGCGGTCTGCTGATGGAGCTCGACGCCGAGACGGGCGGCGGCGCGAGCGAACCCCCAGGCCACCGCATCGTGCCGCGCCATGCCGCCGACCGGATGCCACAGCCCGGCGAGCACCGGTTGCGGCGTGTCGTCCATCAGGCTCAGCGCCGGGCACAGCTCCCTGATCTGCTTGCGGTCGACTAGCACGCTGTCGATGCTCATGTGGCTGTTCGCCTCGGCGCGCAGCCGGAAGCCGCGCACCGCCGCGTCGTTCTGCGCGAGCGTCAGCTGGCCGCGGGCCGAGAACATGACGTTGAAGCCCAGCTCCTCGCTGAGCCCCCGGTAGAGCTCGAGCGAGCGGCCGTAGAAGCGGATCGCCTCCGGCGTGATGTAGTTCGCGCGGACGACCTGGGTGTTGCGGGCGGTGTTGCCGCCGCCCAGATAGCTGCGCTCGATCACCGCGATCCGGCCGACCCGATGGCGGCTCGCCAGGAAATAGGCGATCGCGAGCCCGTGGCCCCCGCCGCCGATGATGACGACGTCGTAGTGCCGGCGCAGCGCCGGCGTCGGCGGCAGATCGGGCTGCGATCCGCGCCCGAGGAGGCCGAGCCGGATCAGCTTCAGCGGCAGCACGGTCAGACCTCCCGCGCCAGGGTCGTCAGCTCGCCATTGCGCCGCGACGACGACACGAACGCCTCGACCGCCGCGATGCCGTTCAGCACCTGCGGGATCGTGACCGGAAACGGCGCGCCGCCCTGCACGGCCCGCGCGAAGTGTTCGAGCGCGATGCGCTCCGCGTCCTCCGGCGCGAACGTCAGCCGCTCGACATGGCCGCCGAGCCTGCTGACTTCGAGGATCTCGTGGTCGAGCACGTGGGCCCAGCCCTTGGTGCCGAACAGCTGCAGCCGCCAGAGCCGCGGGGTCGCGGTCAGCGTGCTCATGTAGCCGGTCGCGCCGCTCGCGAAGCGCAGCGCCGACGCCGAGGTGTCGTCGAGCAAGATCGCCAGGACCTGGCGCAGGCTGGTCGCGGACAGCGCCGCGATCGGGCCCATCATCGCGATCATCGCGTCGAGGATGTGGACGCCCATCAGCGTCAGCCCGCCGCCGGGTGTTTCGTCTTCGCTCGCTCGCCAGACGGTATCGTCGTAGTCGAAGCCGAACGAGCCGGAGAAGTTGCCTTCGACATGCAGCAGCTGGCCGAGCTCGCCCTGCGCCAGCTCGGCCAGTGCACGCATCGCCGGGAAGAACCGCCGGTTGTGGCCGACGGCGAGCGTCACGCCGGCATCGGCGCAGGCGCGAGCGGCGCCGGCCGCCTCGTTCCAGGTCAGCGCGAGCGGCTTCTCGACATAGACCGCCTTGCGCGCCTTGGCGCAGGCCAGGACCTGCTCGACATGCTGGCTGTGCGGCGTCGCGAGCACGATCGCATCGATGGCCGGATCCGCGAGCAGCGTGCCCAGGTCGGGTACGAGCTCGAAGCCGCGGGCGCGCGCGAAATCGCGGGCGCGCTCGACCGTCCGCGTCGTGCCGCCGACGAACCGGATCGACCGGCTCGGCGCGATGCCCTCGCCCTGGACCGAATCCACCAGGCGCTGGCCCCAGCGGCCCAATCCCACGATCGCTGCGCGCACGGTCAAGGCAGGTTCCTCACATCACCGCGCCGCCGTCGATCACGACGGCGGTGCCGGTCGTGAACGCCGACTCGTCGGAGGCCAGGTAGACGGCGAGCAGCGCGATCTCCTCGGGACGGCCCATCCGGCCCAGCGGCTGACGCTCGTTGAAGAGCTTCTGCGCCGCGGCCGGATCCGGCATGGCGGCGATCCGCGAGCGCATCGAGGGCGAATCGACCGCCGACGGGCAGATCGCATTGCAGCGGACCCGGTCCTTCGCATGATCGGCCGCGACCGCCTTGGTGAGCCCGATCACGGCGGCCTTGGTGGTGCCGTAGGCGAAGCGGTTCGGGAACCCCCGGACGCTCGACTGCACCGAGCTCATGTTGATGATGCTGCCGCCGCCCCGGTCGATCATGCCGGGAAGCAGCGTCCGGATCATCCGGTACATCGAGGTCAGGTTGACTTCGAGCGAGCGGACCCAGGCCGCCTCGTCGCACTCGAGGATCGAGCCGACGTGCACCATCCCGACGCCGTTGAACAGCACATCGACGCCGCCGGCCGCGGCCGCCAACCGGCGGATGTCGGCTTCGCTGCAGGCGTCGAGCTCGACCGGAATCAGGTTTGCGGACCGGGGCAGCTGCGCGAGCAAGGCCTGGTCGCGATCGCAGGCATGGACGGTCGCGCCTTCCGCGGCCATCGCGAGGGCGACCGCATGGCCGATGCCCTGCCCGGCCGCGGTGACGACGGCCCGCTTGCCGTCGAGTCGAAGTCGCTTCATGTCAGCCATCCATGCCGCTTCGCGCCACCCGCGTCGCATGAAGCCGATCGAACCAAGCAGTCGCCGCGGATCCGGCTTTGCCGGTCCGCCGGCGGCGCCCCCAGTGGGGGGGCGGAGCGGGACACGAACAGTCCCTGCGGACTGTTCGTGCCAGCGCAGCGACTTCGGCCTCCGGCCGAAGGCTCTCGCCCGAAGGGCGTCAACGGGGGCGTTTTCATCCTAGCGGATCAGATCGGGCAGCCACATCACCAGGCCCGGAAACGCGGTGATGATCACGACGGTGGCGGCGAGGATGAAGAAGAACGGCATTGCGGCCATCGCGACGAAGTTCGAGTCTCGCCCACTCATCGACTGCAGGATGAACAGGCAGAAGCCGACCGGCGGCGTGATCTCCGACATCTCGACCATCAGGACGATGAAGATCCCGAACCACACCAGATTGATGCCGGCGCTCTGCACCATCGGAATCACGACCGCCGCGGTCAGCACGATCATCGAGACCCCGTCGAGCGCGGTACCGAGGACGATGTAGACGATCGCCAGCGCCAGGATCAGCATGCTCGGGCTGAAGCCTTGCGCATTGACCCATTCGGCCAGGCCTCTCGGAATCCCGGTGAACGCCATCGCCTTGGTCAGAAAGGCCGCGCCGGCGATGATCAGCATGATCATCGCCGAGACCTTGGTGGTTCCGAGCAGGCTGTCGCGAAACGCCGCCCAGGTCAGCGACCGGCCCGCGGCGGCGATGATCAGCGAACCGAGCACGCCGAACGCGGCGCTCTCGGTCGCGGTCGCGTACCCCATCCCCATCAGGCCGAGCACGAACAGGATCAGGACGATGACCGGCAGCAGCTGCCGCAAGGCGCGCAAACGGATGGCCCAGCTCGAGCGGCGGCCATCGTCCGGCGCGAGCCGCGGATCGCGCAGGCAACGCCAGCCGATCCAGGACATGAACAGCGCCATCAGGATCGCCGCCGGCACCAGTCCGGCCGCGAACAGCTCGATCAGCGGGACGTCCGCCGCCACTGCGAAGATGATCATCGTCACCGACGGCGGGATCAGGATGCCGAGCGTGCCCGATCCGCACAGCGAGCCGAGGCAGAGCTTCTCGTCGTAGCCGAGCCGCCTGAGCTCGGGCAGCGCCGCCTTGGAGACGGTGGCCGTGGTCGCCGCGGTCGAGCCGCAGACCGAGCCGAACAGGCCGGACGCGATCACGTTCACATGCATCAGCCGCCCGGGCAGCCGCTCGACCCAGGGCGCCAGGCCATCGAACATCTGCTCGGACAGACGGGTCCGGAACAGGATCTCGCCCATCCAGACGAACAGCGGCAACGCCGCGAGCTCCCAGGAGTCGAGCGCGCCCCAGAGCGAAACCGACAGGCCGTCGAGAAAGCTCGAGGTGCCGAAGAACACGAAGGCGATGCCGCCGACGACCGCGAGCGCGATGCCGACCCAGACCCCGACCGCCAGCAATGCGAACAGGGAAGCGATCAGGATCCCGGAAATGACGATGGCGGACATGGCTCAGATCCCCACCGAGTGCCGATCGTCTCCGGCCAGCACGCTCTCGGCATTGACGACGTAGAGCGGGCGGCTGCCACGCGAGACGACGACCAGCTGCTCGGCCATCGCCAGCGTCAGCAGGGCCAGGGCGACGGCCGCGGGCGCCTGCACCGGCCAGATCGGAATGCTGATCAGGCCGGTCGAGCGCTCGCCGTAGACCGCGTTCTCCCACACGAAGCGAGCCATCGCGTACGCCATCGTCGCGCACCAGAGCGTGCCGATCAGCAGCGCACAGAATTCGACCCGCTGCGCGTTCGCGCCGCGAAGACGGGACAGCAGCAGTTCCATCCGGATCAGCGCGCCCTCGCGAAAGGCGTAAGGCAGCGCACAGAACCCGGCACCGGCGCTCAACCAGCCGGCGACCTCGTCACCACCGACCACCGGCAGGCCGATCGCACGAGCGCTGGCCTGGACGATCATGACCACGGCCACGGCCGCGAACAGCATGGCGCCGACCACGCCCAGCGCCGTGCATGCCGTTCCGATCGCCCCACCCTGCCCGCGGCGGCCGGCCGGCGTGCCTCCGGTCGTTGCAGCGTTACCCATGCCGGTCTCGCGCAGCAGCCGTTCGGCAGCGGTCAGCGGCGAATCGCCGCCAGCGCGCGCTGCGCTTCAGGACCCGCCGCCTTCTGCCACTCCTCGATCACCCCCTTGGCGGCGGCGCGCATCTCGGCCCTGAGCTTCGGATCGGCGGGCAGCACCTTCATGCCGTTCTCGGTCACGTACTTGATCTGCTGCTGCTCGATCCCGATCACGTTCTCGATCGACTGCTGCTCGGCGGCCGCGGCGGCGTTGCGGATCTCGGCGCGCAGGTTCTCCGGCAGCGCGTTGAACTTCTCGGCGTTGGCGAAGACGATGCTGTAGGTGAACGATGCCTGCACATCGTAGTAGTACGGCATGTTCTTCCAGAACTTCAGGTCGGCGGCCGCGGTGATGCCGGTCATCATCGTGTCGACGGCACCGGTCAGGATCGCCTGCGACAGCTCGGTATAGGGAATCGACAGCGGCTGCGCGCCGACTGCCTGCGCATACTTGGCAAAGGTCGGCGAATGGGCGCGGAACCGGGTGCCCTTCAGGTCGGCGATGCTCTTGACCTCGCGCGTCGAGAACAGGCCCTGCGGCTGCCACGGCTGCACGTACAGCACGGTCAGGCCCTGCTTGGCCAGCTCCGCCTCGACGTACGGCCTGATCTCGTGCCAGAACTTCAGCTGCTCTTCGCGGGACTCGAACAGGAACGGCACCGCGTCATAGCCGAGCAGCGGGAACTCGTTGACGATCGTCCCCTGCAGCACCTCGCCGATGGCGACCTGGCCGCGCTGGGTCGCGCGCCGGATCTCGGCCATCTTGAACAGCGACGCGTTCGGGTGATGCGTGATCTTCAGCGCGCCGTTGGTGCGCTTCTCGACGTCTGCGATGAAGCGATCGAGGTTGACGGTCTGGAAGTTGGTCGGCGGATTCGCCGAGGCAAGGTCCCACTTGACCTGGGCGACGGCGGTAACAGAGGGCGCTGCGAGGACGCTCGCCAGAGCGACGGTTTTCAACCAGTTGGGGAAGCGCATCGGTCTCTCCGAAGTGGGGTTGCTGGACGCGTGCCGAGAAAAATCCAAATTGAATACTTGCAGTATACGCAGTACATTTTCGATGCTGCAAGGGTCTCCGCGGATGCACCTGCCCGGGGCTCGGAAAGGCCCGCAACTGCTTGATTTGTCGAGACTTCGATGAACGCGATCGACGAGAAGCTCGTGCCGCTGGGCACCGAGCACGCTCCTGGGCAGGCGCTGCGTCAGCGTGGTGCGCTGCAGAATGTCGGAGCCGAGCTCAGGGACCGGCCGGCCGGGCGGCTCGGCCGGACCGCCGAGGTGATCGGCCGCCACCGTGAGGATCGGCGTTATCGTGAGCGGTCTCGCTGACCTGCCGGCGCTGCTGTTCGGCCAGTTCTCGGCCGAGCAATGGGCGCTGATGCTCGCGATCGGCCTGATCTGCGGCCTGGTCCACGGCTTCATCGGCATCGGCTTCTCGCTGATCGCGACGCCGCTGTTCGCGCTGCTGTTCGATTTCCGGCAGGCGGTGATCCTGCTGGTGCTGCCGACGCTGGTGATGATCGGCTGCACCTTCGTCGCGTTCGGCCGCGCGCTCGATCCGCGCGCGGCGCTGCGCCGCTATTGGCCGCTGCTGGCGATGACACCGCTCGGCATCGTCGCCGGGACCCGGGCGTTGTTCTCGTTCGACCCGCGGCTGCTGATGCTGATGCTGGCGGCGGTGATCGTCGCGTTCCTGGTCGTCGACCGGCGTGGGCGCGGCGCGGTCGGTATGATCGATCGCCACGCGACCGGCTTCGCATTCCCGTTCGGCTTCCTGGCCGGCTTCTGCGAGGCAACGGTCAACGTCTCGGGGCCGATGCTGCTGATCTACTTCCTGCTGCTCGACCTCGAGGCGACCGCGATCATCGCGATAATGAACTGTCTGTTCCTGATCGGCAAGGTCGTCCAGTCGGGCACGCTGCTGGCGCACGGCGCGTTCGATGCGGCGGTCTGGCAGGCCGCGCTGCCGCTGTCGCTGGCCGGCGTGGCGACGTTCTTCATCGGCGTCCGGCTGCGTGACCGGGTCGATCCGTCACGCTATCGCGGCTGGCTGAAGGCGACGCTGGCGGCGATGGTGCTGCTGCTGGTGCTGCGGGTAGCCGGGTAGTCTCTCACTGGCTCGGCTTGCGGCCGAGGTCCTGCAGCATCTTCTCCGCTTCCCGGCGCGCCTGCTCCGGCGTCATCTGGCTGCCGCCGCGGCCGCGCTCGAGCAGGTTGACGCCGCCGCGCGCGCCCGGTACGCCCGGCATCGCCACGTCACCGGGCTTCATGCCGGGCTTGCAGGCACCGATCCAGCGGCCGTCGACCTTGATGTTCATCTCCGAGACGCCGGCCATCGCCGGCGTGAAGCGCATTTTCATGTCGCCCTGATAGGCGATGTCGCCGCGCATCGTGTACTGGCCCTCGAAGCTGCTCTGGACGCCTTCGCGATCGCAAGTCATCGCGACCTGGTAGCGGTCGCCGTCGCGCCGGATCACCGGCTTCGAGCACTTCTGCCGCGCATCGCTCTGGCCGCGCAGCAGATCGTCGGTGGCGGCGTCGATGCATTGCTGCATCGTCTGCGAACCCATCGGCCCGCCGCTGCTCTTCATCTCCCAGAGCCCGGGCCGGCGCTTCGGGAACTCCTGCGCCTGGGCCGGGATCGCCGCGAGCCCGCCGACGACCACCGACACGAGCACCACCGATCCGTATCTCGCCAACACGTCCTTGCTCACGGCGATTCCCCGATCAGACACAGCGTTCGAATTGAAGCACCGCAGCGTCGAGGCCGCGTCGCGCAGCAGGCTCATCGCCGCTCAGATCGACTTGAAGCGCAGCCGCTTGGGCTTGGCCTGCTCTTCGCCGAGCCGCTTGCGCTTGTCGTCCTCGTACTCCTTGTAGTTGCCGGCGAAGAAGGTCCATTGCGATTCGCCCTCGGCGGCGAGGATGTGGGTCGCGATCCGGTCGAGGAACCAGCGGTCGTGCGAGATCACCAGCACGCAGCCGGCGAACTCCAGCAGCGCGTCCTCGAGCGCCCGCAGCGTCTCGACGTCGAGGTCGTTCGACGGCTCGTCGAGCAGCAGCACGTTGCCGCCTTCGAGCAGCGTCTTGGCCAGGTGCAGCCGGCCACGCTCGCCGCCGGACAGCTGCCCGACCAGCTTCTGCTGGTCCTGCCCCTTGAAGTTGAAGCGGCCGATGTAGGCACGCGACTGCATCTCGAACTTGCCAACATTCAGGATGTCGAGCCCGCCGGAGACGTCTTCCCACACGGTCTTGTCGCCGGCCAGCGATTCGCGCGACTGGTCGACATAGGCGATCTTGACGGTCGGGCCGACCGTGATCGTGCCGCTGTCGGGCTGCTCGCGCCCGGTGATCATCCGGAAGATCGTCGACTTGCCGGCG
>JBFWQR010000052.1:0-43284 GCA_050249335.1 Lautropia sp.
CGCGCCTACCTGGCTCGAACGCGACCCCTTCCCATAGTCCGACAGCCTCCTCGCCCCCCGGGGAACTCCTGTACGACGAGACGACCGACCATGCAGATCAACGGACGAAACATCCCGTGGTGCAGCCTCGATGCGCTGCTGGTCGACAAGGCAGCGCAGCATGGCGACCGCGTCTACGCGACCATCGACGGCCGGCAGTTGAGCTACCGCGAGCTCGAGCTGCTGTCGCGCCGGGTCGCAAGGAATCTGCTCGCGCTAGGCATCGAGAAGGGCGATCGAGTCGCGACCCTGATGTTCAACTGCGCCGAGCTGGTGATCACCTGGTTCGGCGTTGCCCGCATGGGCGGCGTCTGGACGCCGATCAACGCCGGGCTGGCCGGCGCGGATCTGGATCATACGCTGCGCGATTCCGGGGCCCGCGTCCTGGTGGTCGATGCCGAGAGCCGCCCGAAGGTCGATGCGCTGGATGCCGCGCTGCGAACGCAGTTCGCGACGTTCTGCGTCGGCGAGCCGGGTTCCGGCCAGGCATCCTTCGACGCGCTGCTGACGGGCGACGGCAGCGGTGGGCCGCTGCCGTCGGTCGATCCGGGGGATCCATCGCTGATCCTCTATACCGGCGGCACGACCGGCCTGCCCAAGGGGGTGGTGACACCGGCACTGTCCTTGATCCTGGCTGGAATACGGTACGCGGAGGCGTTCGAGGTGCGTGCAGGCGAGTGCCACTTCACGACCCTGCCGCTGTTCCATACGCTGGCGATCCAGACCGCCATCATGGGGACGCTGATGCACGACATGAAGGTGGTCATCGATCGGCGCTTCAGCGTGCGCAGCTACTGGCAGCGGGTGCGGCAGACGCGCGCGAACATCATCGATCCGATCGGCGCCATGCTCACGATGTTGTGCCAGCAGCCGCCGGGCGACGACGACCGGGCCCATGACGTGCGCGTCGCGATCGGCATCTGGAACCAGATTCCGGCACACGTGCCGGTGGCCTTCAAGGCGCGCTTCGGCATCCCGATGATCGACGTCTACGGGTTGACCGAAGGCGGTGGCGCGCTGCTCACCACGAACCGCCTCGACAGCTACGTACCCGGCTCGAACGGCCGACCTCACGGCTGGATCGAGATCCGGATCGTCGACGAGAGAGGCCTGCCGGTTGCGCCGGGCGAGAGCGGCCAGATCCTGGTGCGTCCGCTGTTCCCGCACATGGGCATGATCGGCTATCACAACGCGCCGCAGAAGACGCTCGAGTCGTTCCGGGACCTATGGCTGCAAACCGGGGATCTCGGCTATCTGGACGAGGGCGGCAACCTGTTCTTCGGTGGCCGCAAGGCGCACTGGATCCGACGCCGCAGCGAGAACATTTCCGCTTACGAGATCGAGGCGATCCTCGGTGCGCACCCGGCGATCGCCGAGGTCGTCGTGGTCGGCGTGCCGGCCGAGGTCGGCGAGGACGACATCAAGGCATTCATCATCCCGGCCGAAGGCGCGGCACCGGATCCGGCCATGCTCGTCGCATGGTGCGACGGCCGGCTGGCGCCCTTCAAGGTGCCGCGCTACATCGAGTTCGTGACCGAGTTTCCGCGGTCGATCACCAAGCGCGAGATCGAGCGGGCGGTGCTCAAGCGCATGCCCAACGACCGGGCCTGGGATCGCGAGCAGGCGATCGGCCGCCTGAGCGGTCAGTCCGCGCGGTCGGGCTGATCGTCGATGCGGTGCGCTACTGCACCCTGGCGCCCGAGGCCTTGACCACCTTCGCCCAGCGCTCCATTTCCTGGTGCACGTAGGCGTCGAACTGCGCGGGCGAGGTCACCTGCGCATCGGCGCCGAGCGTGGCGAGCCGCTCCTTCACGTCGGGCATCGCGAAGATCTTCACCATCTCGGCGTGCAGCTTGTCCACGACGTCCTTCGGCAGGTTCGCCGGACCGATCAGGCCGAACCAGGAACGCACGTCGAAGCCCGGCACGGTCTCGGCGATCGCGGGCAGATCGGGGAAGGTGGGGCTGCGCGTGGCGCTGGTGACGCCGAGCGCGCGCAACTTGCCCGCGCGGATGTTCGGCGCCGCCGAAGGCAGGTTGTCGAACATCAGGTGCACATGGCCGCCGAGCAGGTCGTTGATCGCCAGGGCGGCGCCCTTGTACGGCACATGCAGGTACTTCGCGCCGGTGGCCATCCGGAACATCTCGGCCGCGAGGTGCTGCGAGGTGCCGTTGCCGGAGGATCCGAACACCAGCGTGTCGTTCGATTTCGCGTACTCGATGAATTCGGCGACCGTCTTCGCCGGTACCTTCGCCGGATTCACCACGAGCACGTTCGGAATCGACACCACGTGCGAGATGAAGGTGAAGTCCTTGACCGAGTCGTAGGGCAGCTTCGCCACCAGGCTCGCGTTGATGGTGTGGTTGATGGCGCCCATCAGGATCGTGTAGCCGTCGGCCGGGGCGCGCGCGACGACCTCCGTGCCGATCACGCCGCCGCCGCCCGCGGGGTTCTCCACGACCATCGGTTGCGGCCAGGACTGGCTGACCTTCTGCGCGATCAGGCGGCCGATGATGTCGGTCGCGCCGCCCGCGGCCGCGGGCACGATGAGGCGGATCGGCTTGCCCGGGTACGTGCCCTGGCTGAACGCGGGTACGGCAAGGGCGGCCGCGGCCGCGCCGAGCAGCACGCGGCGGCGTGAGAAGGTGCGAGTCGTGAAGTTCATGGCGTCTCCTGTCGATATCGGTTCAAGCGGGGCGGAACACCGGCGCGATGCGGCCCTCCGGCGTCGCGCGGAAGTCCACCCGCATGGGCATGCCGATGCGAAGCGCGTCGGGCTCCGCGCCCACGATGTTCGTCATCAGCAACAGGCCTTCGTCGATGCGCACGTACGCGAGCAGCGTGTTCCCGCTCGGGCGGCGCACCAGCGTGAACGTGTGCAGCACGCCGCGGCCGGTGGCCTCGATCCACTCGAGGTCGTCGCTGCGGCACTCGGGGCACTGCGCGCGCGGATGCCAGTGCACCTGCCCGCAGGCGCGGCAGCGCGGCAGCAGCAGCACGCCGCGCGCGGTGGCTTCCCAGAACGGCAGCAGCTCGGGAAAGGCGGCGACATAGGGATCGGAATGCAAGGTCGATTCGCTCATCACAGCCGCTCCAGCAGGACGGTGGCATGCGCATGGCCCGCGCCCATCACGAGGCCCGGACCGCTCGCGAGGGCGATGTCGCAGCCCGGCACCTGCACGGCCGGATGTGCCTCGCCGCGCAGCTGGCGCACGGCTTCGATCACCTTGGTGATGCCGCCGCGGTTCTGCGGATGGTTGTTGCACATGCCGCCGCCGTCGGTGTTCCACGGCAGCTTGCCGCTGCCGGAAATCAGGTTGCCGTCGGCGACGAAGCGGCCGCCTTCGCCCTTGGCGCAGAAGCCGAGGTCCTCGAGCTGCATCGCGACCATGATGGTGAAGTTGTCGTAGACGGACGCGTACTTCACGTCGGCGGGCACGAGGCCGGCGTCCGCGAACGCACGCGGGCCGGTCACGGCCGCGCCGGTCAGCAGCAGGTCGAGCCGGCCGGCCTCGTTGGTGCGGATGGTCTCGGCGAAGCCGCGTACGCCCACCCGCGGGCGCTGCAGCGACTTCGCGATCTCCGGTCTGACGATCACGAGTGCGCCGCCGCCGTCGGTGATCACGCAGCAGTCGCCGCGTCGCAGCGGGTCGGCCACGAGCGGCGAGGCGAGCACGTCCCCGGTCGTGAACACCTTGCGCAGCTGCGCATGCGGGTTGTGCTGCGCATGGTGCGAGGCCGCGACCTTCACCCAGGCGAGCTGCTCCATCGTCGTGCCGTATTCGTGCATGTGCCGGCGCGCGAGCAGGCCGTACATGCCGGCGACGCTCCACCCGTAGGGCTGCTCGAAGGGGGCTGCGGGCCGCTCGGCCGGGATCTGGCGGATCTCGGTGCCGGTGGCCTGGCCGCTGCTCCGCGGCTTGCCCGCGAGTGTGACGAGCGCTACCGAGCACTTGCCCTGCGCGATGGCGTCGGCCGCGTGGCCCACATGCGCGATGTACGAGCAGCCGCCCGACTCCGTGCCGTTCACGTGCTTC
The DNA here is from genome assembly GCA_050249335.1 of Lautropia sp. GTDB lineage: Bacteria > Pseudomonadota > Gammaproteobacteria > Burkholderiales > Burkholderiaceae_E > Lautropia. The sequence continues at coordinate 4,077 of JBFWQR010000052.1, forward strand.
AGCTTCGTGAGATTCAGGTAGTCGGCCATCAGCGCGGGGATGCCGCCGGGTGCGTCGGCCGCGCAGAAGTAGCCGTCGACGTCGTCGAAGGCGAGGCCCGCATCGGCGAGCGCGCCGCGCGCGCACTCGGCGTGCAGCTGTGCGATGGACTTTTCGGGCGCGAAGCGCGTCGGATGCTCGAACGCACCCGCGATGAAGGCCGGATGACGTTGTGCCATGAGCTTGCTCGTCTCCATCGGGTATTCAGTGCGGCAGCGAGGAGGTCAGTGCGCCAGCGAGCAGGTGATGCCGCCGTCCACGGCCATCACCACGCCGGTGACGTATTTCGCTTCGTCGGACGCGAAGAAGAGCGCGGCGTTCGCCACGTCCCACACGTCGCCCATGCGCTTCATCGGAACGGCTTGCGAGCGCGAGGCGCGCATCGCTTCCACGTCGCCGCCGAACACCGGCAGGATCGTCGAGTAGATGCGCGGCGAATCGATCAGCCCGGGCAGGATGCAGTTGCAGCGGATGTTCTCCGCCGCATACTGCACGGCCACCATGCGCGTGAGCTGGTTGAGCGCCGCCTTCGACGCGTGGTAGGAGAGCATCGGATGGCCCGTCCAGCCGATCGAGGCGATCGACGAGACGTGCACGATCGAGCCGCCGCCTTGGCGCTGCATGTACGGGATCGCGGCCTTGCACGCGAGGAACGCGCCCTTGGCGTTGACGCCGAACACGCGATCCCAGTTTTCCTCGGTGCCGTCCACGGGGCCGGCGCGGTCGCTGATGCCCGCGTTGTTGTGCAGCACGTCGATGCGGCCGAAGCGCTCGACCGTGAGCGCAACGGCGCGGTTCACGTCGTCGGCCACGGCGACGTCGGTGCGCAGGTGCAGCGCCTTGCGGCCCTCCCGGCGCACGAGCTCCGCCGTGCTCGCGGCCGCCGCCTCGTTGAGGTCGGCGCATACCACGTTCGCGCCTTCACGCGCGAAGGTCGCGGCGGCGGCGTTGCCGTTGCCCCAACCTTCGCCGACGCAGCCGGCGCCCAGCACCAGCACGGTCTTGCCCTTCAGCCGATCAGCCATTTCGTTTCCTGGTGCTTCAGACGCGACGCGACTGGTCGGCCCAGTAGCGTTCGCGGATCTCGCTCTTGAGCACCTTGCCTACGGCGCTGCGCGGCAACTGCTCCCATACCTCGATGGTCTTCGGCGCCTTCAGGCCGCCCAGCTTGTCGCGGCAGAAGCTCAATGCCGCCTCGGCGTCCCATGCGGCGCCGGGCTTCAGCTCCACGATCGCCGTGACCGCTTCGCCCCAATGCGCATCGGGTACACCGACCACCGCGCAGTCGCCCACGGCGGGCAGCGACCACAATACCTGCTCGACTTCGCCGGGCGAGATGTTGAAGCCGCCGGAGACGATCAGGTCCTTCATGCGGTCGACGATATAGAGATAGCCGTCGGCATCCTGGTAGCCGACGTCGCCCGTGTGCAGCCAGCCGTGCTTCATCGCCTCGGCCGTCTTCTCCGGGTCCTGGTAGTAGCCCTTCATGACGAGGTCGCCCTGGACCACGATCTCGCCGCGCTCGCCTGCGGTCAGCAGCTTGCCATCGCGGTCCATCACGCCGACGCGTACCAAGGGCGAGGGCCTTCCGCAACTCGAGAGGCGATGCGCGAGCGCCGGGTCGCGCATCGCACATATATGGTCGTCCGCACTCATCACCGTGCAGATGAAGGGCGCTTCGGCCTGGCCGTACACCTGCACCATCACCGGCCCGAACACGTCGAGCGCTTCACGCAGCTTGTCGACCGACATCGGCGCGGCGGAGTACACGAAGTACTGGAGCGAGGCGTAGTCGCCCTCGCGCACGCCGGTGTAGGCGAGCAGCTTGTAGATCGCCGTCGGTGGCAGGAAGAGCTGTGTCACGCGATAGCGGGAGATCGCATCGACGATCGCGGCCGGGTCTGCCGATGGCAGGATCACGTTGGCGCCGCCGTAGCCGCAGGTGGCGAACGCGACCGAGCCCGCCGCATGCGTCAGCGGCGCGACCACCAGGTGCACCGGCCGCTCGGTGATCGGCATCGCGGCATACCAGTTGGCGAACAGCATCGCGTAATTGCGATGCGTGACGAGCACGCCCTTGGGCAGGCCCGTCGTACCGCCGGTGCCGCGGATCGCGATGACGTCGTCCGGATCCGCGTCGCTGCGCACGGGCGTCGCCGGATAGCGCTCGGCCCAGGTTTCGAGCGAAGGTATGCCCGGCAGTTCGCCATCGATGCATACGATGCCCCTGAGGTCCGGCATCGCTTCGCGCAGCAGCGGCAACTGGGCCGCGAACTGGCTGTGCACGAACAGGAACTCGCAGCCGCCGCGCGTGAGGATGTTCGCGTTTTCCTGCGCCGCATTGCGCGCGTTCACCGGCAGCCAGATGCCGTTGGAGCGCACGATGCCGAGGATGGCCGCGAAGGTCAGCAGGTGATTTGTACTCAGCAGGCCCACCTTGCTCTCGCGCCCGACGCCCGCGGAGTGCAGGCCGTTGGCGATGCGATGCGAGAGCTGCTGCACCTCGCCGTAGGTGAGCGAGCGGCCGCCGGGCTCGATGAGGCAGGGGGCCTCGAGACCGTAGCCCGCGCCACGGTCGAACAGGTCGATCAATTGCACGTCGGTCGGCTTTGGGAGAGGAGGTTGTCGATCATCGATTTGTAGAAACGTTTCCAGATACATTACCCTAATAAAACTCCAAAGAAGCAGCAATCCTGTGGAACGTTTTCATTCGGGTAAATCATGACGCGGCGGGTCTCCGTGCGGGAGGTCGCGGCAGAAGCCGGCGTCTCGATCGGCACCGTCTCGCGCGTGTTGAACCGCAGCGGCTATGCGAGCGAGGACGTGCGCCTGCGCGTGCAGAGGGCGGTCGCGCGCCTCGGCTACGAGCCCGACTTCACCGCCCGTCATCTGCGCGGCGGCCGCAGCCGCACGATCGGCTACCTGCTGCCCAACATCGCGAACCCCTACCTCGCGCTCCACCTGAGCGAAGTGGAGCGGCTGGCACAGGCGGCGAACTATTCGCTGCTGGTCGGCAGCTCCGAGCGGCCGGAGCGCGACAAGGAGCTCGTCGCCTTCTTCGAGAACCGGCGCCTCGAAGGCATCATCGCCTCGCCTTCGACCGAGTACGCGGACGACCCGGCGGCGTCGCCGTTTGCCGGGACGCCGCTGCCTTCCGTGATCGTCGACCGGGACCTGGGCGACCGCTTCGACAGCGTGCTTCTCGATCACCATGCCGGCATCCGCCAGGTGATGGAATACCTGCTGTCGCTCGGCCATCGCCGAGTGGCGTTGTTCGCTTCGGGCCGCGGCATGCGGCCCGGTCGCGAGAAGGTGCGCGGCTACCGCGCGGCGCTCGAGTCGGCCGGGTTCGCGGTCGACGGGCGACTGATCCATGTCGGCGATTCGTGGCTCGAATCGTCGCGCGTGCCGATGCAGCGCATGCTGCAGCTCGACGCGCCGCCGACCGCGATCATTGCGGTCGGGACCCAGCTGCTCTCGGGCGCGGTGCACGTGGTCCGCGAAGCGGGCCTCGACATCCCCGGCGATGTTTCCGTCGTCGGCATCGGCACACCCGAAACGCTGGAGCTGATGTATCCGCCCGTGACCGCGCTTCGCGTCAACTACCACCAGTGCGCGGCGGCGGCCGTGAAGCTGATGCTGGAACGCGTGGAGCAGCGCGCGCCGAAGGAGCCGCGCACGGTGCTCATTCAGTCGGACTTGATCCTCGGCCGGTCTTGCGCGCTGGCGCGTTGAGCGCGAGCGGCCGCGCCCGCGTAGCTGACGGTGCGATCGCCGGCGGAGTACGATGGGCGCTGCCGGCTTGCCCGGCGCCACGGCCTCCGAAGAACTGGAATCCGACGAACAAGCCCCACCGCCGTTTCCCCGCGCCAGCCGCAGCAAGGCCGGCACGAGCGCGCCGAGCCGCTCGGCTACCATCGAGCATGACACGCCGATGAGTGCCCGATGACGACTGACCCCTCGACTGACACTTGCCACGGCCAGCCGGCCGTGCAGCTCGCGATCCCCGCCGGCGACCGCGCGACGGTGCTGCTGCATGGCGCGCACGTGGTCGGCTGGACCACGCCGGGCGGTACCGCACCGGCGGTCGAGCGACTCTACCTGTCGCCGACCACCGGCTTCGGCGCCGGCGCGGCGATCCGCGGCGGCGTGCCGGTGGTGTTCCCGCAGTTCAATCAGCGCGGCCCGGACACCGGCCTGCCGAAGCACGGCATCGCGCGGACCCGCGCCTGGGCGGTGGCAGACCAGGCCGCCGATCGCGTCACGCTGCAGCTGACCGATGACGACGCGACCCGGGCGCTCTGGCCGCACCGCTTCGCGCTGCGGCTCACGGTCACGCTCGAGCCGGGCGCGCTGCAGCTCGCGCTCGAGGCAAGCAACACCGGTCCCGGGCGGTTCGGCTTCACGGCCGCGCTGCACACCTACCTGGCCGTCGGCGACATCGCCGCGACCACGGTCGCCGGCCTCGCCGGCGCGCACTTCCTCGACACGGTCGTCGACCGCACCGGCGTCGCCGGAGCCGAACCGCTCGCCTTCGGCGGCGAGACCGACCGCATCTACTGGGATGCCGCCGCGCCGCTGACCGTGCAGTCTCCGCTCGGCGCGCTGCAGGTCACGATGCAGGGCTTCCAGGACGTCGTGGTCTGGAACCCGTGGGTCGCGCGCGCACGGGCGCTGCCGGACCTGCCCGACGACGACTGGCGCCGCATGCTCTGCATCGAGGCGGCGCAGATCGGCCGGCCGGTCGACCTGGCGCCGCAGGCCCGCTGGCACGGCGTCCAGCGGCTGGCTCTGGTACCGTCGCGGGCGCGGCGCTGACGGCGGCGAGGAGCTGACGGCGACCGGCGCTGATGGCGGCTCGGCATTCACGGTGGCGCGGCGCGCCGTTCGGAGGAACCTGATGAAAGTCTTGATGCTGCACGGGATCAACCATGACATGTTCGGCCTGCGGGACCCGAAGCAGTACGGGACCATCACGCTGGCCGAGATCGATACACGGCTGCGCGCGCTCGGCGCCGAGCTCGGCGTCGCGGTCGACAGCTTCCAGAGCAACCACGAGGGTGCGTTCTGCGAGCGGATCCATCAGGCGTACCGTGACGGCATCGACGCGGTGCTGGTCAACGCCGGTGCCTGGACCCACTACAGCTACGGCATCCGCGACGCGCTGGCGATCCTGACCTGCCCGATCGTCGAGCTGCACATGTCCAACATCCATGCGCGCGAGCCGTTCCGCCACCAGTCGGTGTTCGCCGAGATCGTGACCGGCCAGATCTGCGGCTTCGGCGTCGACAGCTATCTGCTGGCGCTGCGCGCCGCGGTCGCCGCGATCGCGAAGGCCGACGGCACGAAAGCCACCGCTGCAAAGGCCGCCGGCGCGAAATGATCGGCGGCGGCACCGCGCTGATCGCCCATATCGGCTGGCCGACCCATTCGTTCAAGTCGCCGCGGATCTACAACCCGTACTTCGAGCATGCCGGCATCGACGCGGTGGTGGTGCCGATGGGTTGCCAGGCGCCGGCGTATCCGGCGCTGCTGCGCGTGCTGTTCCGGCTCGAGAACATCCGCGGCGCGCTGATCACGATGCCGCACAAGGTCAGCACCGTCGACCTGCTCGACGAGGTCACGGCGACGGTCCGCGTCGCCGGCGCCTGCAATGCGGTGCGGCGCGATGCAGCCGGCCGGCTGGTCGGCGATCTGTTCGACGGCGAAGGCTTTGTCCGCGGCGCCCGGCGCAACGGCTGCACGCTCGCCGGTGCCCGGGCGCTGGTGGTCGGCTGCGGCGGTGCCGGTTCGGCGATCGCCGCATCGTTGGCCGCGGCCGGCGTCGCGGCGCTGGCGCTCCACGATGTCCGCGCGGCGACGGCGGACGCGCTCGCCGGCCGGTTGCGCAGCCGGTATCCGGCGATCGCGGTCGGCACCGGCTCGAACGATCCGGCCGGATACGAGATCGTCGTCAACGCGACGCCGCTCGGCATGGAGCCCGGCGACCCGCTGCCGCTCGACGTCGCGCGGCTCGAGCCCGGCGCTTATGTCGGCGACGTGGTGCTGACCGCGCGGATGACCGCCTTCCTCGCCGCCGCGCAGGCGCGCGGTTGCCGCTGCCAGGTCGGCACCGACATGCTGTTCGAGCAGATTCCGGCCTACCTCGAATTCTTCGGGCTGCCGGTCGCGACTGCCGAGACGCTGCGCGCGCTGGCGCGGCTGGACGATTGAGCCGTCGTTTCCCGGGCTTGAAATGCCTGCGTTCGCCCCTAGCTGGGGACTGGGCGGCCCGGCGGGGCCGCCGCGCCGGGAGAACGATGATGCTGCTGGTCTGTTCCGCCTGTGGTCGCAAGAACCGGGTGCCGGAGGCGCGCCTGGGCGACGCGCCGGTCTGCGGCGCCTGTGGGGCGGCGCTCAATGAGCCGAAGCCGTTCGCGCTCGACGACGAGCGCTTCGCCGGTTACGTCGCCGGCAGCGAACAGCCGGTGGTCGTCGACTTCTGGGCCGCCTGGTGCGGGCCGTGCCGCATGATGGCACCACAGTTCGAGGCGGCCGCTGCCCGGCTGCCGAACGTCCGTTTCGCCAAGGTCGACACCGAGGCCGCGCCGCGGGCCGCTGCTCGCTTCGGCATCCGCAGCATCCCGACGCTGATGCTGTTCCGCGGCGGGGTGCCGGTCGCACAGCAGGCCGGCGCCCAGTCGGCCGACGCGATCGTCCGCTGGATCGAGTCGGCGTCGCGCTGAGCGGCCGGCGACGCCGTCGCGGGCGCCGGCTTCATGGTCGGCCCCGGTGTCGTGCCCGGTCGATTGCGCCCGGTCGATCGCATTCGATCGGTCGCACTCGATCAGTCGCACTCGATCGATCGCTCCCGATCGGTTGGCAAGCCGGCCGGTTGACAAGGCAACCGGTTGACAAAGCGATCGGCCGAAAGTAGCTTGATTCCTGCGGGGGCATCGCGCAGCGACGTGCCGCCGCCCGTACCGATCGGCGACCGGCCCGGCTCGAACAGTCCCGAACTGAGGAGCGATCATGGCGGCATTCAACGTCGTGCGGTTCAAGGTCAAGCCTGGCCGCGAGCAGCAATTCCTCGATGCGCACTCCGAAGCCAACGCGGCGTGGCCCGGTCTGCGCCACGCCAGCATCATCAAGAGCGGCGACGGCCGCTATTGCATCATCGCCGAATGGGCGAGCATGGCCGATCTGGCGGCCGCGCGGCCGCAGATGATCGCGACGCTCGATTCGTTTCGCGACACCCTCGTGGATCTCGGCGGTGGCCTCGGCGTCACCGATCCGATTTCCGGCGACGTGGTGCTGAGCCTGCGCTGACCGGCGCGCGTTTCGCTCGGCGCTCGACCCAGGGCTCGTCGCTCGGCCTCAGCCGAGCGCGCGCGCCAGGTCGGCGGTCAGATCGTCGACATGTTCGATGCCGACCGAGAATCGCACCAGGTTCGGCGCGATGCCGGCGGCGTGCATCTGCGCCTCGTTCATCGTGCCGGCCCACATCGCGGCAGTGTGGACCGCCAGCGAGTCGACGCCGCCGAGGCTCACCGCATGCGCCGGCAGCTTCAGCCGGCCGACGAAGCGGCTGGTCGCCTCGAAGCCGCCGCGGACCGCGAACGCGATGACGGCACCGTAGCCGCGCATCTGACGGCGCGCCAGCGGGTGCTGCGGATGGCTCGCCAGGCCCGGGTACCAGATCCGCTCGATCGCCGGATGCGATTCGAGAAACTGCGCGACCGCCAGCGCGTTGCGGTTGATCCGTTCGATCCGGACCGCCAGCGTGCGCAGGCCGCGCAACAGCAGCCAAGCATCCATCGGCGACAGCACCGCGCCCATCGTGATGTGGGTCGCCCAGATTCTTTCCGCCAGCACCGCGCTGGTGCAGACGACGCCCGCGGTCAGATCGTGATGGCCGCCGAGGTACTTGGTGGCGCTGTGGATCACGACGTCGATGCCGTGGCGGTGCGGCTGCTGGTTCAACGGTGACGCGAAGGTGTTGTCGGCGACGGTCACGATGCCGCGTGGCCGCGCCAGCGCGGCCACGGCGTCGAGGTCGGTCAGCACCAGCGTCGGATTCGCCGGCGTCTCGACCATGATCAGCCGCGTCGTCGGCCGCAGCGCCGCTGCCAGCGCCGCCGGATCGGCCTGCTCGACGAAGGTGGCGGCGACGCCGAAGCGCGGCAGCAGCTCGTCGTAGAGCTTGGTCGTGCTCATGTAGTGCCGGCTCTGCGCGATCACGTGATCGCCGGCCGACAGCAGCGCCAGCGCGGTGGTCGTGATCGCGCCCATGCCGGATGCGGTCACCAGCGCGGTCTCGGTCCCTTCGAGCCGCGCCACCACCCGCGCGACCCGTTCGTGCAGCGGATTGCCGTAGCGCGTGTAGTAGCGGCTGTGCCGGCTGGTACCCGCCATCTCGGCGAATTCGGCGGCATCCTCGGCGACGAAGGTCGCGCTGTAGTGGATCGGCGGCACCAGCGCCGAATCGATCCGCAGCTCGGCGTCGGCATGCAGCAGCGCGGTATCGGCGTGCATCGGCTCGGCGTCGGTATGCGGCGGCTCGGTGCCGGCGTGCAGCCGCTCGCTGTCGGCGGGCAGCGGATCCGCCATCGAATCAGCCCTCCAGCAGCGCGCGCTTCGCGTCGCGATACTCGCGGATCAGCCGCTCGACCCGCTCGGTCGCCGAAGGTACGTCGGTAATCGCACCGATGCCCTGGCCGCAGCCCCAGATGTCGCGCCAAGCCTTGGCTGCGGGGTTGGCGCCGGCGGCGAAGCTCATCTTGCTGGCGTCGCTGGTCGGCAGGTTGTCCGGATCGAGGCCGGCGTTGACGATCGAGCGCCGGTGGTAGTTGCCGAGCACGCCGGTGAACAGGTTGCTGTAGACGATGTCGTCGGCTGTTCCCTCGACCAGCGCCTGCTTGTAGGCATCCGACGCATTCGCTTCGCGGGTCGCGATGAATGCCGAGCCGACGTACGCGAAATCCGCGCCCATCGCCCGCGCCGCCAGCACCGAGCGGCCGGTCGCGATCGCGCCCGACAGCGCGATCGGGCCGTCGAACCACTGCCGGGTTTCCTGCACCAGCGCGAACGGCGACTGCACCCCGGCGTGGCCGCCGGCGCCGGCGGCGACCAGGATCAGCCCGTCGGCGCCTTTCTCGATCGCCTTGTGCGCGAACTTCTGGTTGATCACGTCGTGCAGCACCATGCCGCCGTAGCCGTGGACCGCATCGTTCAGATCGCTGCGGGCGCCGAGCGAGGTGATCACGATCGGCGCGCGGTAGCGGATCGTCAGTTCGAGATCGTGCTCGAGCCGGCCGTTGGACTTGTGGACGATCTGATTGACCGCGAACGGCGCCGCCGGCCGGTCGGGGTTCGCCTGGTTGTAGGCGTCGAGCTCCTCGGTGATGCGCTTCAGCCAGAGCTCGAGCTGCTCGGCCGGCCGGGCGTTGAGCGCCGGGAAGGCGCCGACGATGCCGGCCTTGCACTGCGCGATGACCAGATCCGGGTTCGAGACGATGAACAGCGGTGCGCCGATCACCGGGACGGCCAGGCGTTGCTTGAGCTCGGCGAGATTCATGGGGCGTGACTCCGTGGACGCGCGCCGGCGGCGTCGCCGGCGGTCGGTCAGGCGATTCTACGGGGCCGAGGCCGATCCGATGGCCTGCCGAGTCTTCGGCCAGGACGGTTCCCCTCCGGCCAGGACGGGTTCCTTCGGCTAGGACGGTTCCTTGACCGCGAGGAGCTCGCCGCCGGCGGCGGCCGATTCGATCGCGGTCTGCATGACGGCGATGCCATGCAGGACTTCATCGGTGGCGATTCCGTAGTGACCGCCGCCGGAAGCCGCACGTGCGAAGGCTTCGAGCTCGAGGCGTTCGGTGTCCACCCGAGGGAACTCGTGCCGCCGCACATTGCCCTCGATGTCACCGATATCGAGCAGGTGATGATCGAGAAGATGCAGCCATCCGCGAGTACCGAAGACCTGGAGGCGAAACATCCGTCCGGTCGCGGTCATCGTCGACAGGTAGCCGGTGGCGCCGTTCTCGAAGCGCGCGAACATCGACGTCGTGTCGTCCAGGTCGACCTGGAGTACCTTTCGATCGCTGGTGCAGCGCACTGCGCTCACGGGGCCGGACAGGTGGATGAACGCATCGATGGTATGAATGCCCATCGCCGTCATTCCGCCGGCCGGACTTTCGGCGTGGGTGGCCCGCCACGTGGCGCCGGTGTAACCCAGCCCGAAGTTGCCGGAGAAGTTGCCTTCGAGATGGAGCACGGTTCCCAGCTCCCCGGTATCGACGATCCGCTTCATCGTGGCGATGGCCGGAAGGAAGCGCCGATTGTGCCCGACCGCCAGCACGACGCCCGCGTTCATGCAGGCATCGATGGCGGTACGCGCACCCCGCGCATCCAGCGAAAGCGGCTTCTCCACGAACACATGCTTGCCGGCGGCCGCCGCCCTGACCACCTGGTCGACATGCTGGGAATGCGGCGTGGCGAGGACGACACCGTCGACCGACGGGTCGGCGAGTACCGCATCGAGATCGGCGGTCAGGCTCAGATCGTTGGCCGAGCAGAAGTCCCGCGCGTTCGCCGGGGTTCTCGCAACTGCGTGAGTGAACCGTATCAGGTCGCTCCTCGGCGTAGCAACTGCATTCACCAGGCGTTGTCCCCAACGCCCCGTGCCGACGATCGCGGCCTTGATCATCGAGCTTCGGACCCGCTGGCGCCGGTGCGGGCCGAGTCTCCGGCCGCGTAGCGGGCGACTTCATCCTCTTCGGGCGGAGTGGCACCACTGACTCCGATCGCACCGATCAGCTGCTCGCCGGCGTAGAGCGGAATGCCGCCGGCAACCGGCATCACTCGGAAAGCCACCGTGGCGGCAATCGCATCCAGGGTGCTGCGATCCATTTCGGCGACCTCGCGAGTGGAGGTCATGAAGTTGAGCGCGGTCAACGCCTTCGCTTCCGCGATATCCGGCGACATCAGCGAGGCGCCGTCCATCCGGTCGAGCTGAACCAGCTGGCCGAACGCGTCCAGCACGACGAAGGACAGTCTCAGATCGAGGGCCTGCGCACGGCAGATGCCGCGATCGACGAAAGCGATCGCCTGTTTGAGCGTAATGGACATGTCGCTTGCTCTCTATGGGACATCGGCATGCTGCTCGATGTAATCCATCTGAACGGCATACGCATTGACGAGGTCGGCACGGCTCAGCTTCCTGCCGTCGATTTCGATCTTCATTCCGCTGGTATTCGACGAAATGTTGGACGAGTAGCCACCGATGACCCGACCGTTGCGGATGATCGGCACGGCGCCCGGGCCGGGAAATATCGGCCGGGGAAGGATCGCCTGATACCCGTGGAAGCGCAGGGGATGAGCATCCATGCGAGTCGCGAACATCAGGGTCGGCCGCCCGGTAACCGCGGCCAGATAGGCCTTGGATCTGGCGACCACGGCCGCTCCGGACGGCGCCCCGTCCGCGCGCGACATCGACAGCACGTTGCCGCCCTCGTCGACGACCGCATGGGCCGAGATCCAGTCGACCTCCTCTCCTTTCTCGATTGCGCGGGCGATGATCTCGCGCGCGTCGGAAAGCGTCAGTTTCGCCGTTGACGACATCGAGTCTCCTTCTGATGGCGGGTTCATGGCGTATCGGGATGCTGATCTTCGTAGGGAATGTTCAGTGCGTGCGCCGTGACGACTTCTTCGCGGCTGTACTGAACGCCGTCGATGACGATCTTCATCGCCGACGCCGAGTAGGTGGTGCTGGAGGAGAAGCCACCGATGATCCTGCCGTTCCGGGTGATGGAGACGGCGCCCGGACCCGCGAACAGGGCTCTGGGCAAGATGCTTTGGTAGCCGTGGAATCGCAACGGATGAGTCTCGATTTCCAGCTCGAGCGGGTATGAAGCGCGTCCGCGCAGGGCCGCAAGATAGGCCTTCGCCCGGGCGAGCGGCACCGCGACCGCCGGCGCGCCGTCGAGCCGGGACAGCGAGATGAGGTTGCCGCCCGAGTCGGCAACCGCGTACGCCGAGATCCAGTTGACCTCGGCCGACTTCTCCAGGGCGCGACCGATGATCTCGCGCGCTTCGCCGAGCGAAAGTTCGTCGTTCATCATTTCCCTACCATCCGAAGCATCTGATCGACCGAACGCAGCTTCTCGCGGCTCTTGCCCCGCGTCTTGCCGCGCTCGACCTCGGTACGATCGAGCGTGAGCCAGTCGTCATGATCGACCCAGCGCACCGCGCGCGAAACCAGCAGGTCGTCGAGCCCGGCCGCCCCCGGACGGCCCGGGCGGCGCGACCGCTCGATGTCGCCGAGCAGCGACTGAACCACGGCGTGGCTGTGCGCCCGATTGGTGCCGATGACGCCGCTGGCGCCGCGACCGCTCCACCCGGTTGCGTAGAGCCCGTGAATCGGTGAGCCGGCACGCATGACGCGCCCCTCGGAGCTGCAGAAGACGCCGAGCTTCTCGTCGAAGGGAACGCCGGGAAGCGGCATCGCGCGAAAGCCGATGCAATGGAAGGCGAGCCCGCAGGGGATCGCCGTCTCCGACCCGGTCGGCACCGTACGCTGGCGAAACGGCGGGCCGGTCAGTCGCCCCTTCTCGACGACCAGCCGCTCCAGGCGCGGACTTCCCTCGAACCGCAACGGGTTCTCGTGGAAGCGGAAACGGCAGCGTCGCCGGCCCGATCCGGAGGACGAGGCGAAGCGGGCGAAGATCTCGACGTTCCGTGCCTTGACCTCGTTGTCGGGATCGCCGATTTCCTGCCGGCTCGCCGGCCCGAGCTCGAGATCCGACGGATCGACCATCGCGTCGCAGTCCGGGATTGCGCCCAGCTCGCGCAGTTCCGGATTCGTGAAGCTGGCCTGCGCCGGGCCTCGCCGGCCGATCAGATGGACTTCGCGGATGCGGCTCCCTTCGAGGGCCTGCAATGCATAGTCGGGAATATCGGTACGGGCCAGATTCCCGACCGGCGTCAGGAGCATTCGGCAGATGTCGGCTGCGACATTGCCGTGTCCGATGACGACGGCGGTCTCGTGATCGAGATCGAACTGCCGATGGCTGTGATCCGGGTGGGCGTTGTACCAGCCGACGAATTCGCCCGCCGGCACGACGCCCGGCAATCGTTCCCCCGGGATGCCGAGCGGCACGTCATGCGCTGCCCCGCAGGCGAGCACGACCGAGTCGTACAGGCCGAGCAGCTCGTCGACGCTGACATCGGTCCCGACCGAGACGTTGCCTCGAAAGCGGAATCGCGGCGACTTCGCGATCCGGTCGAACGCGACCGCGACCTGCTTGGTCTTCGGATGATCCGGGGCGACGCCCCCACGAACCAGCCCGTGGGGGGTCGGCAGCCGCTCGAGCATGTCGATGCGACAGTCCGGATCGGCACGCAGCAAGGCCTCGGCTGCATAGAACCCGCTCGGACCGCTGCCGACGATCGCGAAATCCAGCGCCCGCCCGCAAGCGGCAGGAGCCTCGCCAGGACGGCCGGCCGTCATCGGCCGTCGTTGACCGGCGTCTCGCGCTGCATCGAGACGTCGGCGGAAAGGCCGTAGAGCTGCGGCGCACCGGCTCGGCCGCCGAGCGCGAGGCGGCGGGCGTCGGCACCGGGAAGGGGCGGCTGTCTGGTCTCGATCACTGGCAGGCCGGCGGATCTCTCGGCGTTGAGCCGGATCCACGGGGTCGGATCCGACGGGAAGTCCGCGCTGTCGTGGATCGCGCGGACCGGACAGACGGCGATGCAGGCCTGGCATTCGATGCAGGTATCGGCGTCGATATACAGCATGTCGTCGTCGCCGTGAAAGCACGATACCGGACAGACCATCACGCACTCGGTGAACCGGCACCCTCGACAGTTGTCAGTGACGATGATGGTCATGCTTGCCCTTCCCGGCATGTCGGACGCATTGCGCCGTGACGGGGAATCATGCCTCGGGTCCGATTCGAGTCAAGAGGGCTTCCGACTATGTGAAAAACCAGTTTGCGACGCCCCGGCCCAGATGACATATTCGACGACATGCGCCGCGGAACGCGAACCACGATCGGATTGTTCTCATTCGTCGAGCGCGGTTCCAGCCATGTGAGATCCGAAGTGTGAAGATCGAAAAGACCTGCACGTTTCCGTTTCCTGTCCATGCCGTCTGGGACGCATTGCTGGATGCGCACCTCGTCGGTGCCTGCATGCCGGGGGTCAGCCAGGTCGAAAAGACGGCCGAAGACCGCTTCAAGGTGACCGTCACGGCCAAGGTCGGTATCGTCAAGCCGACATTCCGCCTCGATGTCGAGCTCCTCGAGACGGAGCCGGTGCAGCGGCTTCGCAGCCGCTGCACCGGCGAGGCGAACGGCATGCTCGGGAGCCTGCGTCAGACCACCGAAATCCGGTTGAAGTCTACGGACGATGGCGGGGCCAGCATGAGCGTCGACGCCGAAGTCGATGTCTTCGGACGCCTGGGAACCTACGGCTACGGTGTCTTCAAAGGCAAGGCCGAGGAGATCTGGGCGATGTTCGTGGCGAATCTCGCGGCGGCGATCGAACGCCGGGAATCCCATGCGCAGCGCTGACGACATGCCGCCCCTGATCGGCACCTCGCTGCCCCCGCGCGACGCCGGCGAGAAGGTGCGCGGCACGGCGGTCTACGCCGCGGACATCCGGCTGCCGCGAATGCTGCATGCCAAGGTGCTGCGCAGCACCTTCGCGCATGCCCGCATCGTGCGGATCGATGTCGAGGCGGCCCGCCGGGTGCCTGGCGTCAAGGCGATCCTGACCGGTGCCGATACGCCGAAAGCCTGGGGCGTGATCCACAAGGAAGAGCATATTCTCGCGGTCGACAAGGTCCGCTTCGCCGGCGAGGAGGTCGCGGTCGTCGCCGCCACCAGCGAGGAGGCGGCGCTGGATGCGGTCGAGCTGATCGATGTCGAGTACCAGGAGCTGCCTGCCGTCTTCGATCCGCGGGCGGCGCTCGAAGCCGGAGCGCCCGAAGTCCACGACGGCACCGGCAACGTCGCGCGCGACATCGCGATCGACCGCGGAAACGTCGAGGACGGGTTCGAACGGGCCGCCGTGATCCACGAGGCGGTCTACGAGACGCCCTACCAGTATCAGTCGGCGATGGAGCCGATGGCGACCGTTGCGTCGGTCGACGGGGCCGGGCGGCTGACCGTCTGGGCACCGGTCCACTCGGTGCATCGCACGATGCAGCGGTTGGCCGATGCGCTCGACCTGCCGACGTCCCGGGTCCGCGTGATACAGAGCGTCGTCGGCGGCTCGTTCGGCGGCAAGCTCGGCGAGGACTCGAATCTGTACATCGCCGCCAGACTGGCGCTCGCTTGCGGGCGGCCGGTGCGTCTGGTGAACACGCGGACCGAGGATTTCCTGGGCGCGCGGCCGCGGATGCCGACACGCATCGAACTCAGGATGGGCGTCGACCGCGAGGGGCGCATCACGGCGAAGGATGCCGTCATCATCGGCGACAACGGCGCCTATACCGGCCTGACGTCCGAGATCATCCTGGTCACCGCCGCGCGCCTGGACTCGCTGTATCGGCAGACGAACGTGCGGACCCGGGCCAGGCTGGTCTATACCAACAAGATTCCGTCCGGGGCGTTCCGAGGGTTCGGGGCTCCGCAGATCGCTTTCGCGATGGACTCCCATATGGATTCGCTGGCCCTGAAGCTCGGCATGGATCCGGTCGAGATTCGCCTGCGGAACTTCGTTCATCCCGGCGACACGACGGTGCACGACTGGAAGATCAGCAGCTGCGAGGTCGCCCAATGTCTGCGGACCGCCGCGGCCCGGATCGAGCGCGGCCGGAAGGCGCGGCCTTCGACGCCGGCCTCCGGCGCGCTCCGGCGCGGCATCGGATTCGGCTGCTCGTTGCATGTCACCGGTGCCCGGCAGATGGCGAACTGGGACGGTTCGACGGTCTGCATCAAGTTCAGTCCGGACGGCCGCGCGATGCTGATCTGCGGCGAGGGCGATATCGGCCAGGGCGGCTCGACGGTTCTGGCGCAGATCGCGGCAGCAGCACTGGGTCTCCCGTCCGATCACGTGACGGTCACTGTCGCGGACTCCGATACCACCCCCTATACCTGGGGCGCCGTGGCCAGTCGGCTCACGCTGATCGCCGGGAATGCGGTGCTGATGGCCGCGGAGTCGGCCCGGAAGCAGATTCTCGATACCGCTGCGGACCTGCTGGAAGCCAGCCCCGCCGATCTGACGATCTCCGATGGAACCGTGCACCTGGTGGGATCCCCGGGCCCATCGGTTTCCGTCGCGAAGGTCTGCGCAGCCCATCTGCTGCGACGCAATGGCGAAGCGATCTTCGCGCATGCGACCTTCGATGCCGAGACGGTCGTTGCCGATCGGAAGACCTACCTGGGAAACGTTTCCGCTGCCTGCTCGTTCGCTGCCCAGGCGATCGAAGTCGAAGTGGACATCGAGACCGGCACCGTCCGTGTCGTCGATATCGTCGCCGTCGACGACGTCGGCAAGGTCATCAATCCGCGATCGGTGCATGGCCAGATCCACGGCGCGATCGCGCAAGGCGTCGGCTTCGCGCTGCACGAGGAGCTCGTCATCGACAACGGACGGCTGATCAACGGGAGCCTGGCGGACTACGCGATCCCGACTGCCGCGAGCTTCCCGCCGCCCCGCGCGAGCGCCGTCGACGGGTTCGAGCCGCAAGGGCCGTTCGGCGCCAAGGGCGCGAGCGAAGCGCCGGTATCGCCGGCCGCGGGTGCGATCGCGAACGCGATCTTCGACGCGGTCGGCGTCCGGATCACGTCGTTGCCGATCACGCCGGAGAAGGTCCTGACGGCGATCCGTGCGCGGGAATCGGGGGGACGGTGATGCGCGCCTTCACGCTGCTCGAGCCGTCGACGGCCAGAGAGGCCACGGTGATGCTCGCGACGCACGGCGACGATGCGCGTCCGATCGCCGGTGGAATTTCCCTGCTCCTGCTGCTCCGGAGCCGGCTCGCGCATTTTCCGGTACTGGTCGATGTCAGCCGGCTCCGGGAGCTGGCGATGATCCGACACGAGTCCGACGGCTCGCTGGTCATCGGCGCGCTCGCGACCCACGCCGAGGTCGCCGCCAGCGACCGGGTGAAGGCGACCCACCCGGTCATCGCCGAGATGGCGTCGGCGGTCGCCAATCCGCAGATCCGCAATGTCGGGACGATCGGCGGAAACCTCTGCTTCGGCGACCCGGCGTCCGATCCGCCGACCTGCCTGACCGCGCTCGACGCCCGTGTTCGCGTGCTGCGGGATCGGGAGACGCGGGAGATTCCGATCGACGCGTTCTTTCGCGGCTACTACGAGTCCGCTCTCGAGATCGGAGATCTCGTCACCGAGATCGTCGTGCCGCCGCTACCGCCGGGCGGCCTGGCGCTCTATTCACGCTTCACCGCCAACGCGGCGGAAGGCCGTCCGCTCGCGAGCATCGGCGTTCGGGTCGTCGGGGCCGCCGCTGGTGAATGGTCCGGTGTGCGGATAGCCGTCGGTGCGGTGTCGTCGCAGCCGCGGCGGGCGCTTGCCGCGGAGTCCCTGTTGACCGATTCCCGGCCGACCCGGGATCGGGCGGTCGAGGCCGCTAGCGCCGCCGCGCGCGACATCGAGCCGATGAACGACTTTCGCGCATCCGACGAGTACCGGCGGACGGTGGTCCGGGTCGTGCTGCGGCGTGTTCTGGAGCGCGCCATGGAGGCGAGTCAGCGATGAGTTCAACGCACCCGATCGAAGCGACGATCAACGGCGAGACCTGTCGACTGGTCGTCGAGCCCGCCTGTCTGCTGCTCGACGCGCTGCGCGACGATCTCGGCCTGACCGGCACGAAGCGCGGCTGCGAAGACGGCGTTTGCGGCTGCTGCACCGTCCTGCTCGACGGCAAGAACGTCAAGTCCTGCCTGATGCTCGCGGTCCGGATCAACGGACGGTCGGTCACGACCGTCGAAGGTCTCGCGGCAGCCGACGGCGCGCTTCATCCGATTCAGGAAGCGTTCATCGATTTCGGTGCCCTTCAGTGCGGGTACTGTACGCCGGGCTTCCTGATGACCGCGAAGGCACTCGTCGACGCGGGTGTGCCGCTCAGCGATGCGCAGATACGCGAAGCGCTGGCGGGCAATACGTGCCGCTGCACGGGTTACGTGCATATCGTCGAGGCAATCTCGAGTCTCATCAACCGGTCTCACTCTGCAGGAGCTTGAAATGGGTGCTAGGTTCTCATCGATCGTCGGGCTCATCGCTTTCCTCGGCGTCGCATTCCTGGAACCCGCAGCGGCGCAGGAGAAAGTCCGAATGGCCTACCTGCTCGGGTCTTCGGGGGCGCCAGCGGAGATCATGCGATCGCTCAAGCTGGGCGAGCGGCACGGGGTCGAGATCGAGTACCGGACGTTCCAGGACATCGCCGCGATGGATCGCGCGTTCGTGCTGAACGAGATCGACATCCACGGCAACCTCGCCCTGAATCAGTGGGCCGCTTTCCTGAACCAGGGGCATGACATCGTCGGTGTCATGGGTGCGCTCCATCCGCCGTCCTACGTGGTGGTCAAGAAGGACTCCGCCTACCGCGAGTTGAAGGATCTGCTCGGCAAGCGTGTCGGCGTCTACGGGTTGAACGGAACGAGCACGGCGATCCTCGGCGTGCTCGCGCACGAGATCCTCGGCGGCGTCGACATCCGGAAATCGATGGAGCTCTTCAATTCGTCACCGCCGATTCTGGCGACGTTGCTCGGCAAGGGCGAGGTCGAAGCCGTTCTGAACCTTCCGCCGTTCGTTCCGCGCATGCTCCATTCGGGCGACTACCGGTCGATCCTGGATACCGACGCCGCCTGGAAGGAGAAAGCCGGCTCGCACCTGCCGTTCGCCGTCATCGCTGCGTCGCGCAAGACGATCGAGCAGCGGCCCAAGGCGGTTCAGGGCGCCGTCAATGCCTGGCGCGACGCGGTCAACCTGCTGAAGCAGAAGCCGGAACTGCTGAACGACTATCTCGCCAAGGCCAGGTTGACCACGCCGGGTGAACAGAAGCTGGCCCAGGAGATGATGATCCCGCAGTACATGAGCACATGGACGCCCGACCATGTCGCGATGATCAAGGCGTACTGGAAGCGAGCCGTCGATTCGGGATTCCTCGATCGCGCGGCGACCGGGGACGGCTGGTACAAGTTCGACTTCGCGAGGTAGTCGACGATGGCCGATGCGCTGGCGAAGCCGCCGAAGATCCTGGTCTCCGACCTCGTCAAGTCGTTCAAGACCGACAAGGGCCGGGAGCGGATCGTTCTCGACCGGATTTCCTTCAGCCTGGCCGAGGGAACCTTCGCCACGGCAGTCGGGCCTTCCGGTTGTGGCAAGTCGACGCTGCTGAACGTGATCGCCGGCCTGACTCCGCCGACTTCCGGCGTCGTCGAACTGGGCGGCGAGCGGATGGACTCCGGAAAGCGGATCAACACGCGGGTGGGCTACGTGTTCCAGCAGCCGCGCCTGTTGAACTGGCAGACGGTCCGGCAGAACCTGGAGTTCGTGCTTCTGGCCGGAGGCATCCCGCCCGCTACCTGGCGTGAACGGATCGAGTGGAGCCTGAGGCTGGTCGGGCTCCTGCCCTACGAGAACACCTATCCGATGCGCTTGTCCGGCGGACAGCAGCAGCGGGTATCGATCGCGCGTGCGCTCGTGACCGATCCCGACCTGGTGCTGATGGACGAGCCCTTCAGCCATCTGGACGAGATCACCGCCGCGCGGCTTCGCGACGAGCTGACGGACATCTGGATGCGGACCGGCAAGACGGTCCTGTTCATCACGCACAGCATCTCGGAAGCCGTGCTGCTCTCGCAGACGGTGCTCGTCCTGTCGCCCGACGGCACGCTCGGGGAGCAGGTTCCGATCGATATCGAGCAGCCCAGGCGGGAGCATGAGGATCGGCTGTTCGAGGCCGAGCGTGGTTTGCGCCTGCTGACCCGGAAATGGTGGGCTCAGGCACGGAAGGAGGAGACGAGCCATGTCGGTTAAGGCGAGCTTCATCGCCGCGCCCTACAGCGCCTACCATCATCGGGAGGTTCCGGCCGAGGATGCCGAGCTGACGCACGTCGGCCCCGGCACGCCCTGCGGCGAGTACATGAGGCGCTTCTGGCAGCCGGTGGCGTTCTCCGCGGAGCTGAAGGATCTGCCGATCAAGATCCGCATCCTCGGCGAGGACCTGGTGATCTTCCGGGATCGCCGCGGGCGGGTCGGGTTGCTCGAGCTGCATTGCGCGCACCGCGGCACATCGCTCGAGTTCGGGCTGGTCTCCGAATGCGGCATCCGTTGCTGTTACCACGGCTGGCTGTTCGACGTCGACGGGACCGTGCTGGAGACGCCCGGCGAGCCAGCGGACTCGACCTTCAAGAACCGGCTGTTCCAGGGCGCCTATCCGACCCACGAACATCACGGCATGGTCTTCGCGTACCTGGGGCCGCCGGACCGCAAGCCCGCCTTCCCGCTGCTCGACACCTATGATCTGCCCGGCTATCGCTGCATCGCCGCGCGGCGGCACCATCTGCCGTGCAACTGGCTGCAGGTCAAGGAGAACGCGATGGATCCGGCCCATCTGGCGTTCCTGCACACCATCGTCAGCGGTGCGCAGTTCACGCCGGAGTTCGGCATCCTGCCGCCGTTCGAGTTCCCGCAGACATCCTGCGGCATGGCCTACGTCGCGCCGCGCCGGGTCGGCGAGAACATCTGGGTCCGGATCGGCGATTTCCTGCCGCCCAATATCCATCAGTTCCCGCCGGTCTGGGAGGATGGCAAGAACGAGAAAGTGATGAGCCGCCCGTACATGACGATCTGGGCGGTACCGGTCGACGACACGAACACGATCAATACCGGATATCTGCATCTCCCGAAAGACATGGAGGTCGACGAGCAGCGCATGCATCGGCTGATCGAAAGCTTCGGCCAGACCGGCGATCGTCCGTATCAGGAGCGGCAGCGGCAACCCGGCGACTACGATGCGCAGACGACGCAGCGCCCGATCGCGATCCATGCGATGGAGCGGCTGGCCTCGACGGATCGCGGCGTGATCATGCTCCGGCGTCTAGTCAGGGAAGGCATCCGGGCGACCGCCGCGGGCAAGGACCCGTTCGGCGTCTTCATGACCCCGCAGCCGGCGATCCGGACCCATTGTCAGGACACCGTCGTGCGGGTTCCCCATGCCGGCAGTCAGGAGGCCGACAAGAAGCTGCTGATCGAGACCGGCCGGAAGGTTCTCGACGGACACTACATCAGGAACCCGCCGGCGAGCGTGACCGAGGAGATGCTGCACGCCGTCGGGTTCGGGGCGGATCGCCGATGATCAGCGCGAATCCCGACGTGTCTGCCGCCCCTCCCACGCGCGCCTCCGGGGGGCGCGGCGTGCTCTGGCGCTGGCTGATCTCTCCGCGCATGCTCGCTTCGGCCAGCATTCTCGGAGTCTGGTGGTTCGGATCGGCGGTCTTGCCGCCCGACATCGTGCCGCCACCGCCCGAGGTCTTCACCGAGATGGCGCAGTTGCTGTTCTCCGGTGATGCCTGGTTCCATCTCGGCGCGACCATCCGCCGGATCGCGATCGGGTTCTCGATATCGGTACTGCTCGGATTCGTCATGGGCCTGCTGATGGGCTTCGGCAGGAAGACCGCGCAGTACGTCGAAGTCTGGATCACGTTCATCATCACGATTCCGAGTCTCTGCTGGGCGATCATCGCCCTGGCGTGGTTCGGGCTTCGCGATACCGCAGCGGTCTTCACCATCGTCGCGATCACGTTCCCGTTGATCGCGGTGAACTTCTGGAGCGGTGTCCGGCAGGTCGACGCCAGCCTGGTGGAAATGGCCCGGATCTTCCGCGCCGACCGCTGGCTGATCATTCGGCGGGTGGTGGCGCCGCAGCTGACGCCGTATGCGATCGCGGCGACCCGGTATGGTCTTCCGATGGCCTGGAAGATGGCGATCATCGCCGAGATGCTGGGTCTGTCCAACGGTGTCGGCTATATGCTGATGTACTGGTTCCATGTGCTGAACATGGTCCAGGTCTTCGCATGGATGCTGCTTTTCACG
The DNA here is from genome assembly GCA_050249335.1 of Lautropia sp. GTDB lineage: Bacteria > Pseudomonadota > Gammaproteobacteria > Burkholderiales > Burkholderiaceae_E > Lautropia. Next base: position 26,162 of record JBFWQR010000052.1, read on the forward strand.
GCCGTCATGCTCGCGGTAGAGTATGCGGTCGTCCGGCCACTCGAGCGGCTGAGCATGAGATGGCGCCAGGAAATACAGCTCTGAGGCGGGGACAGATGGCGACGACTTCGGAGCCGGCCGAGCCGAAGACACAGGGGAGCATCCAGTCGCTCGCGCGCGCCTTCGGGCTGCTCGAGATCATCGCGAAGTGCTCCGACGGCGTCACGCTGACGGAACTGAGCCGGGCGTCCGGCCTGCACAGCAGCACCGGCTTTCATCTGCTCAGGACAATGGTGGGCCTCGGATACCTGCGGCAATGTCAGGACAGCCGCCGGTACTTCATCGGCTCGCGGCTGTTCTTTCTCGCTGCCTCGGCGCGCAGCGAGGTTCTCCTGGTCAATATGGTGGAGCCGGTGGCACGCGAGCTGGCTTCGACTTCCGGCAATACGACGATGTTCGGGATCCGCTCGGACGACGAGATCGTCGTGGTCTTCAAGGCCGAGGGTGACGAGGCGTTTCACATCTCCGCCAAGGTGCACGGGACACGCCCCCAGCATTGCACGTCGATGGGCAAGGTGCTGCTGGCAGACTTGCCACCGGATCGCCTGAAGCACTACCTGAGCACCTGCGAGCTCAAGGCCTTCACGCCGAACACGATCACCGATCGAGTGCGGCTCGAGGCCGAGATCGCCGAGGTCCGGCGCAGCGGCCTGGCCTTCGATGACGCCGAGTTCCATTCGCAACTGCGCTGTGTCGCAGCGCCGGTCCGGGATTTGACGAACCGGGTGATCGGTGCGCTCTCCATGGTGGGGCCGGCCTGGCGTCTGTCGCTGCAGATGCTCTATGCGCGTGCCGGTCTGCTCCGGAAGGCGGCGGACTCGCTATCGGCGCAACTGGGGTATCGGACCGACCTTGGAGACCGGCAGGCTCCGATTCCGTCCGGGTCGCGAAACACCATCCGCATCTATTCGTCGGGCAGCAGTGTCGCCGATTCGTGACCTCGATGGCGCGCCGGCCGTGCTCAGCCGCGCGGCGCGGTCAGCAGCAGCACGACCCCGCCGAGCACGACCGTCGCCGCCAGCCATTCGGCGCCGGTGACGATCTCGCCGCCGATCAGCACGCCGAGCGCCAGCCCGATCACCGGCGTCACCAGCGTGTAGCTCGACGCCAGCGCCGCCGGGACCCGTGCCAGCAGCATCATGTAGGCGTTGAACGCGATCAGCGAGCCGAACACCACCAGATAGATCCAGGCGGCGCTGGCGAGCGCGGTCGGCGGCCATCGCGCGGTCAGCACGGCCGGTTCGCCGGCGACCAGCCCGAGCACGGTCAGCGCGGCGCCGCCGCACAGCATCTCGGCAGCGAAGCCGACCGCGCCGGGTGCGAGCGGATAGCGGCGCTGCGACAGCACGCTGCCGGCCGACCAGGCGAGCGTCGCGATCGTGACCGCGATCAGCCCGCCCGGCGAAGCCTGGAAGCCGCTGCCGCGGACCAGCAACAGCACGCCGGCCAGCCCGACCGCGATGCCGGCGAGTTCGCGCCGGCTCGGCCAGACGCCGAACAGGCCGTTGATCGCCGTGATCATGATCGGCACGACCGCGATGAACGCGACGACCAGCCCGGAGCCGATCGTCTGCTCGGCGACCGCGGTGCCGCCCATGCCGCCGCCGAGCATCAGCGTGCCGACGATCGCCGCATTGCGCCACTGCAGCACCGTCGGCCACCGCGCCCGGCGCACGCCGACCATCCAGGCGAGCAGCAGGGCGCCGGCGATCAGGAAGCGTGACGCCATCTGCAGGAACGGCGGGAAGCTTTCGAGCGCGTAGCGGATCGCCAGATAGGTCGATCCCCAGACCAGCCAGGTAGCCGCGAGGCAGCCGACCACCAGCGGCGTCAAGATGCCCGCACGGCCGGCTGTGCCGTTGCTCTGCGGCGCGGCATTCGGCACGCCACTCGGCCCGGCATCCGGCGTTGTCGGGTGCGGCGGCGAGACGTGCGGGGCGGTGCTGCTGGCCATGGCGATCGGGCGAGGCGGATTCACCGCCGGGCGGCGGCGATTCGGATTCGATTCTGCCGGGGTCGCCCCCGGTTTGACAGACGACTTCAACGGCGATCGTCGATATCGGCCTTGAAAATCATGATCATCGACGTCATTCGAGACTAATATCAAGGCGAATCGCGGTTCCGGCGCTTGACAGCTCCGCGGCCCCTTCCGATACTCGGACCGGCTCCTGGCGGTCACCGACCGCGATCCGGGAACCGAAGGAGCAGGGCACGATGGCCATCGCAGCAATCGGCGCGACCGCGATCGCGCCGGATCATCACGACGAGCGGATCCTCGCCGAGTTGCAGGCGGACGCGCGGATCACGATGGCCGAGCTCGGCCGCCGGGTCGGGCTCAGCCAGCCGGCGGTGACCGAGCGCGTCCGCAAGCTCGAGGAGGCCGGCATCATCACCGGCTACCATGCAGCGATCGATGCGGTTAAGCTCGGCTATGCGATCAGGGCGCTGGTGCGGGTCGGCCGCTTCGACTTCCTGCGTGTGGTCAAGGTGATCGAGGCGACGCCCGAAGTCGTCAGCGCCTGGAACGTGACCGGCGAGGACAGCTGGGTTCTCGAGATCGCGGTGACCGACGTCAACCACCTCGATCATGTCCTCAAGCCGTTCTGTGCCTTGACCGACACCTCGACCGCGGTGATCCTGAACGTCGTCCGCGAGCGCGCCGCGCTGATGCCGCCGGCGGTGTTGCGGGCGCGCGCGGCCGAGCGCGCGCGATCGGCGACGGCGCGTCGTGGCCGCTGACGCGAGCCGCGTCGGCGCGAGTGCCGATGCTGCGGCCGGCCGGCCCGGCGTCGTCTGGCACGTACGGCCGTTCGATGCGCTGACGCCAGCGCTGCTGCATGGCGCGCTGGCGCTGCGCGCTGCGGTGTTCGTCGTCGAGCAGCATTGCGTCTATCAGGATCCGGATCCGCTCGACCGCGCCGCGGTCTTCCTGATCGGCGAAACGCAAGGCACGGTGGTCGCGACGGCCCGGATCCTGCCCGCCGGCACCCGCTTCGCCGAGCCGTCGATCGGGCGGGTCTGCACCGCCGCGTCGGTCCGCGGCGGCGGGCTCGGCGAGGCGCTGATGCGCGAGGCGATCCGGGTCTGCCGGGTCCGTCATCCGGCTGCGCCGATCCGGATCTCGGCGCAGGCGTATCTGCGAGCGTTCTACGGCCGGCTCGGCTTCGCCACGGTCTCGGACGAGTACCTGGAAGACGAGATCCCGCATGTCGAGATGCTGCTGCCGGCGTGCGACTCCCGGCCGCCGGCGATCGGTCGTGCCCAGGGCACCGACACGAGCGGCCGCGCCGGATAGTCGGCGAGCACCGTCACCCGCGCCAGCGACCTAGCGACGGCCGGTTGGCGTAGATCGAGCAGCCGTACCGCGCACCGCGCCAGATCGCGCGGATGGTGCGGCCGGCCGGCGCGTTCGGGATAGGCGGCGACGCGCCCGGCAGTTGGTTTGGATAGACGGATAATAGTATCCAAATATTGACGAGTGTATTTTTGGATCCTATTATCCTGCTATCCAAACAGAGGGAGCGCGTTCATGCTGGAAGGCAAGCCGGAAGTCCTCGTTCGCGAGGAGTTGCGGGTCGAAGGGCTGCCGGAACCCATCAGTCACTACACCGACGCCGTGCGCTACGGCAATCTGCTCTTCATCTCGGGCGCGTCCCCGCACGATGGCGAAGGCCGGCTGGTCGGCGGTGACGACGTGGCGGCGCAGACAGCGCAGGTGCTGCGCAACATCCAGTCGGTATTGGCGGCAGCAGGCGCCAGCTTTGCCGATGCGCTGAAGGTCACGGTCTATCTCACCGACATCAATGACCGGCAGGCGGTGAACCGGGTTCGCGAGCAAGTCTTCGGGTCGGCCAAGCCCGCCAGCACCCTCGTCGAGGTCTCCGCGCTGGCGCTGCCCGGGATGAAGGTGGAGATCGAGATGGTCGCCGGGCTGCGTGCCCAGCCCTGAGGCGGCGTGGCCGTGGACCTGTCCGCTCGCGTCCGCTTCGTCCAGGTCTCGGGCATCCGCACCCGCATCGTCGAGGCCGGCTCCCCGAAGGCACGCGGCGGCGCCATCGTGTTGCTGCATGGCATCGGGCTGTCGGCAGACTGCTGGCTGCGGAACTTCGAGCCGCTCGCCCAGGACCATTTCGTGGTCGCTCCCGACCTGATCGGACACGGGCATACCGACCATACCGGCTTCGGCGAGACACCCCCGCAGATCGCCCTGGCGGCTCACGTCGTCGCGCTCTGCCGGGTGCTGCAGCTTTCGCAGTGCACCGTCGTCGGCAGCTCGCTGGGCGGTCTGGTGGCAGCGCTCGCGTATTTCGCCGCGAGCGACATCGTGCGCGGCCTGGTATTCGTCGGCAGCGGCTCGATCTTCAACAGTCCCGAGACCCACCGCAACACGATGCAGGCCTCCTTGCAGAATGCCCTGCCGGCGTTCCGGGAGCCGACGCTCGCGTCGTGCCGGCGTCGCCTGCAGAACATCGTTCGTGACCCGGACAGTATCCCGGACGCGCTGATCTGGTCTCAGGCAACTTCCAACGCGCTTTCCGACCGGGCGCTCGCGTTCGAGGAGGTGGTGACCGGTTCCGCCGCGACCGCGGATACGCCCGGAGCGCTGGTGTCGACTCGGCTGCGGCTGGTCGAAGTGCCCGTGCTCCTGATCGCCGGCCGCCAGGACATCCGCACGGCGTGGCAACAGCAAGTGGACGGCGTCGCCAGCTTCTCCGACGCCGAGCTCGTCCTCTACGAGGAATGCGGGCATCTGCCGTTCATCGAGCACCCGTCCCGCTTCAATCCGGACGTGCTGCGATTCATCAACCAGAAGGTGCAGAGGCCGAAGCATGCCTAGGCCGCGACATTGCGAGATCGCCGGGGCCGGCATCGCCGGTCTCAGTGCCGCCTGTGTACTCGCCAGCCGGGGCTGGTCGGTCCGGATGCATGAACGGACGCCCGAGCTTCGGGAGCTGGGCGCCGGCATCTTCCTGAAGGCGAACAGCCTGCAGGTGCTGCGCGACGTCGGCGCGCTGCCGCTGGTGGAGCGTACCGGGCTGTACATGAACGAGTCTCAGATCCGGGACGAGCGCAACCGCGTTCTGGTCCGTCGCGAGATCCCGGGCGGCTCCCTGCTGATGACGCACCGGGAGGACCTGCTGCAGGCGCTGGCGCAGCGGGCCCGTGAGCTCGGCGTACGGATCGAGACCGGGTCCGCCGCCGTCGGGGCGAGCTCGGAAGGCCTGCTGCTGATGGCCGACGGCAGGCAGCTGGAGGCCGACCTGGTCGTCGGCGCCGACGGGCACCGTTCCGCGGTTCGCGACAGTGTCGGCCTGCTGGCCGAGCACCGTCTGCTCGATGACGGCACGACGCGGCTGCTGATCCCGAAGCTCCGGTACGAAGTCGAGCCGATGACCTTCGAATACTGGTCGAAGGACTGCCGGGTCGGCGTCGCCGCATGCAGCCGGGACCAGACCTACATCTACCTGACCGCGCCCGAGCGCAATCGACCGGCGACGGCGGTTCCGGTCGACACGGCGTTCTGGACCAGCCGTTTTCCAATGCTCGGGCACGTCTTCGACCGCATCACCCCGGACCTGGGGCGGCACGACCAGCACGCGTACGTGCGGGCCCGGGCCTGGAGCTCGGGCAGCGTGGCGATCATCGGGGACAGCGCCATCGCGCAGCCGCCCAACCTGGGGCAGGGCGCCGGGCTCGCGATCGCGATGTCCTGGGCGCTGGGCGGCTATCTCGATCGCAGCCCGGACATCCGGACGGCCTTGCGCGAATGGGAGGTCAGGTGCCGCGCAGCGGCGGAGGAAATTCAGCTCTGGTCCTTGCGCTACGGCCGCATCGGGTGCGATTGGCCGAAGGCGTTGCTCGGGCTGCGCTCAGGGCTGATCTGGTCGCTCGGCCACTTCGGCATCACCAAGCGGCAATGGAGCCGGCTGGCCATGGGCAATCCCGCGCATTTCGTCGTGAATGGCCGAAGCCAGGCCAAGGAGACGGCATGAGAGACGACCACGAGCGTGCAGCGGTGGGTCGCCCGACCGGCGCCGCTGCTCACGCCGAGCACGCGCCGGAGCAGGGGCCATGCGTATGGACGGCGTCCCAGCTGCGGGATGCGAGCGCCTGGACCTACCGGTTCGGTACGGCGGAAATCGACGAGGTGCTGGCCGCCGTGCGGGAGGTCAGGCGCACGGTCGAGAATCCGATCCAGATCCGCGGCATTCGCGACTTTCCGCTGCCGAAGCTGGGCAGCACCCTGGCGGCGCTGCGGCGAGAGGTGCTGCAGGGGCGCGGCTTCGTGCTGCTGCGCGGGCTGCCGGTGCAGGAGCTGTCCCGCCTCGACGCGGCGCTCGCCTACTGGGGCGTGGCGGTGCATTTCGGCTTCCCGACCTGCCAGAACGCCAACGGACACCTGCTCGGCCACGTGACCGACCTCGGCAGCAAGTCCCGGCGCGATCCGGCCAAGGACGCACGCCGGCAATTCGGCGGCCATGAAACCGACCGCGGCTATACGAGCCGTGCAGAGTTCTACTTCCACGTCGACTACTGCGACATCGTGGGTCTGCTGTGCCTGAACAGCGCGAAGTCCGGTGGTGAAAGCAAGATCGTGAGCTCCGCCACGATTCACAACGAGATTCTCCGCCGCCGCCCGGATCTGCTGGAGATTCTGTACCGGCCTTTCTTCCACAGCCGCCAGAACGAGATCCCGGCAGGCGCCAAGCCGTACTACGAGATGCCGGTGTTCCATCGCGCGGCAGGCCGGTTCACGGCCTTCTATTCACGCACCTTTGCGGAGTACTGCGCCGCCCAGCATGGCGTTCCCCCGCTGACCGATCGGCAGCTGGAGGCATTCGACCTGGTCGATCAGCTCGCGAACGATCCGGAATTCTGCATCAGCATGACGATGAATCCGGGCGACATCCAGCTGCTGAACAACCACGTGATCCTGCATACCCGTACCGCCTACGAAGATCACGAGGATCCCGGGCGCAAGCGCCACCTGCTGCGGCTCTGGCTGGTCGCCCCCGAGGCCGGGCCGCTTTCCGATTGGTACTACGAGTTCTACGGCGGCGGCCGGCGGGGCGGCATCTACGTCCCCGGGGTCGTCGAGTGCGCTCCGGTTCAGCTCTGACCGACATTCACCCTTCCCCGTACGATGGAGGTTCGCATGACGGATTCTTCGCTCCCACGCGCGTATCGATCGCCGCACGGCGCTCGCCGTACGGTCGCCCGCCGCATGTTTCTCGCCAGCGGCGTTGCCGCCGCCGTGGCGGGCCCGGCGGTCCTGGCACAGCCGCTGCCGAAGCTGCGGATCGTCAGCTTTCCCGGGCCGTCCATCAGCAGCCATTCGAAGGTCATCATCAAGAACGCCGGCCTCGACCGCAAGCACGGCTGGGAGCTCGACTGGGTGATTCGTACATCGTCGGAGTCGTACTACAACGACTTCATCAGCGGCGCCTTTGATTCCTTCGACTATTCGGGGCTGCCGGTGCTGGCGAACTTCTACAACAAGGGCGTGCCGTTCAAGATCGTCCAGGCCACGATGCGGGGACCGTTCCCGATGATGGCCGCGTCCAACGTCTCGGCGAAACGCCTGCGCGACCTCAAGGGCAAGCGCCTGGGCGTGGACCGGGGCTCCTACATCATGGCGTACATGGCCGCGATGGCGAGGGCGGACGGCCTCGATATCGAGAAGGACTTCTCGGTCGTCAACGTCAGCCTGTTGCAGGCCCGCGCGCGTCTCATCCGGGGCGATTTCGACGCGGCGCCGATGGTGTTCGAGCACGGGCTGCAGTTCGTCAGCGAGGTGCCGGGCTACCGGATGCTGTTCGACGCGGCGGCCGAGTTCGCCCAGGCCATCGGCGTCAAGGAGGTCTACCAGTACCACGCGATCCGGAACGACTGGACCGACAAGCATCACGCCCTGATCCCGAATCTGCACGCCACCTATAAGGAGCTCGGTGATTTCATCGTGGCGAATCCGGAGCGGGCCATCGCCTACCTGGCCATGTCGAACGCTGCCGGCGGCGCCAATTTCCCGCCGGAGCTGGGCCGCATCGACTACGTCACCGGCACCAAGGAAGGCTACAAGACCGTCTGGCTGTCGCGTCCGGTCGCCCAGCTGAAGACCGAGATCGAGCGGGAACTGAAGGCCTACGTGGATCTCGGCCTGATCGCCAAGATGCCGGACGCGGGCATCCTCTACGAAGGAAAGTGAGCATGTCGGCGATCGCGGAAGTCAGCACGGTCCGAAAGGCCTTCCCGGGCCCCGCCGGCGATGACGAACGCATTGCCGTCGCAGACCTGTCCTTCACGGTGGACATGGGTGAGGTGGTCTGCGTCGTGGGCAAGAGCGGCTGCGGCAAGTCGACGCTGGTCAACATGCTGCTGGGGCTGGAGCAGCCCAGCCGCGGCAGCATCCGCATCGGCGGCTGTTCCCCGACCGACGATTTCATGGGCCTGCGCCGCAAGATCGCCGCGGTCTTCCAGACGGACCGGCTGCTGCCGTGGCGGACCGTCGTCGACAATGCCGCGCTCGGCCTCGAAGCGGTGGGCGTCAAGCGCACGGACCGGGTCGCCGCTGCGATGCCGTGGCTCGAACGGGTCGGCCTGGCGGCATGGGCGAACCACTTTCCGCACCAGCTTTCGGGCGGGATGCGGCAACGCGTGGCGATCTGCCGCGCATTCGTGCTCGATCCCGATCTGGTCCTGATGGACGAGGCGTTCGGTCACCTCGACGAAGTCACCGCGCAGCAGCTGCGAAACGACTGCCTGGAGCTGATCCGCGAGACCGGCAAGGCGGCGCTGGTGGTGACCCACAATATCGTCGAGGCGCTGGAGATCGGCACGCGGGTCCTGGTGCTCGGCCGGCCGGCACGCGTCCTCGCCGAGTTCTCGCTGTCGGGACGGGAAGCGACGGCATGGCCCGAGCAGCGGGCTCGTCTCCGGGCCGAGATCTATGACCTCATCGAAACCCGATCGGAGGACTGAGGTGAGCACGGAACAGGCCTCCATGAATGCCGCGCCGGCAGGCCTCGCCGTCAAGCGCTTTCCCCGCATCGCGAGCAGCATCCGCAGGCATGCGGGCCTGCTCGGGCTGCTCGGCCTGTTGCTGGCGGCGTGGGTGTTCGTGCTGCCGTTGTACGTGCCGGAGTACATCTTCCCGACGGTCGGCACCGTGCTGGAGAAGGGTTACGAGATCCTGCAGATGCCGACGACGTACCAGCACATCGGTATCTCGCTGCAGCGGCTCGCCGGCGGGTTCGTGCTGTCGGCGGTGCTCGGCATCGTGTTCGGGATCGTCTCGGCAATGTGGCGGTCGGCGGCCTCGGTGACCTTGCCGCTGCTGAAATTCAGCATGGGCATCCCCGCGATCACCTGGGTGCTGCTGTCGATCATCTGGTTCAAGTCTCCCGAGGTCAGGGTGTGGTTCCTGATGGTGATCGTGATGATTCCGATCGTGGCGATCAATACCTACGACGGCGTCCGCGCCATTCCGATCGAGCTCTACCAGATGGTCAAGTCGCTCCGTCCGAACACGTTCAGGCTGATGCGCATGGTCGTGCTGCCGGCGGCGACTCCGTTCATCTTCTCGGGCCTGCGCGTGGGTGTGAGCTTCAGCGGACGAATCGCCGTGTTCGCGGAGGCCCTCAGCGCCAATACCGGCATCGGTGCGGAGATGTACGTGACCAACCAGACCTTCGACACCGCCGCGTTGCTGGTCTGGACTGCGGTCCTGCTGCTGGTGCTGGCGATGTTCGATCGCCTCCTGACCGTCCTGGAGCAGCGCTGGTTTCGGTGGCGCAAGGAACTGACGACCGCCTGAAGCGGACTCGACGATCGGAGAACCTGACATGATAAAGTTCGCTCCGCGCCGGCTGGCACACGTGAACCTTTGGGTTTCCAACCTCGAGCCGTCGATGGCCTTCTACGAGGACGTTTGCGGCATCGAGCTCGTGCATATCGAAGCCGCGATCAGAGCCGGTTTCCATACCAACGGCAACACCAATCACGACGTCGGCTTGATCGAAACGTCCCGAGGTGTCGACCGCCTCGGGCGGGACGGCCAGGTCCAGATCCCTGCCACCCGGGGCACCCGAGCGGGCCTGAATCATCTGGCATGGGAGATGGAATCGCAGGCGGCGCTGGTCGCGGCCAGCCGGCGGGCCGCGGCGCACGGTGTCGCGGTCCGCGGCCTGGATCACGGCATCACCCGCAGCGTCTATCTGCTCGATCCCGATGGCAACGGCCACGAGTTCTACGCCGACTCGATCGACGACTGGCGCCGGATCTTCAATCGCGAGACGGACGAAGTGGTGACTGCGCAATGGGATCCGCTCGGCGGCGATGAAGATCCGACGCCCAGGTATCCGCAGGCGCCGGCGATCCGGATGGTCGAGCGCGCCCCGCTGCATCCGGTCGCGCTGACCGGCGCGATCCTGGTGACCGGGAACTTCGACCGGATGACCCGGTTCCTGGTCGACGTGGCGGGGCTGGCAGAGCTGCGGACCGAGACGATCGACGGGCGCCGACAGAAGGTGTTCGGCGGCACGCTGATGCAGCCCGGCATGCGTCTGATCGCGGCGGCCGACGGCGAGGAAACCGGATTGCGATCGGTCGCCTTCAACACGCAGCCGGCGGTTCATGGGCTGCGGGAGGCGCTGCCCGATCTCGAGCGCCGGGGTCTGGCAGCCGCCTACGAGCAGGACGGCGAAGGCACCCAGCGGCTGTTCGTACGCGACCCCGACGGGGTCGTCGTCCAGTTCTATCGCGCTTCGGACGGGGCGGTGCAGGCGCCGGTGCGGTCCCGGCACGCCGCCGTCGACAGGCCCGGTGCGGAGCAGAGGAGGCAGTATGGTTGAGTTCGCACTGAACGCGCAGCAGACTGCGTATGTCGAGATCCGCGACCGAATCCTGGACGGCACCTACCAGGGGGGGGAGTGGCTGCGGACCCAGAGCGTCGCCGAATCGCTGGGCATGAGCAGAATCCCGGTCCGGGAGGCGCTGCGACAACTCGAAGTGGAAGGCCTGGTCACGATGCGGCCGAACCGGGGCGCAGTGGTGACCGAGCTGTCGCCCGACGACGTGTCCGATCTCTTCGAGCTGCGCGCGGCCGTCGAGGGGCTCGCGGCGCGGCATGCGGTGCGGCACCTGTCCGATGAGGATCTCCAGACCCTGGAACGGCTGCGGCTGCGGCTGGATGCGGTGCGCACCGATGTCAAGGAATGGATGTCGCGGCACGAGGAGTTCCACCGCTTCATCGACCGGCTGACGAAGCGCACGCGCCTGACCGAGGAGGTGGCCCGGCTGCGCGCCTCGGTCCAGCCGTACATGCTCGTGTTCAATACCGTCCAGGGAGGGCCTACCCTGCGCAACGCCGAGCATGATGCGGTCGTCGCGGCGTTGGGCACGCGCGATCCCGAGCGCGCCGAGACCTGCATCAAGGAGCACGTCATGAGCGCCGGCAGGGACGTGATCGAGTACCTGAGGAAGAAGCAGTCCGGAAAGCCCGTCGACAGGGAACGCGTGCGGAAGACCGTATCGCTCGTCGAGTTGCATCCGCACTAGATCAGGAGCCCACCGGGCTCCGGCTGCCGTCAGGCGTCGACCAACCGCGGCCGGCGCAGGCTGTCGGTCGCGACATAGGTCAGCGTAGCCTCGGTGACCTTGACGACATGGCGCTCGGCCGGATTGCGCTCGACGAACACCTCGACATTGACGGTGATCGAGGTGCGGCCGACGCGGATCACGTCGGCGTAGAAACTGACCCGGTCGCCGATCAGCACCGGCTCCTTGAACACGAACGAGTTGACCGCAATGGTGGCGACCCGGCCGCGTGCCCGGGCCGCGGCAACCACACCGCCGGCGATGTCGACCTGCGACATGATCCAGCCGCCGAAGATGTCGCCATGCTGGTTCGAGTCGGCCGGCATCGGCACCACCCGCAGCACCGGCGGGCGGCTCGCCGGCAGGTCGGCGAGGAGATTGCGGTTCCCCGGCGCAGCGGCGGCATGGCCCGCGGCCGCCTTGCCGGCGGCATCGTCCTCGCTGCCCGCTTTCCTGGCCTTGGTCATTCGGCCCGACTCCTGCATTCGAATCCGTTCGTCAGCATACCGGAACGGGGCGCCGGCACTGCCAGGCGTACAGCAGCACGGCGGCCGCCGCCAGCGCGGCGCTGCCGGCGGCCAGATGCAGCGACGACCCCCACAGCAGCGGCACCAGCAGCGCCGCGGCGAGCGCGTTGGCGGTATGCATGATGAACGAGCCGCACGACGACACCATGCCGGTGCGGCTCGGCGCCAGGTCGAGCATCCGGACCTGGAACGACGACTGCGCGAGCGACATGCCGATGCTGTAGAACATGATCGGCGTCACCGCGAGCACGAGCGCCGGCGGGCCGTTCCAGTTCAGCGCGACGTTGATCAGCGCGGTCACGCCCATGATTGCCAGGCCGGCGCGGATCGCCCAATCCAGCGAGCGCCGGCCGGCGAAGCGCGACGCTAGAAAGCCGCCGAGCATCGTGCCGGTGGTGGCCGGCACGAACAACCAGCCGAACTGCGTCGCGGACAGCTTCAGGTGTTCGGTCAGGAACACCGGCGAAGCCAGGATGTAGACGAAGAAGCCGAGGAAAGACAGCGCCTGCGCGCCGGCCAGCCGCCAGAGCGCGCCCAGCCGGAACACCTCGGAGTAGCCGCGCAGCAGATTGCCCGGGTGCAGGCTCTGGCGCCGTTCCGGCGGCAGCGTCTCGGGCAGGAACCGCCAGGTCGACAGGAAGATGGCGGCCGCGAGCACCGCCAGGAAGCCGAAGATCGCGCGCCAGCCGAACGTGACGCCGATCCAGCCGCCGATGATCGGCGCGACCGCCGGCGCCAGCGCGAACAGCATCGTCACCTGGGCCAGCACCCGCTGCGCGTCGGCGCCGTGCAGCATGTCGCGGACCGCGGCGCGGCCGACCGCCAGGCCGATGCCGCCGGCCAGCCCCTGGATCGCGCGCCAGAACCAGAGCTGGCCGATCGACGTGCTGAGGGCGGCGCCGACGTTGCCGACCGCGAACACCGCGAGCCCGGCCAGCAGCACGGTCCGGCGTCCGAGCGAATCCGACAGCGCGCCGTGCCACAGGTTCATCGCGGCGAAGGTCAGCAGATAGATCGATAGCGTCTGCTGCACTTCGACGTCGCCGGCGCCGAGCGATTCGCCGATCAGCCCGAACGCCGGCAGGTAGGTATCGATCGCGAACGGTCCGATCGCGGTCAGCGATGCGACCAGCAGCGACAGCCGGCGAGTCGAGATCGCAGCGGCGGACGCCGGGGTGGCTGGCACGGTGCGTCCGCCCACTATACGGCTGCCGTCATTGCGCCGCCCGCAGCGGCAGTTCGAGCAGGTGCGGGCAGTGATCGCTCGGCCGTACCCGATCGAGCGCGATCGGCTCCGCATGCGGCAGCACCCGTGCCTTCAGATCGCGCAGCGGCCGGCCCAGCCACGGTTCGAGGTTGCGGCTCAGCAGGAAGTTGCTGATGTTGCGGTGGCAGTCCGCCCGGCTGCCGTACGGGCCGGCGCGTACCAGCGTGAACCAGGCGGCCGGCGGATCCTCGTCGCTCAACTCGGCGAGCAGGCTCGCGATCCGGCGCGGATCGGCGGGCTGGGCCGGGTCGCTGCCGTCGCTGCGCGCCGGCATCCGTTCACGGATTTCGCGCAGCACGTCGCGGTTGAAGTCGCCGGCGATGACCACGCCGGTGCCGGCGGCGAGCGTCGCGTCGGCCCATCGCTCGATCGCCGGAACCTGCCGTTGGAACACCGCGCAGTCGGCTTCGCGCCGGAACGCGCGTTCGGGCTGGCGGCTGGTGGCCTCGCCGAGCCGCCCCTGGCGGCAGCCGGCCTTCAGATGGACGTTCAGGATCGCGAGCCGCCGACCCGGGCTCGGCTCGACCGTCAGCGCCAGTCCGGGCCGGGTGCGCCGGCCGTCGGCGCCGGCCTGCGAGATCGAATCGATCAGCGCCGCCTGCGGCAGCGGCCCTGGGAACGTGGTGCGCCATGCGATCGCGACGTTTTGCGCGATCGCATGGCCGGCCCACAGTTCCGCGGTGGTCGCGAGCCGATAATGCGGCCCGAGGATCAGCCGCGCGGCGTCGGCGTCCGACACTTCCTGCAGCAGCACGATGTCGGCGTCGGCCTGGCGCAGCAGCGCGGCCTGTTGATCGACCTTGCGCTGCCAGGCCGCTTCGTCGTGTACCGGCGCGAACAACCGGCGGCCGCGGCCGTCGCTGCCGTCGAGCGCATTGCAGTAGGTCAGCCGTTCGGGGCGGTCGCGCGCCGGCGGGTCGCGCCAGCCGTGCGGCTCGCAGAACCCGCGCCACTCGCGAAACCGTTCGGCCGACATCAGGTGCTCGACGTTGAAGGTCAGGATCCGCAGCGCGGCGCCGGATGCAGGCCGGGCCGTGGCGGCGCGCTGCCCGCTGCTGCCGTCGGTGCCGCGGGTTGCGGCCGGCGCCGCCGGCACGCCGGTGAATCCCGGCGCGGGCAGCAACGCCAGCAATATCAGCAGCGCCAGCAGCGGTCCGCGCGTCATGCGATTCATCGGAAGCGGGCAGTGGGAGAGCAAGGGGCAGGGGGAGCGCAACGGGCAGTAGGGGAGCAACCGGCAGTGGCGGCGGCTGTCGGGCGGTGCCTGCCGGGCCGCTATGATAGATCGATGTGCCGACCGGTTCCCTAGACCGCATGTCCCGATCCGCTGCCAACGCTGCCGCATCCCCGGCGCCGCCCCCGCCAGCCGCGCCGCTGCCGGCGACGCGCGGCGATCGCTCGGACTGGTCGACGCTGGCGTCGCTGCTGCCGTACGTCTGGCGGTTCCGCGGCCGCATCGCGCTGGCGCTGCTGTTCCTGGTCGCGGCCAAGGCGGCGAACGTCGGCGTGCCGATCATGCTGAAGCACATCGTCGACGCGTTGTCGGCGGCGGGCGGCGGCGCCGCGGGCGCAGCGGGCCCGGCGGCAGGGGCGGCAGGGGCGGCAGGGGCGGGGGCGGCGCCGGCCGCGGTCATCGCGGTGCCGGTCGCGCTGATCGTCGGCTATGGCCTGCTGCGGCTGTCGACCTCGGTTTTCACCGAGCTGCGCGAATACGTCTTCGCCAAGGTCACCCAGCGCACCGTCCGCGAGATCGCACTGCAGGTGTTCGGCCATCTGCATGCACTGTCGCTGCGCTTTCACCTCGAGCGGCAGACCGGCGGCCTGACCCGCGACATCGAGCGCGGTACCCGCGGCGTTTCGAGCCTGGTCTCGTACACGCTCTACAGCATCGTGCCGACGCTGGTCGAGATCGTGATGGTGCTCGGCTACCTGGCGCTGAACTATCACCGCGACTTCACGCTGATCGCCGCGGTCGCGCTGCTGGCCTACGTCGTCTACACGATCACCGTCACCGAATGGCGGACCGCGTTCCGCCGGACGATGAACGAGCTCGATTCGCGCGCCAACGTCCGCGCGATCGACACGCTGATGAACTACGAGACCGTCAAGTATTTCGGCAACGAACGCTTCGAGGCCGAACGCTACGATGCCAGCCTGCAGGTCTGGGAGCGCGCCGCGATCAAGAGCCAGACGACGCTGTCGCTGCTCAACATCGGGCAGTCCGCGATCATCGCGCTGGCGGTCACCGCGATGGTCTGGCGCGCCACCGCCGGCGTCGCCGGCGGTGAACTGACGCTCGGCGATCTGGTACTGGTCAACGCGTTCATGCTCCAGCTCTACGTCCCGCTGAATTTCCTCGGCATGCTCTATCGCGAGATCAAGCAGAGCCTGACCGACATGGAGCGGCTGTTCGGCCTGCTCGACCAGCATCAGGAGATCGCCGATGCGCCGGACGCGCAGCCGCTGCGGGTCGACGGCGCCACGGTCCGCTTCGACGACGTCCACTTCAGCTACGACGGCAAGCGGCCGATCCTGGCCGGCGTTTCGTTCGAGGTGCCGGCCGGCCAGACCGTCGCGGTGGTCGGCGCCAGCGGCGCCGGCAAGTCGACGCTGGCGCGGCTGCTGTTCCGCTTCTACGACGTCACCGGTGGTGCCATCCGCATCGACGGCCAGGACATCCGCGACGTGACCCAGGCGTCGCTGCGCGGCGCGATCGGCATCGTGCCGCAAGAGACCGTGCTGTTCAACGACACGCTGCGCTACAACGTCGGCTACGGCCTCACGTCCGCGAGCGATGCCGAGATCGACGCGGCGGCGCACGCGGCCCAGCTCGACGGGCTGCTGGCGGGGCTGCCCGACGGCTGGCAGACGCCGGTCGGCGAACGTGGGCTGAAGCTCTCGGGCGGCGAGAAGCAGCGGGTCGCGATCGCGCGGATGCTGCTGAAGAATCCGCCGATCCTGATCCTGGACGAGGCGACCTCGTCGCTCGATTCCCGCAACGAGCAGGCGATCCAGACGGCGCTCGAGCGGGTTGCGGCGGACCGCACCTCGCTGGTGATCGCGCATCGGCTGTCGACGATCGTCGGCGCCGACCGGATCATCGTGCTGCACGAAGGTCGGGTCGTCGAGAGCGGGCGGCACGCCGAGCTGATCGCGCGCGGCGGGCGCTATGCGGAGTTGTGGGAACTGCAGGCCCGGGAAGAGCCCCCCGCGCTGCCGGCGACGGAGCCGTGACCGGCAGCGCGAACCGCGGCGCGAAGCGCCAGCGGTTTCGCGCCGCGACGGCTAGCGGCCGCTGGCCGACGACCGGCTCGTGCCGATCCACGCGTTGCTCGGCCAGCCATCGATTATGTTGCGTTGCACAAAGTACGAACGGCGCCGCAGCGGCTCCGCGCCGGCTCCTGCCTCGAGGGATTCCGCCGCGGCCGCGAGGAACTCCGCGTCGGGGTCTTCCGGGTCTCGGGGTCTTCCGGGTATTTCTCTTCCGGGTATTTCTCTACCCGGAATCCCGGCATACCGTCGCGGCCCCCGACGTCCCAAACCGTACAATCCCCCCATGCCCAAACACAGAATCGCCGTCATCCCGGGGGATGGCATCGGTACCGAGGTCATGCCCGAGGCCCTGAAGGTCCTCCGGAAGGCGGCGCCCCGGGCCGGCATCGATCTCCAGCTCGACACTTTCGATTTCGCCTGCT
>JBFWQR010000053.1:0-42170 GCA_050249335.1 Lautropia sp.
AGCGCGATCGTGCCGACGGGCGCCGGCCCGCCGCCCTCGCCGGCGCTGCTGTCGTTGGCGAAGCCCAGGCCGGCGAGGATTGCTTCCGCTTACGGCCCGCGCTCGCCGCCGGGCGCGCGACAGCCGAGCGCCGCGAGGCCCAGGCGCGCGAACGCCCGAATGCCTTTGTGAATGGCGTCCGCGGCTTCGTCGCGGCTCACGCCGGCGAAGGGTTCGTGCATCCAGCCGTGCAGCGCCACTTCATGTCCGCGCTGCGCGAGCTCCACCACGCGATCCGGATGATGCACGGCGTTCCATCCTTCGATGAAGAAAGTCGCGTGAAGGTCCAGATCCTCGAGCAGCGCGAGCAGCCTCGGGTAGCCGACCGCGAGGCTCGGCTCGCGGTCGTCCGGGCCGCCGGCGTGCCCATCGAAGACAGACTTCGCATTGCCCATGTTGTCGAACGTGAGGCAGAGGTGCGCTCGCGGCATCAGGTAGTCTAGGCAGCCGCCGGGCACGCGGCCAGTTCAATCTGACGATCCGGGGATCGCGAAATCAGATCGCTCCGAGGCGCGGCCTATACTCGTTCGAGCCTCACGCGAGTGACAGCAGATGGAACTCAAGCAGCTTCGCAACTTCGTGCGCATCGCCGACATCGGCAGCTTCTCGAAGGCCGCGCAGGTGGTGCACGTCGCGCAATCCGCGCTGAGCCTGCAATTGAGCGCGCTGGAGGGCGAACTGGGCGTAGCCCTTTTTCGCCGCGTGTCCCGGGGCGTCGTCCTCACCGAGGCGGGCGAGCGCCTGTATGCGGAGGCACAGAAGATCCTGCGGCATGCCGACGGTCTGAAATCCGCCGTGGCCGATCCACGAAGCATCGGCGGCGTGGTGACGCTCGGCCTCCCGCTCAGCGTCGCAGCCATCCTGGCGCTGCCGATCATCCAGCGCGCGAAGGCCACGTTGCCGCTCGTGCAGTTGCACATGTACGAACTCTCGAGCGGAACCGGCGCCGAGTGGCTCGCGAGCAGCCGCCTCGACATGTGCCTGCTGTTCCAGGAGCACGAGTTGAGCGGCATCTCGAGGACCGTGCTGTTCGACGAGGTGCTGTTCCTGCTGGTGCAGTCCGCGTCTCCGTTGGCCCGCAGGAAATCGATCCCGCTGCGCGAAGTGGCGGGCATGCGCCTCGTGCTGCCCACGCCGGGGCTCGGCGTACGGTCGCTGCTGGAAGACGAATGCGCGAAGCTGGGGCTGCGCCTGGCCAACCCCGCAGCGGAACTCAATTCGATCTCGCTGATGAAGCAGGCGACCGCCGCGGGCCTGGGGCCCTCGGTGTTCGGGGCCGCGGCGTTCTCCGGCGATCCCTTCGCCAGCCACCTGAGCGCGCTGCAGATCGTGCGGCCGTCGCTGCCGCGCCGCGCCCTGCTGTACACGCGAGAGGCGGCCGACAACGAGGCGGTGGAGCGCGTGGCGGACCTCGCCCGAGCGACGGTGCGCGAGGTCGCGGCGAACGCAGGGTGGCGGGGCGTGACGGTGCGGTAGCGTGCTCGCCCTACGAGTTCGCGATCGGCTTTACCGGCGGACCTTTCACGGGGCCTTCGCGGCCTGAGCCCAGGCTCCGCTCGGCAGCCACGTGCCGGCCTCGCGGTCCCAGACCGCTTCATGCGCCTCGCGTGCCTTCAACGCCGTCTTGCGGATCTTGCCGGTGTCGGTCTTGGGGAACGCATCGAAGATCTCGACGTAGCGCGGCATCTGCTGCCGCGGCAGACGCGCGGCGAGGAACTCGATCAGCTCGACGACCGCGGCGTCGCGACTGGCGGGCGGCTCGCGCCAGACGACGCAGGCAAGGATGTCTTCTTCGCCGAACGGCGACGGCACGCCGATCGTCGCGCATTCGAGCACGTTCGAATGCCGGACGATCTCCTCGTCGAGCTGGTCCGAGGAGATGTTGACGCCGCGACGGCGGATCGTGTCGCCGATCCGCCCGAGGAACGTGAGGCGGCCCTCGTCGTCGAGCAAGCCGGCGTCGCCGGTGTGGTGCCAGAGATTGCGAAATGCGCGAACCGTGGCCGGCAGGTTGTTGAAGTATCCCATCATCAGGCGGTGCGGGGCCCTGGGGCGGATCACGATCTCGCCGATGGCGCCCGCGGGCACCGGATGATCGAGCTCGTCGACGATGCGCATCTCGACCTCGGGAATCGGCTGCCCGACGCATCGACTGCCCTCCTCGGTGCCGCCGCGCCGAAAGGCCATCACCCCGGCCTCGGACTGCGCGAATATCTGCAGGAAGCGGGTCTTGAAGCGAGTCTCGAACTCGCGGTTCGGCCAGCCGCTGTAGAGCCACCGGACCGAGTGCTCGGTGTCGAGCGGCGACTCGGGCTGGGCGAGGACCATCGGCAGCAGCGAGAACAGGATATGGCCGAGCGTCGCGCCGTTGTCGCGGCAGTCGGCCCAGAAGCGGCTGGCGCTGAACCGCGCCGCGCCGCACATCGTCGCTCCAGCCTGCAGCGCGCCGATCGCACCCATCATGCCCGAAAGCCCGTGATACATCGGAAACGGCGTGTAGAGCACGTCGGCCTGTCCGAGCGTCATCACGTGATTGTGCGTGGCCGTGCGGTTGAGCAGGATCAGGTGCGAGAACATGATCCCCTTGGCAGGCCCGGTCGTGCCCGAGGTGTATCGGAGCGCGGCCAGCTCGTCGGCCCGCACCTGCTCCCACGCGCGCGCCGGCGCGCGCGAACGCAGCAGCTCGGCCATCGGCACGAGCGGAGCGGAGCAGCCCGTCGCCCGCAACCGGGGCAGGATCGCCCCGGCGTCGAACTGGCCGGCGACGACCACGAGCTTCAGCTCCGGGAGGTAGTCGCCGACCTCGGGATCCAGCAGGCGCTCGACACCGTCCGCGTCGGTGATCACCATGCGCGCGCCGACCGTGGCCAACGCGAACCGCAGCAACGTCTTGCGGTACTCGTAGTTGATCGGCACGTCGACCATGCCGGCGAACAGGTATGCGCCCCAGGCCGTCACGAAGTCGGCGCCGTTGGGCAGCAGCGTCGCGCCGATCGTGCCCGGCGGGATCGAGTAGTCGCGTGCCAGGCAACTACCCGCGTTCTCCGAGTTCGACGCGAACAGCTCGTACGTGATCGGCCGCGCCGGCGCGTGCGAGAAGACGATGTACGGCTTCGCGCCGTGGCGCTCGGCCTGGGCGACCGCGACGCGCGGCAGCGTGCGCCGGCTTTCGGGAATCGACTCGATCATGGCATCGACATCACTTCACCGCCGGCGTCACTTCACCAGCCCGATGTCGCGCTGCAGCCGCGACCACTTGCGCGTCTCCGCCTCGATGAAGGCCTTGAACTGTTCGGGTGTATTGGGCTCGGCGGCCACGAAGCCGCGGTCGCGCATGCCGGACTGGAACGCCTCCCCGGCGAGGATCGCGTTCGCCTCGGCGTTGAGACGCGCGACGACCTCGGGCGGCGTGCCGCGCGGCGCGACGATCCCGGTCCATGCGCTCGACACCACGTTCGGGAACCCTGCTTCGCGCGTGGTCGGAATCTCGGGGGTCTGCGGCACGCGCGAGGTCAGCGAGACCGCGAGCGGACGGACCCTGCCCGACTTGATGTGCGGCAGCTCCGAAGGATAGACGTCGAAGAACGTGTTGACGTTCCCAGCCAGCAAGTCCCGGACCGCATCTGCCGCGCCCTTGTACGGGACATGCGTCAGCTTCAGACCGGCTTCGCGCAGGAAGAGCTCCATCGTCAGGTGCCCGATGTTGCCGAGCCCCGCCGACGCATAGGTGATCGAGCCCGGCGACTTCCGGGCCAGCGCGACGAACTCGGCCATGGTGGTCACGGGCACGCTCGGGTTGACGACCAGCACCATCGACATGTTGTTGATCAGCGCCACCGGGGCGAAGTCGTTGACCGGATCGTAGGGTGGCTTCGCCCCGTACAGGTCAGGTTCGGTCGAGTGGGTCGAGACGGTCGCGAGCAGCAGCGTCTGGCCGTCCTTCGGCGCAGCCATCGCCGCCTGCACGCCGATCTTGCCGTTGGCGCCGGCGCGGTTGTCGACGATGACGCTCTGCTTGAGGCGCTTCTCGAGCTCCTGCGCGAACAGGCGGCCCGAGATGTCGCCGCCGCCGCCCGGCGGAAACGGCACGATCAATCGGATCGGACCCGAGGGGAATCCGTCGGCGGCGAGCGCCGCCCCCGGGACGGCGCAGATGATCGCGGCCAGAGCTGCGAGGCACCGCAGCGACTTCGAGAAACGGCACGACACGGAACTCATGGGGATCTCCTCTCCTCCGACAAGCAAACGATCTCCCGGCGCGACGGCCGGCTCGCGCCGATCAGGCCAACCGGAACCTCGGCAGCAGCTGGCCCTCGGAACCGGGCTCCCAGACCAGCGCGAGCCGGTCGCCGGTCTTCAGCCCGCCGTGCTGGACGTCCACGACGTTGCTGATCAGCTTGACATCGGGAAGGCCTT
This sequence comes from Lautropia sp., assembly GCA_050249335.1. Lineage (GTDB taxonomy): Bacteria > Pseudomonadota > Gammaproteobacteria > Burkholderiales > Burkholderiaceae_E > Lautropia. Next base: position 4,456 of record JBFWQR010000053.1, read on the forward strand.
CGAAGGCCACCAGCACGACGTTGTACGGCGTGCACGCTTCGACCGCCGCATCGGCGGCCGTGTGGATCCAGGTGAACGCGAACACGAACGCCTCGCGCGGCGCCTCGAGCCAGCCTCGATTGGTCGACTGGCACGCCGGACAGACCGAAAGCGGTGGGTGCACGACGAAGCGGCAATCGTCGCAGCGCTGGAAGCACAGCCTGCGCTGGTTGCAGCGCTCCCAGAACGGCGCGTCGTCGTCGTCGGGCGACGGTGCCCAGGCAAGGGCAGGCAGATAGGGCATCACCGGCTCCTTCATGCGACACCCAGGATCAGGCCGCTGGTCGGCATGATCCCCGCGCCGCTGGTCACCAGGCAGGTCCGGGCCCCGGCGACCTGATTGACCGACTCGCCGCGCATCTGCCTGACACCCTCGACGACGTGATTCAAGCCATGCACATACGCTTCGGCGAGACTCCCGCCGGCCGTATTCATCGGCGTCCTGCCGCCCATCCCGATCTCGCCCGCGCGGATGTATCGCCCCCCTTGCCCAGGCTCGCAAAAGCCGAATTCCTCGAGCGCGATCGGGACCATGCCCGTGAAATGGTCGTAGACCTGCAGCACCTCGATGCCGGCCGGCGTCAGCCCGGCCTGCTGGTACAGACGCCGGGCAAGCTCGCGCTGCCCACCGGTGCCGTACTCGGCGCTCGGGACATTCTGCGACCCCATGTACGCGGTGCTCCAGCCCTTGGCGCCGTACTGCGATGCCGCCAGGATCGGGACCGGCTTGGCGCCCGCGTCCCGGGCCCGCCGGGCGGTGGTCACGACCAGGGCGCAGGCACCGTCGGTCTCCAGGCAGCAGTCGTGCAGCCGCAGCGGCTCGGCGATCGGCCGCGACGCGCGATAACGCTCGGCCGTGAGGGCCCTGCCGTACATGACCGCGCGCGGATTCGATTGAGCGTGCGCGTTGCAGACCAGGGCGACCTCCATCAGCGCATCGCGGTCCAGCCCCCAGTCGTGGTCGTAGCGCTGCACGGCCAGCGCGAGCATCTGCGGCGGCGAGAACAGGCCGAACGGCGCATTGAAGTTGGTGTGCGTGCGCGCCGAGAACGAGCGCCCGTAGCGCCGGCTCCTGCCCTGGCTCAGACTGCGCACGACCGCCACCCGGGTCGCCTTGCCGCTGGCCACCGCCGCTTCGGCCAGCGCGACCGCCCCGCAGGCACTGCCGCCCCGGCCGCCCCAGACCATGGCCGAGAACGTCAGGTTTTCGATGCCGAGCGCGAGCGCGAGCACGGTCATGTCGCCGGGAGCATCGGCGAACGAGACCAGTCCGTCGAGCTCGCGGGTTGCGATGCCCGCATCGCCCGCGGCACGCGAGACAGCCTCGCAAGCGAGCTGGAACTCGTTGCGATCGGTGATGCCGCCCCAGCGCGTGTAGCGCGTCTCGCCGACGCCGCTGATGCACACGTCACGCGCCCGCCGCGACTCGCTCTCGCCCAACTCGCGTCTCCTCGGTCGCGTCTTCGGGACGATTATAAGGTTCGGTCCCGGTCTCCGGACGGGAGCTGGTCAGGTATGGGAGTACATCGGCTTGCCTCGATGCGGCAGCCGCGCCGTCAGCACGGCACCCTGATCGGCCTCGGTGATGAACAGCGTCCGGTTGTCGGGGCCGCCAAACGCGACGTTGGTCGTACGCATGCCGGCGCAGGACCTGATCCGGAAAACCGGTTCGCCATACCGGCTGAAGACCCAGACCGTACCGAAACCCGCGTGCACCACCGCGAGATTGCCTTCCTCGTCGAGCGCCATCCCGTCCGGCCCGGTCGGCCCGCCGGACAGCTGGATGAACACGCGGCAGCGGCCGACCCCGGCGTATCCCGGCAGCAACGGGATCGAGACGATCTGATTCGCCCGCGTGACGGCGACGTGCAGGACGTCCTCCTCGCGGTTCAGCACGAGGCCGTTCGGCCCGGCCAGCCCCGCGTAGAGCAGGTCGAGCTCACCGGTGGACCGCAGCCGATAGACGCGGCCCGTCGGATCCTGCAGCGCGCTCTGTCCCTGATCGGTGAAGAACAGATCGCCGTTCGCCCCGAACACCAGATCATTGAGCCCCTTGAACCCTTCGAGGTGCGCCCGGTCCAGCACGGTCGTCATCACGCCCGTATCCGGCGCGAAGCTGAGCAGTCCGCGCTTGTGGTCGGCGACGAACAGGCGGCCGTCGCGATGAATCTTCAGGCCGTTGGGCTCGCCGTCGAACTCCGCGAAGGTCTGCCATCCGCCCTGCGGATCGATCCGGAAGATCCTTCCATGCGGAATGTCGGTGCAATACAGATGGCCGTCGCGATCGAACGCCGGCCCTTCCAGGAACGAATGCAGCGGACCGGAGCCGCGCTTCTCCGCCCATGCCGAGTGGCGGCCGGTCCGGTGCAGCGCCGGCGGCATCCGGCTGAAGACCTCGGTCTCGATCAGCGATGGTGCGGCGTACATGGTGCGTCCTGCATGCTGCGACAGCCGCCTATGACGGTCCGCCGGACGACCGATACGGCTCCAGCAGCGCCGCGTATTCGGGCTCGACATCGATCGCGAAGCCCGCGATGACCCGGGCGAGGTAGTTGTAGTAGCCGATGATCAGCACGAGTTCGATCGCCTGCTCCCGGCCCAGCAGCGCTTCGAGCCGCGTCCAGCTCGCATCGGACAGCGTGCAGCGCAGCGTCAGATCCCGCGCCGCCGCCAGCGCCGCCACCTCGACGGGCTCGAACCGCGTCGGTCGGCCCGCGGTCTCGTCGATGACCGCCTGGACATCGTCGGGCGTCACGCCGAACGCGCGCGAGATCTTGATGTGGTGGCTGAACTCGTAGGCACTGCCCGTCACGTGGCCGATCTGCAGGATCACCAGCTCGCGAAGCCTGGCAGCCAGTGTCGATTCGGAACGGATCCACGCAGCAGGCCCGGAAAAGGCTCGCATGGCCGACGGATGGTTGGCCAGGGCCTTCAGGAGATTGATCGGGCGTGCGATCAGATCCTGATCCCGGGCGGGCAGTTGCTCTCGCTCGATCAACGGAATTCGCGCCATCGGGAAACCTCCAATCGTCAGGTGGCGACGGCTGCCGCCGGCAACGGTGTCCGCAGCGGCAGCGGCGCCTGCTGCGCCGAGCGTGCCGCGCTCCCGCCGGCGATGCGGCCGGACGTCATTGCCCATGCGAGATGCAGACCGTGCCCCTTGAGTATCAATCCGCCCTGCCCGACACCGCCGGCGGCATACAACCCTGCGATCGCGTTTCCGGCGACATCGAGCACGCGCGCCTGCGTGTCGATCGCCGCGCCGCCTTCCGTGACGGTCAGCATCGCCTGGCAGGGCCCCAGCGCGAACACGCGGCCGCGCAGTGCCCCGGTCGCCCGGCGCAATCGGGCCGCCTCGAACCCGAGCCTGGCCGCCAGCGCATCCGCATCGTCTGCCCAGCGGACGAGATCCGGACGCCCTCTCTCGTAGTCATTGAAGTATGCGAAAGCGATGCCGGGCGCCGTCGAGACGAAATGCGGCGGACGGCGAAACCGCTCGGCCAGCGCTTCGTCCCCGATCAGGAAGCCGGTGGCGCCGGGCCTCAGCGCGAGGTCCTGCGCCGGCCCGGCATCCTGGCCGACCCGCTCTCCGGTCGCGTCGACGAGGATGGCGCCGGCCTCGAAGAGCGCCGCCGACGGTGACATGTGCGTGACGAGCAGCTGCTTCGCCAGCAGGCCGACCAGCGCCGGCGGCGCATGCCTCAGTCCGATCGCGCCGACGCGGCGCAGCCACCGCCAGTTCGGCAACGATTCCAGCCAGGCCGGCGACGCCGGCGGCACGAAGCGCAGCTGCGGACCGAACACCATGTCCATGCTCTTCATCGCGGCGCCGGCGTCACGGGCGAAACGGTGCCCGTCGCCGGTACTGTGACTGTTGACCGGAATGGCGAGCGCGGCGGCCCGCGACAGGTGGGCCGCGCGCAGATCGGTCGACGCGCTGTAGTCGCCGGAAGCGAGCACGACCGCGGCGGCTGACAGCGTGATGGCGTGCCCCCGATGACGATACCGGACACCGCGCACGGCGGCCGCCTCCCGGATCAGCGCGATCGCCTCGGCGTCGAAACGGACCTCGACCCCCAGCCGGCGCGCCTCGTCCATCAGTGCCCGTAGATAGACCCGCCCGGCCGGCACGGCGTTGTGCATGCGCGGAACCCGGTTCGGCGGCTCCGGAAACGGGCCGACGAAGACAACGCCGATGCGCTCCAGCCAGTCCACGGTCTCCCCGGCATGGCGCGCGAGCAGCTCGCGCAGCGGCCGGGTGTCGTCAGGCTGCGCATGCGCCGCGACGATGTCCTCGGCAAAGGCCTCGGCACTGTCCTCGATCCGGGCGGATCGCTGCAGTCGGGTGCCGGCAGCGGTGAACGATCCGACCGACCGCGACGTCGTTCCGGCGAGCGCGGGCAGCTTCTCCAGCACCACGACGCGTGCACCGGCCTCGGCCGCGGCGCAGGCCGCGGCCAGACCCGCGCAGCCGGCGCCGATGACGACGACGGTACGCGGCGGCTCGGTACTCGCCGCGTCCACGTCCGCCTCGCCGGCGGTGGCAGCGGACGAGCGCGCTCCGGAACGGCCGAGAGCCGCGCTCATCGTCACTGAACGAGGGGGCGATGCATGACGAACCCGTGCCCTCAGGAAGTTGCGGGGAAGCGCCGGCCTTCGCGGACACGTGACCGGATATTGATTAGACAACGATGTCTGATGATGTTCCAGCGCAGCGTCCACTGTCAAATCGCGGCCGGCGCGATCGCCGCAAGCGGGGAATGACCTGGAATGGCCTGGTCAGGCGGACAACGAGGCGACCGATTGACCGACGACTAGGCGCGGCGGCAGGTCGGCGGCGCCCGCCGGCGATCCGCCGGCCGCCCGCGTCACGACGTAGTCGAGCGCCAGCCGCCCCCAGTCGGCGAGCCGCACGTCGACCGTGGTCAGCCGCGGCACCGACCACTTGGCGGTGAACCCGTTGCCGATGCTGATCACCGACGCGGCGTCCGGGACCGAGCGTCCGAGTTGCCCGAGCCGCTCGCAGACGCCGAGCGCCATCGTGCTCGAACCGACGATGAAGCCGGTCAGCTCCGGATCGCCCTCGAGCAGCGTGCGGACACCGTCGGCGCCCGCCTGCGGCGTGTAGAGCGAATGGATCACGTGGAACCGGGCCCCGGCGCCGGTGAGGACGCGCGTCACGCCGCGCAGCCGCTGCTGGGTCACCTCGCCCTGCGGCGGGCCGAGCATCACGCCGACCCGCCGGTGCCCGTTCTCGACCAGATGCCTCGCCATCATCGCGCCGGCCAGCTCGTTGTCGGCGCAGAACGTCTGCGCCAGGGCGAGTTGCCGCGGGCTCAGCGTCGCAATCGCGACACCGGCACGATCCATCTGCCGGAGCAAGGCGGACAGCTGCCCGAGATGCGACCACTGGTCGAAGCCGCCCCCCGCCAGGATCAGGCCCCCCACCCGGTTCTCCCAGAGGCGCTGGCAGTACTTCAGCTCGAGCAGCGGATCACGCTGCATGTTGCAGACGATCGCGAGCGTGGAATGCGCCGATTCGGCATGCTGCGTGATCGCCTCGGCGATCTCCCCGAAATACGGGTCCTGCATGTCGCCGACGATCAGGCCGACCGTCGCCGACGCGCCGGCGCGCAGCGTTCGCGCCAGCGCATTCGGTACGTAGCCCAGGCGCTCCGCCGCCTCCATCACCCGGGCGCGCAATGCCGGACCGATGGGGTAGTCGGCATCGCGCAGTACCCGGCCGGCGGTACTGATCGAGACGCCCGCCGCCTGGGCGACGTCACGCAGCGTCGGTGTCCGCGTGCCCGACGGCGCGATGCTTGGAACGTATCGGGCCATGCGAAACGATTGTAGCTGGCGAGCCCCGGGGGGCGGCCCGGGCGTTTGACGCCGCGGCACCGGTATGTTCCAATCGATAGACAACGATGTCTATTGCCGACCGGTCTGTGGCATCGGTTACGTCCTGACGATTCGGAGGCCTGAACGATGGGAGACGCTGCGGATCGCCCGATGCCCTCCGGCGGCGCAATGGCGGGATCGCCGAGGCTGGCGAAGCCCCTGGTGCTGAACGGCCTCTACCCGGCCACGATCACGCCGTTCGCCGACGATCTGTCGGTCGATTTCGGCGAACTCGAACGTCACTTGCGCGACACCTGCGCCGCATCGGGCGTCGCCGGCATCGCGGTCAACGGCGGCCTGGGCGAACTGCTGCAGCTGACACCGGACGAGCAGATCGCCATCGTCCGCCTCGCCGCCCGGGTCAGACGCCCGGGGCAGCTGGTCATCGCCGGTGTCGAGGGCCGCAGCGCCCGCACGGTCTGCGAAACGTCGCTCGCGCTGAAGGCGGCCGGCGCCGAAGCACTGCTGGTATTCCCGCCGTTCGACGTCCGGGCCTACCGCCGTCTCGCCGGTCACGTCCCGTCGGTCCACGCGTTCTTCGCGGAGTTGGACCGGCACGTGGACCTGCCGATGATCGTCTTCCAGTATCCCCCGCAGAGCGGGTTGCCCTATCCGATCGACGCGCTGCGGTCGATCGCCGCGATCCGCAACGTCGTCGCGATCAAGGCCGCCTCGGCCATCCTGCCCGCCTACGCCGAGGTCTGGGACGCGCTGCATGACCAGGTCTCGATCATGGCCGCAGTCGACTCGCCGCCGCTGCTCGAGATGCTGCGCCACGGTGCCCACGGCGCGCTGATCGGCATCAGTGCGATCGTCCCGCAGACCTGGGCCGATCTGCTGTCGGCGACGGCCCGCGGCGACGGCGCGGCAGCCGAGGCGATCTTCGACAAGGTCTGCAGGCCGCTGATGGCTTCGGTCTTCGAGAATCAGCAGCCCAGGCGGATGACCCACGAGGCGGCCGCCGTCAAGGAAGCGCTGGTCCAGCTCGGGCAGCTGGGCTCGTCCCGGGTGAGGCCGCCGGCGGTCGATGTCGACGACGACGTCCGGCAGCACATCCGCGAATCGCTGCAGGCCGCGGAGCTGCTTCGGCGCTGACCTCCCTCCCGCCACCCAAGAGACAGGAGACGACGATGGATGACCTGCCGCTCGGATTCGTCGGGCTCGGGGACATGGGGTCGGGCATGGCGACGAATCTCGCCAAGGCCTGCGGTGACCGGCTGATGGTGCACGACCTGCGCCCGCAGGCCCTGCGCAGCCCGGTCGCGGCCGGCGCGCTGGCGGCACCCGGCTTTCCGGCGCTGGTGCGGCATGCCGAGCATATCCACGTCTGCCTGGTCTACGAGGAGCAGATCATCGAGCTGCTCACCGGACCGGACGGCCTGCTGGAGCATGGCCGGGCCGGCCAGCTGGTGGTCCTCCACAGCACGATGCTTCCGACCACGGTGCTGCGGCTCGCGCAGGCGCTGCAGGCGCGCGGCATCGACGTGATCGATGCACCGGTGAGCGGCGGCGATCTCCAGGCGGCGACCGGCACGGCGATGCAGTCGAGCGCCAGCTCGCTGACGATCATGGTCGGCGGCAGCGATGCGGCGGTCGCGCGGGCGATGCCGTTCCTGCGGACGATGGGAACCGTCTTCCACGTCGGTCCGCTCGGCGCGGGCGAAGCGACCAAGCTCGCCAACAGCGTGATGAACTTCTGCAACCGCATCGCCTACCTCGAAGGGCTGCAGATCGCCGAGGCGTACGGCGTCGACGAAGGGCTGCTCAACGAAGTCGTCTCGCGCAGCACCGGCGCGTCGTATGCGCAGAAGCACCGGGAGCGGAACGATCGCCGCTGGAAGCACCATACGTTCTCCGCCGAGGAACTGCCGTACCGCTACAGCAAGGACCTCCGCTTCGCCGCCCAGCTCGGGCTCGACCGGCTGCTGTCCATCCCGGTGACGGCGCTGTGCGCGCAGATCGCGCCGGACGTCTATGCGAAGCGCTGGGCGCGCATGAAGGCGAAAGAACTCGGCCGGGACAACGACCCGGCCGACCGCGCGAAGACCGACGTACCCGCCGGCTCGTGAACACCCCGAAACCGCAGAGGAGATGATGCGATGCAAGACCCGATACGGTGGCGTTCGATGATCGGCAGCTCGGTCCTGAGTGCGACGCTCGTCGCGCTGGCGGCGCTGGCCGGCGGCGCGGCGACGGCGCAGGAGGCCTATCCGGTCCGGCCGATCACGCTGGTGACGCCCTACGCGGTCGGCGGCGGCAGCGATATCCTGACACGGATCCTCGCCGATGCGCTGTCCAGGAACCTCGGCCAGCCGGTGGTCGTCAAGAACGTCGGCGGCGCCGGCGGCGTCATCGGTACCCAGCAGGTCGCGCAGGCAGCCCCGGACGGCTACACGCTGCTCCATCATCACATCGGCATGGCGACCACGCCGTCGCTCTACAAGAACCTGCCGTTCGACGTGGTACGGGACTTCGAGCCGATCGGGCTCTTCGCCGAAACGCCGCTCGCCGTCGTCGCCGGCAAGCACACGCCGCCGCGCAACGTCGCCGAATTCGTCGACCATGTCCGGAAGCACGGCAAGCAGGTGACGTTCGCCTCCTCCGGCAGCGGCAGCGCAACGCATCTGTGCGCGATGCAGGTCGAGAAGGCGACCGGCACCGCGGTCACGATGATCCAGTACAAGGGCGCTGCGCCGGCGATGATCGACCTCCAGGGCGGACGCGTCGATTTCCTCTGCGTCGACACCGGCAGCGGCATCATCCCGCCGGTCAAGAGCGGGGATCTCAAGGCCTTCGTCGTCACCAGCGAGAAGCGCATCGACAGCCTTCCCGACGTACCGACGACGGCCGAGGCCGGACTGAAGGACCTCAGCGTCGTCACCGCCTGGTACGGACTCTACGCGCCGGCGAAGACGCCGAAGCCGATCATCGACCGGATCGCCGTCGCGCTGCAGGCTGCGGTCCGGGATCCGGCCGTGGTCGAGCGGCTGGCCAAGTTCGAGACGACCGCATTCGACGCGAAGCGGGCGACGCCGGAGGGGTTGCGCGAGCGGCTCGCGTCGCAGCTGGCGATCTGGACCCCGTTGCTCAAGGACGCCGTGCTCACCGGACCCTGAATCATCCGCATCGGAACCGGAGGGGGCGGCGTTCAGTCGATCTTCACGTTGGCGGCCTTGGCCACCTGCGCCCACTTGGCGAGCTCGGAGCGAATGAGCTCCGAGAACTGCTCCGGTGTCTCGATGCCGGCATCGTCCAGCCCCTGCTTCGCGAACTGCGCCTTCACTGCGGGATCGGCCAGCTGCCGGCGAATCTCCGTATTCAACAGATCGATCACCGGGCGCGGCGTACCCGCGGGAGCCACCACGCCGTACCAGACGGCGCCGCTGTAGCCCGGCAGGCCGCTCTCGGCCACCGTCGGGACGTCGGGCGCGAGCGCAGAGCGTCGCGTGCCGGTGGTTGCGAGCGCCCTGATCTTGCCGCTCTTGGACAGGGGCAGCAGGGTGCCGACGCTGGTCAGCAGGAATTGCACCTCGCCGGCCATCAGCGCGGTCGCGGCAGGTGCCGAGCCCTTGTAGTTGACGCGGTCCATCTGGATGCCGGCCTGCGAGCTGAACAGCTCGGTGTCCAGGGTCGCGGCGCCGCCGGTGGCGCCGTAGAACAGGCGACCCTTGTTCGCCTTCGCATAGGCGATCAGCTCCCGCACGTCGCGCACGGGGACCGCTTCATGGACGCCGATCATGTTCGGCACCACGCCCAGCAGCGCGATCGGCTGGAAGTCCTTGAGCGGGTCGAAGGGCACCGTGCGATAGAGCGCGGGGTTGATCACGAGCCCGCTCTGCGACAGGTAGAGCGTGTAGCCGTCCGGCTGCGCCTTCGCCGCCATGCCCATGGCGATGTTGGCATCGGCACCCGGGCGATTGTCGACGATGAACGGCTGGTGGAGGCGCTCGCCCAGGCCCTGTGCCAGCACGCGCGCGAAGATGTCGGTGGGGCCGCCGGGCTGGAAGCCGACGATGATGCGCACCGGCTTCGCGGGATAGTTCTCGGACTGCGCCAGGCCCGGCACGGCATGCAACAGCGCCGCACAGGCAGCCAGCCGGATAAGCGCATTCCGTCCGAATCGGTGCATCGTGTCTGTCATCGGCATCCTCGTCGCAGCAAGCGCATCCAGTGCCCGGCGATCGGGCTCCCGGGTGCGATCGAGTCTAGCAATTTTGGCGACCCGGGCTAATCGCGCGAAACTCCGCCGCCGGCCCAAATGCAAATGTCCCCTCACCTGGGGACATGGCCTTCTGGTGCCGCCGTTCCGGGTGATCTTTGCCGCCGCCGCAGCGCCAAGATACATTGCTCCGCCCGGAGGGGCGATCGAGAGAATGCGTAAATGACTTATCGGATCGGCGTCGATATCGGCGGGACGTTCACGGACCTTGCTCTCGTCGATGACCAAAGCGGATCCCTCTTCACCCACAAGCGGCTGACCACTCCCGCGGATCCCTCGATCGCGGTCATCGAGGGAGTGCGCGAGATCCTGCGCGACAACGGCTGCGACATACGGGCCGTCACCCACGTCGTCCACGGGACCACGCTCGTGACGAACGCGGTCATCGAGCGCAAGGGCGCCAACGTCTGCATGCTGGTGACGGCCGGCTTCCGCGATACGCTGGAAATGGGCAGGGAGCGCCGCTACGACCTCTACGACCTGCGGCTGCAGTTCACGCCACCGCTGGTGCCGCGGCAACGCTGCGTCGAACTGCGCGAGCGCATGAGCTACGACGGCACGGTGCTGCAGCCGCTGGATCTCGACGAGGTAGCGAAGGCGCTGAAGCGCCTGGTGGAAGACGAGGGCGCGGAAGCCGTGGCCGTATGCCTGCTGCATTCCTACGCCAATCCGGCGCACGAGGAGGCGGTCGGGCGGCTGCTCGCCGAGCGCTATCCGGGAACGTACGGCTCGATTTCCTCCGACGGCTTTCCGATCATCCGCGAATACGAGCGGTGGACCACGACGGCCATGAACGCCTACGTGCAGCCCATGGTCGACCGCTACCTGCAACGCCTGGAAGAGGGCCTGCGCGCCATCGGCTTCGGCGGCCGGTTGCTGATCATGAGCTCCAGCGGCGGCACGCTGACGCCGCAGACGGCGCGACGCTTTCCGGTGCGGCTGCTCGAATCGGGGCCGGCCGCCGGGGTGCTGATGTCGTCGGAGGTGGGGCGCGTCCAGGGCTTGCAGCGTCTGTTGTCCTTCGACATGGGCGGCACCACGGCCAAGGGCGCCATCGTGCTCGACAGCGCGCCCCTGAAGAAGTACGAATTCGAGGCTGCCCGGGCGCAGGAGTACCGGAAGGGAAGCGGCCTGTCGGTGCGCATCCCCGTCATCGACATGATCGAGATCGGGGCCGGCGGCGGCAGCATCGCGGCGCTCGACGAACGCGGCCTCATCCGCGTCGGGCCGCGCAGTGCCGGCGCCGATCCGGGCCCGGCCTGCTACCGGCGCGGCGGTGACCAGGCCACGCTGACGGATGCCAACCTGGTGCTGGGCTACCTGGATCCGGCCTTCTTCCTGGGTGGGCGGATGGCGATCGATCGCGGCCTCAGCGAAACCGCGCTCGCGATGCGCATCGGGCAACCGCTCGGCTTGAGCGCGCTGCGTACCGCCTGGGGCATCCACGAGACGATCAGCGAGGACGTGGCCCGCGCCTTCCGCGTGCATGCTTCGGAACATGGCGTGGACTATCGCAGCTGCAGCATGGTTGCGTTCGGCGGTTCCGGACCGCTGCATGCCATCCGGGTGGCGCAGAAGCTGAAGATCCCGCAGGTCATCCTGCCGCCGGGGGCCGGCGTGATGTCGGCGCTGGGCATGCTGGTCAGCCCGCTGTCCTTCGAGGTGGTCCGCTTCGGCCGCCTGAAACTGGACGAAGACGTCTCGGAGGATTTCGTGCGCAGGTTCGCCGGCCTGGAAGCGGAAGCTGCAGCGGTGCTGGTGAATGCAGGCGTCGAGCGCGCGCAGATCGGCCTCACGCGCGCACTGGACATGCGCTATGTCGGCCAGGGCCACGAGGTCGAGGTGCATCTGCCGGCGGACTGGGATCCCGGCAGCTCACCGGCGCGCCTGCGCGCGCTGTTCGCGCAGGCGTATGCCCGGGTGTTCTCGATCAGCTTCGAAGACAAGCCGATCGAGATCGTCCACTGGAAAGTCCAGGCGACCGGCCCGTCGCCGATGGGCGAGCGGTTGGCGCGGGTCGTCGACTTCAAGCCGTCGGCACGCTATCTCAAGGGCGAACGCGCGGCCTACGTGCCGGAGGCCGGCCGCGTCTGCGACTGCCCGGTCTACGACCGCTACGGCATGCCGGCGGGTACGGCCGTGACCGGGCCGGCGCTGATCGAGGAGCGCGAGTCCACGGTCGTGGTGGGTGCCGGCGTGGAGGTCCGCGTCGATCCCATGCTCAATATCGTGGCGCAGCTGTGAGCGAGGCGGGGCGAATGAAGGACATCGATCCGGTCAGCCTGGGCATCCTGTGGGACCGCCTGGTCTCGATCACCGAGGAAATCCAGCAGGCGCTGGTGAGAACTTCGTTCTCGACCACGGTGCGGGAGAGCTACGACCTGTCATGCGTGCTGTTCGACGCCGAGGGCCGATCGATCGCGCAGGGAAGCTACAGTGTGCCGTCCTTCATCGGGACCGCGCCGCTGACCCTGCGCCACATGCTCGAGCGCTTTCCGGCCGACACGTTGCAGCCGGGGGACATCGTGGCCACCAACGACCCGTGGATGGGCACCGGCCACCTGTTCGACATCAGCGTGATGCGCCCGGTCTTCCGCCGCGGCCGGCGGGTCGGCTACACGATGAGCGTCACGCATCTGCCCGACATCGGCGGGCAGGGCTGGTCACCGACGTCCTCCGAGGTCTACCAGGAGGGCCTGCGCCTGCCGATCTGCAAGCTGGCCAAGGCGGGCCGGCTGAACGAGGAGCTGCTGGAGATCGTCGAGACCAACGTCCGCACCAGCCCACAGGTGATCGGTGACCTGATGGCGAACGTCGCCTGCAACGAGGTCGGCGGACGCCTGCTGGTCGAGTTCATGGACGAGTACGGCATCGACGATCTGGCGCCGATCTGCGAGGCGATCATCCGCCAGTCCGAGAACGCCATGCGCAGCCAGCTGCTCGCGCTGCCGCAAGGGCGGCACCAGGGCCGATTGACGATCGAGGGCAGCGGCGATCCGATCGAGCTCGCCTGCGCGATCGAGCTCGGGGACGGGTGCGTGCACATCGACTTCGGCGGCACCTCGGGCGTGGTGCGCTCGGGCATCAACGTGCCGATGTGCTATACGCGGGCGATGGCGATGTACGCCATCAAGTGCCTCACGATTCCGATGATCCCCAACAACGAAGGCGCCGTCCGGCCGATCTCGGTGACGGCGCCGGACGATTGCATCCTCAATGCGCGCTTCCCGGTAGCGACGGCGGGACGCCACTCGGTGGGGCATTTCGTGGCGCCTCTGGTGTTCGGCGCGCTCGCGGAAGTCGTGCCGGAACGGGTCTCCACCGATTCCGGGCTGACCAACCCGCTGAGCTTCCACGGGACCCATCGCGACGGCAGTCCGGTTTCCGGCATCTTCTTCTGCGCCGGAGGATACGGCGCCATGAAGGGGCTGGACGGCCGTGCGACGACGCCCGCGCCGTCGAACATGACCAACGTGCCGGTGGAGGTCTGGGAGAACCTCACGAGCATCCGGATCGAGCACAAGCGGCTGCTGCCGGATTCCGGCGGTGCGGGCGAATTCCGCGGCGGCCTCGGACAGGAGATCCTGCTGGTGAACGACACCGGCCATCCACTGACCTTTTCGTGCTTCGCGGGGCGGACCGACTATCCGGCCCGCGGTCTGTTCGGTGGCCGGCCCGGCGCCCTGCGCGAATACCGGATCAATGGCCGTGTCGTCCCTTCCAAGAGCCGCTACGTGCTGCAGCCGGGCGACCGGCTGCTCACGCACGAGGCGGGTGGCGGAGGCTACGGCGATCCGCGGCGGCGCGCGCGGGACAAGGTCCGGACCGACCTGGAGTGCGGCTACATCTCGGCATCCCATGCCGCCGACGCGTATGGCTGGGGCGAAGGCGGCTCCTGAGCAGGACCCGGAGTCATCGGCGAGAGCCGCGCAAGGCCGGTGGCCGCGCGTTCGAAGATTCTGCAGCGAAGGGGCTTGCCGCGGTACAGAATCATCGGCTCGGCAGCGCCGTCGTGGCACACGATGACCGTGGCGCCCCGCAGGCGGCGGGCGGTATCACCGCGCGCATCGACCACGAGAAGCCGATCGCCGAAGGTGCAGGACAGCAGATCGGAAAGCGTCCGCGAATGCTGCTCGCTGCACAGGCGGCGCAGTGAATCCTCACTGCGCGCCAACGGCAGATAGGCCGGCTGCCCATCAGGGGCGGGGCGCGGTCCGCCGCGCGCGACGATCCCGGTCAGCAGCGCATTGCCTTGCCTGAGCGACCCGACGCCGCTCGCCCGGAGCGCGCGCGCCATGTCGGCCAGCAGCGCATGCCCGGGCTGGCCGGGCTCGATCGGGCTGGGCGACGCGGCACGGACCCAGGCGATATCGAGGGCGTGCAGCGCGCGGCCGAGCTGAGGCCATGACGGGCCGCCCAGCCCGGCCGCATCCTGGCCGCCCCGGCCGATGCAGCAGGTCAGCGGCCGGCCATGCCGGCTCACGCAACCGCGCAGAGCCCGCAGCAAGGCAAGCTCGCTTTCCATCGCCGCGAACTCGCCGTGGAGCCACCGGCCGGTCGCTTCGTCGACGCAGGCGATCAGGGTCGCGGCAGCGTGCATCGGTTCGAACCATTGCCGGGTCGCTGTCACGATCCACACGCGCTCGCCTTCCCGGCGAGGCAGCGACGCCGTCGGTGCCTCGCGCCGGCTGCGGGGCTTCCACAGCCGCGCGGAGATCATCCATTGGCGCAGCGTCTCGGTGCTGCGACCGTAGCCGTGATGCGCCCTCAGATATTCGGCGGCTGCGGCCGGCCCCCACGAAGGGCAATGGCGCCGGACCAGTGCCAGTGCGCGCTCGCGCTCCGCCGCGTCGATGCGGCGGTTGCCCGGCAGGCCGCGCTGCCTGGGCGCCAGCGCCATATCGCCGCGTTCGCGATAGCTGCGACACAGGCGCTTGACCTGCCGCACCGACAGCGCCAGCCGCTGCGCCGCTTCCTTCTGCGTCATCCGTCGATCGCAGGCGGCCCGGATCGCCTCCAGGCGAAGCTGTTGCAGCACGGTCATGTCCTTCCGCTGCGCTGCCATGACATACCGTCCGTTTCCGGCACGATTCTGGAAGAGGCTATTTATGCTGTAAAGTTAAGTTATTGAAACTATTATCCTGAATATCAGCATGAAGGTTTCGACAGTCCAGCTCGACGCGTTCCTCGCGCTTGCGGAAACGCTGCGCTTTTCAGAGGCCGCCCAGCGCTGCCATGTCTCGCCTTCGGCATTCAGCCAGATCATCAGCCGCCTGGAGGATGAAGTCGGCGCGCGCCTGTTCAGCCGCGACACCCGGAATGTCTCGCTGACCGCGGAAGGCGAAGTATTCGCACAAGGCGCCCGCCGGATCACCGCCGAAATCCGCACCGCGATGGGCGAGCTGAGCGACCGAGTGGCCGGCAGGACGGGTCAGGTCGGCCTGGCCGCTGCCGCCTCGCTATGCGCCGCCTTCCTGCCTTCGGTGATGGCCACCTTCAGGGCGTCCCATCCGAACGTCACGGTAAGGCTGCACGATGACGTGTCCGCCGGCGCGCTGGAGCGGGTCCGCCAGGGACATGCAGACCTCGGGCTGGTGACCTCCCCCGGCGACCCCAGGGAGTTCCACAGCACGCTGCTGTTCGACGAACCGTTCCGTCTTCTATGCCCCGGCGACGATGCCCTGGCCCGCCGGGCATCGGTAGCGCTCGAGGATCTGAAAGGACGGACCTACATCCAGATGATCAGCAGCGGCAACAACTGGGAGCGGCTGCAGCAGACCATGGCGCGTGCCGGCCTGGTCGAAAGCGGAATCGCGGTCGCCTATTTCAGTTCCCTGGCGGGGCTGGTGGTGTCGGGATTCGGTGTCGGTTTCGTGCCGCGGATCGCGTCACCGCTTTGCGAGCGTGCCGGGCTCGCAGTCCGTCCGGTCCGCGATCCCGGATTCACTCGGTCGGTCTTTCTCGTCCACCGCCGCGACCGCAGCCTTTCGGTGGCGGCGGCCCGCGTGGCCGAGGCGGTCACCGGCGCGGCCAGGTCGCTCGCGCGCGGCCGGCCGCGTGGCCGACGGTCCGGCGGATGAGTCAGCCCCGTCGCATCGTCTCGACGTTTCCGCACACACCGAACGACATTCCGCTGATGCTGCGCCCCGCATGCGAGGTCAGGAACAGTGCCATGTCGGCGACTTCGCGTTCGCTGACCTTGCGATGCATCGAGACGTTGTCGACGACGCGCGCGGCCATTTCCTCCTCGCTGATGTCGAGCGCCCTGGCGCGTTCGCGCTGAACGCCGGCCTGGCGCTCGCCGGCGACGATTCCAGGCAGAATCGCGTTGACGCGGATGTTGGCTTCACCGACTTCCATCGCCACGCTTTTCGTCAATCCGATGATGCCCCACTTCGACGCGGCGTAGGCACTGCGCAATGGATAGCCGAGACGGCCGGCGACCGACGACATGTTGACGATCGCCCCGCCCTGCTGCCGCCGCATCATTGGCACGACCGCATGAATGCAATGGAACTGGCCGAGCAGATTGACCTGCAGCGTCCGCAGCCACAGATCGGCATCGTTGGTTTCGACCGGACCGACCGGCCCCGAGATCGCCGCGTTGTTGATCAGGACGTCGACGCCGCCCCATGCCGACTCGACCTCGGCGAACAGGGCCTGGACCTCCGGCAGCGACGTGATGTCGGTGCGGCTACGGCCGATCGCCTCGGGCAGGCCGCAGGCCGCGAGTCGCCGGTCGTCGACGTCGCAGATGTGCACGCGCGCGCCGACCTCATGGAACGCGCAGGCGATCTCGCGGCCGATCCCGCCGGCTCCGCCGGTGATCACGACACGCTCGCCGACGCGTTCTTGCCGCGGCCGGTCCAAGTTCCTACCATCGCTTCGATCCATTCGATCAGGCTCCGGGATGTCTGAAGTCAACGTCAAGTCGGCCCGCCGGGTTTTCGAGTTTCTCGAACATTTCTCACGCGAGCGGCGTCCGCTTTCGGCGGCCGAGCTGGCCCACCACTACGGCTATCCTTCGTCGAGCGTCTCGGCGATTCTGCGTACGATGGTCGCGATGGGCTATCTTTCCTACAACCCGTCCGCTCGTACCTATCTCCCGGCACCACGACTGTCCTTCCTGGTGAGCTGGGTCGGCTCGATGCTCTACAGCGAAGGCCGGATCCGCCGGATCATGGACGAATTGAGCGCGACGACCGGCGAGACGATACTGCTCGCGATGCAGGTCGGTCTGCGCGCTCAATACGTCCACGTCATCGATGCGACCGGGCCGGTACGCCTGTTCTCGAAAGCCGGAGACTTCAGGCCGCTGCTGCATTCGGCGGTCGGCCTCGCGCTGCTCTCCGGCCTGGAGACGCCGGCACTGCGCCGGCTGGTCACGCGGCTGAACGCCGAGGAGTCCAATCCAGACCGGCGCGTCGAATCCACGACCGTGCTCGAGACGATGGCCGACATTCGCCGGCGCGGTTACGCGTACTCGATGCACGGCATCGTGACCGGCGGCGGCGCGATCGCGCTGCTGCTGCCGGAAGTCGTCGACGGCAAGCCGCTCGCGCTCGGCATCGGCGCCTCGGAAGCGAATCTGATCCGCAACCGCGAAGCCCTGGTCGGTGCGCTGCTCCGCGCCGTCGCACAGCACTATTCGAACGCGCCGGCCGGCGACGACGCTATGCCTTGACCGTCTCGTGCGGCAGCCGGGCGCCGGCCGCGAGGATGGCCGCGTCGTCCATCGATCGCAGCGGAGCGAAGTTCTGCGAGCGAACATGGTCGCCACGCGGATTCGGCACCGGTAGCGACTTGTTGGCGACGGCGTTGTAGACGAGGTAAGCCTGGCGGCGATCGCCGGCAGACATGTTGTGGCCCGAACCGTGAACGATCTGCGCATGGAAGAACGCAACGGTACCCGGCGGGCCGATCACCGGAACCGGGCGCCGGCTCTCCAGGACCGATCGGAGCAGATCGCGACGGACCGAGTACTGGTTGAGCGCGCCGACGCCGCGGTCCTCGATGTGCTCCAGGTTGCCGCGCTGGTGGCTTCCCGGAATGAAGTACAGGGCACCGCCGATCTCCTCGGCCTGATCGAGCATTACCAGGGCCGTGGTCATGTTCGACGTCGGAACGCCGTCTTTCTCCCACGTGCCGTAGTCCTGGTGCCAGGCCCAGATCGTGCCTTCGAACGCCGGCTTGACGTTGATCTTGGAATGAAAGATGTAGAGCTGCCGATCGCGCAGCAACTGCGTCGCCGGTCCGAGCATGCGCGGGATCCGCGCCAGTGCATGAAAGGCTTCCGACGTCGTCGCGCCGTCGGCCTCGTGCGAGCGGAAGATGCTGCGGACAGCGCCGTTGCGCTCCCGTTTTATCAGGTCCGACTCCAGCTCCGACAGTCGCCGCGTCTCCAGGCGCAGCACCTCGACCTCGGCGGGCGAAAGCAGGCCCGGCAGGATCAGGAAGCCGTCGGCGTCGTACCGACGGAGTTGTTCAGCACTCAGGTTCATCCTTGGGTCTCCTGGGTTTCCGCTCAGCGCTGCATGCCCCAGCGCTGCACCGTTCGCAATTCGATCGTCCGAAAGATCACGCTCTCGACCAGCAAGCCGATCAGGATCACGGTCAGCAGGCCGGCGAACACGTTGGCCGTATCGAGCTGCTGCCTCGCTTCGAAGATGAACCAGCCGAGCCCGCCCGAACTCGAGGAAACGCCGAAGACGAGCTCGGCCGCGATCAGCGTCCGCCATGCGAACGCCCAGCCGATCTTCAAGCCCGACAGGATCGACGGCAATGCCGCGGGGATCAGGATCTTCATCACGAAGCGGATCCCGCGCAGACCATAGTTCTGCCCGACCGCACGCTGCGTCTCGGAGACCTCCAGAAAGCCGCCATGCGCATTGAGCGCCACGGCCCAGAGGACCGAGTGCACGATCACAAACACCAGGCTCTCGGCGCCGAGCCCGAACCACAGCAGGGCGAGCGGCAGCAGAGCGATCGCCGGCAGAGGGTTGAACATCGAGGTCAGCGTCGACAGCAGGTCGGTACCGAAGCGGGTCGCGACCGAAACCGTCGTCAGCACCGCAGCGAGCACGATGCCGAGCGCATAGCCGACCAGCAGGACCTGAATGGTCACCGCGACTCGCCCGACCAGCACGCCCGAGCGCAATGCCTCCCACCACGCGGCCAGCACCTCGCTGAGCGGCGGAAACATCAACGGATTGTCCAGATGGGTCGCATAGACCTGCCAGGCGATCGCCAGCACGATCAGCACGATCAGCCGCCGCGTCATGGTCCGGCCCAGCAGGTTTTCCCACCACGACAGCGGGCGGGCGACGTCGCCGACTTCACCTTCGTCGCGCAACTCGCATTCGTACTCGGGCCGCGCCGGCGGGCGGCGCGCGAACGCATGCGGTGGCACTTCGATCTGGCCGCTGCCGTTGCTACTCATGTGCCGCCCTCCCCGACGACGATACCGCCAGCGGTTCGGCTTCCTGAGGCGCCCCCTCGCTGAACAGCATCGAGTGGATCCGCCGATGCAGCATCTCGAAGCCGCTGCTGCCCTGTGACTCGTAGTCGTAGCCGTCGGCGTCGAGCTCCGCCCGCACCCGACCGGGATGCGGCGAAAGCACGAGGATCCGCGAGCCGACGATGATCGCCTCCTCGATCGAATGCGTGACGAAGAGCACGGTGAAGCGGGTGTCCTCCCACAAGCGCAGCAGCTCCTCCTGCATCTTGCGCCGGGTCAGCGCATCGAGCGCAGCGAAAGGCTCGTCCATCAGCAGGATGTCGGGCTCCATCGCCATCGCCCGCGCAATCGCGGTTCGCTGCTTCATGCCACCCGAGAGCGTGTGCGGAAAGGCGTCGGCGAACCGCGTCAAACGCACTTTGTCGATATAGGCACGTGCGCGATCCTCGGCCTCGGCGGCGGAGAATCTGCCGGTCTCCCGCATCGGGAACAGGATGTTCTCGCGGACGGTCTTCCACGGCAGCAGCTGGTCGAACTCCTGAAACACCATCATCCGGTCGGGTCCGGCGCCCTGCACCGGCCGCCCCTTCAGCACGATCGAGCCGGCGGCCGGCTTGATGAACCCGGCCACCCCCTTCAACAGCGTCGATTTGCCGCAACCCGAGGGCCCCAGCAGCACGAAGCGGTCCGAGCGATAGACATCGAAGCTGACGTTCCTGGTGGCGGTGATCAGGTGATCGCGCGTCTTGTACTGGAGCGTCACCCCGTCGACGCGAAGCAACGGCTGTACGGGGCCGGGCGGTTCCGCCAGGTGCAGGTGCTTCATCGTGCCCTCCTCGCGTGCACGCCGCTCCTCGGTCGTCAGGAACCGGCCTTCGAATGGACGATCGGGAAGAACAGGTCCTTCCAGGAATCGGCCTTCCGCTTCAGCGATCCGATACCGTACATGTACTCGGCGAACTTGAACTGGTTCTGCGGCGTGCTCGACCAGTTGGCGAGCGGATCGGCGATGATCTTCTCGACCTGGTCGACCGTCAGTTTGTCACCCGACAGCCTCAGATAGCGCTCGGCCGACGCGCGCGGCTGCGTACGGATGAAATCCAGCGCTTCGTCGAGGCTCTTGAGGAAGGCGGCCGTCAGCTTGGGATTGGCCTCATAGAAGCGCGAGGTCGTGTAGATGATGCCGTTGGACAACGGGCCGCCGAACACATCGTAGGACTTCAGGATCGTACGGTAGCCGGGCTGAGCGAGCTCCTGCTGCGCATAGGGCGGTGCCGCGAAATGCCCGTTGATCTCGTTGTTGGGCGACAGCATCGCGATCGCGGCATCCGAATGGCCGCGCGAGATCGTGAAGCCGTCGAGCCGTCCGTGCTGCCCTTTGCCCCATTCCTTCTCTGCCGCCATCTGCAGGATGATCGCCTGCACCGACGACTTGACCGCAGGTACCGCGATCCGGTCCTTGTTGCTCAGGTCGCGGATCGACTTGACGTCCGGATTGCGCGTCACCAGAAAGAGCGGTGTCGCGCCGTACGACGCAATTCCTTTCACGTCGAGACTGCGCTGCGCCTTGTCCCAGAGGAACAGGAACGACGGCGCGCCGGTGGAGGCCAGATCGAGGTTTCCGGACAGCAACGACTCGTTCATGATGTTGCCGCCGGAGAACTTCAGCCACGTGACCTCGACGTTGCCGAGCCCGGCCTCCTTCGCATGCTTCTCGACCAGCTTGCCATCCTGTATCAGCATCAACGGCAGGTTGGTGATCGACGGCTGCAACGCGATGCGCAGCTTGTCGGCCTCGGCCGACGCGGCGGCGGACGCGAGGGCCGCGACGGCCAGCGCCAAGATTCGAACCCAGTTTCTCGTGATCGACATGGTCGGTCTCCTCCTTTTCTTTCGTGAGCATGGGTCGGGGCGTCACCCCGGGCGAGCTACCGACGCTCCGGCCGGTCAGATGAACTTGTTGATCCTGAGGCCGGCACGGCCGATCGCATCCCGGATCGCCGGGTCGGGAATCCATTCCTCGAACCAGCGGATCGTGTCTCGGTAGGTGAACCGGCCTTCGTGTGCAGTCCATGGCCAATCGCTGCCCCACAGCAGTCGGTCGGGTCCGCAGATTTCCAGGCAGCGGCGCGCCAATGCGGTGGCATCGAGACCATCGATCCGGTACGGCCCGGAAAGCTTCATCCAGGTGTTGCCGGCTTCCAGCGCATCGAGCACGGCTCGCAGGCCGGCCGACTCCGGCCCCTGTGCCGGATCGGGCACGCCGAAATGATCGATCACGAGCTTGACCCCGGCCTTGCGCAGCGGCGGGATCATCGTCGCCAGGCGCTCCGATTCGGCCAGAATATGGACGTACCAGTCGAGATCGCAGACGCGCCTCAGCAAGGGCCGGAACTCGGGTGCGCTGAAATCCGGCAGGGTCGGATAGCGCCGCAACGAGTAGCGGATGCCGACGAAGCCGTCGCGGTCCATCGCCCGCAGCACGTACGGATCGATGCCGGGTTCGACGATCGCGGTCGCGCGCAAGCGCGGATGATCGTGCAGCGCGGCCAGCGCGTAGTCGTTGTAGGTACCCAGGAAGCTGGGCGCCGTCAGCACACCGAACGCGACGCCTTCGGCGTCGAGTTGCGTCAGGTAGTCCTCGACCGTGTAGTCGCGCTCCGGCTGGTGCGTCGCGCCGGTGACCAGCGGAAGATCCCGCGCGAATACATGGGCATGGGTATCGATGACGGGCGACCATGCGGGCCGCCGGGTATCGACAGCGACGATCGGCGCGGCGCTGGCACCAGCCATCACTGCGACGGGGCGGCCGGACGCAGCGGGGCGCCCTTGATCATGATGCGGTAGAGGAATCTCTTCTGATCAGGCGCGTAGTCGCCGTTGGCCTGATGCATGACGGACTGATTGTCCCAGATCACGACATCGCCCTTGCGCCACTTGTGCCGATACTCGTACCTGGGCTGCGTTGCATGTTTCATCAGTTCGTCGATCAGCGCGAACCCGTCCTCGACGTCCAGCTCGAGCACGCGCTCCATGTGCGCGGTATTCAGGTAGAGCGCCGGGCGCCCGTTGGTCGGATGCTGGATCACGAGCGGCTGCACGGCCTGCGGCAGCTTGGCCCGTTCCTCGGGCGGCAGCTCCACCTTCTTGCGCGGACTGCGGCTGCTGAGGAAGGTGTGCAGCACCTTCAGTCCGCGGATCCGCTGCTTGGTCTGTTCGGGCAGATCCTGGTAGCTGTCCAGCACGTTGACGAACTGCGTGTCGCCGCCGACGTCCGGAAGCGTCACGGCGCACAGCGCGGTCGCCCGCGGCGGCGCCTCCATGTTCGAGTGATCGGTGTGGTATTGCTCGCCGCGCACCAGCCGCTTGCCGCCCGGCTTGTCGGTGTCCTCGCTGGACACGAAGCCGACCTTGGCGTCGTCACCGATCGTGAAGCGCTTGACCTGCTGCGGCAGCACTTCGCCGAAGATGTCGGCCATCCTCAGAAACTGCGCGGGCGATAGTTCCTGGTCCCGAAAGATCAGCACGGCGCGCTCGCTGAACGCGTCGCGCACCCGCTGCGCCTGCTCTGCGTCGGGCGGTTGGCGCAGGTCGAGCCCGATCACTTCGGACCCGGTCCGTTCGGTTATCGGACGAATCTCCATCGCCATGCGGTGTCTCCGTTCATGCAATGCGGTGCATAGTCTAGGGGACTGAGCGCTTGGCTGCACAGTCAAACCTCAATTAAGAATTGAATTCGCACATATATGTTTTGAGTCGGCACCAACAGGGCCGATCCCTCATCCACTGGCGCATGCGCAGATACGGCGCGCGTGATGGGCAGCATCGGACGGGCATCCTATATTCGCGTCATCCACCGCACCGAAGGCGCAGACCCGAACGGGCCCAGGCCGGCCCGGGCCGGGCCCGGACCGACCGGAAGCGAATACGGAATCAGCGCGGCGCCGTGCCGGGAGCAGCAGGACGATGAGCGAAAGCATGACGGGTGCGCGGTACATCGCGCGACTCTTTTCCGCGTATGGCGTGACGCACGTCTTCTTCATGGATGCCGTCCTGCGGCGCGCGCTCGCCGAGATGGAGGACTTCGGCATCACCCGGGTGCTCGGCCACACCGAGAAGTCGGTCGCCTACATGGCCGATGGCTATGCGCGGATCGCCGGCCGCCCGGGCATCTGCATGGCGCAGTCGGTCGGCGCCGCCAATCTGGCCGCCGGGTTGCAGGACGCCTATCTGGGTCATTCACCGGTGATCGCGCTGACGGGCCGCCACGTTGCTGCGATGCAATATCGCAATTCGTATCAGGAAGTCGAGCATGGGCCGCTGTTCGCGCCGGTCACGAAGTCGAGCGCCCGCGTCGACGTGCTCGAGCAGTTGCCGCACCTGATTCGCCAGGCCTTTCGCGCTGCCACCAGCGGAACACCGCGACCGGTGCACCTCGACGTCGCCGGCAACACCGGGGATGCGCTGACGGCACAGACATGCGATTTCCCCGTCGAGGCGGATCCGGCCCATCTCGCCTGCCCGGCCTTCCGCCCTGCACCCGATCCGGAGGCGCTCGCACGTGCCGTCCGGGCGATCGCGGAGTCGTCGCGACCGGTGATCGTCGCCGACCGCGGGGTCATCACGAGCGGGGCCGAGCAGGCGCTGCGCCTGTTCGCCGAACGGATCCAGGCACCGGTCGTCGCAACGCTGGACGCGAAGGCCGCGCTTCCGGAGTCGCATCCGTTGTTCAGGGGCCTGGCCGGCAGCTACGGGCGCAGTTGCGCCAACCACGTCATCGACGAGGCGGATCTGGTGATCTACGCCGGCAGCGACACCAGCGATCACACGACCGCGAATTTCCGCATGCCCCGCCCCGGCACGCCGATCGTGCAGATCGATCTGGATCCCGAGGAACTCGGCCGCAACTATCCGTGCACGATCGGCCTGCTCTGCGACGTGCGCAGCGGTCTCGCGGCGCTGGCGGCCGGCACGCCGTCCGGGTCACGCCGGTCATGGCTCGGCCAGACGCTCGCTCACGTCGAGGCCTGGCGCGACGAATGGGAACCGCTGCGACGCGCCGACCAGATCCCGATGCGACCGGAACGGCTCTGCGCAGCGCTGACCGAGGTGCTACCCGAGGACGCGATCCTGGTTGCGGATACCGGCTATGCGGCGCTGTGGTCGGGCAATCTCGTCGACTTCCGGCATCCCGGCCAGCAATACATCCGCGCTGCCGGTTCGCTGGGCTGGTCGTTCCCGGCAGCGCTGGGTGCGCAGTTCGCCGCCCCCGGACGCACGGTGGTGTGCTTCACCGGCGATGGCGGATTCTCCTATCACCTGCCGGAACTGGAGACGGCGCGGCGCTGGGGGCTGAAGACGATCACGATCGTCAACAACAACCACTGCCTGTCGCAAGGCGTACGCAATCTCGGACTCGCCTACGGCACCCGGCCGCAGGATCGGATGCATGAATGCTTCCTCTATCGCGAGACCGATTTCGCGAAGATCGCGCAATCGTTCGACTGCTTCGGCATCACCGTGGAGGACCCGCGGGATTTCGCGCGCGCCTTCGCGGCCGCCCGCGCGTCGAATCTGCCGGCCGTGATCGACGTGAAGACCGAGTTCGCCTATCAGGCCCGGACTCCGTGGGTACCGACCTGACCCGGTACCGACCCGACATCGATCAGTGCAGCGCCGCCTGCACGAAGGCGGGATCGAAGATGCGGTCCGCCATGACCTGGCAGCGCTTCATCAAGCGGTATTCGTCGGGCCGATAGTCCGCGACGGCGTTGTGCCAGGTGCCGATGTGGTCCCAGACCAGCACGTCGCCGACCGTCCAGTGATGGCGGTGCCGGTACTTCGGCGAGAGCACGTGCGAATAGAGCTGCTCCAGGAGCCGCTCGCTCTCCGGCGCCGGCAGGCCGTCGATGCGAACCACGAAGCCCGGATTGACGAAGATCACCTTCCGGCCGGTGATCGGATGCGTCAGGAAGACCGGATGACGGGCCGGCGGATGCCTGCTGCGCAGCTCCGGCGAGATCGGCGGCCGCTGGCTGCCCTTGCGCCGCATCAGCTCGGCGAACCGGCAAAGGTCGTGGGTGGCAGTCGCAGTCGCGAGCCGCTCCTTGAGCTCGGCCGGAAGATCCTCGTAGGCCTTCTGCGTGTTGGCGAACTCGGTCGCTCCGAGCGGGCGTCCGTCCCGCATCGGCACGGCCTGGGCGACGAGGACGTTGACGAAGCCGACGACCGGGTTGTACGTCATGTCCGTGTGCCAATCCTGGCCGGCATCGGGAACGCCGATCGGGCGGCCGTCCTTCACGATGTTCGACAGGATCGAGACCTCGGGCATCCCCGGCTCGGTCTTGCCGAGGTTCAGGACCTGCAGCGCCCCGAATCGCCCGCTGAATGCCTTCAGCGCGGCCGCCTCGATGCCCTGGGCCGGAAAGCGCAGCACGCCGTATTCGCCGAGCGCCGCGAGGATCCGCCCGAAGTCCCGGCCCGAAAGCGGTCGGCCGAGATCGACCTCCGAGACGCAGGCGCCCAGCGGGCCGCTACCGGGCTCGATCTTCATCGCGCATGGCCCCCGCTACTGCGGCGCCATGCCGGCGAACTCGATGATCCGCTTCCACTTGACGCTTTCATCCTGCTGGAACTTCATCAATTGATCGGGCGTGGTCGGGAACGGAACGCTGCCGACGTTGGTCAGGTACTCGACCATCTTCGGCCGCCCGAGCGCCGCGACGAACAGTTCGTTCAGCCGATTGACGATGTCCTTCGGCGTGCCCGCCGGCACGTAGGCCGCGAGCCAGAACGTCAGGTCGTAGCCGGGCACCCCGGCCTCCTGCATGGTCGGAACGTCCGGGAAGCTCGATGCGCGCTGGACGCCGGTGACCGCGAGCGGCCGCAAGGTCCCGGCCTTCAGGTGCTGCGAGATGATCGCGAGATCCGCGAAGATCAGATCGATCTGCCCGCCGAGCAGATCCGAGATCGCCTGCGGATTGGTCTTGTACGGCACGTCGACGAGCTTGACTCCGGCGATCTGCTTGTAGAGCTCGGCAGCGGCCCGCGGCGACGATCCGCCCCAGCCGAACGTCAGCTTGCCGGGCTCCTTCTTCGCCAGCGTCGTCAGCTCCGCGATGCTCCGGACCGACATCCGGGCCGGGTTGACGGCCGCCAGCAGCAGACCCTGCGAAACGCCGCTGATCGGCGCGAAGTCGTTGATGAAGTCGTACGGCAGTTTCTTGTAGAGGCTCTGGTTCGCGGCATGCGTGGAATTCGTCCCGATCAGGATCGTGTACCCGTCCGCGGGCTGCTTCGCGACGTACTCGGACGCGAGGATGCCGTTCGCGCCCGGCTTGGCCTCCACGACGACCGACTGCCCGGTCATTTCCGCGATCTCGGCGGCGAGCATCCGGGTGGTGTTCTCCGGAAAGCCGGTGCCCATCGGGATGATCCGCAGCGACTTGACGGGAAATCCGCTCTGCGCGAGCGCGCCGCCCGCTGCCGTGAGCGATGCCGCGAACAGGGCCAGGGAGGCGATCGTACGCCGTCGATCCAGCATGTCTCTCTCCGTCGTTCGATGTTCGCGCCGGCGACGATCGACCCGGAATCCATCGTTCCGGACGGCCGGACTGCACCCTGCTACTGTACGTTGCCGCTTTCGCCGCGGCCATAAACGACGGCGTATCTGTACATGGAGGCGCCGCATGCCGCGATGGGCCTGCGGGGGACATCGCAACCCTACAATGCCCAGTCGTTGCGGCCTGCGATTCTCCCGATGGAACTGATCCACAACGCGATGTCTCCGTTCGGCCGGAAGGTCCGGGCGGTCGCCCACGAGATCGGGATCGCGGAGCGCGTGCGGCTGACCGAGGTCCGGAGCCGCCAGGATCCTGACAAGATCCAGCCGTTCAACCCGCTGGGCAAGATCCCCGTCTTCATCAGCGATGCCGGCGCCGTGCTCTACGACTCGTCGGTGATCTGCGAATTCCTGATCGCCGAGTTCGGCGACCACCGGCTGTTGCCGCGGCACGGCATGCGCCGCTGGGAGATCCTGACGCTCGCCGCGCTCGCCGACGGCATCCTCGAGGCCGGCATCTCGGTGCGGTACGAGCGGGCCCGGCCGGCCGACGAACAGTCCGCCTCCGCGGTGTCATGGCAACTCGGCAAGATCGAAGCCGGGCTCGGCCGACTGGATGCGACCGTGGACCAGTTCGGCGACACGCTCGACCTCGGCCAGATCGGCGTCGCCTGTGCGCTCGGGTACCTGCCATTGCGGATCGACGAATGCGCCGGCCTGCTGCGCTGGCCGCGCCTGGCGCAGTGGTACGAACGGATCGGCCGGCGGCCCAGCCTTCGGGACACCGCGCCGGCGGCCGGAGCGTGAACGGATCCCGGCTGCGCCGCTGCAGCGAGCGGCTCATCGGTGGCGGCGCATGCGCCCATTGCGGCTCCCCGATGGCGCCCGCCGCAGCGCGAATCTACGATGCCCCATGCTCGACCGCATCGGAGGGACCATGACCCAGACGCACATGCCCATCGTCGACTGCACGCCCGACCAGATGGCCGCGCGGGTCGCCCGCTTCGCGACGCTGAAGTACCCGCCGAACCGGTACCACGACAGTCAGCTGCCCGGGAACGCCCGCAAGAACTATCTCGTGGTGGGCACCGGCCTGATCGCCGAGGGGTCCACCGATCCGTGGTCGGCGATTCCGGTGCGCGAGGGGTTCCAGATGTCGTTCATCAAGGCGGTACCGGGCAATGGCCCGCAGCTGCACAACCACGACACCAACGAGACCTTCGTGTGCCTGGAAGGCAAGTGGAAAGTGATCTGGGGCCGCAACGCCGAACACTCGGTGCTGCTGGAGAAATACGACGTCTGCTCGGTGCCGCCGTTCGTGCCGCGGCGATTCGAATGCGTCGAGCCGGCCGAAGGCCAGACCGAAGGCCTGTTGCAGTCGATCCAGCCGGGGAACGAACCGAAGGTCGACTGGGTGAAGCCGGCCGGGGAAGCGTCGGCGCGGTGAGCCGGCCGGCGCCGGCCGGTCCTGCCGGTCCGGCCCGCTGCCGGCACCGAGCGGCCTGATCCCCCTTGCGGAACAGGGGCGTCTTCCACTACCTTGTCGAGGGCCGATGGCAGACCTCAGGCCCATGCCCGACAAGCACCTGGATATCTACCTGCTGCGCTGCCTGTCCGCGCTGATCGCAGAGTCGCACGTCACCAAGGCGGCCGAGCGCATGGGACTGACGCAGCCGGCGATGAGCGCGATCCTGCGCCGGCTGCGCGCCATCTTCAACGATCCGCTGCTGGTGCGGACCGAGAAGGGGATGGTCTCGACCGAACGGGCGCGCGAGCTCGCGAGCTCGCTGCACGTGGCGGTCGACATGATCGATCTCGCGCTCGCCTCGGCCGACAGCTTCGACCCGGCGACCGCTTCCCTGTCGTTCGAGATCGCCGCGAGCGAATCGGTCGCATACATGCTGATGCCGCGGCTCATCGCGCATGTCCGCAGCATGGCGCCCGGCGTGCAGCTGCGCATCCGGATCCCGGACCTGCCGCGCGCCCGCCAGATGCTCGAGGAAGCCGAGATCGACCTGCTGCTGAGCTTCACCGAGTCGGCTCCGGAGGGCTTGCGATCGAGCCTGCTGTGGACCCAGCGATATCTCGCGATCGGCGCGGACGCTCATCCGCTGCCGGACCGCAGGGTGCTCTCGCTCGACGATTTCCTCGCCTGGCCGCACGCCTGCCATCGGCTGCGCAACGGCGGTTCGGCGACCGAAGCTGCCGTCGAATCCGCGCTGCGGCGTGTCGGGCGCGATCGTTCGGTGGGTGTCTGGCTGCCGTCCGCGATCGCCGTTCCCGCCGTGGTGTCGCGGACGGACTTTCTCGCCGTCGTTCCGGAGGGCATCGCCCGGGCCTTCGCGCCGGCACTCGCGCTGCGGGTCTACGAACCACCGCTGCCGCTGCGCGCTGCGCATCTGCGGATGTACTGGCACGACCGGATGCATCGAAGCCCCGGCCACACGTGGCTTCGCGGAGCCTTCCGGGACGTCGTCGCGTCGCTGACCGAGGCCGAGCGGCGGCCCGCGAACCGCGCCGCCGCGGCTCAAGCTGCCAGGGCTCAGGCTGCTGGTCGGCGCTCGCCTTCGAACGCCTGACCACCCCGCCCCGGCGCGGCATCCCGGCCGGGATGAAGCGACGCGGCTCGCTAGAAGCCGTAGATCCTGGCGGGATTCACGACCAGCACCTTCCGCAGCTGCTCGCCGCTCAACCATCCGTGCAGATGATTCAGGGCGCTGCCGTCGTCGATCGGATGAAACGGCTCGATCACGTCGGGCGATCGCCGGACGCCGGGCCAGGCGCCGCCGTGGGGCCAGTCCGATGCCCATACGGCATGATCCGGCGCCGCTTCGATGAACGCCGAGACGATCTCGGCAACGTCCGCGAATGCCGGATGGCTCGAGATCCGATGCGGCGCCGACAGCTTGATATAGAGCCTGCCCGACCGCAACAGCTCCAGAAGTTCGGCGAAGCCGGGCTGCGTGGTCCCGAGCGCAGCGCTGGCGCGCCCGTAGTGGTCGATCATCACGGGTGCCGCCAGGTTCGGCAGGACGTCCCGCAGGGCTGCGATCACATCGAGATGGGTATAGACCTGGACATGCCAGCCCAACGGGCCGACGCGCCGCGCCGCGTACTCGAGCGCGTCGCGGGCCAGGGCCGGATCCCGCTGACCGACGGTCTCCAGGTTGATCCGGACGCCCCGAACCCCCAGGGCGTGCAGTTCTTCGAGCTCGGCATCCGATGTGTCGTGATCGATCACCGCGATGCCGCGAGCCCGTTTCCCCAGCGTGCGCAACGATTCGGCCAGGCAGCGATTGTCGGTGCCGTAGGGACTCGGCTGGACGATGACTGCCCGGTCGAGCCCCAGCGCCGCCTGTCTGGCCCGGAGGTCGGCAACCGTCGCCACCGCCGGCGTGAATACCCGCCTGGCCGAGAACGGAAACCGCTCCGGCGACTCGAAGATGTGCACGTGGCAGTCGCAGGCCCCGGACGGAACTGAAAATATCGGTGGCGTGTGGCGCACGCCGAGCACTTCCGGACCGGGTTCCGCTGGCATCATCGCCCTCCTCTGTCGTTCCGGATCTTCGCAGCAGCGAGCAGCCGAATCCAATCATTTCTGCCGCCTCATCTATAACATCGCCTTATTCCAGGGAGACGGCCATGATGAGTCTCAGGCAGATGGAGGTGTTCCACGCGGTGATGCGGGCCGGGTCCGTGACCGGCGCCGCGCGGCTGCTGAGTGTCTCGCAGCCGGCCATCAGCGCCGTACTCAAGCACTGCGAGGCCAGCCTGAAGATGCGGCTGTTCACCCGGGTCGGCGGACGGCTCCAGCCGACGCCCGAGGCTGCGGCGATCTACCCGGACGTCGCGGCCATCTACGCCCGGGTCGATTCGGTCGGGCGCCTGGTTCAGGACCTGGCCGGCGGCAGGCTCGGCTGGCTGTCGATCGCGGCAGCTGCGCCGATCGCCAACGGCTACCTTGCCGAGGCGGTCGCCAACTACGTGGCCGAGCGACCGCAGGTCCGTGTCGTGCTGCAATCCCTGACCTCACCAGCGGTCATCGACCGCGTCGTCAGCCGCGAGGCCGAGCTCGGCATCGCCTACGATCCCGTCATCAATGCCGAAGTCGAGACGCAGCTCCTGACGACTTCCGCGGTTGCCTGCGTCATGCGGAAGGACCATCCCCTCGCATCGCGGCGGGCCATCGATGTCGAGTCGCTGCGCCCCTACTCGATCATCACCCATCTGCCCCATTCGCTGCTGCGTCCGCTGGTCGATCGGGCGTTCGAGCAGAAGCGGATCGTCCCGAACATGAGCGTGCAGGTCGGCCAGTCCCTGACCGGCATGATGCTGGCGTTCCACGGCGCCGGCGTCGCCCTGGTCGAACCGTCCCTGCTGCAGTCGATCCCGCTGCCGATGCTGGTCGGCCGGCCGCTCAAGCCGCGCATCGAGCTGCGAACCATGATGATCCGCGCCCGTTCCGCGCCGCGGTCGGCGTTGCTCGACGGCTTCGTCGAGCACTTGCGGCGATACGTGCCCGGGCCGTCTTCTCCATAAAGTCCATTTATGCCTGGACGCTCTATTCTGATTGGACGCTCGGTAGCGCCGACGCGACAATCCGGATTCCCCAATCCGAATTCCCAATCGCCAGCGCGGGATCCCATGAAAAAGTATCGAGTCGCTTTCCTCGACGTGATGGCTCCGAACGTCCGCGCCGCCATCGCGGCCGCCGGTCAGCCGGAGTTCGAAGTCGAGTTCGCCGAACAGGGGCAGCCCAACGGCGGCCTGCTGCCGAACGCGGACTTCATCATCACCGGTACCGAGCCGATGACCAGCGCCATGTTCACGGCCGCTCCCCGCGTCCGACTGATACAGAAATGGGGAATCGGTGTCGACAAGATCGATCTCGACGCCGCCCGACGCGCCGGTGTGCCGGTGGCGATCACGTTCGGCGCCAATGCCGGCCCGGTCTCCGAGCTCGCGATCGCGCTGATGCTCGGGGTGTACCGTCGCCTGCCGTTCGTCGACCGGAAGCTTCGGCAGGGCGTCTGGTTGAAGTCCGAGATGCGGTCGATCTGCTATCAGATCAGCGGCAAGACCGTCGGGCTGCTCGGCTTCGGCAACATCGGACGCATGGTCGCCCACCGTCTCCGGGGCTTCGACGCGGAAGTCATCTATACGGACATCCGGAAGGCCGACCCGGTAACCGAGAAAGCGCTGCGCGCCCGGCAGGTTCCGCTGGAGCAGCTGCTGGCTCTGAGCGATATCGTCAGCGTCCATGTGCCATTGGACAAGACGACGCGCGGACTGGTCGGCGCAAAGGCGTTCGCCACGATGAAGGACGGCGCGATCCTGATCAACACGGCACGCGGCGGCATCGTCGACGAGACAGCGTTGCACGCGGCGTTGACCAGCGGCAGGCTTCGCGGCGCCGGACTCGACGTATTCGGCGTCGAGCCGCCGGATCCATCGAATCCTCTGCTGCAGCTCGATCAGGTCGTTCTGTCCCCGCACATCGGTGGGGGCGTGTTCGACAATGTCGACTATGTCGCGCGCAGGTCGTTCGGCAACATGCGGGCGGTGATCGCCGGCGAGCCGATCGCCAAGGAGGACATCGTCGTCCCACCGCCCGTCGCGAAGGCGGCCGCCGCCTGAGGATCGGCCCGGCAGAGAACCACGAACAGGGGGACACGTGAAATCGATCAGGTTTGCCGCGCTGCTGATGATGCTGGCTTACGCGGCGCTCGGATTCGCCCAGCCGGGGAGCGACTTCCCCGCGAAGTCGGTCAGGATCATCGTCGGCAACGCACCCGGCGGCACCGGAGATCTGTCGACGCGGATCGTCGCACGTCATCTCAGCGAACGTCTCGGCCAGCAGTTCGTCATCGAGAATCGACCGGGTGCGGGCGGCGTCGTCGCGGCGAAGTCGCTCGCAGCCGCTCCGGCCGACGGCCACACCCTGCTGATGGTTGCCAGCGGCATCGCGGTCTCGGCTGCCCTCTTCAACAACCTCGGCTACGACCCGGTCAAGGACTTCGCGATGATTTCGCAGATGAGCGACTTCGCGTATGTGTTCGCGGTCAGCTCGGAGTCGAAGTTCAATTCGCTGAGCGAGCTGGTCGCCGATGCGAGGGCAAGGCCGGGCAAGCTCAATCTTGCAACCATCAGCGTCGGCAGCGGGCAGTACCTGACTGCCGAGCTGTTCAAGTCGATGGCCAAGATCGAAGCGGTCACGGTGCCGTTCAAGGGCTCGCCGGACGTGACGGCAGCCATCAAGGGGCGGCACGCCGACGTCGCGATCGAGACGGTTGCGCCGCTGGTCGGAATGCTGGGCAGCGGAGAGTTGCGCGGTCTCGCGGTCAGCAGCGCCGAACGCTTCGCGGGACTGCCGAACATTCCCACCGTCAAGGAGCAAGGATTTCCCGACTATGCGGTCTCGGTATGGAACGGGATCGCCGCTCCGGCCGGTACGCCGCGCGGCGTGATCGACAAGCTCAACCGGGAAATCAACCTGATC
This sequence comes from Lautropia sp., assembly GCA_050249335.1. Classification (GTDB taxonomy): domain Bacteria; phylum Pseudomonadota; class Gammaproteobacteria; order Burkholderiales; family Burkholderiaceae_E; genus Lautropia. The sequence goes on from JBFWQR010000053.1 coordinate 38,132, forward strand.
CTGGCATTGCCGGATGTGCAGAAGCAGTTCCTGACTCTCGGGATCACTGCGCGCGGCAGCACGCCGGAGGCATTGACCGAAACGATGGCCAGCGAGATCCGGCGCTGGCGCGAAGTCGTGACTGCCGCCAACATTCCGAGGCAGTAGCGCCGATGATCCGCCCCAATCGCATCCACGCCGCCCTGCGCGAGGGCCGCAAGGCGCACGGCTTCCGGTTGACGATCCCGTCCAGCGCGACGCTCGAGATCCTCGGCACGCTCGACTTCGACTTCGTGCTGATCGACGACGAGCATGGCGTATTCGGGAACACCGATCTCGACGACCTCTGCCGTACCGCCGATCTGATGGGCATCACGCCGATCGCCAGAGTGCCCGATTGCCAGCCGGCGACGATCAACCGCCGGCTGGATCGCGGCATACGGGGTATCGTCGCGCCGCATGTCTCGACGCGCGAGGATGCCGAGCTCGTCGTCCGGGCCAGCTATTTCGCGCCGCTCGGCGAACGCTCGCTGGGCGGGGCGCGGGGTGTCCACTACCAGCTCGGCATCGCCGACATGCCCGCGTACTACCGCGAGACCAACGCGAACATGTTCGTCGCGGTGATGATCGAGGATGTCGAGGGCATGAACAACATCGAGGCGATCTGCTCGGTCAAGGGCATTCACACCGTGCTGGTGGGCATCAATGACTTCGCGCAGAGCCTCGGCCATCCGGGAGATGCAAGCCATCCGGAGGTCCGTGCCGCTTTCCAGCAGGTATCGGAACGGGTCCGCAAGGCCGGCCTGCCGATGCGCGAGGACTGCTGGGTGCTCGGCAACCTGCCCGACATACTCGTTGCAGGCGCCAGGAAGTTCGCGCGTTCCGGAGCCGGCTGAAGCCCCCCGGGGGTCAAACGGTCCGGCGGCCCCGGACCGGCTGCTCGAGATCGTCCGCGCGGCGGCCCTCAACGCGGCGCCACACTCCGCCGATCTCGACCTCGAAGTACTCCGATACGTATTGGGCCCTCGCGCAGCTGGTCGCGCATCAGACCTCGGACGGCAGCAACCTCTGTCCTGCCGATCTGCTCGGCAGCGGCACGCTGTCGGGCCCGGCCGCCGATTCGCTGGGCTGCCTTCTGGAGCTGACGGCTGGCGGCAAGCGCCCGCTGGAGTTGCCCGGCGGCGAACGCCGCGCGTTCCTGCATGACGGTGACCGCGTGGTAATGACCGGCTGGTACGAGGCACCGGGTCGCGCCCGAATCAGCCCCCGACACCCGGTCCCGGCAAGGCCGGCCGACCGACGATAGTGATTCTCAATACGGCCCATCGAAACAATCCATTTCAAATCCTCGGACGCGACCCTCATCATTCGGTCAACGGCAGCTCGTCGCCGCCGGCTCCTTCTCCACTGCAACCGAGGAAACCCCTGATGTCCCTGATCAACACCCAGATCAAGCCTTTCAAAGCGACCGCGTTCCACAACGGCAAGTTCGTCGAAGTCAGCGACCAGACGCTGAAGGGCAAGTGGTCGGTGTTCGTGTTCTATCCGGCCGATTTCACGTTCGTCTGCCCGACCGAGCTCGAGGACCTGGCCGACAACTACGCCGAATTCAAGAAGCTCGGCGTCGAGATCTATGGCGTCTCGACCGACACGCACTTCGCCCACAAGGCCTGGCACGACACGTCGGCCGCGATCAAGAAGGTCCAGTACCCGCTGGTCGGCGATCCGACCGCGACGCTGGCGCGCAACTTCGACGTGCTGATCGAAGAGGAAGGCCTGGCGCTGCGCGGCACCTTCGTCATCAACCCGGAAGGTCAGATCAAGCTTTGCGAGATCCACGACAACGGCATCGGCCGCGACGCGTCGGAGCTGCTGCGCAAGGTCAAGGCAGCCAAGTACGTCGCCGCGCACCCGGGCGAAGTGTGCCCGGCCAAGTGGCAGGAAGGCGCGGAAACGCTGACCCCGTCGCTGGACCTGGTCGGCAAGATCTGAGCGGAAGGGTCCGCCCGCCTACTGCGCGGGCCGGGGTCGGCGCTCCGATGCTCGCTTGGCACTAGCCAAGCTGCGCTTCTCGCACCGACCTCGGCCCGCTCGCTACGGCGCTCGGACCCTTCCGCCGCCGCCCTGATGGGGGGTATCGCCGGCCCGGCGATCATCGGGCGGCGAGGAAAGTCGGAAAGAGATCCAGCCGCACCGGATGCGGTGCGGCGGGCGGAGCCTTGGCTGCCGTCGCGAGATTCGATGGAATCGATGGCTCGATATCGATGGTTTGATGGTCGCTTGCCGCAATGCGAGCGAGTCGCTGGAATCAACGGAACGGAACGATCATGCTCGACGCGAACCTGACGGCTCAACTGAAGGCCTATCTGACCCGGATCACGCAGCCGGTGGAGCTGGTCGCGTCGCTCGACGACAGCGCGAAGGCGCAGGAGATGCGGGCGTTGCTGCAGGAGATCGCCGCGCTGTCGGACCTGATCACGTTGGTCGAGCAGCGCGATCCGGAGACGCGCGCGCCGTCGTTCTCGATCGAGCGCGTCGGCAGCGATGTCGCGGTCCGGTTCGCGGCGATTCCGCTCGGCCACGAGTTCACGTCGCTGGTGCTCGCGCTGCTGCAGGTCGGCGGCCACCCGGTCAAGCTCGAACCGGACGTCGTCGAGCGGATCCGCAATCTGCCCGGGGACTATGCGTTCGAGACCTTCGTGTCGCTGACCTGCCAGAACTGCCCGGACGTCGTGCAGGCACTGAACATGATGTCGGTGATCAATCCGCGGATCCGGATGGTCACGATCGACGGCGCGCTGTATCAGGACGAAGTCGAGCGCCGTGAAGTGATGGCGGTGCCGACGACGTTCCTGAACGGCGAGCTGTTCTACCAGGGCCGGACCAGCGTCGAGGAGATCCTGGCCAAGGTCGATTCCGGCGCCGAGACGGCACGCGCCGCCGAACTCGCGGCCAAGGAACCGTTCGACGTGCTGATCGTCGGCGGCGGCCCGGCCGGCGCGGCTGCCGCGGTCTATGCGGCGCGCAAGGGCATCCGGACCGGCATCGTCGCCGAGCGCTTCGGCGGCCAGGTGATGGATACGATGGGCATCGAGAACTACATCTCGGTGCTCGAGACCGAAGGACCGAAGTTCGCCCGTGCGCTCGAAAGCCACGTCAAGGCATACGACGTCGATCTGATGAACCTGCAGACCGTCGATGCGCTCGGCCGGACCGCCGACGGCAAGCTGCTCGAGGTCACACTGGCCAACGGCGCAACGCTGAAAGGCCGGACCGTGATCCTGTCGACCGGCGCACGCTGGCGCAATATCAACGTGCCCGGCGAGCGCGAGTACCGCAACCGCGGCGTCGCCTACTGCCCGCACTGCGACGGCCCGCTGTTCAAAGGCAAGCGCGTCGCGGTGATCGGCGGCGGCAACTCGGGGGTCGAGGCCGCGATCGACCTGGCCGGCATCGTCGCGCACGTGACGCTGATCGAGTTCCTGCCGGAATTGCGCGCCGACGCGGTGCTGCAGCGCAAGCTGCTCAGCCTGCCGAACGTGACGGTCGTGAAGAACGCGCAGACGACCGAGATCACCGGCGCCGACAACAAGGTCGACGGCCTGGTCTACGTCGACCGCGCGACCGGTGTATCGCGGACGGTGCCGCTCGAGGGCGTGTTCGTGCAGATCGGGCTGGTGCCGAACACCGAGTTCCTGAAGGGCACGATCGCGTTGACCAAGTTCGGCGAGATCGAGGTCGATGCGAAGGGCCAGACGTCGATGCCCGGCGTGTTCGCCGCCGGCGACGCGACGACGACGCCGTTCAAGCAGATCGTGATCGCGGCCGGCGAAGGAGCGAAGGCGGCGCTGTCGGCATTCGACTACCTGATCCGGCTGCCGGCGGACACGGCGACCCCCGCCCAGTCGGGAACGTCGAAGGATTCGGTACCCGCCTAGTGTTCCGTTCCGGAAATAACCTTACTAATTCTAGTGAGCTTTTCAAGGATGGAATCGGCAGTGGCGGTCCATTGGAAGGGTGATGGGTGCTGGTTGTAGTGGGAGACGAAGTCGTTGATCTT
>JBFWQR010000054.1:0-42163 GCA_050249335.1 Lautropia sp.
GTCGTAGCGCTCGTCCTCGCCCGGATAGCCGAGCCCGCGCGGGCTGGGATCCGGCGTGATGATCGCGACGCCGAGCTCGGCGGCGGCCCGCAGCGCACCAGCCTTGACGACGAAATTCTCCTCGGTGCAGGTCAGCCCGGACAGCCAGTACAGCACCGGCACCCTGCGCTCGGCCGCCTGCGGCGGCAGGTAGACGCCGAACCGCATCGGCGTGCCGGTCTCGCGCGAAGCGTGCCGGTAGACGCGCTGCTCGCCGCCGAACGACCGGTTCGCCGAGACCTGCTCGATCGCGGGCGCCGGGGCCGAGGCCGGACCTGGGGCCGGCGCTGCGGCCGGGGATTGCGCCATCGTGACCGCCCTGCCCGTCAGAACGTCACGACGCTGCGGATCGACTTGCCTTCGTGCATCAGGTCGAACGCCTCGTTGATCCGGTCGAGCGGCATCACGTGAGTGATCAGGTCGTCGATGTTGATCTTGCCTTCCATGTACCAGTCGACGATCTTCGGCACGTCGGTACGGCCGCGGGCGCCGCCGAACGCGGTGCCGCGCCAGTTGCGGCCGGTCACGAGCTGGAACGGGCGGGTCTTGATCTCCTGACCGGACCCGGCGACGCCGATGATCACCGAGGTGCCCCAGCCGCGATGGCAGCATTCGAGCGCCTGGCGCATCACGTCGACGTTGCCGATGCACTCGAAGCTGTAGTCGGCGCCGCCGCCGGTCAGCTCCACCAGGTGCGCGACCAGATCGCCGCCGACTTCCTTCGGATTGACGAAATGGGTCATCCCGAACTTCTCGGCGAGCGGCTTGCGCGCCGGATTCAGATCGACGCCGACGATCTTGTCGGCACCCGCCAGCCGTGCGCCCTGCACGACGTTGAGGCCGATGCCGCCGAGACCGAACACGACGACGTTGGCGCCCGGCTCGACCTTGGCGGTATTGATCACCGCCCCGATGCCGGTGGTGACGCCGCAGCCGATGTAGCAGACCTTGTCGAACGGCGCGTCGGGCCGGATCTTGGCGAGCGCGATCTCCGGCAGCACGGTGAAGTTCGAGAAGGTCGAGCAGCCCATGTAGTGGTAGACCGGCTTGCCGCCGATCGAGAAGCGGCTGGTGCCGTCGGGCATCACACCCTTGCCCTGGGTCGCCCGGATCGCGGTGCAGAGGTTGGTCTTGCGCGACAGGCACGACTTGCAGGCGCGGCATTCCGGCGTGTAGAGCGGGATCACGTGATCGCCCTTCGCCAGCGACGTGACCCCCGCCCCGACCTCGACGACGACACCGGCGCCCTCATGGCCGAAGATCGCCGGGAAAATCCCCTCCGGATCGGCGCCCGAGCGGGTGAATTCGTCGGTATGGCAGACGCCGGTCGCCTTGATCTCGACCAGCACCTCGCCGGCCTTCGGGCCTTGCAGCTCGACCTCTTCGATCACCAGGGGATCACCGGCCTTGTAGGCCACCGCGGCTCGCGTGCGCATGGGGTTGCTCCTTCTCTCGCTGCGATCGATTCTACAGGCTCGCCGGCCCGGCGCCGGCACCGCGCCGGCAAGCGCCGGTGCGCTCCGCTGCGCGGCCGGCGCGGCGCCAGCGCCCCGGAAAGCACCCTTACCGCAGGAACTCGGGCGAGATCAGGCTCGGCAGCAGCAGCGAGACCTGCGGCCAGACGATCACCAGCACCAGCACGCCGATCATCGGCAGCAGCATGATCATCGTGTCCTTCAGCACATCGAACATCCGCATGTTGGCGATCGCGCAGCAGATCATCAGGCACAGGCCGTACGGCGGCGTGACCAGCCCGAACGCCAGCGAGACGATGCCGATCATCGCGAAATGGACCGGATCCATGTGCACCGCCGCGGCGATCGGCTGCAGGATCGAGCCGACGATGATGATCGCCGGGATCGCGTCGAGGAAGCAGCCGACCACCAGGAACACGAACGCGATGAAGAAGCCGGTCGCGGTCGGACCCATACCCCACGACGCGACGCCGGCGAGCAGCGCCTTCGGAATCTGGTAGTACGCGAGCAGCCAGCCGAACACGCTGGCGGTGCCGACGCAGAACAGCGCGACCGCCGAGAAGCGGCCGGTATCGGCGAACGCGCGCAACAGGCCCTTCCCGTCGATCTCGCGGTAGACGAAGATCGACAGCACCGCCGCATACAGCACGGCGATCGCCGCCGACTCGGTCGCGGTGAACCAGCCGAAGATCTTGCCGCCGATGATGATGAACGGCGTCGCGAGCGCCGGCACCGAGACGGCGGAGGCCTTGAGGAACTCCTTGAAGGTCGCGCGCGGATAGGTCGGATAGTTGCGCGCCGTCGCGTAGACGTGCACGGTTGCCATCTGCACCGCGACCAGCAGCAGGCCCGGCAGCACCCCGGCGAGGAACAGCGCGCCGATCGAGACCGACAGCACGCCGCCCCAGACGATCATCAGGATCGACGGCGGGATCACCACGGCGAGCACCGCCGATACCGCCGTGATCGCGACCGAGAAGCTGTCGTCGTAACCTTCCTTGCGCTGCGCCTCGATGAAGATCTTGGACTGGCTCGCCGCGTCGGCCGTCGACGACCCCGAGATGCCGGCGAAGAACAGCGACAGCACCACGTTGATCTGCGCCAGGCCGCCCGGGAAGTGCCCGACCAGCGTCCGCGACAGCAGCAGCAGCCGGTCGGTGATGCCGCCCGCGTTCATCAGATTCGCGGTCAGCAGGAAGAACGGCACCGCCAGCAGGATGAACGAGTTGTAGGCGTTGAAGGTCTCGCTCATCAGCGTCATCGCCGACAGCCGCGGCTCGATCAGCAGGATCGGCAGGCACGCGAGGCCGAGCGCGAATGCGACCGGCACGCGGACGATCATCAGCCCGAAGAAGATCGTGAACAGGATCAGGCTCGCCAGCGCGGGCGAGAGGACGGTGCTGCCCATGCGCTACATCACGCTGGTGGCCGGCGGGACCGATGGGTCGGCCGGCGGCGGCGCCCGGCCGGTCAGCACCCGCAGATTGTCGAGAAACTGCTCGCCGAGGAACAGGATCCAGACCAGCCCTGTGAGCGGCCATGCCATGTGGATCAGCCACAGCGGCAGGTCGGCGAGCTCGGAGGTCCGGTAGATCGCGAACATCGTGAACTCCCAGCCGGCCTCGATGAACACCAGCGCGAACACCAGCGTGAAGATCTGGGTCAGCAGGTTCAGCACCGCGGTACCGCGCGCGGTCAGCCGCGGCCAGACGTCGATGTTGAAGTGCGCGTTCTCGCGCACGCCGATCATCGCGCCGATCATGATCATCCAGATGAACAGGAACCGCGCCAGCTCCTCGGTCCAGATGTACGGCGGGATCAGGTCGGTATAGCGCGAGAAGATCTGCATCGAGACCGGAATCACCAGGACTGCGACCGACACCGTCAGCAGCGCGATCAGTACCCAGGCGAGCGCCGCGGTGAAGCGCCGCCAGGCGCCGGCAGGCGCGGTCGAAGGATCCGTCATCGGAGCACCATCAGGCAGTGGGACGTCCGGCAAGCGGGAGGCCGGCGAAGCGGGGCGCCGGCGGACGGGCGGGCAGCCGCCCGCCCGAGCCGGCCGGGCATCACTTGATCGCGTTGATCTTGTCGAAGATCGCGACCGCGTCGATCTCCTTCGCGTAAGCCGCCATCACCGGGTCGACCAGCTTCTTCATCTGGTCGCGGTCCTTGAACGGGATCCGCTTCAGCTTGCCGGCCTTCTCCATCGCCTCGAGCTTGGCGCCGTCCTCGCTCGACTCGACCTGGCGGCCGTAGGCGCCGGCTTCCTTGCCGGCCTTGACGATCGCCGCCTGCAGATCGGCCGGCAGCGCCTTGAAGCTCTTGCCGGAGAAGCACAGCGGCCGGATCGTGATCGCATGCTCGGTCATCAGCAGGTTGGGTGCGACCTCGTTGAACTTCATCGACTCGACGCCGGCCGCCTCGTTCTCACCGGCCGAGATCACGCCGTTCTGGATCGCGTTGTAGACCTCGTTGTAGGCGATCACGGTCGGCGCCATGCCGACCGCGGTGAACGTGCGGCTCCAGATCGGCGCGCCCTGCACCCGGACCTTCAGCGACTTGATATCGGCCAGCGTCGAGGCCGGCTTGTTCGAGAAGATGTTGCGCACGCCGCCGCCGGCGTAGCCGATCAGCATCACGTCGGCACGCTTGGCGATCTCGTCGGCAATCGGCTGCAGCGTGTCGGAATCGAGCACCTTGTTCCAGTGCGCCAGGTCGCGGAACAGGAACGGCGCGTCGATGAACGGCGCCGCCTTCGAGAACGTCGACATGTGCGCCGGCGAGACCACGGCGTAATCGACCGCCTTGCCCTGCGCCATGTACTCGAAGTACTGCTTCTCGAGCCCGAGCTCGCTGTTCTTGTGCAGCACGAAATTGATCGGCTTGCCGTAGTACTTCTTGACCAGTTCCTCGAACCGGACCATGGTCTTGGTGAACGCGTGGTCGTCGTTGAACTGCGAGGCACCGTGCAGCGTGATCGTCTGCTGCGCACCGGCGATCGGCGGCGCCGCGAAGCAGCCAGCGGCGGCGGCAAGCAGAACCTGGCGGCGGGTCACTCCCTTCGACATCTGTTCGTCCCCTCTGTAATGGCTTCGACGGTGCCGGCTCGGCAGCCGGGTGCCTCGGGCAGCGCGGGAGCGACGATGCGGCAGCGCGCCATCCAGGCTCGCCGGCGATGGTACAGTGCCGCCGCCGCGCTCGGGTAGCGGCCGCCGACCCGGGAAAACCCCCGGCCGGCACGGCTGGCAGGCATAGAATCGAGCCGAGGGCCGCCCCCGCACGGGGCCGCCGCCGTCGCCTTCGCCCAGGAGAACCCGATGAGCACGCAGAAAACCCCGACCGTCCCGCTGTACCTCGACGGCAAGCCGGTCGAATCGAAGACCAAGCAGTGGCGCGAGATCCGCAACCCGGCCACCCAGGAAGTGCTGGCCAAGGTGCCGCTCGCGACCCGAGAAGAGCTCGACGCCGCGGTGGCGTCGGCCAAGAAGGCATTCAAGACCTGGAAGTCGACGCCGATCGGCACCCGGGCGCGGATCTTCCTGAAGCTGCAGCAGCTGATCCGCGAGAACATCAAGGAGATCGCCGCGGTGCTGACGGCCGAACAGGGCAAGACGCTCGCCGACGCCGAAGGCGACATCTTCCGCGGCCTCGAGGTCGTCGAGCATGCCGCCAATATCGGCACGCTGCAGCTCGGCGAGCTCGCCAACAACGTCGCGACCGGCGTCGACACCTACACGATACTGCAGCCGCTCGGCGTCTGCGCCGGCATCACGCCGTTCAACTTCCCGGCGATGATCCCGCTGTGGATGTTCCCGATGGCGATCGCCTGCGGCAACACCTTCGTGCTGAAGCCATCGGAGCAGGATCCGCTGTCGACGATGAAGCTGATCGAGCTCGCCCATGCCGCCGGCATCCCGCCGGGCGTGCTGAACGTGATCCACGGCACCGAGGAAGTCGTCAACGGCCTCTGCGACCACCCGGACATTAAGGCGGTATCGTTCGTCGGCTCGACCCGCGTCGGCACCCATGTGTACAACCGCGCCACTGCGGCCGGCAAGCGCGCCCAGTGCATGATGGGCGCCAAGAACCATGTCGTGGTGCTGCCGGACGCGCCGAAGGAGCAGACGCTGAACGCGCTGGTCGGGGCCGGCTTCGGCGCCGCCGGCCAGCGCTGCATGGCCGCGTCGGTCGCGATCTTCGTCGGCGAGTCGGCCAAGTGGATCCCGGATCTCGCGAAGAAGGCCCGGGAGCTCAAGACCACTGCCGGGCATGAAGCCGGCGCCGACCTCGGTCCGGTGATCTCGACGACGGCCAAGAATCGGATCCTCGGGCTGATCGAGCAAGGCGTCGCCGAAGGCGCGAAGCTCGAGCTCGACGGCCGCGGCGTCAAGGTCGCCGGCTATCCGGACGGCAACTTCATCGCGCCGACGCTGTTCTCCGGCGTCAAGCCCGAGATGAAGATCTACGACGAGGAGATCTTCGGTCCGGTGCTGTGCACGATGAGCGTCGCGACGCTCGACGACGCGATCGAGATCATCAACCGCAACCCGATGGGCAACGGCACCGGCGTGTTCACCAGCTCCGGCGGTGCGGCGCGCAAGTTCGCCGAGGAGATCGACGTCGGTCAGGTCGGCATCAACGTGCCGATCCCGGTGCCGGTGCCGCTGTTCTCGTTCACCGGCTCGCGCGGCTCCAAGCTCGGCGACCTCGGGCCGTACGGCAAGCAGGTGGTGCTGTTCTATACCCAGACCAAGACAGTGACCGAGCGCTGGTTCGATACCGGGGCCGAACCGGGCGGCGTCAACACCACGATCAGCATGAAATGACGCCCCGCTTCGTTGAGGTGGCAACGCCCCGGTGGATGTCGGGTAACGGGCGTCATCGGAGTGCCGGCTGAATGGATTTCGAGCTCAGCGAGGAACAGCAGGCGTTCCAGCAGACCGCGCGCGAGTTCGCCGCCGGCGAGCTCGCGCCGCATGCGGCCGAATGGGACGCCGAGGCGATCTTCCCGAAGGAGACGATCGGGCGCGCCGGCGAGCTCGGCTTCTGCGGGCTCTACGCGGCCACCGAGCATGGCGGGCTCGGGCTCGCGCGGCTCGATGCGGCGCTGATCTTCGAGGAGCTCGCCGCAGCCTGCCCGTCGACGACCGCCTACCTGACGATCCACAACATGGTGACCTGGATGGTCAGCGCGTTCGCGCGGCCCGAGGTCGCTGCCGAATGGGGCCCGGCGCTGACCGCGGGCACGAAGCTCGCGTCGTACTGCCTGACCGAGCCGGGCGCGGGCTCCGACGCCGGTTCGCTGAAGACCCGCGCCGAGGCCGACGGCGACGGCTACCGGCTGACCGGCTCGAAGGCGTTCATCTCCGGCGCCGGCGCCACCGACGCGCTGGTCGTCATGGCGCGCACCGGCGGCAGCGGCCCGTCGGGCGTCTCGGCGTTCCTGGTCGCGGCCGACAGCCCCGGCATCAGCTACGGCCGCAAGGAAGCCAAGATGGGCTGGAACAGCCAGCCGACCCGGGCGATCACGTTCGACGGCGTCCGGGTTCCGGCCCGGCAGCGGCTGGGCGAAGAGGGCCAGGGCTTCCGGATCGCGATGAAGGGGCTCGACGGCGGCCGGATCAATATCGCGACCTGCTCGGTCGGCGCGGCCCAGGGCGCGCTCGACCAGACGCGGCGCTACCTGCTCGAACGACGCCAGTTCAACCAGCGGCTGGCGGACTTCCAGGCGCTGCAGTTCCGGCTCGCCGACATGGCGACCGACCTGGTCGCGGCGCGGCAGATGGTGCGGCTCGCCGCCAGCAAGCTCGACGCCGCCGCGCCGGATGCGACCGCCTACTGCGCGATGGCCAAGCGGTTCGCGACCGACGTCGGCTTCCGCGTCTGCAACGACGCGCTGCAGCTGCACGGCGGCTACGGCTACATCCGTGAATATCCGCTCGAGCGGCTGCTGCGCGACGCCCGAGTGCATCAGATCCTCGAAGGCACCAACGAGATCATGCGCGTGATCATCGCGCGCCGCCTGCTCGACCAGGCCGATCGCGAGGTGCCGCGTTGACCGGCTGGAGCGCCGGCCACCAACCGATCGAATCGGCGCCGAGCGCGCCAGCAACCGGACAGGAGATACCGATGCCCCAACGATCGTCGACCACCGAATCGTCGACCACCAACCGGCCGCGCCGGATCGCCTTCATCGGCCTCGGCAACATGGGCAACCCGATGGCGCAGAATCTGGCCAAGGCCGGCCAGACGCTGGCGGTCTTCGACCTGGTGCCGGCAGCCTGCCAGCAGGCGGCGGCCGCCGGGCTGGCGGTCGCGGCATCGGCCGACGCCGCGGTCGACGGCGCCGACGTCGTGATCAGCATGCTGCCAGCGAGCCGGCATGTCGAGGCGCTCTACCTCGGCGCCGATGGCCGCCCCGGCCTGCTCGAACGGATCGCCCGCGACAGCCTCGTGATCGACTGCAGCACGATCGCGCCGGCGTCTTCGCGCCGGGTCGCGGCGGCCGCCGCCGAACGCGGCATCGCGATGATCGACGCGCCGGTCTCGGGCGGCACGGCCGGTGCCGCCGGTGCGACGCTCACCTTCATGATCGGCGGCGCCGCGGCTGCGGTCGAGCGCGCCTGGCCGCTGCTCGAGGCGATGGGCAAGAACCTGTTCCATGCCGGCGACGCCGGCGCCGGCCAAGTCGCCAAGGTCTGCAACAACATGCTGCTCGGCGTGCTGATGATCGGCACCAGCGAGGCGATCGCGCTCGGGCTGGCCAACGGTCTCGACCCGAAGGTCCTGTCGGAGATCATGCGGCGCAGCTCCGGGGGCAACTGGGCGCTCGAGAAGTACAACCCGCTGCCGGGCGTGATGGACGGCGTGCCGTCATCGCGCGGCTATGCCGGCGGCTTCGGCTCGGACCTGATGCTGAAAGACCTCGGCCTCGCGATGGAGTCGGCGCTGGCGACCGGAAGCAGCACCCCGCTCGGCGCGCTGGCGCGCAACCTCTACGCGATGCACAGCCGCGCCGGCCACGGCGCGCTCGATTTCTCGAGCATCATCAAGTACTTCCGCGACGTCTGATCCGGCGGCGGCATCCCGGCGGGGCCGGCCGGTCAGGCCGGGCCCGTTCCGGTTCAGGCCGCCTCGACTCGCGCCGGCGGCGCGCTCGCCTGCTCGATGACGAAGCGGGTCATGCTGAGCGCGAGCTCGTGCTCGCCGAGGAATACGGTGCCGGCGTTCTCCCGCCGCAGCAGTTCGGCTTCCTCCTCGCTGTGCGTGCGCACCACCGTCTGGATATGCGGATTGAGCGTGCGTGCGATCTCGATCATCTGCCGGACATGGAAGGTATCGGGAATCGCGATCACCAGGATCCGGGCGCGGGCGACATGCGCCTGCACCAGCACCGCCGCCTCCGACGCATCGCCGGCGACGGCATGGAAGCCCCGGCCGCGCAGCCTCTCGACGATCTCGCGATTGCCCTCGGCCACCACCAGCGGCAGGTCCTGCGCCGCCAGCGCCTCGCCGATCCGGCGGCCGACGCGGCCGTAGCCGACCAGCACGACATGGTCGGTGACATGCCGTGACTCGACATGCGTCGGAAGTTCGGCGAGCGGGTCGCCGGGCCGCTCGAACCGGTTGGCCAGCCGCGGCCGCGCCCGGATCCAGGCCTCGAACGGTGCGATGCCCTGGAACATCAACGGATTCAGCGCGATCGAGATCAGCGCGCCGGCGAGCACCAGGCTCTGCCCTTCGGACGGCAGCAGCTTCAGCGCGACGCCGAGCCCGACCAGGATAAACGAGAACTCGCCGACCTGCGCCAGGCTCGCCGACACCGTCAACGCGGTATTGATCGGGTAGCGGAACGCCAGCGTCAGGAAGAACGCGGCCAGCGACTTGCCGAGCATGATGATCAGCACGGTGACGATCAGGTGCAGCGGCTGCTCGATGATCACCTTCGGCTCGAACAGCATGCCGACCGAGATGAAGAACAGCACCGAGAACGCATCGCGCAACGGCAGCGATTCTTCGGCGGCCCGGTAGCTGAGCGCCGATTCGCGCAGCACCATGCCGGCGAAGAAGGCGCCGAGCGCGAACGAAACCCCGAACAGCGCCGCCGATCCGTACGCGATGCTGACCGCCGCCGCGATCACGCAGAGCGTGAACAGCTCGCGCGAGCCGGTCCGCGCGACCTGCCAGAGCAGCCATGGAAACAGCCGGCGGCCGACCACCAGCATCAGGCCGATGAAGACCGCGACTTCACCCAACGTGATCAGCAGCGTCGTCCACAGCGCGCGGTCGGCGCCGCCGGGGCCGAGGATCGAACCGCCGCGCTCGGGGTCGCTGCCCGCGGCAGCGTCGCCGCCCGCCATCCCGGCGAGCGCCGGCAGCAGCACCAGCACCAGCACCATCACCAGGTCCTCGACCACCAGCCAGCCGACCGCGATCCGGCCGTTGACGGTGTCGAGCACGCCGCGGCTCTCGAGCGCGCGCAGCAGCACGACGGTGCTGGCGACCGACAGCGCGAGCCCGAACACGATGCCGGCGGCCAGCGTCCAGCCCCAGGTCAGCGCGGCGATCGCCCCCATCGCGGTCGCGACCACGATCTGCACGATCGCACCGGGCAGCGCGATCCGGCGTACCGACAACAGGTCGTCGAGCGAGAAATGCAGGCCGACGCCGAACATCAGCAGCATGACTCCGATCTCGGCGAGCTGGCCGGCGAGCTCGAGATCGCCGACGAAGCCCGGCGTCGACGGGCCGATGATGATGCCGGCGACCAGATAGCCGACCAATGCCGGCAGCTTGAGACGGGCCGCGATGAAGCCGAAGACCAGGGCCAGTCCGAGGCCGACCGATATCGTGGTGATCAGGGAGACGCTGTGCGGCATGTCTGGAAAGTAACCGATTTTGTGCGGCCGACGAAGACCGCATCGCGCGGATATGCCGATTCTCTGCAACCGCGCCGCGCGATCGCGCGGCCAGCCGCGGCGCGGCGGTCGGGCCGATCGCGGCCGCGGGCCGATTGCAGCCGCGAGTCGATTGCAGCCGCGAGTCGATCTGCAGCGGGCCGATGATCGGCAGCGGGCTAATATCACCGCGATCACCTCGCACCAACTCCCGGAGACTGCACGATGTCCGCTGCCCTGCCGCCGACCTCCCCGCCCGTCGTTGCCGGCGCCGCCGTCGGCCAGCGGTTCGAATTCCAGCCGAGCCAGCGCTACCCGGACCCGGCGGTCCGCGTGCTCGACCCGGCATTCGGCCGATACCGGATCTTCAGCGCCAGCGTCGAGCAACTCGCCAGCGGCCTGCGCTGGGCCGAAGGCCCGGTCTGGTTCGGCGACGGCCGCTACCTGCTGCTGTCGGACATTCCGAACGACCGGATCCTGCGCTGGGACGAGGCGACCGGCCTGACCACGGTGTTCCGCCAGCCGTCGAACTTCGCCAACGGCCTGGTCCGCGACCGTCAGGGCCGTCTGCTCGCCTGCGAGCACGGCGGCCGCCGCGTCACCCGCACCGAATACGACGGCACGATCACCGTGCTCGCCGACCGCTACGACGGCAAGCGGCTCAACTCGCCGAACGACATCGTCTGCGCATCCGACGGCTCGATCTGGTTCAGCGACCCGGTGTTCGGCATCTCCGGCCACTACGAAGGCGACCGCGCCGAATCCGAAGTGCCGCAGGCGGTCTACCGGATCGACGGCAACACCGGCAAGCTCGCGCGGATGAACGACGAACTGGCCGGCCCGAACGGGCTCTGCTTCTCGCCGGACGAGAAGACGCTGTACGTAGTCGAGAGCCGTGCCGTGCCGAACCGGTTGATCTGGGCGTTCGACGTCGGCAGGAACGGCAAGCTCGGCAAGAAGCGGCTCCATGCCGACGCCGACGGCGAAGGTGCGTTCGACGGCATCCGCGCCGATGTCGACGGCAATCTCTGGTGCGGCTTCGGGGCCACCGGCTCGTCGAAGACCGATCCGGCCGAGCTCGATGGCGTCGTCGTATTCGATCCGAACGGCAAGCGGATCGGCCAGATCCACCTGCCGGAGCGCTGCGCCAACCTCTGCTTCGGCGGCCGCCGCAACAACCGGCTGTTCATGGCGAGCAGCCACTCGCTGTACGCGCTCTACGTCGATGCGCGCGGCGCGGTCTGAGCCGGCACACCGCAGCCCACGCGCGCCCTGTGCCGGGCGCGGCACGCCGGCCGGCCGTGTCGCTTAAACCGCTTCGAGCCGCTTCAAAGCCGCTCGCGGATGATCCAGTCGACCGCTTCGGTCAGCCGGTCGAACACCGCGACCGCCGCGGAAAAATCATGCGCCGCGGTGAACGGCGTCCGGATCGCGACGCAGTCGATGCCGGCGCCGGTCGCGGCAGCGACGCCGGCGGCGCTGTCCTCGATCGCGACGCAGTGCTCGGCCGCGACACCGAGCCGGGTCAGCGCGAGCCGGTAGCAATCGGGCGCCGGCTTGCTGTGCACCACGTCGGCGCCGGTCACGACCACCGCGAACCGCTCGGCCAGGCCGTAGTAACGGATCGTCGCCGCGATCGCCTCCGGCCCGGCGCCGGTCACGACACCGAACGCGAGCCCGCGCGCCTGCAGGTCGGCGAGCACGCCGGCGCCGCCTTCGACCAGCGGGAACGCCTGCCCGCGCAGATAGTCGCCGGTGACCTCCAGCTTGCGCGCCACCAGCGCCGCGGCCGGACCGGCGCCGCCGTAGCGCGTCACCAGCAGCTCGGCGTTACCTTCGGTCGGCACGCCGGCGAACTCGGTCCGATAGATCGCCTCGGTCAGCTCGAACCCGCTACCGGCGAGCACGCGGAGCCAGTGCTCGTAGTGGACCGGCTCGGAATCGACCAGCGTGCCGTCGTGATCGATCAGCACGGCCGCGAGCGGCGGCCGGCCGCCTTCGATGCCGCTCAAGCCGGCCGCCGGGCCAGCAAGGCCCAGACCCCGGCGCCGACCAGCAGCGCGCCGCCGCCGGACTCGAACCGCCGCCGCGCCCGCGGCGTCGCGAGCAGACGGCGCGCCTGCGACGCGAACAGCGCGTACAGCCCGGCGCTCAGCGTCGCCAGCACGACGAACGTGACCGACAGCAGCCAGAGCTGCGGCGCGACCGGTGCGGCCGGCGTCAGGAACTGCGGCAGGAACGCGACGAAGAACACGATCCCCTTCGGATTCAGCGCGGTCACCAGGTAGGTCTGCGCGAACAGCTGCCGGCGCGATGCGAGCCGCGGCGCCGCGTCGCCGGCTGCATCACCGGGCCCGGCCGCGCCGACCGAGGCAGCAGCCGGTGCGGTCCGCCAGGCCGCGGCCAGCATCCGCAGGCCGAGCCAGATCAGATAGCCGCCGCCGATCCACTTGACGACGCCGAACCATAGCGCCGACGCCGCGAGCAGCGTGCCCAGGCCGAGCAGCGACAGCAGCAGCGCCGTCGAATCGCCGAGCGCGACCGCGGCGACCAGCGGCCAGCGTGCGCGGCTGCCGTGCGAGATCGAATAGCCGATTACCGTCAGAACGGTCGGGCCGGGAATGATCAGCAGCACCAGCGTCGCGGCGACGAATGCGCCCCACAGAGTCCAGGTCATGGCTTGCCGCCGGTTCCGGTTCGGGTGTTCGTTCAGGTGCTCGATCAGGCGCGGCGGCTGCCGTCGCGGGCACCGGCACGCAGCAGCCGCTCGACGACCTGCGACTGGCCGCGATTGCGGGCATGGGCAAGCGGCGTCGCCCCGTCGCGGTCGGCCAGGTTCGGATCGGCGCCGCGCGCCAGCAGCAGCTCGACGATCTCGACATGCGCCGGACCGCCGTCGCCGAGGATCACGGCCTCGAGCAAGGCGGTCCAGCCGAGCCGGTTGACATGATCGACGTCGATCGCCGTCGCGAGCAAGGCCCGCACCGTCTCGACATGGCCGTAGTGACAGGCCGGGATCAGCGCGGTACCGCCGTAGCGATTGGTCGATTTCAGGTCGGCGCCGGCCGCCACCGCCAGCCGGACGACCTCGGTCAGGCCGCGGGCACCGGCGAGCAGGAAGACGCTGTCGCGCTGATCGTCCTGCAGGTTGACGTCGGCGCCGCGTTCGATCAGCAGCCAGGCGGCGGCGACCTGCCCGTTCTGCACCGCTGCCAGCGCCGCGGTCCGGCCACGGCCGTCCCGGCCGTTCACGGCGGCACCGGCATCGAGCAGCCGGCGCAGTGCGGCCAGGTCGCCGGACGCGGCCGCGGCGATCAGCGCGGTGCTCTGCCGCTCGGCGTCGGAGCTCGCCACGGCGCTCGGCGGCAACGACGCCAGCGGTGCCAGCGCCGCGACGAATCGTGCCGGCAGCAGTGCCGCGAGCGGTGCCGCGACCAGCGATCGGCGGCGGCGCATCAGCCGGGCGTGCGCCGGAACAGCGCCAGCGAGCCGGCCATCGCCAGCAGCGCGGCGCCGCTCGCGCGGTCGAGCCACAGCGTGCCGCGAGCACGCAGCAGGCGGACCGCGCGGGCACCGGCAGCGGCGTAGCCGAGCATCACGAAGAAATCGATCAGGCAGAACAGTGCGCCGATCGTCACCCATTGCGACCACTGCGCCGCGGCCGGATCGACGAACTGCGGCATCAGCGCCGACACGAACAGGTAGCCTTTCGGATTGGTGACCGCGGTCAGGAACGAGCGCATGAACAGCTTGCGACCGAGCGGCCCGCTGCCGCCGGCCGCGCCGGCCGGAACCTCGCTGAACACGCCGTTCGACCGCAGCAGCTGGATGCCGATCCAGGCGAGGTAGAGCGCACCGATCCATTTGACGATGCCGAACGCGACCTCGGACGCCGCCAGCAGCGCGCCGAGCCCCAACGCGGCCGCCGCCACCAGGATCAGGTCCGACACGACCGCGCCTGCCATGCCGTAGAGTGACAGGCGCAGCCCATGACGCGTGCCGTTGCCGAGCGCGAGCAGCACGGTCGGACCCGGCGTCACGATCGCGACGAACGCGACCGCGCAGAACATCAGCAATGTCATCGAAGTCATCGCAGCAGAGGGGCAATCCTGGGTGCGGCAGCGGCTGCCGGGTGGGCGGCCGCCGATTCCGGGTGGGCGGCTGCCGATTGTATCGAAGCGATATCGGCCAGCGCGATCTCGACCCGGCGGTTGCGCTTGCCCTCGCTGCGGATCTTCAGCACCCGGATTGCACCGATCTCGCCGATGTTGCGTACATGGGTGCCGCCGCACGGCTGCAGGTCGATGCCGGGGATCCGCAGCAGCCGCACCCGGCCGCTGCCGCGCGGCGGCTGCACGCTCATCGTCTTGACCAGCTCGGGCCGCGCGTCGAGTTCGGCATCGGTGATCCAGACCGTCTCGGTATCGACGGCACGCGCGATCAGCGCGTTGGTCCCGGCTTCGATCCGCGCCGCGTCAAGCAGACTCATGTCGATGTCGAAGTCGAGCCGCCCCTTGTCGGGCGAGATGTTGCCGCCGGTGACCGGAGCCACCACGACGCACGACATCACGTGCAGCGCGGTGTGCAGCCGCATCAGCGCGTAGCGGCGCGGCCAGTCGATCGCGAGTTCGACCGGTTCTCCGATCGCGAGCGGCGTTTGCCCGGGCAATTGTCCGGGCATCTGCTCGGGCGCAACCAGATGCAGCACTGTGTCCGGCACCGGGCCCTTGCGGGTATCGGCAACGACGATCCGGCTGCCATCGGCGCGCACCAGCGTCCCGGTGTCGCCGGCCTGCCCGCCACCTAGAGGATAGAAGATCGTGCGGTCGAGCTCGACGCCGTTCGGATGGACCGCGACGACACGGGCTGAGGCGGCCTGCAGATAGGCATCATCGCGGAACAGCAGTTCGGTCGGTGCAGTGGTCATCGCGGTCTCCGGGCTCAGCGCACGATTATGCCGGCGCAACCCGCCGCACCCGCCCTCACCCCGCACCGCGCTGCCGGCGCCGGCCCCGGCTGGCTACAGCGGCGTGACCGGCACCAGCAGGTCGCAATCGAACACGCCGGTCTTCGGATCGTACGACGTGCCGGGTCCGTAGTATTCGATGCACGGCCGGCCGTCGAGCTGGAAGCCGCTGGCCGGCAGCCAGTCGCGGAACATCGCCTGCCAGGCATCGCCGATCGCGGTATTCTCGCCCTTGAAATAGCATGACGCGTACCGGCCGCCCGGCACCTCGCCGATCACTGCCGCCCCGTTGGGCGCGAAGCCGGCCGGCACCTCGATGCACGCGTCGTAG
This sequence comes from Lautropia sp., assembly GCA_050249335.1. Lineage (GTDB taxonomy): Bacteria > Pseudomonadota > Gammaproteobacteria > Burkholderiales > Burkholderiaceae_E > Lautropia. The sequence goes on from JBFWQR010000054.1 coordinate 15,709, forward strand.
CGGCACTGCTGCGCTCGCGTCACCTGTGGATCGTCGTGCGCGATGCCATAGCGCGGCGCAGACAGCAGATCGTTGGTGACCATCCACGGGTAGACGGCCTCTTGCCAGAACGCGAGGATCGGTGCGCCGTACGGCCCGATGTGGCGCAGGTAGGCGATGCGGGCGGGTTCGCGGTCGATCAGTTTGACGATCATCGTCGGCTCCTCGGAAGTGGGCTGCAGGAGCGGCTGATGATCCGGATCCTCGGCCGGGTCGGCCCGACCGGCCTTGCGATCGGCCTGATCAGGATTGCGATCGGCCTGACCGGGATTGCGCTCGGCGGGAGCGGGATCGCGTTCGGCCCGGTCATGATCGCGCTCGATCGGCCGACCGGAATCGCCAGCGGCGGTCTGGCCGAAGCCGCGATCCGTGCTGGCCAGCATGCGGGCTCGCCACGCGGTCGGCGCGGCGCCGAAGCGCTGCTTGAAAGCCCGGGCGAACGCCTCGGCCGACCCGAAGCCGACCGACAGGGCGACGTTCAGCACCGCGGTCTGCGGCTGCACCAGCAACCGCTGCGCACCCGACTCGACCCGGCGACGCCGCAGATAGTCGCCGAGCGTCTCCCCCATCCACGCGGCGAACAGCCGATGGAAGTGGAACGGCGAGAAATGCGCGACCGCGGCCAGTGTCTCGAGATCGAGCGACCCGTCCAGATGCCGATCGATATGGTCGAGCACCCGGTTCATCCGCCGCGTGAACTCGGCGCGGGCTTCGCGCGGCACCGTCATGACCGCCGGACCGCGTGCTGGCAGGCTGTCAGCGGCGCGCTACCGGAACGCCGTCGAAGAATTCCACGACACCGGTCTCGAGCGAATACTCGGCACCAACCACCAGCAGGCCGTCGCGCTGGATCAGGTCTTCGATGACCGCCGAGCCGTGCCGCAGGTAGTTGGCGCTGACGCGGACGTTGGTGCGCACCGCCAGCTGCGCCAGCCGCTCGCGGTCATGGCGCAGCTCGGTCGCCAGCAGCCCTTCGACCGACGGCCGCACCCGGTCGACGATCGAAGCGAGGTTGATCGAGCGGTTCTCGCTCGGGCGCTGCAGCTCCTCGAGCGTCGCCTGGATCGCGCCGCAGCGCGTATGGCCGAGGATCACGACCAGCCGGGTACCGAAGCGTTCGGCAGCGAACTCGACGCTGCCGATCTGCGACGGCGCGACGATGTTGCCGGCAACCCGGATCACGAACAGGCTGCCGAGCCCGTGATCGAAAACGATTTCGACCGGCACTCGCGAATCCGAGCAGCCGAGCACCACTGCGAACGGCTCCTGCCCGCCGGCAAGCGCATCGCGCAGCAGCGGGCGAGTCAGCGCGGCCAGCGTAGAGACGCCGGAGACGAAGCGCTGATTGCCTTCGCGCAGCCGTTCGAGCGCTTCGAGTGCGGAGATCACCGTGATCAGTCGGGAGTTGGCAGAACGGTCGATGATACGACACGGCAATCGCGGTCAGCGCGGGAAACGCTTCGCCAGGCCGAGCAGCAGCTCGACGATCTGCTCGGGCGGCGGCAGGTCGACAGTCCGCAGCACCAGCTCGGCGCGCGGATTGAACAGGAACACCTGGCCGGTATGGCGATCGACGCCACCGGACCGCGCGCGCAGGAATTCGAGCAGCTGGTCGACCGCTTCGGGCCGCGGCGCGCCGGCGTGCCAGCGAGCGTCGCCCTCGAACTGCCGTAGCCAGCGCGACAGCGCCGGTGCGTCGTCGGTCACCGGATCGATGCTGAGCGACAGCAGTTGCAGCCGCGGATCGCCGCCGGCCGGCTCGCCGAGCAGCGACTGGACTTCGGCGAACAAAGCGCCCTGGATCGGGCAGACCGCCGAGCAGCCGGTGAACATCGTCTGCACCGCGGTCACCCGCCCCTTCAGGCGGTCGGCCAGCGACCTGCGGCTGCCGTCGTGCCAATGGATCGCCATCGCCGGAGCCGCGAGCGGCGGCGCCACCGGGCCGGCGTCGTTGTGAGCAGCGGCCACCCGGGGTTGCAGCGCTGGCGCAATGGTGAACGCCGCGGCCGCCCACAGCCAGCGGCGGCGGCCCCGGTCCAGGTGCGGGGCGCAATCCGGGTCGAGGCCCGGATCGAAGTCCGGCGGTGTCGGGGATGGTTGCGCGCAGCTCACGGTACTTTCGCGGATTCGGCCGTCAGATAGGCCCACAACGCCGCGCATTGCGCCGCGTCGGGACGGTAGCGCGGCATTGTCTGGTCGATCATCACGCCGGCAGCGTCGATGCCGCCTTGCAGCAGCGCGCAGAATGACCCGGCGTCGTAGCGCGACGGCGGACCGCCGCGACGCGAGCGCGATTGCGTCAACGCCTCGCGGTCGAGCCGCGGCACCCCGAATGCCGGTACGGCGGCCACCGTGGTTGCGGTGGTTGCCGTGGTTGCGATGGTTGCGGCCGCCGTGCGGTCGCTGCCGGATGCTGTCGCACCGCCGGTGCCATGGCAATTGCTGCAGCGCGCCGCCAGCGACGGCAGGTCGCGGCTGTGCCCGATGATCCGCGCCGGCATCGCGATCGCGCCTTCGAACAGCGCTCGGCCGGGGCCGTCGCCCGCCAGCGCGTCGCCCGCAGCCAGCAACACCGCCAGGACCACTGCCAGCAGCGGCGCCGCCAGCAACGGCGTTCTCAGCAACGGCACCGTCCACGACAACGACGCCGGCATCGCCGCCGGCCGCGCCAACCGGACGCGTCCGCGCAGCAGCAGATGGCGCAGCATGGTGGAACCCGGAGCGGTCATTCGCACGAAAAGGCCCGAGGAGGATCGCGAGCCGGCCGGGCTCGCGGACGAAAGCCGTCGCAGAGGCAGAAGCCATGGCGGCGGTCCGTCAGTCTAGCGGCAGCCGGCGCCGCTGCGCGATCCGGCGCGTGACGAGAATCACGCGCCGCCCCACCGATCACGCGCCGGTGTGCAGAACGTCACGCGGTCGACCGGTACCCCAGCTCTGGGGACGCTCGGAAATTCTCAGCCGGCGGCCCCGGTCTCAGCCGGCCGCCCCGGGCCGCGAATCCGACAGCGCCGTATAGGCGCCGAGCCCGAAATAGACCGATGCGGTCGCATAGCGACCGGCGCGGGCCACGCGACCGGCCCGCGCCAGTCGTGGGCCGATCAGGCCGGCGGCGAGCACGTAGACGATGTCGCTGCCGGCCGCGATCACGACGAACAGCGCGCCCAACGCCAGCGACTGCAGGGTCGCCGGCCCGGCCGGATCGATGAATTGCGGCAGCAACGCGGCGAAGAACAGCGCGGTCTTCGGATTCAGCAGCGCCACCAGCGCGCCGTCGCGGAATACCCGGCCGAGAGAATCGCTCCGGATCGCGGCGTCGCCGACGATCGCGGCAGGCGCCGCGGCGCCGCCCGCGGCCGTGGCCGTGGCCGTGGCCGTGGCCGCAGCAGGCGACCGCAACGCCCGGAAGCCGAGATGGATCAGGTAGGCCGCGCCGGCGTACTTGACGACGGTGAACGCCAGCGACGACACCGCGAACAACGCGGCGAGGCCCAGCGCGGCACCGGCGGCGTTGCCGAAGTTGCCGAGCGCGACCGCGGCGACCGACGTCAGACCCGAGCGCCGTCCCTGCGCCAACGTCCGTGCGACGATGTAGACCACTGCCGGCCCGGGCGTCACCGCGAGCACGACGCTGACGGCAGCGAATGCGAGCCATTGGGTTGCCATTGCGACTCCTTCGCGATTGCGCCTCTTCGTCCGATTCCGGCGGCCGCACTGCCATCGGCCCGCCCTGCTGCCGTCTACCGCCCCTGCTGCGCTCCGGCCGGACGAGCCAGCCGGTACGGCGGCCGCTCCGTCGCCGCGGTGCGGATCGCGGCGACCGCCAGCTGCACATTCGGCAGCGACCGCGCGAACGCCTCGATCCACTCGGCGACGCCCGGCTCGGCGGCGCAGCCGTAAACCAGCACGATCCGCCCCTGCACCGTGACCGACAACGTCGTCGCCGGAATCCGCGCCGCCGGCCAGCGGGGTCCGGCCGGCTCCGGACAATCGGCGATGTCGGCCGACACCTGGAAGAACGGATCGTCGAACCAGTTGCGCAGCGGCTCGTCGGCGGCAGCAGCGACCGCGACCGCGGACAGCAGCAGTGCGCTCAGCCGTCGCGCTGCCGCGGCGGGGGACGCGGCGAAGGTCGCGACGAGGGTCGCGGCGGATAGCGCCACCAGACCGCAACCACCGCCAGCGCGAACAACGTATAGCCGAGGGTGAACAACCACGGTGGAGCGTCGTAGTAGAGCAGCCGCTGCAGCCAGTACTCGATGAAGCCGGTGCGGTAGCCGTCCTGCCGGGCCTGGCGGCGCAGCCATGACTCCAGCGTCGTCAACGGGCACGCCAGCCCGAGCCAGGCCTCGGCCGCGACGCAGCCGATCGTCGCCAGATGCAGGCCGCGGAACCAGACGGCGTCGATCCACCGCCACTCGACCCGCGGCCGCAGCCAGTGACCGGCCAGGATCGCGAGCAGGCCGAGCACGACGAACGCGGCGATCGCGACGTGTACGGTCAATACCATGTCGGCGAGCCATTGCGCCACCGATCACCTCGCCGCCTCAGCCGCGGTCGCTGCCGCGGCCGGATCGAGCGATCACGGCCGCCATCGGCTCATCCCGGGCGCCGCGCCAGCGCGACGTAGACGCCGAGCCCGATCATGGTCGTGCCGGAGGCGAGCTGCAGCGCCCGCGCCCGCGCCGAGCGGCCGGCATCCGACGCCAGCAGTCGATCGACCGTGCAGACCGCGATCACGTCGGCGAAGGTATTGAGCAGCACGCAGACGCTGCCGAGCACGACGAACTGCCAGCCCGGCGCGAACGCCGGCGAGACGAACTGCGGGATGAACGCGAGAAAGAACAGCGCGGTCTTGACGTTCATCATCTCGACGATCGCGCCATCGCGCAACGCGCGGCGAGCCCCGGCAGCGGCGAGCCGCGGCACCGCGGACCGCCGGTGCGCGCGCAGCATCCGGATGCCGAGCCAGAGCAGATAGGCGGCACCGATCAGCTTGACCGCGGTGAACGCGGTCGCCGACTGCGCCAGCAGCCAGGACAGGCCGGCCGCGGCGGCCGCGACATGGACCAGCCCGCCGAGCGCGGTGCCGAGACACGACGCCAGCCCTTCGGCGCGCCCGCCGGCGACGGTCCGGGCGACCACATAGGTCATCCCCGGCCCCGGGGTGAAGGCCAGCACGATGGCGGCGAACAGAAACGCGAGCCATTGCGCCAGCGGTGCAGCCGCTTCGGCGATCGTGTCCATGCGCCGATGATAGTCGCCGGCACCGGCGATCGGCACCCGCCGGTAGCCTGCCGAAGCCGCCCGAGATCGTCCGCGACCGTCCGCGCCGCCGGCTGGCCGAAAGGTCGAGCGCCGCGCTCCGGTGCGAGGCCCTGCCGGCGACCGCGGCGTAGACTGGCCGAGGTGCTTGCACCCGTTCGTACAACCGGACCCAAAGGAGACTCGGAGATGGCGCGATTGCATGTCAACGGCACGGTCCGTGACATCGATGCAGACGGCGACACGCCGCTGCTATGGGTGCTGCGCGAGCAGCTCGGCCTGACCGGCACCAAGTACGGCTGCGGCATCGCGGCCTGCGGCGCCTGTACGGTCCATCTCGACGGCGTGCCGATGCGCAGCTGCGTCCGGCCGCTGTCGACGATCGGGCCCGACGAGAAGATCGTCACGATCGAGGGCCTGTCGCCGGACGGCTCGCATCCGGTGCAAAAGGCGTGGGTCGCGCTCGACGTCCCGCAATGCGGCTACTGTCAGTGCGGGATGATCATGGCGGCCGCCGCGCTGCTCGCCGAGAAGCCGGACCCGACCGACGCCGAGATCGACGACGCGATGACAAACCTCTGTCGCTGCGGCACCTACAACCGGGTCCGCGCCGCGATCAAGGTCGTCGCCAAAGGCGGCGACACCAAGGGTGCCGCGCTGTCGATCCAGCATGCCGACGGGAGCACGACATGAGCCCGAGCGCACGGCCGCCCGAAGCCGGGCTCGCGTCCCCCTCGGGGGGACCGGCCCGCACGGGCCGAGGGGGCAACATGAGCTACCCTGTCGCACACAAGCCGGCGCGGCGCGCCTTCCTGTCGAGCGCCGCCGCCGGCGGCCTGATGATCGGCTTCCACGTACCGCTGCTGACGCCGTCGGCCGGTCGCTTCGCCGGCGCCGCGCAGGCGCAGACAGCGACACCGACGGCATCGGCGGTACCGGCGGAGGTCAACGCCTGGGTCGTCGTGCAGCCCGACGACACGGTGGTGATCCGGATCGCCCGCTCCGAGATGGGCCAGGGCACGCTGACCGGGCTCGCGCAGCTGGTCGCCGAGGAACTCGATTGCGACTGGGCGCGAGTCGTGACCGAATACCCGACGCCGGGCCAGAATCTGGCGCGCAAGCGGGTCTGGGGCAACTTCTCGACCGGCGGCAGCCGCGGCATCCGCGAATCGCATGACTACGTCCGCAAGGGCGGCGCCGCTGCCCGCGTCCTGCTGATCCAGGCCGCGGCCGAGGGCTGGCAGGTGCCGGCAGCCGAATGCACCGCTGCCGACAGCATCATCCGGCATCCAGCCAGCGGCCGGTCGACGACCTATGGCAAGGTCGCCGAGGCCGCTGCCAGGCTGGCGCCGCCGGCCGACGTGCGGTTGAAGGATCCGAAGCACTGGAAGATCGCCGGCCGGCGGCTGGCACGGCTCGACACCCGCGACAAGGTCACCGGCAGGCAGATCTACGGCGCCGACCTGACGATGCCGGGCCTGCTGAACGCGGCGATCAAGGACTGCCCGGTGTTCGGCGGCAAGGTCAGGTCGGTCGACGAGGCCGCAATCCTGCAGCGGCCCGGCGTGCGCAAGGTGGTCCGGGTCGGCGACAGCGCGGTCGCGGTGGTCGCCGACACCTGGTGGCGCGCCAAGATCGCGCTCGACGCGCTGCCGATCGAATGGGATCTCGGCCCGAACGCCGCGGCCACCAGCGCCGGCTTCGCCGAAGTGCTGAAGGCCGGGCTCGACGCACCCGAGGCGGCGGTCGGCAACCGCAACGGCGACGCCCGCGCCGCGCTGGCGAGCGCGGCCCGCAAGGTCGAAGCGGTCTATTCGTATCCGCATCAGAACCACGCGACCATGGAGCCGATGAACGCGACCGCGCGCTACACGCCGGAGCGCTGCGAGGTCTGGACGCCGACGCAGAACGGCGAAGCCGCGCTCGCCGCGACCTCGGAAGCATCCGGGCTGCCGGCGTCGCGCTGCGAGGTCTACAAGCTGCACCTCGGCGGCGGCTTCGGCCGGCGCGGTGCCGTCCACGACTGGGTCAGGCAGGTGGTCGCGATCGCCAAGGAGCTGCCCGGCACGCCGGTCAAGCTGCTCTGGAGCCGCGAAGAGGACATGACCCACGGGCTCTACCACCCGGTCACGCAGTGCAAGCTGACCGCCGGGCTCGATGCCGACGGCAACGTCACCGCGCTGGCGATGCGGATCTCCGGGCAGTCGATCCTGGCCGGCCTGTTCCCGCAGAACATCCGCGACGGCAGGGACCCGGTGGTGTTCCAGGGGCTCAATCCGCCGGGACCGGAAGCATCGATCGGCTACAGCTTCCCGAACCTGCTGATCGACCATGCGATGCGCAATCCGCACGTGCCGCCGGGCTTCTGGCGCGGCGTCAACCTGAACCAGAACACGGTCTATCTCGAGTGCTTCATCGACGAGATCGCCGCCGCCACCGGCCAGGACCCGCTCGCGCTGCGGCGCAAGCTGATGGCGCAGCATCCGCGCCATCTGGCGGTGCTGGACGCGGTCGCCGAGCGGGCCGGCTGGGGCCGGCCGGCACCCGACGTCGACGGCCGCAAGGTGTTCCGCGGGCTGGCGCAGACGATGGGCTTCGGCAGCTACGTCGCGGCCTGTGCCGAGGTGTCGGTCGACGACGCCGGCGCGCTGAAGATCCACCGGATCGTCGCGGCGACCGATCCCGGCCACGCGGTCAATCCGCAGCAGATCGAGGCGCAGGTCGAAGGCTCGTTCGCCTACGGGCTCTCGGCCGCGCTGTTCGGCGCCTGCACGGTCAAGGACGGACGTATCGCGCAGACCAACTTCGACACCTACCCGGTGCTGCAGATCCACCAGATGCCGAAGGTCGAGACCATCGTGATGCCTTCCGGCGGCTTCTGGGGCGGCGTCGGCGAGCCGACCATCGCGGTCGCGGCGCCGGCGGTGCTGAACGCGATCTACGCGGCCACCGGCAAGCGGATCCGCGACCTGCCGCTGGGCAGCCAGAGCCTGAAGCGCACCTAGCGATCGTGGGGGTACGTCGTGGTGCCGGCGCTCGTGTGCAGGATGCCGCAAGGATCGCTGGCGCTGGTGGTGGCGCTGGCGCTCTGGCCGCCGGCGCTACCGGCGCAGACGCTGCCGCCGGTCATCGCCGACGGCATCGCCGCGCCGCTCGGCGACCGGCCCGGCGATCCGGCGCGCGGCCGCGCGATCGTCGTCGACCGCCAGCTCGGCCTCTGCCTGCTGTGCCACAGCGGGCCGTTTCCGGAACAGCGGTTCCAGGGCACGCTGGCCCCCGATCTCGCCGGCGCCGGTGCCCGCTGGAGTATTGCCCAGCTGCGGCTGCGGATCGCCGACAGCCGCCGGCTGAACCCGCAGACGCTGATGCCGCCGTACCTGAGCAACGCGGGCCTGGTCCGCGTCGGCCGCGTCTGGCAGGACCGCTCGCTGCTGACCGCACAGCAGGTGGAAGACGTGGTAGCGTTTCTCGCGACGCTGCGCTGACCGCGATCGGACGCAGTGCATCGGGGGTCATCGGATGAAGATCGGAGCAGACGACCGACCAGCGCGCAAGGCGCTCGCGGCGCCGCGGCCGCCGGCGGCGGCCGTCGCCCGGCCGGCGCGACGCAGCACGGTGCTCGGCCTCGGCATAGCCGCGGCCGGCACCTTCACCACCAGCGCTGTCACCACCAGCGCTGTCACCACCGGGGCCATCACCACTGGCGCGGTCACGGCCGGAGCCTTGTCGGTGGCGCGCCGGGCACGGGCGCAGGCCAGTGCCCCGGGTGCGACCGAAGATCGCGACCTCGCTGCAGCGGTCGCCGCATTCGCCGGTGGCGTACCGGTCCGTGCCGGCCGCGTGCGGCTGGAAGTCGCCGAGCTGGTCGACAACGGCAATACCGTGCCGCTCGCAGTCGCCGTCGAGGCGGGGCCCGGCGCCGGCGACCGCGTCGTCGCGATCGCGGTGTTCAACGAGCGCAATCCGCAGCGCGACGTCGCGGTGTTCCACTTCGGCCCGCGCGCCGGCCGCGCCACGGTCGCTACCCGGATCCGGCTCGCCACCAGCCAGAAGCTGGCGGCGGTCGCGAAGCTCGCGGACGGCAGTTGCTGGTCGGACACCGTCGACGTGGTCGTGACGCTGGCGGCATGCATCGAAGGCGAGACCAGCTGATGGCCAGAACCCTGCTGACCGTCCCGAAGACCGCGCGCCGCGGCGATGTCGTCGAGATCCGCGCGTTGATCGGTCATCCGATGGAAACCGGCTACCGCAACGACTCCGACGGCAGGCGGCTGCCGCGCGACATCATCCGCCGCTTCAGCTGCCACTACGACGGCGAGCTGGTCTTCGCCGCCGAGCTGTTCCCGGCGATCTCTGCCAATCCGTACCTGGCGTTCCACGTCGTCGCGACCCGCAGCGGCACGCTGCAGTTCCGCTGGGAGGGCGACAACGGTTTCGCGCAGACGGAGACGATTGCGTTCCCGGTCGCATGACCGGGCGCGACCGGCGCCGCGCGGCCGGATTCGCCGTGGTGGCCGCGGCGATGGCGGCAGTAGCAGTGGCAGTGGCAGTGGCAGTGGCAGTGGCCATGGTTGTCGTGACCGCTGCCGCCACGGTCGCTGCTGCCACAGTCACCGCCGCGGTCGCCGACCCGCGCCGCTCCGGCGCCGACTCGATGAGCACAGCGCTGCAGCAGATGCAGCGCGACGATTCGCAGAACCCCGCCATGCTCTGGGTCGCCGACGGTGCGGCTGCCTGGCAGGCGCGGCCCGCCGGCGGCAACGCGCGGTCGTGCGCCGGCTGCCACGGCGCCGCCGCCGAATCGATGCGCGGCGTCGCGGTGCGCTATCCGGCCTGGGACAGCCGGCTCGCCCGGCCGATCACGCTGCAACAACGGATCGAGCAGTGCCGCACCCGGCATCAGGCACAGCCGCCGCTCGCGCTCGAGAGCAAGCCGCTGCTGCAGCTCGAGACCTACGTTGCGCATCAGTCGCGCGGCCTGGCGCTGGCGCCGCCCGACGACCGCCGGCTCGCCGACTGGCGCGCCCGCGGCGCGGCGCTGTACCGGCAGCGGATCGGCCAGTTGAACCTGTCGTGCAGCCAGTGTCATGACCAGCGCGCCGGCGAGCGTCTCGGCGGCGCGCCGATCCCGCAGGCGCATCCGACCGGCTACCCGCTCTACCGGCTCGAATGGCAGGCGGTCGGCTCGCTGCAGCGCCGGCTGCGCAACTGCTCGATCGGCGTCCGTGCCGAGCCGTTCGACTATGGCAGCGACGAAGCAGTGCAGCTCGAGCTCCATCTCGCCGAGCGGGCGCGTGGCATGCTGCTCGAAACGCCGGCGGTCAGGCCCTGAAGGCGGCAGTCCGCAGGTCCTGCGTGATCCGGCCGGCACGCTGCAGTTCGGCTTCGTGGGCGGCGTCGCGCCAAGGTTCGCGCAGCGCGGCGGCATACCAGTCGCGCATCGCCGGCAACGCCAGCAGCCGGTCGACGTACAGCCGCGATGCCGCCGCGAGCGGCGGCTGGTACGACTGCACCCGGAACGCCACCGGCGCGAAGAACGCATCGACCGCGCTGAACGCCGCACCGGCGAGGAACGGCCCGCCGAAGCGCGCCAGGCCCTCGCCCCACAGCGAATCGAGCCGCTGCAGGTCCTTGCGCAATGCCGGTGGCACTTCGGCGAGCTCGACGCGGATGCCGCAGTTCATGCCGCAGACGTCGCGCAGCGCTCGGAAACCGGCATGCATCTCGGCGGCGGCGCAGCGCGCCCAGGCGCGCGCCGAGACGTCGGCCGGCCAGACCCGCGGTTCGCGCTCGGCCAGGTACTCGACGATCGCGAGCGATTCCCAGACGGTCCGGTCGCCGTCGCGCAGGCACGGTACCAGCCCGGTCGGCGAGCGGTCGGCGAACGGGCTCGGCTGGCCAGGCGCGACGAACGGGATCAGCAGCTCGTCGAACTCGATGCCGAGCTCACGCATCAGCACCCACGGCCGCAGCGACCACGACGAATAGTTCTTGTTGCCGATCAGCAGTTCCAGCATGCCGGGCCTTGCGATTCAGCCGCGCGCGGCCAGCACGGTGCCGGCGCAGCTGCCGAAGCCGATCCGCACCGCGCCCGCGCGCTGGCAGTAGGCACGCAGGATCAGCGTGTCGCCGTCCTGCAGGAAGGTCCGGGTCTCGCCGCCGGGCAGTTGCACCGGGACCTTGCCGCCCTGGCTCAGTTCCATCAACGACCCGCCCTGCTCCGGCCGCGGCCCCGACAGCGTGCCCGAGCCGAGCAGATCGCCGGGGCGCAGGTTGCAGCCGTTGACGGTGTGATGCGTGACCAGCTGCGCCAGCGTCCAGTAGGCGGCGTCGCGCGCGTTGCCGCGCGACAGCAGCGCCGGCGCGCTGCCGGCGGCGCGCATCGCCGGCGTCAGCAGCGACGCTTCCAGCGTGATGTCGAAGGCGCCGTGCGCGCGGTTGGCCGCCGAGTCTAGGTACGGCAGCGGCTGCGGGTCGCCGGGCGGCCGCTCGAACGGCACGCGGAACGGCGCCAGCGCGTCGAGCGTCACGACCCACGGCGACAGCGTCGACGCGAAGTTCTTCGCGAGGAACGGGCCGAGCGGCTGGTATTCCCAGGCCTGCAGGTCGCGTGCCGACCAGTCGTTGAGCAGCGTCAGGCCGAAGATGTGCGACTCGGCATCCTCGATCGCGATCGGCTCGCCGAGCACGTTGCCGCGGCCGATCAGCACGCCGAGCTCGAGTTCGTAATCGAGCCGCTGGCTGGCGCCGAAGGCCGGCGCATCGCCGGCGCCCTTGGTCTGGCCCGACGGCCGCCGGAACGACGTGCCGCTCGGGACGATCGACGAGGCCCGGCCGTGGTAGCCGATCGGCACCCAGCGGTAGTTCGGCAGCAGCGGATTGTCCGGACGGAACAGCTTGCCGATCGTGGTCGCATGATGGATGCCGATATAGAAGTCGGTGTAATCGCCGATCTCGCACGGCAGCCCGAGCTCGGCGTCGGCCTGCGGCACCAGGCAGGTCGCGAGCGCCGGCTGCTGGCGGCTGCCTTCGGCAAGCGCCGCCGACAGCGCCGCGCGCAGCGCGCCGCGAACCGCCGCGCCGAGCTGCATGAACGGCGCGAGCTGGCCGGCCGCCAGCGGCTTCAGCGCCGCGGCGAGATCGGCCGGCCACGGCGTCGCATCCGCGGCGGCGGCGAGATCGAGGATCTGGTCGCCGATCGCGATGCCGATCCGGAAATGCTGCTGCGAACCGGCACGCCGGAAGCGGCCGAACGGCAGGTTCTGGATCGGAAAGTCGCAATCCGACTGGTTGGCGCTGGCGACCCAGCTGCGCAGCGTCGGGGCATGCGTCGAATTGGTCATGATGCGATTCGGTCCTGTGACGGGAAACGGTCCGGCAGCGTCTGCCAGCAATCGGCGTAGTCGGCTTCGAGCGCGCCGCAATTCATCGCGAACTCGGTCGGCCGGAAGCGCCACCGGCTCTCGAACATGAACGCCAGCGTATCGCCGAGCTTCTGCGGCGCCAGCTCGGCGCTCGACGCCTTCTCGAACGCATCCGCGTCCGGGCCGTGCGGCACCATGCAATTGTGCAGCGACATGCCGCCCGGCACGAAGCCTTCGGGCTTGGCATCGTATTGGCCGTGGACCAGGCCCATGAACTCGCTCATCACGTTGCGGTGATACCAGGGTGGGCGGAACGTGTCCTCGGCGACCAGCCAGCGCGGCGGAAAGATCACGAAGTCGCAGTTGGCGACGCCCGGCGTGTCCGAAGGCGACGTCAACACCGTGAAGATCGACGGATCCGGGTGATCGAAGCTGATCGAACCGATCGTCATGAAGTTCGCGGTATCGTACTTCACAGGCGCGAGATTGCCGTGCCAGCCGACGACGTCGAACGGCGTCCGTGGCTGCCGCGCCGACCACAGTTCGCCGCCGAACTTGCGGACGATCTCGTATTCGCGCGTTGCGGTCTCGAACGCGGCGACCGGTGCCAGGAAGTCGCGCGGATTGGCCAGGCCGTTCGAACCGATCGGTCCGAGCTCCGGCAGCCGGAACGACGCACCGTAGTTCTCGCAGACATAGCCGCGCGACGGGCCGCTGACCGCGATCTTGAAGGCCATGCCGCGCGGCAGCAGCGCGATCTCGCCCGGCGCGACCGCGAGCACGCCGAGCTCGGTGGTGATCGTCAGGCTGCCCTGCTGTGGCACCAGCAGCAGTTCGCCGTCGGCGTCGATGAACGCACGGTCGTCCATCGAGCGATTGACCAGATACAGGTGCGCGGCGATGCCGGTCTGCGCTTCGGGATCGCCGTTGACGACGATGGTGCGCAGACCGTCGATGAAATCGCTCGGCGCGTCCGGGATCGGCACCGGCCGCCACCGCAGCGGGTCCGGCGGCGCGGCGACACCACCCACGCTGCCGCTCTTCAGGAACGGCTGCGGATACGGCCGGAACCGGCCGGCGACGGCCGACGGCTGCCGGCGATACAGCCAGGTGCGCAGGTTCTGCGCCCGCGGCGCGGTGAATGCAGTGCCCGACAGCAGTTCGGCGTAGAGGCCGTGCGCGACCCGCTGCGGACTGTTGCGGCCCTGCGGCAGCGTACCGGCGACCGCCTCGCTGGCGAACTGATTACCGAACCCACTGATGTACCGGTGACCTCGATCGCTCATCCGTGCCTCCGCTGCGTTCAACGGGGATTGTAGGCCGGCATCCGTCTATGTCAAACTAATTTGTCTATTACGAATCATCGTGGGGTGCCGGTTGAACTCACCACGCACGCGCGCCGCCGGTCTGCGGGGCGCAAAGCTGCTCTCGCAAGCCGCCGGCCGCAGCGCCGATTCGGCCGCGCCGGAGCCAGCGGACGCATCCCGCGACCGCACCGACGCCGGCGAAGCCGTCCGCCGGTCGGTCCAGTCGATCGAGGTCGGCGGCCGGTTGCTGCTGGCGCTTGCCGACAGCCGCGCCGGGTTGCCGCTGAAGGAGCTCGCGGCGCTCGCGGCGCTGACGCCGTCGCGCGCCCATCCGTACCTGGTCGGCTATCAGCGGCTCGGACTGGTCGCCCAGGACCCGGTCAGCGGCCACTATGCACTCGGCCCGGCGGCGCTGCAGCTCGGTCTGACGGCGCTGCATCAGCTCGACGCGGTCAAGGCCGCGACACCGGTCGCCGAGGCACTCGCCCGCGACACCGGTCATGCGGTCGCGCTCGCGGTCTGGGGCAATTTCGGCCCGACGGTGGTCCGGCTGATCGAGGCGCGCAATCCGCTGCATGTGCTGCTCCGTGCCGGCAGCGTGATGTCGCTGTTCGATACCGCGACCGGCCGGGCCTTCGTCGCCGCGCTGCCGCCCGAGCGGCTGCGCCAGGCGGTGCTGCGCCACGCCAGCGACGAATCGGGGCTCGGCGTCCACTCGCCGCGCGAGCAGCGCGAGCAGATCGCGCAGATCGTCGAGGAAGCGCGCCATCACGGCATCAGCCGCACCAGCGGCCGGCCGATTCCCGGCATCAATGCGTTCAGTGCCGCGGCGCTCGATCACGAAGGCGAGCCCGCGATCGTGATCACCGCGCTCGACCACCAGGACCGCCTCGCGGCGGACTGGCGTGGCCCGACCGCGGCGGCGGTCCGTACTGCCGGCGAGCGGATCAGCCGCAGTCTCGGCGGCCTGCCGAGCCGAACCGGCTGATCCGGTCGGCGCCGCCTGGCGCGAGGGCCGTACGCGGCAGCAGGACCGCCCCGCGCACCCTGCTGCAAGCGCTCAGGCGGTCTGCCCGGCGACGCCGGGCACCTCGCCGATCGCTTCCGACCAGGGCAGCGCCGAGCGGCACCAGATCCGCCGCATCGGCGCCAGCCGGGCACGCTCGGCCAGCCCCCCGACCCGCAGCATCTGGGTCGGCGGCTGGTCGGTATCGGCGCCGGCCGAGACCGGTGCGCCGCAGTTGCTGCAGAACGAATGCCGGCGGCGGGCGCCGCTGTCGGCGGTCTTCACGTAGGTGGCAGGCTGGCCGGTCAGCAACCGGAAGGTGCCCGGCAGTGCCGGCACCGAAACGCGGTACGGCGCGCCCGAAAGCACCTGGCAGTCGGTGCAATGGCAGATGCTGACCGTGGCCGGATCGATCTCGGCCTCGTAGGTGATCTGGCGGCAATGGCACGCACCATGGACTTTCATGCCGCGTCTCCTCGTCTCATGTCTCCTCGTCTCATGTCTCCTCGTCTCATGTCACGTCTCCTCGTCGTGGGCCGCGCCCGGCCGGCTCGATGTCGAAATGCAGGACCCGCTCGCGGACGCCGAGCTTGTCGTAGAGCGCGATCGCGGCATCGTCGCCGTGATCGGCTTGGACGAAAATCACGTAGGCGCCGCGCCGGCGTGCCTCGCGCTGGAGCGCGCCGATCAGCGCGGTGGCGATGCCCCGGCGCCGATGACTGGCAGCGACCGCCAGATCGTACAGGTAGATTTCGCTGCGCGCCTGTTCGAATTTCGGCAGAGAATAGGCCGCGATTCCGCCGACCACCGCGTCGCCATCCAACGCCGCCAACGCGATGAAACTCCCGCTCGCGAGCAGCCGCCGCAGATAGGCCGCGCCGGGCTGGCGGTCACGATAGGTCGGCAGGTCGTCGAACGCCTCGCCGAACATGATCAGCAGCGCGCGCATGGTCGCCATGTCCGCCGCGCCGAGCAGCCGGATCGCCGGCACGCGCGGCGCCGGCGCGAGCTCGTGCCGCGACGGTGCCGCGAGCTCGCGCAGCGGGATCTCGCGCAGCGGCGTGCCGCCATCGACGAACAGGCGGCCGCGTGCGGTCAGCGCCTGTGCGATGCGACTGCGGGCCGCCCGCTCGTGCTGCGGGTGACGGCCGTCGAGCACACCGACCCGGACCGCGAACGCGAGGTCGAAGCGCCGTTCGCCGCGCTCGAGCCGGAAGTCCTCGACCGCGACGCGACGCAGGCTCAGCCGCCCGGCGGCGATCTCGTCCGCGCAGGCCGCGGCGGCCTGCGCGATGGCCTTGGCCGAGCGATCGATCGCCAGCACATGGCCGTTGCCGATCCGCCGCGCCACTGCGCGCGCCGCCGCGCCCGGGCCGCAGCCGATCTCGAGCACCCGCAGCCCCGGACGCAGCGGCAGCGCGGCGACGATCGCCGCCAGCCGCGGTGACA
The DNA here is from genome assembly GCA_050249335.1 of Lautropia sp. GTDB lineage: Bacteria > Pseudomonadota > Gammaproteobacteria > Burkholderiales > Burkholderiaceae_E > Lautropia. Next base: position 32,136 of record JBFWQR010000054.1, read on the forward strand.
AGGCGTCGCTCATCGGTGAGTATGTCGCGAGGATCGAACCGTGTCGGAACAGGTCATGATGATGATACCCTGCCGCCATGGCGATCCCGATCTTCGGCGCGACCGGCACGGTCGGCCAGAGCGTGCTGCGCGAATGCCCGGCAGGCAGCGCAATCGGGTGCGCAGTACGCGGCACCATAGCATCGATCAACAGCCAGCAACGTCCAACAACGGAGGCTCCCGGATGCTCAAGCGATTGCTACCCTGCCTGCTGCTCGCGCTCAGCGCCGCCGCGGGCGCCCAGCCCAAGACCATCGCGATCGCCAACTTCGGCGAGCATCCGGCGCTGCGCGCGGCGATCGACGGTTTCAAGGACGAGCTGAAGCAGCAGGGGCTCGCCGAGGGCAGCGGCGTCGTCTACGACGATCAGCACATCAACTTCGACCGGACGCTGATCCCGCAACTGCTGACCAACGCCCAGTCGAAGAAGCCGGCGCTGATCGTCGCGGTGACGACGCCGGTCGCGCAGTCGGCGATCCGGGTGGTCACCGACAAGAGCATCCCGATCGTGTTCATGTCGGTCGTCGATCCGGTGGTCGCGCAGATCGTCCCGTCGTGGCAGGCCGGCTCGGCGACTCATGCCGGCGCCACGCTGTACCCGGACTTCGATGCGTCGCTCGCGTTCGTCAAGCAGTTGCTGCCGGCGGCCAGGCGGATCGGCGTGCCGTTCAACCCTGCCGAGGACAACGACCGGACCAACATCGCCGAGATGCGCACCGCGGCGGCCAAGGCCGGGTTGTCGATCGTCGAGGTCGGCATCGACGGCCCGAACGACATCGCCCAGCGGCTGCAGTCGCTGAAGGACCGGATCGACGCGCTGTTCATCATCCAGTCGAACCTGCTGCAGACCAGCCTGCCGGTGATCGCCGCGACCGCGCAGCGGATCGGCGTGCCGGCGATCAATACGCTCGACACCCCCGTGCGCAACGGCAGCTTCCTCGCCGCCTACGCGGTCTCGTACCGGCAGATGGGCGCGGCCGCCGGCCGGATCGCGGTCCGGATCCTGAACGGCGAGAAGCCGGCGTCGATCGCGTCGTGGCGCCCCGGCCCGACCGACTATGCGCCGGTGGTCAGCCGCAAGCAGGCGGCGCAGTGGAACGTCAACGTGCCGCCGGCGTTGGCGGCGAGCGTGATCGACTAGCTCGGCCTGTTTCATGCGATGCGGGTGCCGCGCAGCGGGATGGGAAACCGAAAGGAAACGAGCCGGCGGGTGGCCGGGTGCCACTGACATCCTCTCGCGCCTCTCGCCGACCTGGTCGTCCCGATGAGCTTGAGCCTGACCGATGCGCGGCTGACGTTCAACGCCGGCACCGCCGATGCGCGGCCGGCGCTGGACGGGGTCAGCCTGGACGTCCGCGCCGCCGAATTCGTCGTCGTGATCGGCTCCAACGGCGCCGGCAAGTCGACGCTGCTCAACGTCGTCTCGGGACAGTTGCAGCTCGACAGCGGCACGGTCCGGATCGACGGCGACGATGTCACCCGCCAGCCCGAGCATCGCCGGGCGGCGCTGATCGCACGGGTCGCCCAGGACCCGATGCGCGGCACGCTGCCGGCGATGACGATCGAGGAGAATCTGGCGCTCGCCGATCTGCGCCGTCACGGCCGCGGGCTCGCGCCGGCGCTGACCGCGGCGCGGCGCGAGCGCTTCCGCGCGACGCTGGCCGGCTTCGGGCTCGGCCTGGAATCGCGTCTCGGCAACCGCGCCGGCGCGCTGTCCGGCGGCCAGCGCCAGGTGCTGGCGCTGGCGATGGCGGTACTGAATCCGCCGCGCGTGCTGCTGCTCGACGAGCATACGGCCGCGCTCGACCCGCGCACCGCCGAGCTGGTGCTGCAGGCGACGCTGCGCTCGGTGCGCGACGGCCGGCTGACGACGCTGATGGTCACCCACAACATGCAGCATGCGATCGCGTTCGGCGACCGGCTGATCATGATGGATTCCGGCCGCATCCGGCTCGACATCGCCGGCGACCAGAAGCGCGGTCTGACGGTCGCGGCGCTGGTCGAGCGCTTCCATCTCGCCGACGACAAGCTGCTGCTCGCATCGTGAGGCGGGTGGCATGACCGACATCCTGAACGCGTTCTGGAACCTGATACCGGTGACGCTGGTGCAGGGGCTGGTCTATTCGTTCATCGCGCTCGGCGTGATGATCCCGTTCCGGCTGCTGTCGTTCCCGGACTTGTCTTCCGAAGGCAGCTTCCCGCTCGGCGGCTGCCTGTGCGCGGTGCTGCTGCTCGCCGGCGTGCACCCGGTGCCGGCGACGCTGGCCGCGATCGCCGGCGGCCTGGCCGCGGGCGCCACCACCGCCTACATCCATCTGCGGTTCCGGATCAACACGCTGCTGGCGGGCATCCTGGTGATGACGATCCTGTTCAGCGTCAACCTGCGCGTGCTCGGCAAGGCCAACGTCGCGCTGCTGTCGAACGAGACGCTGCTGTCGATCGTGTCGCCGGCGCTGGTCACCAGCATCGTCGGCCAGGCTGCCGTCTTCGCCGCGCTGGTGGTGGCGGTGCTCGCCGCGCTCGGCTGGTTCCTGCGCACCGAGACCGGGCTGTCGCTGCGCGCGGTCGGCGTCAATCCGGCGCTGGCGCCGTCGCTGCGGATCGATCCGTGGCGGTTCACCCTCTTCGGCCTCGCGCTGGCCAACGGCTGCTCGGCGCTCGCCGGCGCGATCGTGGTCCAGACCCAGGGCTTCGCCGATGTCCAGATGGGGTTCGGCGTGCTGATCACCGGGCTGGCGGCGGTGATCATCGGCGAGACGCTGATCCGCCGCGATACCGTCACCCGGCAGATCGCCGCGCCGGTGCTCGGCTCGGTCGTCTACTACCAGCTGGTGTCGCTCGGCCTCGCGCTCGGCCTCAAGCCGGCCGACCTGAAGCTGGCGACCGGCGTGTTCGTGCTGCTGACGCTGGCGCTGCCGGCGCTGAAGAAAGGCTCGGCCCCAGAAACCCTGCGCGAATAGTCCCGGAGGTTCCCCATGCATCCTCATCTGCTCGGCGTCGATCACGTCGTGATCCTGACCGACGACCTCGATGCGGCCCAAGCCCGCTGGACCCGGCTCGGCTTCAACCTGACGCCCCGCGGTTTCCACTCGATCGGCACCCGCAACCATTGCATGATGTTAGGGAACGACTACCTGGAGCTGATGTCGGTCGCTACGCCGCATCCGGTCACGCGGTACTTCTCGGAGTTCCTCGCCGGCGGCGACGGCGCCGGGGCGATCGCGTTGGCCACCGACGACTCCGATGCCTGCCGGCAGAGCCTGCAGGCATCCGGCATCGCCGCCGATGCGCCGGTGGACTTCTCGCGGCCGGTCGAGACCGCCGGCACGACCCGCGATGCGCGCTTTCGCGTGACCCAGTTGCCGGTCACCGCGACGCCGGGCTGCCGGACCTTCCTGTGCCAGCACTTCACGCCCGAGCTGGTCTGGCTGCCGCCCTATCAGCGGCATCCGCTCGGCGTGCGCGGCATAGCCGGCGTCACGATGATCGTCGCGGACCGCGCCGCCGCGGTATCGGCCTATGCTCGCGTTGCCGGCATCGATCCGATCGAGGCCGCCGCGGCCGGCACGATCCGGATCGGCAGCTTCACGATCGACTTCGTCGAACCCTCGGCCGCGACCCCGCTGCCGGCGGGCATACCGCTGCCGGCCCGGCCCGCGCCGGTGATCGGCGCCTTGCACCTGCGGGTCGACGATGTGGAGGTCGCCGCTCGCCAGCTCGCCGCGGCCGGTTTCCAGACCCGGCCGCTGGGCGAGCGCGCGATCGCGCTGGCAGGCCAGACGATCAACGGGACCGGCTTGACGTTCAGGGAAACCTGACCCAGGGAAACTTGACCCACGGAAACCCGGCCCGGAGCAATCTGGCCGAGGGAAGCCCGACCTACGGAAGTCGAGCCAGACGGTACACCAGATATTCGAGATCGCCGGCAGCAACCGGCTTGGTCAGGCAGGCCTGATAGCCCGCCTGCAGCGCTCGCTGCTGGTCTTCCGGCCGCACGAACGCGGTGATCGCGGCGGCCGGCAGCCGCGTCGCGTCGATTCCGAGCCGGGTCCGGACGTGATCGATCAGTTCGTACCCGTCCATGCCGGGCATGCCGAGGTCGCTGAGCAGCACGTCGAACCGGCGGGCCCGCAGGTACTCGAGACCTTCGGCGGCCGAGCCGGCGATCGTGACCTCGGCGCCGGCATCGGACAGCAGCCGATGCTGGACGTCGAGCAGATCGGAATGGTCGTCGACCAGCAGCACCGAGACGCCGTGCAGGCTCGCCACCGTGCCGGCGCGGGCCGGGGCCGCCGGCCAGCCATCGGCGCCGGCGGTCCCGGCAATGGCCGGCCGGACCGTCGCCGTGCTGCTGCGGCTGGTCCAGCGCGGCAGCCGCACCGTGAAGGTCGCGCCCTGCCCGCGCCCGCCGCTGTACGCGGTCACCTCGCCACCATGCATCCGGACCAGGGTCTTGACGATCGACAGCCCGAGCCCCATGCCGCCGTGCTCGCGCGCCGCCGAACCGTCGGCCTGACTGAACCGCTCGAAGATGTTCGGCAGGAACGCGGCGTCGATGCCGACGCCGGTGTCGGCCACGATCAATTCGACCTGTTCCAGCCCTCCGGCGGCGGCGACCCGCACCGAGCCGCCGGCCGGCGTGAACTTCAGCGCATTGGTCAGGATGTTCGAGGCGACCTGCTGCAGCCGGAGCTCGTCGCCGCGAATCGGCAACGGCGATGCCGTCAGCTCGACCTCGAGGCTGATCCCCTTGGCGAGAAACGCCGGCCGGGTCGCGTCGACCGCGGTGCTCGCGACCGCAACCAGGTCGAGGGTCTGGAAGTCCATCCGCAGTCGGCCCGATATGACACGGTTCATGTCGAGCAGATCGTCGACCAGCTTCGCCTGGGCCCGGGCGTTGCGGCCGATCGCGTCGATGCCCTTGCGGACCGTCTGCGGATCGAGGTTCGGCCGCTCGAGCACCGTCGCCCAGGTGACGATCGCGGCCAGCGGCGAGCGCAGCTCATGGCTCAGCGACGCCAGGAACTCATCTTTGTTGCGGGCCAGCCGCTCGCCTTCGGTCCGCGCCGCCTGCTCGGCGGCGAGCACTTCCTCGCGGCGCGCCTCCATCTGCAGCCGGTCGGTGACGTCGTGGAAATAGACCGCCAGCCCTTCATCCGACGGATAGCAATGGCATTGCAGCCAGGTGTTCAGCGGCGCCGGGCACTGGTCGACGAACGACACCGTCTGCTGGGTCCGGACCGCGCGTTCGTAGCCGTCCAGGAACCGGTCGGCGCGCTCCGGCGGAAACAGCTCGGACAGCGACCGGCCGAGCATCCGCTCGACCTGCAGGCCGAGGATCCGGGCGCCCTGCTCGTTGCAGTAGGTGAAGCGCCGGTCGCGATCCAGCATGAACAGGCCATCGGTGATGCTGCTCATCATCACCTGCAGCTTGCGGTCGGCCTGGCGCAGCGCCTCGGTGCGCTCCGACACCCGTCGCTCGAGCGTCTCGTTGAGCTCCCGCAACGCGTCTTCGGCCCGCTTGCGCTCCGCCACCTCGGACCGCAGCGCCTGATTGGCGAGGCTCAGCGCGCGCTCCTTGGTATGGAGCTCGGCGAACACCGCGACCTTGGACCGCAGCACCGTCGGATTGACCGGCTTGCTCAGGAAGTCGACCGCCCCGCTGCCGTAGCCCTCGAGCACGATCTGGTCGGTGTCATCGTAGGCGGTCAGGAAGATGATCGGAACGCTGGCGATCCGCTTGCGCTGCTTGACCAGCTTCGCCAGCTCGAAGCCGGACAGGTCCGGCATCCGCACGTCCAGGATCAGCAGCGCGAACTCGTGCTCGATCAGCGCGAGCAGCGCCTGATCGGCCGACTCGGCGCGGATCAGGCGGTACGACGGATCGTCCAGCACCGCTTCGAGCACCGCCAGATTGCTCGGCTCGTCGTCGACGATCAGGATGTCGATCGGCGCCGATCCGGGCTGCCGGACGCCGGCGCGGTCCGCCGACAGCACGCCATCCGCCGGCCGCGCGCCGGCATCCGGATCCGGCGCTGGCCAGCGCGACCTGGCCATCGTCGATTCGACCGCCCGGTCGTCCGTCATCGGAACAGCCACGTGCGCATCAGCGACAGCAGCTGAGCGGTGTCGACCGGCTTCGCGATGTAGTCGCTCGCGCCGGCATCCAGACACTTCTGGCGATCGCCCTTCATTGCCCTGGCGGTCAGCGCCAGGATCGGCAGATTGCGCAAATCCGGATTGGCGCGGATCTCGCGCATCGTCTCGTAGCCGTCCATGTCGGGCATCATGATATCCATCAGCACCAGACTCAGGTCGGGCGTGCTGCGGACCAGGTCGATCGCCTGGCGGCCGCTGGTCGCGGTCGACACGTCCATCGACTCGTTCTCGAGCAGCGTCGTCAACGCGAAGATGTTGCGGGCGTCGTCGTCGACCACCAGCACCTTGCGCCCGCGCAGCATCTCGACCGAGCCGTGCAGCCGGGCCAGCATCTGCTGCCGGTCGCGCGGCAGTGCCGAGACGTCCCGATGCAGGAACAGCGCGGTCTCGTCGAACAGCCGCTCCGGCGACTCCACGGTCTTGATCACGATGCTCTTGGCCAGCGCCTTCAGCCGCGACTGCTCGTCGCGGCTCAGCTCCTTGCCGGTATAGACGATGATCGGAACCTCGGCCAGACGGGAATCGGCGCGGATCCGCTCGAGCAGCTCGAAACCGGAGATATCCGGCAGCCGCAGGTCGACGACCGCGCAGTCGAAACGCACCGCCTGCAGCGCCGCCAGCGCCTCGGCACCGCTCGCCACCGCCGCGACCTCGATGTCCTCGAACGCCAGCAGCGAGACGACGGCTTCGCGCTCGATCGGGTCGTCCTCGACGATCAGCAGCCGCCGGGTCCGCGGCTGCACGTACTCGCGGATCCGGTCGAGTGCCAGCTCCATCCCTTCGCTGGTCGACGACTTGACCAGATACGAGAACGCGCCGTGCGCCAGGCCATGATGCCGGTCCTCTTCGGCGACGCTGAAGATCTGCACCGGAATGTGGCGCGTCGACGGATCCATCTTCAGCTGGTTCAGCACCGTCCATCCGAGCATGTCGGGCAACAGGATGTCGAGCGAGATCGCCGACGGCCGGAACTCGCGCGCCAGCTCGAGTCCGTGCGCACCCTTCAGCGCCACCAGCCCCTTGAATCCCCGTTCGCGCGCCAGCCCGAGCACGATCCGCGCATAGTGCGGATCGTCCTCGATGATCAGCAGCACCGGGGCGCCGGCGGCGATGGTGTTGCGGTCGTCAGGCACCTGCAGGTCGCGTGCCACGTTGAGCACGGCGAGCGCGTGCCCCCCGGGCGCGACGAGCGGTGCGCCGGCCGGCAACGGTACGCTGCGCAGCGGTTCGCCGCCGGCATAGCGCAGCGGCAGGTAGAGCGTGAAGGTGCTGCCCGCGCCGAGCGCGCTCTGCAGCCGGATCTCGCCGCCGAGCAGCGCCGCCAGCTCACGGCTGATCGCGAGCCCGAGGCCGGTGCCACCGTACTTGCGCGAGGTCCCGGCATCCGCCTGCTGGAACGCCTCGAAGATCAGCCGCTGCTTGTCGGGCGCGACGCCGATGCCGGTGTCCTGGACCGCGAACGCCAGCACCTGGCTGGCCGAACCGAGGACCGGATGGTCGGCGGTCCAGCCTTCGGTAGCCAGGCCGATACTGATCCGGACATGACCGTGCGACGTGAACTTCACCGCATTCGACAGCAGGTTCTTCAGGATCTGCTGCAGCCGCTTCGCGTCGCTGACCATGCCGCGCGGCAGATCGGCGGCGAAATGGACATGGAACGGCAGATTCTTCGCCTCGGCGACGTGACGGAAGTTGCGCTCGATCGTTTCGCGCAGACCGCCGAAGGTGATCTCCTCGGGCTCGAGCGTGACGGTACCCGACTCGATCTTCGACAGGTCGAGGATGTCGTTGATCAGATGCAGCAGATCCGACCCCGACGAGTTGATATTGCGCGAGAACTCGACCTCCTTGCCGCTCAGATTGCCGGCACTGTTGGCGGCCAGCTGCTGCGACAGGATCAGGATCGAGTTGAGCGGCGTGCGCAGCTCGTGCGACATGTTGGCGAGGAACTCGGACTTGTACTTCGAGGTCAGCGCGAGCTCCGCGGCCTTCTCCTCGAGCGCCAGCCGCGCCTGCTCGACCTCGGCGTTCTTGCGCTCGACCTCGGCGTTCTGCTCGGCCAGCAGCCGCGCCTTGGTGCCGAGCTGTTCGTTGGTCTCCTGCAGCTCGGTCTGGCGCGACTGCAGCTCGACCGTCAGCTGCTGCGATTGCGTCAGCAGGTCTTCGGTCCGCATGGTCGCTTCGATCGTGTTGAACACCGCACCGATGCTCTGGGTCAGCAGCTCCAGCAGCGCCTGCGAGCCGCCGCTGAACTGCTGCAGCGCCGCCAGCTCGACCACCGCCTTGGTCTCGCCCTCGAACAGCACCGGCAGCACGATGATGCTGAGCCGGCGTGCTTCGCCGAGGCTCGACGAGATCGAGACGAATTCCGGCGAGACGTCGGCGAGCAGGATGCGCTTCTTCTCGAGCGCGCACTGCCCGACCAGGCCCTCGCCGAGCTCGATCTCGGCCGGCGGCGCGGCGCTGCCGCCGAACGCGTAGCTCGACAGCAGCCGCAGCCGCGGCGTCCCGTCGCCGTCGTCGTCGCTGCCGGCGAGGTGATAGATCGCGCCCTGCTGCGCCTGCACCAGCGGCGCCAGCTCGGTCAGCAGCATCTCGCCGACGGTCTTCAGCTCGCGCTGCCCCTGCAGCATCCCGGTGAAGCGCGCCAGGTTGGTCTTCAGCCAGTCCTGCTCGCGATTGCGCTCGGTGGTCTCGCGCAGGTTCGAGATCATCGTGTTGATGTTGTCCTTGAGCTCGGCGACCTCGCCCTTGGCATTGACCTGGATCGCGCGTGTCAGGTCGCCCTTGGTCACCGCGGTCGCGAACTCGGCGATCGCGCGGACCTGCGTCGTCAGGTTCGCCGCCAGCAGGTTGACGTTGCCGGTCAGGTCCTTCCAGGTGCCGGCGGCGCCGGGGACGTTGGCCTGGCCGCCCAGCCGGCCGTCGACGCCGACCTCGCGCGCGACGTTCGACACCTGGTCGGCGAACGTCGCCAGCGTGTCGGTCATGTTGTTGATCGTGTCCGCCAGCGCCGCGACCTCGCCCTTGGCCTGCACCGTCAGCCGCTGCGTCAGGTTGCCGTTGGCGACCGCGGTCACGACCTTGACGATGCCGCGCACCTGCTCGGTCAGGTTCGACGCCATGAAATTGACGTTGTCGGTCAGATTCTTCCAGGTGCCGCCGACGCCCGAGACTTCGGCCTGGCCGCCGAGCTTGCCTTCGGTGCCGACTTCGCGCGCCACCCGGGTCACCTCGCCGGCGAACGAGTTCAGCTGGTCGACCATCGTGTTGATGGTGTTCTTGAGCTCCAGGATCTCGCCCTTGACGTCAACCGTGATCTTGCGGTTCAGGTCGCCGCGCGCGACCGCGGTGGTCACCTCGGCGATGTTGCGCACCTGAGCGGTCAGGTTCGCGCCCATGGTATTGACCGAATCGGTCAGGTCCTTCCAGGTGCCGTCGACGCCGGGCACCACCGCCTGGACGCCGAGCCGGCCTTCGGTGCCGACCTCGCGCGCGACCCGCGTGACCTCGGAGGCGAACGAGCGCAGCTGCTCGACCATCGTGTTGATGGTCTCCTTCAGCTCGAGGATCTCGCCGCGGACGTCGACCGTGATCTTCTTCGACAGGTCGCCGCGCGCGATCGCGGTCGCGACGTCGGCGATGTTGCGCACCTGGCCGGTCAGGTTCGACGCCATGAAGTTGACGTTGTCGGTCAGGTCCTTCCAGGTCCCGGCGACCCCGGGCACCTGCGCCTGGCCGCCGAGCTTGCCTTCGGTGCCGACCTCGCGCGCGACCCGGCTGACCTCGCCGGCGAACGCGTTCAGCTGGTCGACCATCGTGTTGATGGT
>JBFWQR010000055.1:0-42043 GCA_050249335.1 Lautropia sp.
CCGCCGCCCTGGGGGTTCGAGCCTGGAAGGCGCGTTGCGGGGTTGCCGAACCGGGTCGATCGCTCTGGCTATCGACCGTAACCGGCGCCTTGCCTCGCGCATTCCTGGCTCGAACGCGACCCCTTCCCATACTCCGACAGGCTCCTAGGAACGATCATGGCCAGAGAGTTGCTGCACACCCGTTCGATCACGCTGCACGGCTACCGCCGCACCGACGGCCGCTATGAGCTCGACGGCCGGCTGACCGACGTCCGGACCTATCCGCTCGATATCGCGGCGGGCGGGCATCGCGCAGCCGGCGAGCCGCTGCACGACATGACGGTGCGGATGGTGTTCGATGCCGAGATGCTGATCCATTCGTTCGAGGCCGCAATGGCCGCGACACCGCACCGGACCTGTCTCGGCGCCGCGCCGAACTTCGACCGTCTCGCCGGCCTGTCGATCAAGCCCGGCTTCCTGCGCGAGGCGCATCGGCGCGTCGCCGGAATCGATGGCTGCACCCATCTGCGCGAACTGCTGCAGCAGGTCGCAACGACGGCATACCAGACCGTCGTCGGCGACCGGATCCGCGAGCGCGGCGTCCGCGACGAAGCGCCCGGCGAGCGGCCGAAGCTGCTCGATTCGTGCACCGGCTATCGCGCCGACGGCGACTGGGTCCGGATCCGCTGGCCGCAGCTCTACACCGGCGGCCGGTCGGCCAGTCAGACGCCGCCCGCCGGCGACCACGAACGCACCGCGTGAGTACACCATTCGCGCCGCGGTCGCGAGGCGGCCGATGACCGCGCGCGCGCCGATCGCGCCTTGGCTCGGCGTGCTGCTGCTGATGGCGATCGCGACCACCTTCGCGACCAACCACGTTGCGGCGCGGCTGGCCTTCGACCACGGCACCAGCGTCGCGACCGCGGTCACGGTGCGCTCGTTCGTCACGACGTTCACGGTGCTCGGACTGCTGCGGCTGACCCGCACGCCGCTCGCGCTGCCGGCCGCGACGGTCCGGCGCGCGATCGTGATCGGCCTGCTGCTGGCGGTGCAGAGCTACTGCCTCTATGCCGCGGTGGCACGGCTGCCGGTGGCGCTGGCACTGCTGACGTTCAATGTGTTCCCGATCATGCTGGCGGCCGTGTCGTGGCTGGCCGGCGGTGCGCCGCCGAGCCGCCGCACGCTGCTGGCGATGCCGGTAATCCTCGCCGGCCTGGTGCTCGCGCTCGATGTGTTCGGACTCAGCGCCCCGGCCGCGGCGGCAGCCGGCACGGGCGCGGCGTCGCCGGCTGCGATGTCGCTGGCCGCGGCGCCGCCGGTTGCGGCTGCCGGCGGCGCGGGCGGTGCCCTGTCGGCGCTGGCGCGTCGTTGGCTCGAGATCGGCGCCGGCGTCGGCTTCGGTCTGACGGCAGCGGCGGCGTTCGCGGTCGCGCTCTATCTGACGACGCGCTGGCTCGGTCACATCGACGGCCGGTTGCGCGCCTGCCTGACGATGGCGACCGTGGGGGTGGTGGTGCTGCTGTCGGGCCTGCTCGCCGGCCTGTCCGGCTGGCTCGGCGACGCCGCGGGCCCGACCACGGCATTCCGGTTCCCGAACGACACCACCGGCTGGGTCGGGCTCGCACTGCTGAGCCTGCTCTATACCACGGCGTTCACCTCGCTGTTCGTGGTGCTGCCCCGGCTCGGTGCCGTCAACAGTGCGCCGGCGATGAACTTCGAGCCGATCGCCGCGATGATCCTCGGCGCAGCGGTGCTCGGCCAGTCGGTCGGCACGAGCCAGATCATCGGCGCCTTGCTGGTGATCGGTGGCATCGTCTTTCTGGCGACGGGGCGCAGCACCTGACCGGTCGCGGGCTATAATCGAGGTCCGGACAGTTGCCAATCGGTCCGGCTCTGCTGCGTCGCCCGTTCCGCACGGGCACAGCCCGCGATGCCTCCCGGCTCGCGCCCACGCCAGCACTCCTCCCCCCTCGAGACCGCCGCGATTGGCGCCGCGACCAGCCGACCCGATCCGGGCCAGGCCCACGGCAGACGGTCTCTGGAGCAACCGTCCTGATGTCCGATGATTCCCTGTTCGCCCGCCCCGCGCCGGCGATCTCCGACCCTGTCGATCCGCGTCCCACCGTGCCGATGCCGAAACCGAAAGCCGACCCCGCGGCGGCCGGCCCGGCCGCCGACGCCGGCTTCGCCGGACTCGGCCTCGCCGAGCCATTGCTGCGCGCGATCGCCGATGCCGGTTACGACCGCCCGACGCCGATCCAGGCCAAGGCGATCCCGGCGGTGCTGACCGGCCGCGACCTGCTCGCCGCCGCGCAGACCGGCACCGGCAAGACCGCCGGCTTCACGCTGCCGATCCTGCAGCTGCTCGCGGCGAAGCCGCTGGCGCAAAAGAAGCCCGGCCGGCCGCGCTGCCTGATCCTGACGCCGACCCGCGAACTGACCGCGCAGGTCGCCGAATCTGTGCAGAAGTACGGCAAATACGCCCGCAGCCGCTCGCTGGTGATTTTCGGCGGCGTCAACATCAACCCGCAGATCCAGGCGCTGCGCGCGCCGCTCGACATCCTGGTGGCGACGCCGGGCCGGCTGCTCGACCATGTCGGCCAGAAGACCGTCGACCTGTCGGGCGTCGAGATCTTCGTGCTCGACGAAGCCGACCGGATGCTCGACATGGGCTTCATCCACGACATCAAGCGCGTGATCGCCCGGCTGCCGGCCAAGCGCCAGAATCTGCTGTTCTCGGCGACCTTCGCGCCGGAGATCCGCGCGCTCGCGCAGGGCCTGCTCGACAGTCCGGCCGAAGTCGACGTGGCGCCGCGCAACACCGCGTCGGAGCTGGTCGAGCAGGCCGTGCACCTGGTCGCCAAGCCGCGCAAGCGCGCGCTGCTGTCGTACCTGATCGGCTCGCAGCGCTGGACCCAGGTGCTGGTCTTCACCAAGACCAAGCACGGCGCCAACCGGCTCGCCGAACAGCTGATCAAGGACGGCATCGCCGCGATGGCGATCCACGGCAACAAGAGCCAGGGCGCGCGCACCCGGGCGCTCGGCCAGTTCAAGGACGGCTCGCTGCCGGTGCTGGTGGCGACCGACATCGCGGCCCGCGGCCTCGACATCGACGAGCTGCCGCACGTCGTCAACTACGAGCTGCCGCACGTCCCGGAAGACTATGTGCACCGGATCGGCCGCACCGGCCGGGCCGGCCGCGAGGGCACCGCGATCTCGCTGGTCGACGCCGACGAGGTCAAGCTGCTGGCCGCGATCGAACGGCTGATCCGCCGGCCGATCCGGCGCGTCGAGATCGCCGGCTTCACCGGCCTGCAGATCCGGCCGGGCGAAGAGATCGAGCGCGACGAGCCCGGCGTCCGGCCCGAGCGCCAGGAGTTTCACGGCAGCGGGCGCGGTGGCAGCCGGAACGGCTCCGGCGCACGCGGCGGTGCCGGTCGCAGCGGCGGTGCCAGCCATGGCAGCGGCGGCAGCGGCAGCGGCAAGAGTCACGGCAGCGGCGGCAGCGGTGGGCGCAGCGGCAATACCGGCGGCATCGGTCGCGGCGACACCGGCCGCCCGAACGGCCCGGCGCCGGCGCGGCCGGCACTGGTCGGCAGCTGGTCGAGCGGACGCTCGCGCGGATCGTCGAGCGGTGGCCGCTGAGTCGACCGGGCCGGCCCCCTACCGCCGCCCGGCCTACCGCCGCTCGGCTTACCGCCGCCCGGCCCCGCCGTCCCGGCAGCGCTGGCGGGCGTGACCACGATGCCGGCCGAGACCTCCACGACGCCGGCCGAGACCTCCAAGCCGCCGGTCACCGCACCGGCCCCGGACGGCATGACGCCGCCGAAGATCTACTGGGCGATGGCGGTGATCGGGCTCGGCATCACGCTGTCGGTGCTCGACGCGACGCTGATCAACGTCGCGCTGCCGTCGATTGCGCACGACCTCGGCGCGACGCCGTCGGCATCGATCTGGGTCGTCAACGCCTATCAGATCGCGATCGTCGTCGCCTTGCTGCCGCTCGCGACGCTCGGCGACAAGGTCGGCTATCGCCGGATCTACCGGATCGGGTTGCTGGTCTTCGTCGCGGCGTCGATTGCCTGTGTCGTGTCGGAATCGATCCAGGCGCTCGGTGTCGCACGGGCCATCCAGGGGCTCGGCGCGGCCGGCGTGATGAGCGTCAACGCGGCGCTGATCCGGCTGATCTACCCGCGCCGCTGGCTGGCGCGCGGCATCGCGCTGAACGCGTTCATCGTCGCGACGGCGTCGGCGGCCGGCCCGACGATCGCCGCCGGCCTGCTCGCGGTCGCGACCTGGCCATGGCTGTTCGCGATCAACATTCCGCTCGGGCTGCTCGCGTTCGCCGGTGCGATGGTCTGGCTGCCGGCCTCCGCCAAGGCGCGCGAGCCGTTCGACCTGGCGAGCGCGGCGCTCGCGATGCTGACCTTCGGGCTGATCTTCGTCGGCGTCGATTCGCTCGGCCACTTGGAATTCACCGCGCGGACCGCGCTGCTGCTCGGCGCCGGCGCGATCGTCGGCCTGTTCTTCGTGCGCCGCCAGTTGCGGTTGCCGCTGCCGCTGCTGCCGATCGATCTGCTGCGGATCCCGCTGTTCGCGCTGTCGATCGGCACTTCGATCCTGTCGTTCGCGGCGCAGATGATCGCGTTCGTCGCGCTGCCGTTCTATCTGCAGCACACGCTCGGCCACTCGGCCGTCACCACCGGGCTGCTGATCACGCCGTGGCCGCTGGCGCTGATGTGCGCGGCGCCGCTGTCGGCGCGGCTGCTCGACCGCTATCCGGCCGGCGCCCTCGGCGCGCTCGGGCTCGGCGTATTCGCTGCCGGCCTGCTGCTGCTCGGCCTGCTGCCGGCGGCGCCCGGCAACCTCGACATCGGATGGCGGATGGCGCTCTGCGGCGTCGGCTTCGGCCTGTTCCAGTCGCCGAACAATCATACGATCCTGACCTCGGGACCGGCGAGCCGCAGCGGCGGTGCGAGCGGCATGCTCGGCACCGCGCGGCTGACCGGCCAGACCATCGGCGCGACCATCGTCGCGCTGTCGTTCGCGCTGCAGCCGGACCGGATCGGGATCGCGCTGTACATTGCGGCGGCGCTGGCGGCGCTCGGTGCCGCGGTGTCGGCCCTGCGGCTGCGGGCGGCACGCCAGGCGCAGGACTGACTGCGCTCGCTACACTTCCGCAGACGGCATCGGCCTGCGCGGATCGGATCGCCCGATCCGCAGCGGCCACTGCCACCGCCGCTGCGCACCCGCCATCGTCACTGCCACCCCACGCCAGCGTCACCGCCACCCACTGCCAATGCGAGGATCCCCGATGTCCAGATCGATTCCGCTCCGCCTGCAGGCCCCTCGGCCCGCGATCGCCGGGCGCGCCGGCCGCGTCACCGCTGGCGCCATTGCCGCCTTCGCCACCGTCGTCGCCATCGCGGCGCTGACAGCCAGCCCGGCGCCGGCCCAGACCACCGCGACCGAGACGAAGCCCGCCGACGCCACCAGCACCCCCGCCCCGTACACCCCGCAGTCCGGCCAGGCCGGCAAGGACGTAATCTGGGTGCCGACGCCGCAGGAACTGGTCGACCGGATGCTCGACATGGCGAAGCTCAGCAGCGACGACTACGTGATCGACCTCGGCTCCGGCGACGGCCGCACCGTCATCACGGCGGCCCGCCGCGGCGCCCGTGCGCTCGGCATCGAATACAACCCCGACATGGTCGCGCTGTCGCGCCGCAATGCCGCTGCCGCCGGCGTCGGCGACCGCGCCAGCTTCATCCAGGGCGACATCTTCCAGTCGGATTTCTCGCGGGCTTCGCTGATCACGCTGTTCCTGCTGCCGAATCTGAACCTGAAGCTGCGGCCGATCCTGCTCGACATGAAGCCCGGTACCCGCGTCGTCTCGAACAGCTTCGACATGGAGGACTGGCAGGCCGACGAAGCGATCAATGGCGGCCGCGACTGCGTCGCCTGGTGCCGCGCGTTCAAGTGGGTGATCCCGGCCAAGGTCGGCGGCAGCTGGCAGCTCGGCGACGCCACGCTGCAACTCGAGCAGACCTTCCAGATGCTGACTGGAACGCTGACCGAGGCCGGACAGGCACAACCGATCAGCGAAGCGCGGATGAACGGGACCGCGATCACCTTCACCGCCGCCGGCCGGCGCTATGACGGCCGGCTCGACGGCGATGTGCTGTCGGGCACCGTCGCAGGCGGCGGCAGCTGGCGGGCGACGCGCCGCGCCGGATAGCAGGCGGCTGCGGCCGGGCCGGATGCGGCAGCCGGCGATCGGCGGGGACGGCCCGGCCGCGCCGGTCGCGGCCGTCAGCGCTGACGGAACGGTTCGCCGAGTGTCAGCATCAGCCGGTTTGCCCACGAGAAGAAGGCGACCGAGCCGACCAGATCGAGCAGATCCAGTTCGGTCAGGTCCAACGCCCGCAGCGGTGCCAGATGGTCGGCGGTCACGGCCGATGGCGTCGCCGCGAGCTGAGCGGCAAAACGCGCCTCGGCCGCCCAGCGGGGCGGCTGGCCGGCTGCCAGGTCCGCGCCCGGCTGGACCGCGAGCAGCGCATCGATCGGGGCCGGCTCGCCCGAGAGCTGAGCTGCCTTGCGGGCATGCACCGAAGCGCAATAGATGCAGCCGTTCACCTTGCTGGTGACGGTCGCGGCCAGTTCACGCTCGGGCCGCGGCAGGCCGCCGTGGGTGTAGAAGATGCCCTTGTCGGTGCGGGTCCGGTGATCGAGCACCGGCAGGTCGCGCGCCAGCAGCATGAAGTAGTCCGACTGCAGATGGCCGGCCTTCGCGAGCCGGGCAGTCTCCTCGGCCGACAGCGTAGCCCGGTCGCGCGGCGGCAGCCACGGCTCCCAGCCGAGCTCGTCGCGGGTGAAGGCGGTCGGCGCCGGCTTACCGCCGGCGGTCTTCGGCTGCGTGTGCCAGGGGCCGGCCATGATCGTCTTCGGCGCGATCCTCGGCGCCTCGGCGGTGCCGGCGAGCAGCGCGAGCCCGGCGACCAGCCGGCTCTGGAAGCTCACGTAGGCGACGATCTGCGACAGCGTGAGAATCGCATCGGCCGACCAGCCGGCCGCCTCGAGGTTTCGCAGATCGGCGGCCGCGATACGGACCGGTTCGGCCGCGACCCGTTTCACGTGGCGCACGGCGGCCTCGTGGCGTGCATCGACGCTCGGGTCGCCGCCGGCCTCGTCGAGGCGGGCGCGGTAGAAGTCGATGAGCACGCGGTCCTCGTGGACTTCCGCGGCCGCGAGCGCGATCGCGAAGCGCTCGGCCGCCGAGAGCCGGTCGGTGTCGGCCGTCTCGAACAGAACCCGGTAGCTCGCCTCGGTATTGCGCGTCGCCTCGGCCCGGGTGGCGAGCGCCTCGGCGAGCGGCGTGCCGGCCTCGACGCCGGCCAGTCGCGCGGCCAGGGTAGCTTCGGGTTTCGAGTCGGTTTCGGGTTTCGGGTCGCCCTCGGTCATGGCGTGATCCTCCGGTGAATCACGGCGCCCGGACGGCAACGCCCGCCGCGGCAAGTTCGGCGCGGATCCGCTTCGCGAACGCGACCGCGCCCGGCTGGTCGCCATGGATGCACAGCGTATCCGCCCGCACCGCGACCTCGCGACCGGACTGCGTCCGGACCCGCCCTTCGAGCACCATCCGCTTGACCTGGGCCACCGCGATGTCTTCGTCCTCGATCATCGCGCCAGGCTGGGTGCGCGGGGTCAGGCTGCCGTCGTCCTGATAGCTGCGGTCGGCGAAGACCTCCGAAGCAGCGCGCAACCCCAGCGATTCCGCGATCTCGATCATCGGGCTGCCGGCCAGCCCGAAGAAGATCAGCTCGGGATCGACGTCGCGGACCGCGCGCGCGATCGCATCGGCGAGCGCGCGATCGCGGACCGCCATGTTGTAGAGCGCGCCGTGCGCCTTCACGTGGTTCAACCGAGTGCCGGCGGCGCGCGCGAAGCCGGCCAGCGCGCCGACCTGATACACCACCATCGCATGCGCCTCGGCCGGCGAGATCACCATGTTGCGCCGGCCGAAGCCGGCGAGATCCTGGAACCCCGGATGGGCGCCGATCTCGACCCCGCGCGCGACCGCGGCCGCGACCGTCCGCTGCATCGTGCGCGGATCGCCGGCGTGGAAGCCGCAGGCGACATTGGCCGAGGTGACATGGTCGAGCACCGCCTCGTCGTTGCCCATCTTCCAGGCGCCGAAGCTTTCGCCCATGTCGCAGTTCAGGTCGATCTGCAATGCGGCGGCGCGGCGGGACGCGGATTCGGCGGTGGCGGAGGTGACGGCTTGCGTAGTCATGGTCGGGCCCGTTGGCGGCGGAAGGGCACCGGCGGCGCCCGCATGATCCGGCTGACATGACTGTACTCGCGTTCGCGGGCGAGCAGGATCCGTTGCGCATCGGCGAGCGTGATCGGCGCGAAGCGCAGCCGGTGCCCGGGCGCCAGCTGGGCGAGCCGCCAGCGATCGACGCTCGCGACCTCGGCGATCTTCGGATAGCCGCCGGAGGTGCCGCGGTCGGCCATCAGCACGATCGGCTGCCCGTCCGGCGGCACTTGTACCGTACCGCAGTTGACTCCTTCCGAGATCATCTCGATCGGCTGCACCCGCTCGAGCACCGGCCCCTCGAGCCGATAGCCCATCCGGTCCGACTGCACGCCGATCCGGTATTCGGCGGCGAGCAGCTGCTCGCGCGATTCGGCCGTGAATGCGTTCCACTGCGCACCCGGGATCAGGCGGATCGTCTCGACTTCGGCGACCGTGACCGGCGGCACCGTGAGCGGCGACGACGGCCGCATCAGACTGCCGGAGATCGAGCGCCAGAATGCCGCGGCCGCGGTGGCGGCCGGATCCGCCACCACCGACGAGGTGCCGACCGAAAGCAGGTCACCGCGCGCCAGCGCGCGGCCGGCGAACCCGCCGAAACCGCCGCGCAGATAGGTGCTGCGACTGCCCATTACCAGCGGTACGTCGAAGCCGCCGCACACCGCCAGATAGGCACGCACGCCGGCATCCGCCCGACGCGCCCCGAAATCGATCCGGCCGCCGGCGCGGACCCAGACCGGCCGGCCGTGCGGCAGCCGCTCGGTGCCGCTCGCACCGGTCACCGTCGGCGCCAGGTCGGCGCCGCAAACGGCGATCAGCGCGGTGTCGCGAACCCGCAGGCTCGGGCCGGTGAGCACGATCTCGAGCGTCGCCGCGCCGTCGTCGTTGCCGACCAGCGCGTTGGCGAGCCGGCTCGACCATTCGTCCATCGCGCCGGCGACCGGCACGCCGAAGCGCTGGTAGCCATGACGGCCCCGGTCCTGCAGCATCGACTGCGCGCCGGGCTTGAGCACTTCGAGCGTCACGAACCGCCTCCGGCCGCCGCGCCCGCGGGGTCGACGGGGTTGGAGGGATCGGCGGGATCAGCGGAGTTGGTGGGATTGGTGGGATTGGTGGGATTGGTGACGTTGGCGGCGGCTGTGAATTCGGCAGCGTCGATCGGAACGAAGCGGACCCGATCGCCCGGCCGCAGCAGGCAGGGCGGCTCGGCGCTCGCGTCGAACAGCCGCAGCGGCGTGCGGCCGATCAGGTTCCAGCCCCCCGGCGTCTCGAGCGAGTAGATCACCGATTGCTCGCGCGCGATGCCGACGGTACCGACCGCGATCCGGGTCCGGGGCGTCGCGCGGCGCGGCAGCGACAGCCGCGGATCGAGGCCGCCGATGTACGGCAGGCCCGGCGCGAAACCGAGCATATAAACGACATGGGGCGACGCGACGTGAGCGTCGATGACCGCCTGTGCCGACAGGCCGCAGGCGACCGCGACCGCATCGAGGTCCGGACCGTATGCGCCGCCGTAGCAGACCGGGATCTCGATCACGCGACCCTCGCCGGCCGCGATCGAACCGGCGGCTTCGGCCAGCACCGCGTCGATCCGCTGGCACAGCGCTTCATAGGGCGCCGGCGCGCCGACCTGCTCGGGCCGGTAGTGGACCGCGACCGTACAGAACGCCGGCGCGACATCGACGACGCCGGGCAGCAACGCCGCGGAGAGCGCCTCGGCAGCGGCGAGCGCCGCCCGGTTGATCGCCGGATCGACCCGCGACTCGAACGCGACGATCAGCGCGGTGTCGCCGAGCGGCTCGATTCGCCAATCCATCCTAGTTTTCCATGCCGCCACGCGGCACCTGCGCCGCATGAAACAGGCCAAGCCAAGCAGTCGCCGCGGAGCGGGCTTTGCCCGGCCGCAGGCGACGCCCCCTTTTCAAAGGGGTGAGGCCGGACATGAACAGTCCCTGCGGACTGTTCGTGCCTGCCGAACGCGCTCGGCCTCCGGCCGGGCGCCGGAGGGCCGCAGGCCCAAGGGGGATCGATTTCATCCTGCGCCCAGGAAGCCGCCGGACTGGCGTTGCCAGAGCCGCGCATAGACGCCGTCGCGATCGAGCAGCTCGGCATGGGTGCCCTGCTCGACGATCCGGCCGCCGTCGATCACCACCAGCCGGTCCATCCGCGCGATCGTCGACAGCCGGTGCGCGATCGCGATCACCGTCTTGCCCTGCATCAGCGCGTCGAGCTGCTCCTGGATCGCCGCTTCGATCTCGGAGTCGAGCGCCGAGGTCGCCTCGTCGAGCACCAGGATCGGCGCGTCCTTCAGGATCACCCGCGCCAGCGCGACCCGCTGCCGCTGGCCACCCGACAGCTTGACGCCGCGTTCACCGGCATGCGCGTCGTAGCCGGTGCGGCCGAGCCAGTCGCGCAGGCCCGCAATGAACTCGCCGGCATGCGCCTGCTCGGCGGCCGCGCGGACCTGCTCGTCGCTCGCGCTCGGGCGGCCGTAGCGGATGTTGTCGGCGATCGAGCGGTGCAGCAGCGATGTGTCCTGCGTGACCATGCCGATCGCGGCGCGCAGGCTCTCCTGCGTAACGCGTGATACGTCCTGGCCATCGATCAGGATCCGGCCGGCCTGGACATCATGGAAGCGCAGCAGCAGGTTGACCAGCGTCGACTTGCCGGCGCCGGAGCGGCCGACCAGCCCGATCCGTTCACCCGGCGCGATCGCGAGCGAGAAATCCGACAGCACCGGCGCCGTGCCGCTCGGGTAGCGGAACGTGACCCGCTCGAACTCGACCGCGCCGCGGGTCACGACGAGCTCGGTGGCATCGGGCCGGTCGACCAGCTGATGAGGCACCGC
Source organism: Lautropia sp. (assembly GCA_050249335.1). Taxonomy (GTDB): domain Bacteria; phylum Pseudomonadota; class Gammaproteobacteria; order Burkholderiales; family Burkholderiaceae_E; genus Lautropia. The sequence continues at coordinate 11,145 of JBFWQR010000055.1, forward strand.
GATCGACTGCATGCCCTCCTGGACGACGCCGACGTTCTCGAAGATGCCGGCGATCTCCCACGACACCCAGCCGGCCATGTTCGAGATCTGCCAGGCGAGCGGCAGCGCCATCGCGACCACGCCGGCATCGATCCGGCCGGCGACCCAGAGCCCGATGCCGGTCGCGGCGGTGCTGACGACCAGCAGCGCGTTCATGACCGCCAGCGTGACCATGAAGCCGGTGGTCAGCCGCATGTGCTCGGTCACGCGGCGGCGATGATCGTTGATCGCCTCGGCGACGTAGGCGTCCTCGTCGGCGGCGCGGGCGAACAGCTTGACCGTCAGGATGTTGGCATAGCTGTCGACGATCCGGCCGATCAGCGCCGAGTTGCCTTCCGACGAGCGCCGCGCCTTCTCGCGCATCCGCGGCACGAACCAGGACAGGAAGCCGACATACGCGAGCCACCAGATCAGCGTCGGGATCGCCAGCCGCCAGTCGGCGACCGCCATGATGCCGAGCGAGACCGCGCCGAACGACAGGATGTACCAGACCGCGCGGATCAGCGCGGTGGCGGTCTCGCGCACCGAATAGCCGGTCTGCATGACCCGGCTCGCGATCCGGCCGGCGAAGTCGTTCTGGAAGAACGGCCAGCTCTGCCGGACCACATGCCAGTGACTCTGCCAGCGGATCATCTGGGTGACGCCCGGCGACACCGCGATGTGGCGCAGCAGGCTGTCGGCGAGGATCATCGCCGGCCGGCCGATCAGGATGCCGGCGCCGATCACGATCAGCCACGGCAGCGATGCGCCGAACGCGGCCGCGCGGTCGGGCGCCTCGACCAGCGCGACCAGCCGGCCGATCAGGATCGGGATCAGCGAATCGAGCAGCGCGATGCCGAGCGAGGTCGCGAACATCGCCGCGAACACGCCGCGCGCCTGCCCGATGAAGTGCCAGTAGAACGCGAACAGGCCGGCCGGCGGGCCGCTGTTCCGGGCGGCCTGCGGCGGCGGTACGGTGCCCGGCAGCAGCGTTTCGAACGTCCGGAACATCATGCAATCATACGGCAGCGCGGCCGGCACACCGCAGCTGCCGGAGGGCCGCAGCGCCGGGCAGCGCAACGCCGCCGTGGAGCGCCTCCGATTCGCCTCGCCAAACAGCCCGACTTCATCCGCTTCCTGATCGCGCGGCTCGCGACCGCATTCGCGATGCAGGTCCAGGTGGTCGCGGTCGGCTGGCAGATTTACGAGCTGACCGGCGATCCGTTGCAGCTCGGGCTGGTCGGGCTGGTGCAGTTCGCGCCGAGCCTCGCGCTGCTGTTCGTCGCCGGACCGGTGATCGACCGTTTCGAGCGGCGCCGCGTCCTGCTGGTCTTTCGCCTGCTCGAAGCGCTGGCGACGCTCGGGCTCGCGCTCGGCGCCGCCAGCGGCACGCTGACGCCCGCCGGCATCTATGCCGCGGTGTTCGTGCTCGGCTGCGCCCGTGCGTTCGAGCTGCCGGCGGGCCAGGCGCTGCTGCCGCGGCTGGTGCCGCCGGAGCTGCTGTCGCGTGCGATCGCGACTTCATCGAGCATGCAGCAGATCGCGATGATCGCCGGGCCGGCAGCGGGCGGCGTGCTCTATCTCGCCGGCCCGACGGTCGTCTATGCGACGAGCGCAGCGCTGTTCGCGATCGGCGCGGCGCTGATGCTGTGGATCGCCGAGCGCCGCGCGGCCGGGCCGAATCCGAAGTTCTCGCTCGCCTACCTGTTTGCCGGCTTCGCGTTCCTGCGCGGCAATCGCGCGCTGTTCGGCGCGGTCACGCTCGACATGATCGCGGTGCTGCTCGGCGGCGCGACGGCGCTGCTGCCGATCTACGCCAAGGACGTACTGCATACCGGCCCCGAAGGGCTCGGGCTGCTCCGCTCGGCGCCGGCAGTCGGCGCGATCGCCAGCGCGCTATGGCTCGCGCGCTGGCCGCTGACGCGCCATGTCGGCCGGCGCATGCTGATCGCGGTCGCCTGGTTCGGCATCGCGACCCTGGTGTTCGCGCTGTCGACCTCGCTCGCCTTGTCGGTCGTGGCGCTCGCCGTCGCCGGCGCCGGCGACATGATCAGCGTCGTGGTCCGCCAGTCGCTGGTTCAGCTCGAGACGCCCGACGAGATGCGCGGCCGGGTCAGCGCGGTCAACGCGGTGTTCATCGGCGCATCGAACCAGATCGGGGAGTTCGAATCCGGGGTCGTCGCCGCCTGGGTCGGAGCGGTCGGCTCGGCGGTGATCGGCGGCGTCGGCACATTGCTGGTGGTCGTGCTGTGGGCCTGGTGGTTTCCGGCGCTGCGCGACCGCGACCGCGACCGGCTGCTTCCGGCGGACCCGCCGCACCCTTCCAACCCGACCGGCACTGCTGACCCGACCGGTCCTGCCTCTTCCGCCTGACCGACCGGCGTCGGCGCCACCGGGCCCATGGGAACCGCAGTCCCCCCGGCGAACTACCGCGAATCGGCCAGCGTGGTCGCCATCCCCGCATCCCCGTCGGGAACGATCAGCTCGATTTCCACCGCCACGACCCCGCCTTCGGCGAAGCCGAGCTGAGTCGCAGCGGCGCGCGACAGATCGATGATCCGACCGTCGGCGAACGGCCCGCGGTCGTTGACGCGGACGATCACGGCGGCGCCGGTCTTCAGGTTGCGGACCTTGACGTAGCACGGCAGCGGCAGCGTCGGATGCGCAGCGCTCATCGCGTTCATGTCGAAGCGTTCGCCGGTCGCAGTCTTGCGGCCGTGGAACGGGACGCCGTACCAGGACGCCACGCCGCGCTGGCGGAACGGCCGCAGCTCGGTCATCGGCTGATAGGTCCGGCCGCGGATCCGGTAGCTGCGATTGGCATACGTCGCGAGCGGCTCGAGTCTCGGTTCGGGACCGGCGATCACTTCGTCATCGTCGTCGGCGTCGGGCTGCGCTGCCGGCTCGCGCGGGACGCTCGGGCGGGCCGGCGGACGGACCGAGCCGCGACGTGCACTCGGCGGCTTTCGCAGCACCGGCGGCGTCGCTTGCGGTGGGATCGGCGTCGGTTCGATCCGCTCGGGTGCCGGTGGCGCCGGCGTCGGCTCGGAAGGTGCCGGCGGTGCCGTCGTCGAGCATGCCGCGATCAGCAACAGGGGCACCGCGGCTGCGAGGGGCGCACAATGGCGCGGCAACGTTCGGAGCGGGCGAAGCGACCTGGTCTTCATGGCCGCCATTGCAGCCGGATCAGCGCGGGGAAACCACCTCAGTCCGCGCGAAAGGCGGTGCCGGGTCGATCAGCGGCGTCAAGTGCCCGCAGCCGATCGGCTGGAGCGGCCGCCGATCCGCCGACCGGCGGTATTCCGGCGGCGCGCGGCGGTCGCTCAGGTGTGACGGATGTCGCAATGCCGCCGGCCGGCGGCATCGCGACCGCGCGCCTGACCGACCGCGCGTGGCCGGTCATCGCGTGCCTTACTTCTTCTTCGACGCGGCCCGGGTGGCGCCCGAGACGTTGGCATCGATCATCTCGAACATCTGGCGGCTCGCCGCCTGGATCTGTTCGTACGCCGTGTTGGCGCTGACGACGCCCTGCTTCAGCATGCTGACGACGCCTTCCGAACCGGCCGGCGCGTTCTTGGCCAGCGCGTCGACCGACGCGAGCAACTGCTTCTGGCTCGCCGCCACCTGCTGTTCGATCAGCGCGGTGACTTCGCTGCTGGTCGAGCTCGAGATGTCATAGACATGCTTGACGTAGGCGGCGGCCTTGCTGCCGTCCGGCTTCGAGTACTGGGTGAACAGATCGGTCAGCAGTTCGTTCAGCGCCTTCACGTCCTTGGCGGCCATCAGTGCCTTGAGCTGGGCGTTCGACTCTTCCATGCCGGCCTTGGCAGCCTGCACGTTCAGCTCGAGCAGCTTCTTGGCGCCGTCGAACGCGGTGCTGGCGACGGTGTTCGACGCCTTGAACGCTTCGGCCTGAGCTTTCATCAGATCTTCGATCGACGGGAACATGGTGAACTCCTTTGGATGTTGCAATCGGTGACGACCACGCGGCATGCCGCTCGGGTCGGCCGCTGCAACGGGTCCGCGTCGGTCCCGATCCGGTTTCCGCCGGTCTCGTTGCGAGGACTTGTGCAGCGCACAAATGCATTGTGCCGGTGCATCGGCAGAAATTCAAGCAGTTTTTATTGCGCCGCAACAAGACGCGGCGACACGAGCCCGCCTAAAGATATAACTCATTGATCTGAAACCGGATTTTCTAGAGAGGCTGCTCTAGTACCGAGCGCCGGCCGTCAGGATCCGGCCGTCAGTTGATCGACTGCCCGACCAGCTCCGCCCGCAGCTTGCGCAGCACGCGCTTCAACCGCGCCGCATTGTCGGGGCCGACCCGGATCATGATCTTCTGGCCCGACGAAAGCTTCTGCAGCGCCGGATCGGCGAAGCGATAGAGCACGCGCGGCTGCACCAGTTCGATCGGCCCGGCCGGCGACGGCGCGGCGAGCAGGTCGTCGATCGCGACGATGACGCGGTCATGGAACCGCGCCTTCGGCATGCCGAGATCCTTGTAGGTGCTGTCGAGCAGCGGATAGAAATGCAGGTAGACGCTGGTCAGCATCCGCGGATCGAGAGCCTCGGCGAACGCGACGAACGCGTCGTAGCGCGCTTCGTTGAGCGGGTTCAGCGTGATCACGTCGTCCTGCTTGAGCACGTCGAGCTGGCCGGGGATGCGCTGGACCATGCTCATCTGGCTCGGCACGATCTCGCGCGGCAGGTTGTCGACCGTGATGACCAGGCGCTTGACGTGATCCTGCATGTTCAGGAAGCGCGCGATCTGGTCCATCCGGAAACCGCCGCCGGCGAGCGCCTCGTTGACCGCGCCATCGCTGCGCTCGACCGGCGGCAGCGGTACCTTCGGCTGATCCTTCTCGTCCAGCTTGGGCATCGGATATTCGATCGGCGGCAGCGGCTCCGGGGCACGGGCGGCGGTCTCGGGCGGCGGCGGCAGCCGCGAGCGGTCCGAGCGGATCGGCGCATCGCCGCCCGAACCCGCCTCCCAGAAGGGAAGCATGCCGGTCTGCCACCACCAGAGCGCCAGCGTCAGCACCAGTGCGAACAGGAAGATCAGGCCCATCGACGGGCCGCCGGAGCTGCGAGGGGGTCCCTTCGGAGGAGCCATCTGTATCAGGACCTTTCAGCGCGATGCCGAATCCCGGTGATTCTAATTCAGTGCCGCGCACGTCGCAGGGCGCCGCGGCGGGCGGATCATGGCAGTGTGCGCGGCCGCCGTGCCGAGATCACGCGCGTGTCGACCCCGGCCCAGCCGAGCCCGCCGAACAGCCGCGCATGTTCGATCTTGACGCAACGGTCCATCACCGAATCGAGGCCGGCGGCACGCGCCAGCGCGTCCGCCTCGTGATTGGTCACGCCGAGCTGCTGCCACAGGCAACGCGCGCCGAGCGCGATCGCCTGCTTTGCGATCGGCACGATATCCTCGGTCCGCCGAAAGCAGTCGACGATGTCGATTCGCGCCGCGAGTTCGGCCGGCACCGCGTCGAGCGACGGATAGCAGGTCTCGCCGAGGATCTCCGGATACTTCGGATTGACCGGCACGATCCGGTAGCCGTGCGTCTGCATGTACTTCGCGGCGAAGAAGCTGGGCCGATGCCACTCGGCGGACAGGCCGACCACCGCGATCATGCGCCCGGTCGCGAGGATACGGCGCAGCGTCTCGAGTTCGTTCATCGGCAGCTCCTGGACCATTCGCTTGCTGCGTCGGCGCTCGTTACCGGCATCGGGTCACCGGCCTTCCACCTGCGGGTGGTGCCCGCATCGGTTTGGTATTCTCCGACAGAATGAAGTTCGCGACGCTGAACGATGAGACGCGCGACGGCCAGCTCGCCGTGGTATCGCGCGATCTCAAGACCGCGGTGCTGGCCGATGGCATCGCCGGCACGCTGCAGCGGGTGCTCGACGACTGGCGCTTCCACGCACCGCAACTGCAGGACCTGTCGGACGCACTGAACCAGGGCAAGGCCAGGAATGCGTTCGAGTTCGACCCGGCGCGCTGTCTGGCGCCGCTGCCGCGCGCCTATCAATGGGCCGATGGGTCTTCGTATGTCACGCATGTCGAACTGGTCCGCCGCGCACGCGGCGCCGAATTGCCGGAGTCGTTCCGGACCGACCCGCTGATCTACCAGGGCGGATCCGACGACTTCCTCGGCCCGACCGATGCCGCCCCGTTCGCCTCCGAGGAGTGGGGCATCGACTTCGAGGGCGAGGTCGCCGTGATCGTCGACGACGTTCCGCAGGGCGTCACCGCGGAAGCCGCCGAGGACCGGATCCGGCTGCTGATGCTGGTCAACGACTGGACCCTGCGCGAACTGGTTCCCGGAGAGCTCGCCAAAGGCTTCGGCTTCTTCCAGTCGAAGCCGGCGACCGCGTTCTCGCCGGTCGCCGTGACCCCCGACGAGCTCGGCGCAGCCTGGCGGCAGAACAAGGTCCACCTGCCGCTGCTCTGCTGGTGGAACGGCCGCCGGGTCGGTCGCGCCGACGCCGGCAAGGATATGGTGTTCGACTTCGCGCAGCTGATCGCCCACGCAACCCGCACCCGCAACGCCCGCGCCGGCACGATCATCGGCTCGGGCACCGTCTCCAACCGCGATGCCACCGTCGGTTACTCGTGCATCGCCGAAGCACGCGCCCGCGAAATGATCGCCGACGGCAAGGTCCACACACCGTACCTGAAGTTCGGCGACCGGATCCGGATCGAGATGCAAGACGCCGACGGTCATTCGATCTTCGGCGCGATCGAGCAGGAAGTCGTCGCGAGCCGGCGTTAGCCGGCGGTCGACGACGCACGAACGATCGGCGGCCCGCCCGGCAGACCGCCGCAACAGAGGAACGAGATGTCGAAGCTGTCTCGTGGTATCGACGTCGGCAAGATCGCACTCGAAGGCTTCGGCCAGGTCATCGATACGATGGACCTCGTCAAGCGTGCCTGGTCGACCTTCAACCTGCCGACGCCGTTCGCGCCGACGCTGAGCCTCGAGGAGCTCGACAAGCGGATCGCCGATCTGCGCGCGGTCGAGCAGTGGGTGATGCTGAACCAGAACATGCTGCGCAACACGATCCAGGGGCTCGAGATCCAGCGCGGCACGCTGTCAGCGATGCACAACCTGTCGGAGACCATCGGCCGTGCCGTGCAGCCGGCCGACGAAGGCATCGCGCAATCGCTGGCGCAATTCGCGGCGGCTGCCGCGCAGCAGGCAGCCGCGCAGGCGGCCGGGGCGCAAGCGGCGCGGCCGCCGGCGCCGGCCGGGCCGGCGGCAGCCGATACCGGGCCTGCCTGGTTGCCGGGCCAACCGCCGGATTCCCGGTCGGACGATTCCGGCGACCCGAGCGCGGGTCCGGACCACGCCGAGCCGACGGCTTCGGACGGCGGCCGCAGCGAGCGGCCGGGCCGGGCCGACAGCGGCGGAGCCGGCCCGGCCGATGAAGATGCCGGAGCATCGGCCGATGACGCGCCGGCGGCGCGCAGCGGTCCAGCCGCCCGGCGCGCGGCGGCGCCCCCGGGCGCGACCGCTCCATTCTCGGCCGCGGCAACTCCGCTGGTGTGGTGGAACCTGCTGCAGCAGCAGTTCCAGCAGATCGCCCAGGCGGCGGCGAGTGGCGGGCCCCCCCCCGGTGCCGCGGTCGATCGACGGCACGAGACGCCGGGCACCGACGCTGCCGGCGGCGCGCCGGCGGCACGCCGGGCCGCCGGCACCGGCAAAGGCAAAGCCACCGGCAAAGGCAAAGCCACCGGCAAAAGCAAAGCGAGCGGCAAAGGCAAAGCGAGCGGCAGAGAAGCCAGCAAAAAGGTCGGCGCGGGCAGAGGGGCTGGTGCAGACGGAAGTACTGGTGCCGGCAGACGTACCGGTGCCGGCCAGGGTACCGGCCCGGGCAACGGCGCCAGCCCGGGCAAGGGTGCCGGTCCGGCCAACGGTACCGGCGGCAAGCCCGCCGGCACGCCGCCGACGCGCAGGTCGGCCGGGCGCACCCGATGACGGCCGGACGGTTCCGCCACGGCCACGCCGCGCATCCGCAGTGGCGCATCTGCGTCGAGCGGGTACTGGCGCAGATCGATTCCCAGGCGGCCGACGACGGCTATATGCGCGGCGGCAACCTCGGCTTCGCCTATGTCGGTGCCGCGCTGGCTGGAGATGTCGATGCGATCGTGGCGCTGCTCAAGGAGCGGACCGGCGTCGCCGACTGGGTCGGCTCGGTCGGCGAGGCGGTGCTCGCGACCGGTGCCGAATACTGCGCCGAGCCGGCCATCGCGGTAATGATCGCGACGCTGCCGCCCGACGGCTTCAACGTCTTCTCCGGCGCTGCCCGCTTGCCGGCCGCCGGCAGCAAGACCGCGAGCGGCGCCGATGCCGCCTGGGCCGCGCTGGTCCATGCCGATCCGGGGCTCGCCGATCTCGAAGAGCTGCTGAAGGACCTCGGCGGCAAGCTCGAGTCGGGCTATCTGTTCGGCGGGCTGGCGAGCGGCGGCGACCCGCCGTTGCCGCAGATCGCCAACCGGACCTTCGCCGGCGGCGTCTCAGGGGTCGCGTTCTCGAGCGATGTCGCGCTGCATACCCGCGTGACGCAGGGTTGCTCGCCGCTCGGAACCGATCATCTGATCACCGCCTGTCAGGGCAACCTGGTGACCCGCCTGGACGGCGAGCCGGCGCTCGACACGCTGCTTGCCGATCTCGGCGTCGCCGAAGAAGTCCGCGCCAGCCGCGACGGCGACCGGCTGCTCGGCGCGCTGCCGGCCGGCCGACTGCGCTCCGGGCTGTTTGCCGGGCTGGCTTCGGCCAATGCCCAGCGCGGTTTCGGCTTCGCCGACTACCGTGTCCGCAACGTCATCGGCATCGATCCGCTGAACCGGCTGGTCGCGATCTCCGAACGGCCGGACGTCGGCGAGCGGCTGGTGTTCTGCACCCGCGACGCGCGCGCCGCGCGCCGGGACCTGATCCGGATGACCACCGAGCTGCGCGAACAGCTCGAGTCCGAGGGCCAGACGATCAAGGGCGGCATCTACGTCTCGTGCATCGCCCGCGGCCAGGCGATGTTCGGTGAAGCCGGCCATGAGCTCGCGCTGATCGAAGCCAACCTCGGTGCCTTCCCGCTGGTCGGTTTCTCGGCCAACGGCGAGATCGCGCGCGACACGCTATACGGCTATACCGGGGTGCTGACGCTGTTCGTCTGACGGGGCGGTGCCCGGCCTCCGGTGCCGGCCGGCGTCAGGACCGGCGAACGGCCGCGCCCGGCGGCGCGTGGACCATCAGGAAGTGAGCAATCGCTTCGCGCTCGAACCATGCCGGATCCCATAGTCCGTGTTCGATGCGGTGCTCTTCGACGAACAGGTAGGTCTGCGCCGGCAGCGCCGCCGGCAACCCGCCGGCACGCGCATCGGCTGCGACTGCAACCTCGACCGCGATCCGGCGGTACTGGGCACCCTCGAAGCGGTCGAGCGCGATCAGGTCGGATGCGGCGACATCGAGATAGAGCACGCCGGCAAGCGGTTCGCCGCTCGTTGCCGCGGCCGTCAGCGCCGGATAGCTCTCGCCCTTGACGCGGTAGCGGCGATATCCGGCAAGGGACGCCGCGATACGGCGATGGCGTCCCGCGACGACCTGCTGCCAGACGCGCTCGAACATCAGCGATCCGTAGGTGAACACATGGGCAGTTCCGTCAAGATCGGCGGCGCCATCCGGCGCGCCGGATTCGGGCTCGGTCATCGCATCATCCTGGCTGGCGACTGGCGACTGGCGGTTGGCGGTTGGCGGTGGCGGCCGCCGGACTCCGGCGCCTCCGGCCCGGCGCGTCAGCGCGCCGCGCGCTCCTGCGGCAAGGGCAGGATCCGGAGCTGCTCAGGGTTGACCTGCTGCGCGATCCGGCCGGGATCGGGGGAATCGCCGATCAGGCCCGGCAGCCAGCCGAGCAGCCGGCCGAACAGCAGCAGATTCACGACGATCAACGCGGGGATCAGGTAACGCAGCATCGAGCGGCTCCCGGCGGTCAGCGCGGTTGCGACGGCCGCGCGGGATGTTCGGTTTCTTGAATTCTGCATCCACCGGCCGGATCGCGTCAGGATACTTCTTCGGGCGGGCGCCGTTCGCGCCATGGCAGGCAGATTTCCAGTTCGGCGGCGAGCCGCAGCAGCGTCGCATCGGCACCGATCTCCCCGACCAGCTGAATGCCGATCGGCAGGCCGTCGGCTTCGCCGAGCGGCAACGAAATGGCTGGCCGTCCGGTCAGGTTCGCCAGCGGCGTGAACGGTGAATAATGAATCAGGCCGCTCGGTCCGAGCCGGTAATCCAGGTAGTCGGGATTATTCATTGCGAAACGGCCGATCGCTGCCGGCAGCTCCGCCAGCGTCGGCATCAGCGGCAGATCGACGCCGGCCGTGGCCGCAGCGATCGCCCGCGATAATTGATTGCCGCGCGCCAGCAGCGCGACATAGGCCGGCCCCGACGTGGCGTGGCCGAGCCGCCAGGCCCCCCGGGTTCCCGGTTCGAGTACATCCTCCGGCAGGCGCGCCGGGTCCAGCCCGTGCGTCGCACAGAATGCGTCGATGCCGGCCGCGGTCCAGACCGCCATGGTCCGGATCACCGTCTCGACGACGTCGACGGTGCCGACGCCGGGCGAGACCGGGGCGACCGAATGCCCGGCGGCCGCCAGTGTGTCGGCAACCGCGCGGACCGCCGTCCGGACTCGCGGATCGACCGCGACGCCTTCGAAAGTCGTCTCTATCAATCCGATCCGCAGCCGCGGCGCGCCGGCCGGGCCATCGCCGGATCCGATCTGCCGCACCGCAGGCGCATCGAACATCGGTGCCGGATAGCCGGCGCCGCGATCGGCGCCGGCGCTGACCGCCAGCGCCACCGCGCAGTCGCGAACACTATGCGTCAGGACATGCTCGGTCGCCATGCCGCCCCAACCCTCCCCGTACAGCGGCCCGGTCGGCATCAGCGCGCGTGACGGCTTGAAGCCGACCAGGCCGCAGCAGCTGGCCGGGATCCGGATCGAGCCGGCGCCATCCGTCGCGTGGGCGAGCGGCACCATCCGCGCCGCAGCGGCGGCACCGGCACCACCGCTCGAGCCACCGGCGCTGAACGCCGCGCGCCACGGATTGCGGGTCGGACGGCCGTACGCGCGCGCCTCGGTACTGGCGCTGATGCCGAGTTCCGGCGTGGTGGTCCGGCCGAACGGCACGAAGCCGGCGGCGCGATAGCGGGCGACCAGCTCGGCGTCGACCGGCCAGTCCACCGGCCCGCCGGTATGCCGGCGATAGAGCACGGAGCCGAAGCCCGATGGCAGCCCGAGCGCCGCCGTCGCCAGGTCCTTGAGCAGCAGCGGCACGCCGGCGAACGGCCGCCGAGCCAGCAGCGCCTGCTGGCGATCGACCGAGCCGGCGGCCGTGGCGACTTCCGCATCGACCGCCCGTGCGGCCGCGCGGCCGACATCGGGGGCCAGCAGACAGACCGCGCCGAGCCGTGGATCCTGCGCCGCGATCCGGCTCAGGCAAGCCTCGAGCAGCGCCACCGCACTGAATTCACCGCCGACGATCCGCCGGGCCAACGCCAGCGCGTCATCGCTCGACAATGCCGCGGCAGCGCGATCGACCGTTGCGGCGTCGATCGTTCCAACTTTATAGATGTCAGCGCTCACTCCTACGTACCCAACCGTTCTATGCCGTCTTCTTGAACGCATTATCGGCCGGCCCGGATTCCGGCATGACGAACCGGGGGCCGAGCGGCCGCAGCCGGATTCCCGGCCGCAGCCGCCGCCACGGAAACTCGACCGGGTCCGCCAATGCCGGCCCGGGCGCACGCACGACCAGCACTGCCCGCGCGATCGGCTCGAAATCCGCGCGGAAATGGACCGAGCTCTTGACCGCGACGATCCGCTGCCTGGCCGGCTCGATGCCGACATGGCGAAACATCTGCTGGTCGGCCGCCTGGCACTTGACCGACGCCAGCACGACCCGGACACCGGAGCGCGCCTCGCGCAAGGCCGCCATCGGTCCGAGCTGCATCCGGAAGCCGCGGAACATCGGCCCGGTACAGGTGAAGCAGCCGTCGCCGAGCCGCTCGACGACGAAGCGGCCGGCCACCGGCCGCTGGTCCGGCACGCCGGAGATCGCGCCGAGAGCGAACTCGCCACCGGTCCCCTGGCCGAGCGCTTGCGCACGCGCCGCGCTGGCCGGATCGATCAGCAGGCCGAGCACCGCGTCCGGCGGCGCGGCGGCGATCATGGCGGCCAGCAGGCCGGTGGTATCACCGTTGCCGCCGGCACCGGGGTTGTCCTGGGTGTCGGCGAGGACGACGGGCGCCCCCGGCTGGCCGTGGCGGGCGCCATAGGCGACCGCGTCGGCCGGCGGCCACAGCTTCAACGCGAACTGGGGTTCGGCGTCGACCACCGCCAGCGCGAACCGGTCGAGCGCCGCCTGCGCCTGGGCCGGCGATTCGGCATAGCAGACCGCGGTCATCTGGCACTCGGGAAAATCGGCCATCGGAAACCCCGGCGCAAAGTCGAGCCAGCAGCCGTGCTCCCGTTCGATTCTCTCCAGCAGCCGATAGAGTCCGGCGGCCGGTTCGATCAGCGTGCACTGGGTCGGGATCGGCGTCAGGTACTCGAAGACCCGCCGTGTCCGCGCCGGACCGCGGCCGCGCGCCAGGATCGACAGCAGCCGGCGTGCAGCGCGCGCGCCGGTCTCGGCCATGTCGACATGCGGATAGGTCCGGTAGATCGTCAGCGCGTCGGCGCCGGCGAACATCCGCGCGGTCAGGTTGGCATGCAGGTCCAGGCTCGCGACCACCGGCACCGTGGGGCCGACGACGGCGCGGACCCGCGCCAGGATCTCGCCCTCGCCGTCGTCGACATGCTCGCAGACCATCGCGCCGTGCAGATCGAGATAGACGCCGTCGAGCGGTAGAGCGGAGCGCAGCCGCGCGATCAGCTCGCCGACGATCCGCTCGAACGCGTCGCGGGTGACCTGCGCCGACGGCGAAGCGGCGGCCCAGGCCAGCGCGACCGGCTCGTGGCCGGCGGCGCGCAGCGCGTCGACCGCGCCGGCGACCGGCAGGTTGGCGCCGGCGATCGCGTCGAACAGGCTGTCGCCGAGCTGCACCGTCGGCCAGCCGCCGCCCTGGACGAATGCCTGCCAGTCCGCCGGCGTCGGCGCGAAGGTATTGGTCTCGTGCTGCATGCCGCCGACCGCGATTCTCATGAAACCTTCCGGAAGTTGCCGTCGCCGGCGCGAAGGATTGTAGAGTCGCGACCATGGACGAACCGCATCGCCGAACCCGCCGCCCCGGGCCGCCCGCCACCTGAGCACCCGCGTCGCGTCCGCGCTCGCGGCCGCGATTGCCACCGGCGGTCTCGCCGCGGTCGCGCCGGTCCAGGCGCGGACGCTGCGCGTCGTGCACTCGGACCTGAAGGTGGTCGACCCGCAGTTCACGCCCGCCTGCATCACGCGCAACCACGGCTACATGATCTATGACACGCTGCTCGCCACCGACGCGAACGGCGAGGTCAAGCTGTGCCCACGCCTGGGAGCAGGCAAACGGCTCGGCGAACAGGATCGGCGCCGCGATCGGGCCGACCATCAGGCAGGGCAGCGTGCCGGCTTCATTCCAGCGCGAACAGCCGCTCCTGCGGCATCACGCCCGGCCTGCTTCGCCGCCCTGCCCGGGTGCCCGCTTCGCCGCTTCGGCGTCGTCGATCGCCTGCGCCCGCACCGCGGCCGGCCGCGTCCAGTGACGACCGGCGTAGGCTTCGAACGCCGGCCGCTTCTCGAGCACGCCGGTCTGCATGTACCAGCCGAGATACGACGCCAGCATCAGGTCGGCAGCGGAGAAGCGGTCGCCGGCGACATGGGTCCGCTCCGACAGCAGCGCGTCGAGCACCGCGACCACGTCCTCGACCCGGCCGAAGCCGGCGAGCCCCGGCTCGAGCTTCGCGCCGCCGATCTTGGCCTGCATCGCCGACTCGAGCGGCCCGGCGACGAAGAACAGCCAGCGCAGATAGTCGGCCCGCGCCGCGTCGCCGGGTGCCGGCGCCAGCCCGGCATCCGGATAGGCATCGGCGAGCCACGCGCAGATCGCGGCGTTCTCGGTAACGACGATGCGTCCGCGCCGCAGCGCCGGCACCTTGCCCATCGGATTGATCGCCAGATACGCCGGCGACTTCATGCCGGCAGGTCCGTACTCGACATACTCGGTGGTGTAGGCGACACCGGCCTCTTCGAGCATCCACCGCGCGACGCGGCCACGCGATTGCGGATGGGTATACAGCACGAGCGTTTCGTCGTTCATCTCGGTCCTCCGTCGGAACAGTCAATCGTGGCAAGCACTGTACCCTCGGCTGCTGCCAGATTCTGTCAGCAGTCGCCGGCCGCCGCATCGCCACCATCGCCGCCATCGCCATTGCCGCCATCGCCATCGCCATCGCTCGACGGCCGGCGGCGGCGATCGACCGGCAGCGGTCAGCCGCCGCGCGCCATCGGATCCTGCTCGCGCCAGCGGCGGATCAGCAGATGACGCCCGACCGGATAGCGGCGGCCGGCGGCGGCCAGCGCCACGACCCGCTCGGCGCGGAAGTGCCGGAAGTCCCGCCGCAGCTCGCACCAGGCGGCGAACAGCCGGGTCGACCGGTCGAAGAACGCCATCGCGAACGGCCAGACCGACCGGTGCGTGCGCCGGCCGTCGCCGTCCACGTAGTCCATCGCCAGCACCTCCTCATCGCGGATCGCGCGCCGCAGCGTCGGCAGCCACGGTTCCGGCGCCTGCTTCGCCCCGCTCCGCGGCGCGAACAGCCCGCTGGTGTCGACCGCCAGCCGCAGCGACGACGGCAGCGTTGCCGTGATCCGGGTCAGCGCGGCCTCGGCGGCCTTCGCGAGCTCGGTGTCGGCCTGCCCCTGCACCCAGCGGGCGCCGAGCACCAGCGCCTCGAGCTCGTCGTGGCCGAACATCAGCGGCGGCAGCAGGAACCCGGGCCGCATCTGATAGCCGATGCCGGGGTCGCCGGCGATATCCGCGCCCTGCTCGCGCAGCGTCGCGATGTCGCGATAGACGGTCCGCAGGCTGACCCGGAGCTCGTGCGCGAGCGCCGCGCCCGGCACCGGCCGGCGGCGGCGATGCAACGCATCGAGCAGCCGGAGCAGGCGTTGGGCGCGCGAGGCCATGGCGGCGATGGTAAGCGCCGCGCCGGCACGCGCGTGCCGGCGTCGGCGCGCCGGACGCCCGGATTTTCCCCAGGCTCGGATATGCGCGGGGCGCCGCCCCGGGCACGTATCATCGAGCATCCCCCTTTCGACCATTCCGACACAGGAGATCGATCCGATGCCCCGTCCCCTGACATCCGCCGCCCTCGCTGCCGTCGCGTTCGGTATCGCGACGGCGGCCGCCGCGCAGCCCTACCCGTCCAAACCGATCGAGCTACAGGTGCCGTTCGCGCCCGGCGGCACCACCGACATCGTCGCGCGCGCGATCGCGCCAGGGATGACCAAGGTGCTCGGCCAGTCGGTGGTCGTCATCAACAAGGCCGGCGGCGGCGGCCTGATCGGCGCGCTGGAAACCGCGCGTGCCACGCCGGACGGCTACAAGCTCGGCGTCGCCACGGTCTCCACCACCGCGTCGAACCCGGCGATCAATCCGAAGGCGGGCTACGATCCGGTGACCGACTTCACGGCGATCACCAACGTCGCCGCGACGCCGAACGTGATCGCGGTCCATCCGAGCTTCCCGGCCAAGGACTACAAGACGTTCGTCGACGTGCTCAAGACGAACCCGGCCAAGTATTCGTACGCGTCGTCGGGTACCGGCGGCATCGGCCACCTTCAGATGGAGCTCTACAAGAGCCTCGCCGACGTGCGCGTCGTCCACATCCCGTATCGCGGCGCCGGCCCGGCGCTGGTCGACACCGTCGCCGGCCAGGTGCCGATCATCTTCGACAACCTGCCGTCGGCGCTGCCGTACATCAAGGACGGCCGGCTGGTCCCGATCGTCGTCGCCGCGCCGTCGCGGCTGAAGGAGCTGCCGAACGTGCCGACGTTCGCCGAGCTGGGCCTCGGCCCGGTCAACCGGATGGCGTACTACGGCATCCTCGGACCCAAGGGCATGGCGCCGGACCTGGTCAAGACCATCCACGACGGCGTCATCAAGACGCTCGAGGATCCGGCGGTGCGCAAGCGTATCGAGGATACCGGCTCGCTGATCGTCGCCAACCAGCCGGCCGAGTTCGCCAAGCAGATCAGGGACGAGTTCGCGGTCTACAAGGAGGTCGTCACCAAGCAGAAGCTGACGCTCGAATAGCGCACGGCGACGGCGGGCCTGCTGCGCGCCAGGCCCGCCGTCCGCGAACCGGGCTTCGGGCTGGTCCGCTAGCAGACCAGCGATGCGCCGCCGCAGATCTGGATCTCCTGTCCGGTGATCGCGGCAGCCGCCGGCGACAGCAGATAGGCGACCAGCGCCGCGACTTCGTCGGGTTCGATCAGCCGGCCGATCGGCGGCAGCCGCGGTGCCGAGCTGCGCCGCGCCGGATCCTGCAGCATCGCGGTGCGAGTCGCCGCCGGCGACACCACGTTGACCGTCACGCCGGCGGCAACGACCTCGGCCGCCCAGCTGCGCGCGAGCGCCACCAGCGCCGCCTTCGAAGCCGCATACTGGCTGCGCCCCGGCAAGCCACCGGCGGCCCGGCTGCCGATCAGCACGAACCGGCCATCACCGGCCGCGGCCATCGCCGGCAACAGCCGATCCGCCAGACGACTGGCAACGTCGACATGCAGCTGCCACATCCGTGCCGCGGCCGCGGGATCGAGCGCGCCGAGCGGCGCCGTGCGCAGCACGCCGGCGCCATGCACCAGCGCGACGACCGGCCCGGCATCGGCGATCGCATCGGCGAGCGTCGCGGCGAGCGCATCCGGGTCGCAGAGATCGACCTGCCGCCAGCGCAGATCGGTGCAGCCGGACGCAGGCGCCGACCGATCGAGTCCGGTCACCTGCCAACCATCCTCGGCGAGCTTCGAGCAGATCGCGCGGCCGATGCCGCCGCTGCTGCCGGTCACCAGTGCATGGCGGCTCACTCGAGCCGGATGTTGCCGTCGGTGATGATCTTCTGCGCGCGCGCCATGTCGTCGCGCTGGAAGGTCGTGAACTCCTCGATCGAGCCGGGCGTCAGCACCAGGCCCTGCGGCAGCAGCTTCTCGCGCACGTCGGCCGACGCCAGCGCGTTGTTGGTCTCGGCGTTCAACCGCCGCGCGATGTCGGCCGGCAGCTTCGCCGGCCCCCAGAGCCCGTACCAGCTGTAGAACTCGTAGCCGGGGATCGTCTCCGCGACCGTCGGCACCTCGGGCAGGTTCGGCGCGCGGGCCGCCGTCGTCACCGCGATCACGCGGACCCGGCCGGTCCGGTGATACTGCAGCGAACCGAGAATCGGATCGATGAAGCCGTCGATCTGGCCGCCGACGAGGTCGTTCAGCGCCGGCGCCGTGCCCTTGTACGGCACGATCTGGTAGTCGAGCCCGGCCGAGCGGCGCAACAGCTCGGTCGCGAGGTGGCCCGCCGAACCGACCGAACCGACCGCGAAGTTCATCTTGCCCGGGTTGGCCTTCGCATAGGCGGCCAGCGACTTGACATCGGTGACCGGCAGGTCCTTGTTGATCGCGATCGACAGCGGTGCCTTCGCGACCAGCGCGATCGGCGAGAAGTCGGTGACCACCGAGTACGGCACCGATCGCATCGTCATCGGTGCGGTGACGAAGGTCGACGCGTTGAACAGCAGCGTATAGCCGTCGGGCTGCGCCTTCGCGACCGCATCGGCACCGATCGTGCCGTTGCCGCCGGCCCGGTTCTCGACCACGAAGCTCTGGCCGAGCTGCTCCGCGAGCTTCTGCGCGAGCATGCGGCCGACCGTGTCGAGCGTGCCGCCGGGCGGAAACGGGATGATCACGCGGACCGGCCGGCTCGGCCAGCTCTGCGCAGCCGCCGCGGCCGCGCACGACATCAGCGCGATCGCGATGATCCGCCGGATCCAGTACCTCATGGTTGGTCTCCTCGACAGCCCGGCAGCGGTCACGATTTAACTGTCCGGTTAATCGATTCTGATTCGAGACGCAGCGCGCGTCAATCGCTGCACGCGCGCGGCGGCCGAACGCCGGATCAGCCGCTTCGATTGACGGTTCCGAGCGCCGGCGGGGCATGCCGTTTGCGCCGTTTCGCTCCTACCGATCGTCCGCCGGACCGCGCCGCGGCGCGAGCGGATGATGGTGCGTACAGGAGCAATCGTCATGCTGAACGGAAAGAAGGTCGCGATCCTCGTCGCCGAAGGCTTCGAGCAATCCGAGATGGTGGAACCGCGCAAGGCATTGGTCGAGGCCGGCGCCGAAACCGAGATCGTCTCGCCGGCCAGGGACGAGGTGCAGGGCTGGCACCACTTCGACAAGGCCGACCGCTTCAACGTCGACGTCGAGGTCGACCAGGCCGATGCCGACGACTACGACGCGCTGCTGCTGCCCGGCGGCGTCGCGAACCCGGACCAGCTGCGCGGCAACCCGGCCGCGGTCCGCTTCGTCAAGCGCTTCATCGACAGCGGCAAGCCGGTAGGCGTCATCTGCCACGGGCCGTGGACGCTGATCGAGGCCGGCGCCGTCAAGGGACGCACGATGACATCCTGGCCGACGCTGAAAACCGACCTCACCAACGCCGGCGCCAACTGGGTCGACCAGGAAGTCGTGGTCGACCAGGGCCTGGTGTCGAGCCGCAAGCCCGACGACATCCCGGCGTTCAGCCGCAAGCTGATCGAGGAAATCAAGGAAGGCCGGCACGACCGGCGACGCAGGGCGGCGTGATGCGTCGCGCTGCCGCTGCGATCGGTAGCGTCGATCACTTGTACTTGGTGGCCGCCAGCGTCGCCAGGTCGACGCCGGCGCCGATGTCGGCCTTCTGACGCGAATCGCCGGCATCGATCTTCTCGGCCTGCTGCAGCACCGTCTCGACGTGTGCGAACGGCACGAAGACGATGCCGGCCTCGTCGGCGACGACCAGATCACCGGCATCGACCGCAATGCCTGCAATGCGGACCCGGCCGTTGATCTCGACCGTCTCGAGCCGCCACTTGCCGGTGATCGGCGTGACGCCACGCGCCCAGATCGGAAAGCCGAGCCCGCGGCTGCTGTCCGGATCGCGAAACGAGCCGTCGATGACGGCGCCGGCGCAACCGGCCCGATGCGCGAGCGACGCCGATTGGCCGCCCATGTTCGAGACGCCGGTCAATCCTTCGATGACGATCACGTCGCCCGGCTCGGCCTGGTTGTACGCCTCTTGCTCGCCCATCCGTCCTTTGCCGGATGCAGCTGCCGCGCCGACGCCGTCGTTGCGCTCGATGTTGCGGACCGTGACCGCCTGGCCGACGATGCGCCGGTCGCCGAGCGTCGGCGCCAGGTCCGACGCCGGTATCGCGCCGACCAGGCCGGCGTTGTCCATCGCGTCGGAGACGGCTCCGGTCAGGTCTGTGAGCGCGGCAAAGCGGGCGAGCACGTCGGCGGACAGCCGCGGAAGGTCGAAGCGGCGGATCGCGCCGGCGGGCACGCGCCCTGTCAGTGGCTTGCGGGTCATGTGGTGATTCCAGGATGGAGGGTATCCGACAGCGGGGAGAGGCATGCGGAGGCGGATGGTGACGGGGCCGCCGGGTCTGCGAGATGGTAGACGCGCGCCGCGGTGCCTGCGAGCAGCAGCCCGCGGTCGCGCTCCGGGTACTCGGCCGCGAGGCGCTTGAATGCATTCCAGAGCGTCCGATAGCCGGTCGACGCCTTGTCGACCGGAAAGTTGCTTTCGAACAGGCAACGGTCGGCGCCGAAGCGCTCGATGCAGCCGCGCACCCACGGCCGGAATGATTCGGCGAGCGCAGCCGAATCCGGCGGCTTCGGCCGGCAATGGAAATCGCTGCCGTTGATGCGCATTGCGAGGCCGCCGAGCTTGACCGTCACGTTCGGACATGCGGCAAGCGCATCCATGGAGCGGCACCAGCTGCTCCAGACCGCGGCGCGATCCGAATGGCGGCCGATGCCGGCGGGTCCACCGGCGTGATCGAGGATGATCGACGTCTCCGGGAACGCGCGCGCCAGCGCGGCGATCTCGTCGATCTGCGGGTGATAGACCCAGGCGTCGTACGAGAGGCCGAGCGGCGCGAGCTCGGCGAAGCCGGCACGAAAGTTCGAGTCGGCCGCCAGCCCCGCGACCGTGCCGAGCTCCGGATTCGCGACGACCGGATCCGGATCCCATGCGGTGCTGTGACGGATGCCGCGCATCCGGCCCGCACCGGCCTCGAGATGCGCGAGCAGCACCGGCCGCACCGCGGCGCCGAGCCGCAGGTCCGCATGCGCGACGATGCCGGCGCAGGCGAGCGGCGTTCCGGGCGGGCCGGCCGCACAGCGCTCTGCGCAGGCCGCCGCATACCCGGTCTCGCCGACCGGCCGCAACGCCTCGGGGCCGTCACGCCGATAGTACGAGCGGCACTGCACGAACACCGTCGCGACCACGCGATGACCGCTGTCGAGCTCGGCGAGCCATTCGTCGAGCCCGTACGGCCAGCCGGCGTGGTCCCACAAGTGGTGGTGCGCGTCGATGACCGGCCGCTGCGGCTCGAGCGCCGGCTCGTCATGGCTGGCGAGCCAGTGCGGATCGACCGCCAGCGGTCGCGACATCAGTCGATCCGCGCGCCCGAAGCCTTGACGACCTTGGCCCAGTCGGCAACTTCCTTGGCCATGAAGTTCCGCGCCTCGGCCACGCTCTTGACCAGCGGCACCGCGCCCATCGTGTCGAGCCGCTCCCGCACGGCCGGCTCCGCCAGGATCGCACCGATCTCGCGGTTGAGCTGCTCGACGATCGCCGGCGGCGTGTTGGCCGGCGCCGCCAGCCCGTACCAGACGGCGCCGTCGAGCTCCGGATAGCCGAGCTCGCCCATCGACGGCACGTCTGGCGCGATCGGCGAGCGCGCGGTACCGGTCACCGCGAGCGCCTTCAGCTTGCCGGTGGTCGCGTACTGGCGCCAGACCACCAGCGAATCGAAGCACAGCGGCACCTGGCCGGCGATCAGGTCGTTGAGGCCCGGCGCGCTGCTCTTATACGGGATATGCGTCAGGTCGATCGAAAACCGCGCCTTCAGCGATTCCATCGCCAGGTGCGGCGCGGTACCACTGCCGGCGCTGCAGTAGTTGATCGCGCCCGGGCGTTCGCGCGCCTGCTTGACCAGCGAATCGACGCTGTCGAACGGCGCAGCGGGATTGGCCAGCAGGATCATCGGCGCGGTCGAGAATGTCGCGACCATCGTGAAGTCGCGCAGCACGTCGTAGCCGGGCTTCGGATACAGCGTCTTGTTGATCGCGTGCGCGGCGCCGATCACGAACAGCGTATAGCCGTCGGCCGGCGACTCGGCAGCGAGCTGCGCGCCGATGTTGCCGCCGGCGCCGGCGCGGTTGTCGACGACGAAGTTCTGCGAGAGCCGCTCGCCGAGGCGGCTGGCGACCAACCGCGCAGCGATGTCGGTCGGGCCGCCGGCGGCGTAGGGGACGATCATGCGGACGGGCTTCTCGGGCCAGGCGGCCGCGGCCGGCGCGGCGAACCCGAGCCCGAGCGCGAACCCGAGCGCGAGTCCCAGCGTCAGTCCGAGCGCCGGCCGGCGCCTGCGTCCGCGGCCGGCCGTCGCCTGCGACACGACCGCCGATGCGGGCCGCGTGCGCAAGCCGGTGCTGGTAAACGGTCGATCCATTGCTGTCTCCTTCTCATCGGGTACCGGGCATCGGGCCCCGTTTCATCGATCGCTTCGTTTCATTGCGGTCCGGCCGGCACCGGACCCGGTATCAGCGAGCGGCCGGGGCCGGTGGCGTGCCCGCGTCGGCATGCGAG
The DNA here is from genome assembly GCA_050249335.1 of Lautropia sp. GTDB lineage: Bacteria > Pseudomonadota > Gammaproteobacteria > Burkholderiales > Burkholderiaceae_E > Lautropia. The sequence continues at coordinate 33,038 of JBFWQR010000055.1, forward strand.
AACATCAGCTTGCCCGCGGTCGGCAGCCGGCAGGTCAGGATCACGCCCTGCTCGGACTCGGTGATGTACAGCGTCTTGCGGTCCGGCCCGCCGTAGGCGACGTTGGTCGTCCGCAGGCCGGCGCACGAGCGGATCCGGTACAACGGCTCGCCCATCCGGCTGAACAGCCAGACCGTGCCGGCGCCGGCATGGACGATCGCGAGATTGCCGGCTTCGTCGAGCGCGAGCCCGTCCGGGCCGGTCGGGCTGCCGGACAGCTGGATGAAGCGGCCGGCCTTCTTGACGCCCTCGTAGTGCGGTTCGAGCGGCAGGCTGTAGATCGCGTTGTCGCGGGTGATCGCCACGTAGAGCGTCGTCTCGTCGCGGTTCAGCACCAGCCCGTTCGGACCGGCCAGGCCGTCCATCAGCAGGTCGACCGTGCCGCTGCCGTCGCCGCGCAGGCGAAAGACGCGGCCGGTCGGATCCTCCAGCGCGCTTTCGCCCTGGTCGGTGAAGTACAGGTCGCCGTTGGCGCCGAACACCAGGTCGTTCGGGCCTTTCAGGCCCTCGCGCCGGACGAAGACCAGGTGCGGCTCGATCCTGCCGGTCTGCGGATCCAGCACCATCAGACCACGGCGATGGTCGGCGACGAAGATCCGGCCGTCGCGGTGGATCTTCAGGCCGTTCGGCTCGCCGTCGTAGCGCACCACCTCGTCGAACGTGCCGTCCGGCGAGATCCGCAGGATCCGGCCGTGCGCCAGATCGACGCACCAGAGATTGCCGGCGCGGTCGAACGACGGGCCCTCGAGGAACGAATGCATCTTGACGCGGCGCGCGGCGAGCCAGGTCGACGGCTCGTCGGTCCGGTACAGCTTTTCGGGCAACCGGGCAAAGACCTCGGTGCCGAGCGGCTCGGCTGGTGGATACATCGCGGCTACTCCGACGTGTCCGGCAGCGTGATCGCCAGCATCACGCCGGACAGCGTCTTGCCGTGCGGATCGAGCCGCAGCGAGCGCGTGACGCCGCCAGCCAGCGCGTTCTCGATCACGAAGTTCAGCGCCTTCAGGTTCGGCAGTTCGTAGCGCGTGACCGGGCCCTTGGCCACGTGCGCGTAAGCGGTCATCACGCGCTCGGTGGTCAGGTGCTCGCGGATCTGCTGCCAGCCGGCGTCGTCGTACGCGATCACCGCGACGTTCGACGTGTTGCCCTTGTCGCCCGAGCGTGCATGCGCGAGATCCCAGACGCGCGTGCCGCTGCCGTGCATGCCGTTGCGTTGCGTGCCGCTGCCCTGCATGCCGCTGCCCTGCATGCCGCTGCCTTGCGGGCCGCTGCCTTCAGTGGCGTTGCTCATCGTGCCCCTCCGAAGACCTGGATCTCGGTGCTGACCCAGCTGCGCGGCACCAGCACCGAATTGACCGCGATCACCTCGCGCGCGCCGAGATTGACCGGACCGCCGGCAGCGCACGGACCCTGCATGTTCAGCTGCCGGACCATGTCGCCGAGCAGATCGGCGCTTTTCCGGTCCGGGCAGCGGCCGGCGACGCGCAGCCGCACCTCGTACGGCTCGGGCCGGTCGCCGGGCACGCCGGTGTCGCCATGCAGCGCCGTCATGCCGACCAGGTCGACCTGGAACTCGCTGGCGGTGCCGCCTTCCATCCTGAAGCGCTCGCGGACGATATCGGCCGCGAGCCGCGCCCGCGCGACCGCATTGATGCCGGCATACGCGACTTCGCCGATGCCGATGTAGCCGTCGAAATAGCCGACCACCGCCTTGTACGTGTCGGTACGCGGCCGCGCGATCGCATCGAACACCGCGACCCGCGGCTCGCCGTCGGCGCTGCGCTCCTCGCGCAGGCCGAGACGCGTCAGGTCGATGACGCAGTCCGGCGTGATGTAGCGGGCCGGATCATGGATCTCGTAGAGCACCTGCTCGACGCAGGTCATCCGGTCGAGCCGGCCGCCCGAGCCCGGCGTCTTGCCGATCGTCACGCCGCCGTCTGCCGTCACGTCGGCGAACGGATAAGCGAGATCCGCGAGATTCGGTACGTCCTTCTTGCCCGGATCGGCGAAATAGCCGCCGGTGACCTGCACCGAGCATTCGAGCAGATGGCCGGCGATCGTACCGGCCGCGATCCGCGGCCAGTCGTCGTACGACCAGCCGTGGTGATGCATCGCCACGCCGAGGAACAGCGACGGATCGGCAACCCGGCCGGTCACCACGACCTCGGCACCGGTGGCGAGCGCATCGCGGACCACGTCGGCACCGAGATAGACGTTGGCCGACGCCATCTTCGGCAGCAGCGATTCGAGCGTGCCGGCGCCGTCGAGCAGCTTCAGACCCGGCTCGCGGCGCAACCGCTCGGTCACGTCGTCTCCGGTCACCGCGGCGACGCTCACGTCCGCGACGCCGACCGCCTCGGCCTCGCGCCGGATCGCCGCGGCCGCGCCGACCGGATTCGCGGCGCCGAAATTGCCGACCAGCCGCACGCCCTGCGCGCGGCACAATGGCATGAACGCGCGGATCCGCTCCTCGAGCATCGGCGTATAGCCTTTCTCGGGATTCTTCTTGCGGTTCAGCTGCTCGCGCGCGATCGTCCGCTCGGCCAGACTTTCGCAGACCAGATAGTCGACCTCGCCGCGCTCGAGCAGCTTCACCGCCGGATAGATCCGGTCGTCGGCCATCCCGCAACCGGTGCCGATCCGCACGACGCCGGCGCCGTGCCTGCCTTCCTTCATCTCACTCCTCCTCGCCGGCGATCCTGCCGCCGACTGTTGACGCTGCGTTCTGCTCAGGCATCGTTCCGCTCGGGTCTCGTTCCGGTCGGGTCGTTCCGGTCACGCGCGACTGCAGCGCAGGTACGCCTCGCCGATCCGCGCGGCCGCCGCCTGCAACGTCTCCGCGCATCGGATCTCCACCGACGGATCGAGCTGTTCGCTCGGAAACACCTTGACCAGGCTGCCGACGACCCGCCGCTCGCCGGCCGGCCGGATCGGCACCGCGATGCCGACGATCAGCGGCGAGAACTGCCCACGGCTGACCGCGTAGCCCTTGCGCCGGATTGCCGCCAACGTCTTGCGGAACGACAGCCAGTCGTCGCCGAGGCCATAGCCGCGGATCGCCTCCTGGTTGCGCAGATAGATCTCGCGGATCCGGTACGCCGACATCGCTGCGAGCAGCACCAGCGACGCCGCGCCGCGGAACAGCGGGAACGGCAATCCGCGCGCGCGCTTGATCGTGAAGCGGCGGCCGCCGAACTCGAGCCGGTCCGGACCTTCCTTGTGGATACACAGCACCTTGTCGCCATACAGGTTCTGCAGCAGCAGCACGCTGTCCTCGGCGCGCAGCGCCGGCAGCACTTCGGTGCCGGCGCGATACAGCGGGTCGGTCAGCTCCAGCAGGCGCTCGAGCTCCATGATCCGGGGGCCGAGCGAGAAGACGCCGTTCGGCGACGAACTCAGCAGGCCGGCGGCGCAGAGCTCGGCAGTGTAGCGGTAGGCGGTCGAGCGGGTCAGGTTCAGGCGGTCGACCAGATCGGTGATCCGCAGCGTCGGGGTCGCCAGCGAGAACAGACCGAGGATTTCGGTCAGACGGCCGAGGCTGGAGGTGGAGGTTGCGCCGGCGCGCTCGGAGTCGGACAACGGGCGCGACGGGTCATGCAGGTCATGCGCAGCGAGCGGCGACATCACGCCGGCGGCTTCGAACGGCTCGGCGTCCGGAGCGAGTGCTGGCGATGCGGAATCGGCGGTCTCCAGGATCTGCATTCGGGCAGTTTTTTATTAACGAATCCCATGATACTGGAATTGTTCTATTTCGCAACGACCGGTCCTCCGAGGCTCGGGCATCCGGCTGCAGAGACTTGCGGACCTCGGGAAGTACCATCGGCCCATGAGCTCCGCATCCGAGCCCGGGAACATGCAAGCAGGCGAAACCGATTCCAGCGATCCGACGCCGCCAGTCGAAGCGGTGCCCGCGCCGGCCGAGACGGCGCCGGAGACCGGAACCATGTCCGGAAGCGCCGCCGAGGCCGTGCCCGAGGCCCCAGCCGAGGCCGTCCCCGAGGCCGGCGCCGCGCCCGAGACCACGTCCGAAGCCGCACCTCAAGCGGTACCCGAGACCGCATCTCAGGTCGCGCCCGAAACCGCACCGCCGGCCGCCCCCGAAACCTCACCTCAGGTGGTACCCGAGACCCTGTCTGAGGCCGCGCCTCAGCCTGCGTCCGAGACCGGCCCCGAGCACGCGGTCGAACCGACGTCCGACGTGGCGCCGGCCGTTGCCGCTGCCACCGGGCAGCGGCCGAATCCGCCGGCGCTGCCGCCGGCCATCGCGGCCCAGGTACGGTCGATCCAGGGCGTTCTTTCGTTCATCGAGCGCGCCAGCGTACGGCTGTCAGCCGCCGCGTCGGGTATCCGGTTCGGCAACGTGATGAAACAGGAGCAGCAGGTCCGCGCACAGTTGCGGGTGATCGGCAATCAGGCGATCGAGCCGCAGGCCGACGAGGCCGGGCTGCTTTCGCGTCTTGCGGAACTGAAGACGCAGGCCGACCGGATCGGCAGCCTGCTGGTCCGGGCACGGCCGCGCCAGGCTCCCGACGCGCCGCAGCCGACGACACCGATCACGCCGCAGCAGGCGACCGCGATTCGGCAGGGGATCAACCGGTCGATGATGGCGCTGGCCGCGGCGCCGCTGCATCTGCGGATCGAATTCGATTCGGCGTTCAGCGATCCGCAACCGGACACGTTGCTGATGGGCGCGCGGATGCATGCGATCCATCGGGGGGCGCTCGGATCGCTGCGGCAGGTGCGCTGGATCGACGTGGACCGGGTGCAGCTGGCATTCGGAGACGGGCAGGAACCTGCGGTCGTCGAGGCCGGGTTCGATCAGGGCGGGCAGCTTCAGCTGGCCGATGCATGGCGGCAGAATCAAGGTGCGAAACCTCAAGGTACGAAACCTCAGGGCATCAAACCTCGGGGCCCGAAGCCGCCGGATGCGAAACCGGTCACGGCGGGTCATCGCCCGGACGGGCGCCGTCCGGCCGACGGCCGTGCCGGCTCGCAGCGTGGCGCCGGCCGCGACGACCCGCAGCGCGGCAGCGGGCAGCCGGCGCAGCCGCGCGCGCAGGGACCAGGGCCGGCAGGCGAACAACGACCGGAGCACGGGCAGAAGCCGGGACACGGACGCCGGGAACAGCAAGGGCGAGGTCAGCGGCGGCACGGAGCGCCCTACGGACCGCCTCACGGAGCGCCTCAGGGGCCGCATCAGGGACGGCCGGACACGCCGGGCGCTTCCGATCCCCGGCGGCTGGATGGGCCACGCCGCGAGCACGCGGCTGCCGATGGTGACCGGAGAGACGGCCGGGAGTGGAAAGACGGCAGGCCGATGCGACGCGACCCGGCCAGGGACGCGGGCGACCGCAAAGGCCCGCGCGATCAGCGGCCTCCGGCGCCGAGGGCACCGCTGAACACGACGATGGCCGACAAGTTCCGCGCTGCGTTCGCCAAGGCCGCGACCGACGCAGGCGGCGATTCCGGCGAGCCGCCGGCGTCGGATGACAGGAAGTCCTGAGTCGTTCCCGAGCCGTTCCTGCGCCGTTCCCGAGCCCGTCCCGAGCCGATCAGCAGTCGTCGAGATCCGTCGGCCAGGCCGCGTCGGCGCAGCCGAGCGCGCCGGCCGGGCGTGCCCAGGTCATCGGGCTGCCGTCGATCAGCAGCGGCACCCGCAGACGCCGCCCCGGCCCCCAGGCGGTGGGCTCGATCGCGGGGGCGAGATCGTCCGACGTCTCGGCCGTGAACACGCCGGAACCGCTGGGCGAACCGTCTTCCTCGGACGCGACCGCCCCGGCGGGCAGGGCCGGAGTTGCCGCATCCGCCGCGCGGTGCAGCGTCAGCCACCAGGCGGTCCGGGCGAGCGAGCAGCGGGCCGTCGACGCGACGCCGTCGGTGAGCCGCTGCCGCAAGCCACGCACGGCCGCGGCGGCCATCAGATAGCCGGTGGCATGATCGAGGGCCTGCACCGGCAGCGGCACCGGCGCTTCCGCGCGCTGCCAGCGGCGGCCGGTATCGGCGATGCCGCTGCTCATCTGGATCAGACTGTCGAATCCACGCCGACCGGCCCAGGGACCGGACCATCCGTAGGCGTCGAGGCAGACCTCGATCAGATCCGGTGCCAGTTCCTGCCGGCGCGCTGCCGGCAGGCCGAGGCCGTCGAGCGCGCCCGGCCGGTAGCCGTGCAGCAGCAGGTCGGCGCCGGCAAGCAGGCCTTCCAGCCTGGCCAGGCCGGACGGCGAGCGCAGGTCGAGACGCGCACAGGTCTTGCCGAGCGTGGTCTCCGGCAGCACGGCCGGCTCGTCCCAGTCCGGCGGGTCGATCCGCAGCACCGTGGCGCCGAAGCCGGCGAGGAAACGGGTCGCGATCGGCCCGGCGAGGACTCGCGTCAGGTCGAGTACGCGGACGCCGGCGAGCGGGCGCGAGCCGCCGGTCGATCGGACGGCGGCCGGTCGGACCGCGGCCGGGCGGACGGCAGTCGGGCGGATAGCGGTCTGGCGGCGGGATGATGCGCGCGCCGGGTCCGCGGCACGCACCGCCCGGTCGACGAGCGGCTCGGCACGGACCGCGGCCCCCTGCGGATGGCCGGCCCAATCCTGCAGGCTGCGCATCCGCGCCGCGCAGCCGCCGGCCGCGACGATCGCCGCCTCCAGCTCGTCGGCGTCGCGGCCGGCAACGGCCCGGGCAACCTCGGTCCGGTCGGCCGCGGCACCGAGCACCCGCAGCGCGGCCGCCCGGTGGCGAGGCGCGTTGGTGTGCAGGCGGATCCAGCCGTCGCGGCAGCGATAGTCGCCGGCGACCGCATCCCACGGCGACGGCAGGTGCCAGCCGATCGGCCGCAGAGAGGTCGCGAACCACATGGCGGCGAGCCGGCGGTCGACGACGACGTCCGCCAGCGCGCCCGGTGCGCCGACGGACCGGAGTTCGGCGACGGCCAATGCCGCCGCCGCGATGCTGGCGGCCGCGAGATCGGCGACCGGGAAGGCCGACGGCAACTCGCCGGCCTCCCGAAAGGCCACGCCGGCGGCCATGCCCGGCGGGCCGCCGAGTGCGGCCCAGGCTTCGTCGAGCATCCGTCGTGAGGTCGTGCTCATCTGTCAGGCTTTGCTAACCCGTCAATGCTCCTACATTATGACCACGCACAGCACGACCTCTTCGAGATCGTGACGCTGCGGCAGCGGCACGCACCGGGTGCCAGGCTCTGGCGCCAGAGCGACAGGCTGCTGCAGGCCCTGGTCCGAGCAGGCAGGCCCAGGCGGCACCAGGCCGCGTTGGCGGCCGTGGTCGGTTACCCCCTGAGCGCGTTGAGGCCCGTCAACTCCCGGCCGATGATCAGCTCTTGAATCTGCGTGGTCCCGTCCGGAATCGTCAACATCCGCGCGTCCCGAAACAAGCGCTCGATCCCCGCTTCCGTGGCCAGTCCCATCGCGCCATGGATCTGCACGGCGGCGGACGTGGCACGCACGGCCATCTCGCTGTTGTACATCTTCGCCATCGACGCATGCAGGCGCCTGCTCGGGTTGGAGGCGACCATCGATTGCATCGCCCGGTACAGCAAGAGCCTGCCGCAGTCGAGTTCCGTTGCCATGTTGGCGAGCAACCGCTGGATCAGCTGGAACCCTCCGAGCTTCCGGCCGTACTGTTCGCGCGTGCCCGCACAGACCAGGGCCGCGTCGAGCGCAGCTTGCGCCAGACCGACTCCCAGCGTCGCGACGAGCATCCGACCGTACAAGAAAATCTCTTTCGCGAACTCCATCGCATCGCTGCCACCCTTGATCCCGGCAATGGCCGGGACCGTGACGTCGGCGAAGACGATCTCGCTCAACGGATTCAGGGTCAATCCCATCATCGGGATGTGCCGGGCCTCCCACCCTTGCCCGCGCTCGACGAAGAACGACGCGAGCCGGTCTGGCTGGCCGGCCTGCTTCGTACGACACGTCACCATCGCCGCATCGGCGTGGGTCCCGCTCGAGATCCACATCTTGCGGCCGTTGATGACCCAGTGATCCCCTTCGCGCCGCGCCGTGGTTCGCATCTCCCTGGGATTCGATCCGCCGCCCGGCTCCGAAATCGCTCCGGCCACGGATTGGCCGTCCCGCAAGTACTTGCCAAAGATCTCGAGTTGCGCGGCGGACATCCGCCGCCTCAGGAACTCCGCATGCACGAGTCGATGGTTGAGGCCCAGCGCGATCGACGCGGACGCCTGGGCGAGTTGCTCGAGCATGAGCCAATAGGCCGTCCAGTCCGGCTGACCGTCATCGCCGCGAGGCAACTCGCTGGCGAAGCCGTACTCGTCGATGCGCCTGTAGAAGCTCTCTTCGTCCGCACGGCTCATGACCGAATCCTGGTTCACGGTGCGGAGTGCCGGGCGCACGACACCTCGAACCCAGCGCTCGGCGCTTGCCTGGAATGCCAGATGCTCTTCACTCAACATGGTGACCGGCCGCAATTGAAAGGTCGTCCGGTCGGTCGGCGCCCGCCGGCGTCGAGCCGATGATCCGATGGATCTCTGTCTCGTCGAACCCGTACTCGCGCAAGACCTCGACGGTGTGCTCGCCGAGCCTCGGCGGCAGTCGGCGTATGCCGGGGGGACTTGCCGACATGCGGATTGGAACTCCCGGCAGGCGGACCGGCCCCTCGATATCCCCGAGTTCCTTCCAGAAGCCGATGCCGACCAGATGCGGGTCATCCAGCAAGTCTTCGAGATCATTGATCGGCGCGTGCGGAATGTCGGAGCCTTCCAGCAATGCCTGGCATTGCATACTGGTACGGTCGGCGAGCACGGCCTGGACCGCTGCAAACACCCGCTCCAGATTTCGCTGCCTGCCGGCAACGGTGACATAGTCCGGATCATCGGCGAGGTCGGCGCGCCCGAAGATCATCAGGAAGTTGCGCCAGTGCACGTCCGTGTACGGCAGGACGCACAGATAGCCGTCCCTGGTCTTGAACGGCCGGCGCACGGCCTGACGGTAGGGCGGGTAACCC